>JHXJ01000017.1 GCA_000621765.1 Ruminococcaceae bacterium AB4001
GGAAGACTACCAGTTGATAGGCCGGGCGTGTAAGTGGTGAGAGCCATTCAGCTTACCGGTACTAATGACCGAAGACTTGACCACACAAGGTTATGTAATTTCAAGTCTTTTTTCCAAGATACATTTCTTGAGAGGATTCTTCTAATCTCGCTTCTTTACTTGAAATTAGTTTTCTTTGCAGTCCTGAGGGTATAAGACTCTCAACCATTCCGGTGGTTATTGCGGTGAGGCCACACCTGTTCCCATTCCGAACACAGAAGTTAAGCTCACTGGCGTCGACAATACTTGGCTGGCAACGGCCCGGGAAGATAGATTGCTGCCGGATTATATAAGTCCCTTCGCGAACAAACGCGGAGGGACTTTTTCGTTTTCAGACGTTTGTAATAATTGAAAAAATTAGTCCATAAAAATGTAATATTACAATTTACATAAAATCGATTATTGGTAAAATAAATGTGATTTCAATTATTGCTGTCTTTTTTGCGAGGTGTGAATATGGCAAAGATCCTGATAATCGATGACGATAAGGCGGTTGTAGATTCTACCGCTGATATGCTCAAATCCTTTGAGTTTACAGTAATTACAGCTACTGACGGTAAGAAGGGATTTGAACTTGCGGATATCGAGAGACCGGACGTAATCATTCTTGACTGGATGATGCCCGGCTACAGCGGAATGCAGTTTATTAAGGATTTCAGAGACCAGGGATATAAGACACCCGTATTGTTCCTTACAGCAAAGGGAAGCATGTCCCAGTTCCAGGTAGAAGCACTCCGCGCAGGTGCGGATGACTATGTCACAAAGCCGTCTGATCCGATGATTCTCGTTGAGAAGCTCAGAGCAATGATCAGACGTAACGAATATAACAACAAGCCTCATGGTTCTGACGGAAACAAGCATGAGTATTGCGGCGGTGAGCTCATCATTGACAGCGATGCAATGCAAGCCTATAAGTACGATCAGAGCTGTGATCTTACAAATAGGGAGTTCCAGCTCCTGCTCTATCTTGAGCAGAATATGGGCAGAGTATGTTCCAGATCAGAGCTTTTGAAGCAGGTTTGGAAGTTTGATTTCTTGGGTGACGAGAGAACTGTCGACGTTACTATCAAGCGCACAAGACAGAAGATCGAACCTGACCAGAAGAACTTTAAGTACATTCTTACCAGAAGAGGTTTCGGATACTTCTTCCCCAATGATCTGGAGCAAGCTTGAGCGCTGCATTTTTTCCGGCAATAGAACTGACCTTTAAGAACCCCGTTATTTTAGTGGTTCTCGGTTTGATATTGGTACTAATAGGCTTTCTGGCCGGGTATCTTATCGGCAGCACTACGCTTAAGGCAAAGGTCACAGGCAATCTCGATAATCTTGAACGTGACAAGATCATCCAAAAGGCCGTACTTGATACAGTAGGTCTGGGCATTGCCGTTTACGATTCAAAGGGCGCGCTGTTCTGCAACGAGACGATCTTCAGGCTTCCTGATTTTCTTAAGGGCGGTCTGCCTAAGGATCTCAATACTTTCCTTGAGACGTTCGATAACGGCAACCAGCTCAAGTCGAACTATATCCTTAGTCTTGAAAACGGCGTTAATCTCATAAGAGTTAATTATCTCAACAACCGCAAGATATATGAGATCAAGATAATCAGAAGACCTGCACAGCCCGACTCAAAGTTCTTCGGTAATGAGGATCTTAATATTGTAATCGTCGATGACATTACGCAGATCAGGGATGACGAAAGACGTCAGAAGGATCTTGCAGCCAACGTCTCACACGAGCTTAAGACTCCGCTTACTGCAATAAAGAATACTGTTTTCGCGATCAGGAAAACATGCCAGGAAGGCAACCCCATCACCAGAGAAGACCTGCTTATAGGCACAGGAAGGATCGAGGAGAATTCCGTGAGGATGCAGGACATCGTTGATGACTTTCTTGTATTGTCCCAGTGTTCGCATACGAGCCGTATGGAGATTTTCGATATCAGGGATGCTGTCGCTGCAGCATATTCAAATGTTCAGGATTATCCGGGCGCGAGCAGCGTTAAGTTCACGATGCCCGAAGATAATGCATATCCGCTGCTTTACGGTAATTCAAAACTTATCGTAAGAACGATAGTCAATCTCCTGACAAATGCCATCAAGTACATCGGTTTCGACGGAAAAGTCGCGCAGGACCAGATACATATCAGCATTTCGGTAATAGATGACAGAGTCGCAGTTCAGGTCGACGATAACGGAAGAGGAATTCCGGCAAAAGACATTGAGCACCTTTTCGAGCGTTTCTACAGAGTCGATAACTCAGGAAGCAGGGAAGTAGGCGGTTCCGGCATCGGACTTGCGATCGCGAAAGAAATCGCGGATATGCACGACGGCGTTATCAGCGTAACTTCGACTTTCGGCCAGGGCGCGACATTTATTTTCAGTCTCCCTACGGGAAAGACTGTTTTCGACGGAGTATATAACGACGCAAAGGCCGGAATAATCAGCGATAAGCCACTTTACAGGGCTGCAGCTTACTTCCTGGGACTCCAGGAGGGCGAGGCAGTAAGATCTTTGGGTTATAAGGATCTTGAATCGCTGGTAGATGAATTTGAGATAATCCCTGAGACCGAAGTCGCTTCCAAGGATAAGGCACTGGCTAAGCTCCTCGCTTCTTTCGGACAGGAAAGATTCGAAGAACTCAAGGAAGAACTCCTTTATATTGAGGATTTCTTTGATGAGGAAGACGGACCTGTTACTGGTCTTGAGATGGACAGCGCTAAGGAAACAACTATCGAAGAAGTACCGCTGACGCTTGCAAATGAGCCCATCGCCCCGATGGCAGAGCAGCTCTCGATCCCGATCGAGCAGATGGTTCCGCAGGAAAGCGTTCCGGTATCACCCGTTATCCAGCCTGCAGTAAGTGAGATCCCTCAGGTCCAGCCCGTTCCCGTGGTAAACATTGCGCCTCAGGAACCCGTCGCACCTCAGGTAAGACCGGCTCCCATTGTCGAACCTGTCATCCAGATGCAGCAGTCGGCTGAGGCAGAAGCGCTTGCACGTGAAGAGGAAGCCAGGATGCAGGCAAAAGAAGAGGCAAGAAAGCTCTTGACACAGCCAGTTGTTCAGATAAGTGCCGAACAAAGGAAGACAGTTTCGCAATTAAATCGTGAATCTCGCGAAAAACGCGTAATTCACCCAATTGACACTCATAAAAGGTATAATAAGAAGACTGATGATTCGGAAGGCGGGTCCGATGCTTCAGGAGAACCCCGCCAGGATAAGAGTGACGTAGCGGTCAAATCATCGTTGAAGAAAATACTTGACGATTCAAAACCGCACAAGTGAGTTGGAGAATCGATGGATCAGAACGAATACAGCGTAGGGAAGACCTATGCTTATGAGATAAAGGGCGGTGCGCCCCTAAGAGGAAATATAGAGATAAGCGGCAGTAAGAATGCCGCACTCGGAGTCATAGCCGCTTCCATTATGGTCGACGGCGTATGCACGCTTGAAAACGTCCCGGATATTCTGGACGTCCATGTTATGTTCGATCTTTTAAGGTCACTTGGCGCCAAAGTAGATGCCATTGACAACCACACTTACAGGATCGATCCCACGACTATTAATACATACAAGGCATCAGGTCCGCTGGTATCAAGGATCCGCGCGTCCTACTATCTGATGGGCGCCCTTTTGGGAAGATGCGGCAAGGCATCGATCAGGCTTCCCGGCGGATGCAACTTCGGCCAGCGTCCTATCGACCTCCACCTCAAGGCTTTCCAGCTTATGGGTGCGAGGGGGGCCAGACCTTCAGATATCAACAGCGGTATAGTAAACCTTGAGGCAGATCCGCTTCACGGCGCGAAGATCTACCTTGATATCGTCAGTGTCGGTGCCACGATCAATGCGATGCTCGCAGCCTGCAAGGCCCAGGGCAAGACAGAGATCATCAATGCCGCCAAGGAACCCCATATCGTTGACGTCGCGAACTTCCTTAACTCGATGGGCGCGCGCATCAAGGGCGCAGGTACTGACTGCATAAAGATCACAGGTGTACCCGTACTTCCGGGTAACTTCACATATTCGATAATCCCGGATCAGATAGAAGCCGGAACATACATGATCGCCGCTGCGGTTACAAAGGGCGACGTTACCATTCACAACCTGATCCCTACACATATGGAGCCGTTGTCGGCTAAGATGCGTGAGATGGGTTACATCATCGAAGAAGGTGATGAATCGATCCGCGTTTACAGGAACAATTATGATGAAGAAGTCTATTCCACGACGGTTAAGACTTCACCTTATCCGGGTTTCCCGACAGACCTCCAGCCCCAGACAGTCGTTCTGTTATGCTCGGCAGAAGGACAGAGCAGAATGCATGAGAACGTCTGGCAGAACAGATTCCAATATGTTCCCGAACTTGCGAAAATGGGCGCCAACATCAACGTGTATGAGCGTATCGCATGGATAAACGGCAAGACGGATTTCAGGGGCGCCACCGTTGAGGCTACTGACTTAAGAGCCGGTGCCGCACTCGTCTGTGCTGCACTTGAAGCAGACGGAACGACATATATCATGAATGCCCAGCGTATCGACAGAGGTTATGAGCATATCGTTCAGAAACTCACCGATCTCGGAGCAACTATCAGGAGAGTCAGCCATACGCCTGAATACGGCGAAGAGGATACCGAAGCATGACGGGTCCGGACAGGATAATACCTCTTTATTCTTCAAGCAGCGGCAACGCAACACTCATCAAATCGCACGGAATGTACATCATCATCGACTGCGGTGTTTCCTGCAAGATGATGACCAAGGCGCTCGTCTCATGCGGGGTCTATCCCGAAGATGTCAGCGCAATCTTCCTTACTCACAGACATACGGATCACATTAACGGTGTTCCCGTATTTTCGCGAAAATATCACACACCCATATACGGAACAAGGGCTACGCTCGCCGTCCTCGACAATCTCAGTTCTACCGTTACCGAGATAGAGGAAAACGACATAATCACACTTAAAGACGGCCCTGAAGTAAGGGCTTTCCCGACTCCGCACGATGTGCCGGGTTCCGTCTGCTACCGTGTCATTAACCGCGATACCGGCAGTTCCATTGCCGTAATGACGGACCTTGGAAGAGTTAACGACGGCATGAAAGGTTTTGCGAGCGCAAGCGATGTTATCCTTCTCGAATCAAATTACGATCCCTATATGCTTGAACACGGAGAATATCCCTGGCCGCTCAAGAAGCGGATCTCCGGCGGACACGGCCATATCAGCAATCCCGAATCTGCTGAAGTTGCAGAGTACTTTATCAGCCAGGGAACCAAGCGTTTCATTTTAGGACACCTGTCCCCGCACAATAACACTCCCGACGTTGCAAGGACGACTTTCACCTCATACCTGACCGACAGGGGACTCGTCGAAAATATCGACTATGAAGTGAAGATCGCCAAAAAAGATATTCCTTCCGAAGGTTATGTCTTATGAAGATAATCGTGGTCTGCCCCGGAAAGCTCAAGGATAAGTGGCTCAAGGACGGTATCGCCGAATACAAGAAGCGCCTTTCGCGCTATGCGGTCCTTGACTTCATCGAAGTTGCCGACTGTCCGGATTCAGTCCCTGTGAACGAAGCCCTGAAGCGTGAAGGAGAGCTGATCCTTTCACACATCAAGCCTGGAGAAGTTGTCTGGGCAATGGATCTCGGCGGTGAGAACGTTACATCCGAGAAGCTCTCTTCCTACCTTATGTCAGATATCGAAAAAGGCGGCGGCACATTAAAGATCGTAATAGGCGGCAGCAACGGCATGTCTCCCGAAGTTCGTGCACGCGCTGACAGAAGGATCTGCTTCGGCAACATCACCCTGACTCATCTTATGACAAGACTTGTTCTGTCAGAGCAGCTTTACAGGGGATTTAAGATCGCCGAAGGCGGGAAATACCATAAGTAAGGCATACAGGCCGGCTGTTCGCAATTACCTGAAGTTCTTTTCGATGAACTTATCGAGGGCACTAAACCTCGAAAAATAAGCATTTAGTGCATAAATCGTCCTTGGGCAGCCAACATATCACAAATCGTTCTTTATTCGACTAAAGAAAATGCTTGACATATGCCAAATGTCCAATTATAATCCTTTAGTCGACTAAAGAGCCGGCGAAAATGACATGCTATCGTCATTTGCCCTGATTATTTAAGGCAAGTACAATATGGACTATAAGAAATAACGGAGAGTTTATATGGGAAATAAGTTTTACACACCGGATGGTTTCAACGATCAGTTCCCGGGTATATGCGGAGTGAAAAGGGAACTTGAATCAAAGCTCCGCAATCTTTTCCTGCTCAACGGCTATGAGGAGATCGAGACTCCCGGCGTTGAGTATTTTGATGTTTATAAGGAGTTCGTAAAAGAAGAGGAGCTCTATAAGTTTACGGACAGCAAGGGAAGCCTTCTCTGCAACCGTTACGACGGAACGATCCCGACGGTAAGATTCTGCGCAGGCAGAAATTACACGCTCCCTGTCAGGTTCTCTTATATCGAGAACATGTACCGCTCAGGCAAGGCTGGCGGCGGAAAGCTTTCCGGATTTACACAGGGCGGAATCGAGCTTCTGGGTGCAAGCGGCGCTAAGTCTGATGCAGAAGTTCTTGCGATTGCGATCAAGTCAGCTTTGGAGATCGGAATAACGGATCTTCAGGTATCCATCGGACAGGTCAAGTTTTTCAAGGGCCTGATGAACCAGCTCGGAATCGACGAGGAAGGACAGAGCAAGATCAAGAATGCCATTGCGAACAGGGATTCCGTTACCATCGAGAAGCTTGATATCAGCAAGGAAGACAAAGAGACTCTTCTGATGCTTACTGAAGCAGGCGGCACTTACGATACGATCGACCAGATCATGCCAAGGATCACTGATGAAGGCGCAAAGGAAGCGCTCTCCAATCTCAAAGAGATACTGGACATCATGGAAAGATACGGATTCCTTAAGTATGTATCAGTCGACCTGAGCCTCATCGAAAGTATCGACTACTACACCGGAATGGTATTTAAGGGATACACATATGAGGTCGGATTCCCGATCATCTCCGGCGGAAGATATGATGATGTTGCCAAGTCATTCGGCAAGGACATTCAGGCAGTAGGATTCTCACTCTCGCTGACTCTTGCCATTACGGCACTCATGAGACAGGACAAGTTCGTTCCTTCAAAATGCGCGAGCGTTATAGTCGGAGGCGACTTTGAACTCGCGACTGCAACCGCTGAAGCTTTAAGGGCAGAAGGCACTCCTGCGATCCTTGATACAACGGGAATGGATGAGGAGACGCTCGAAAATTACGCGAAGGAAAAGGGAATAGAGACAGTTATGTATATGGGAGGTGAAGCCTGATGCTTACTATTGCTTTACCTAAGGGCAGACTTGCCGATCAGACATTGGATATCATGGAAAAGGCAGGATACGATGTATCCGCTGCAAGAGACAAGTCAAGAAAACTGATCCTTGAGGATAAGGATGCAGGATTAAGATTTATTCTTTCCAAGCCTTCCGACGTTCCTACATATGTTGAGTACGGCGCTGCCGATATCGGTGTTGTAGGAAAGGATACGCTTCTTGAAGAAGGAAGACAGCTCTATGAGGTTTTGGATCTCGGTTTGGGCAAGTGCAGAATGTGCGTTGCAGGTCCTGCTGAGCTTAAGGACAAGCTCGATGAGATCCCAAATAAGAGAGTCGGAACAAAATATCCGAATATTACCAGAAGTTATTTTGAGGGAGTCAAGGGCGAAAGTGTTGAGATAATAAAGCTCAACGGCTCTGTGGAACTTGCGCCTCTTACGGGCCTAGCTGAAGTTATCGTAGATATCGTTGAGTCAGGAAGAACACTTTATGAGAACGGACTTGACGTTCTTGAGACCGTTGCCGACATCTCTGCAAGACTTGTCGTCAACCGCGTTTCAATGAAGATGAAAGAAGACGAGATAAAGCCTATGATCACCAAGCTCAAGGAAACATTGGCTGAAGAATAAAAGCAAGGGGGGATAATCATGCGTTGTAAGTTAGTTGAAGGCACACAGGAGAACCTTAAGGCAACCGTTGAGAGCCTCGGAGTAAGAGGAAAGATGGATCTTAAACCGGTCATCGAGACAGTCCAGGCTGTAATCGATGATATCAGGGATAACGGAGATTCCGCTCTTCTCAAATACACTGAGAAGTTCGACGGCGTAAAGCTTACTGCTGATCAATTGAGAGTTTCCGAAAAAGAGATCGAAGATGCTATCGCTTCCATCGATCCTGAACTTCTGACGGTCATGAAAAAGGCCGCTTCCAACATCAGAAGATTCCACGAGGAGCAGAAGGAACATGGCTTCATGATGGATGTCGGAAAGGGCGCTAAGATCGGTGTCCGCGTAAGACCCATCTCCATCGCAGGCGTATATGTTCCCGGCGGTACGGCACCCCTGCCGTCAACAGTTCTGATGGATGTTATCCCTGCTTCCGTTGCAGGTGTTGAGCGTATCGTTTTCGCAACACCTCCGAGAAAAGACGGAACGATCGCACCTGTTATCCTTGCGGCAGCAACCATTGCAGGCGCTACAGAGATCTACAGAATGGGCGGCTCCCAGGCTATCGCTGCAATGGCATATGGCACAGAGTCTGTTCCGAGAGTTGATAAGATCTGCGGCCCGGGCAACATCTACGTTAATACAGCTAAGCGTCTGGTATTCGGCCAGGTCGATATCGATATGTTCGCAGGTCCTTCAGAGATCCTGATCATTGCCGATAAGACAGCTAATCCGGACTTCGTAGCAGCTGACATGCTCTCCCAGGCAGAGCACGACAAGATGGCTTCCGCGATCGTTCTTACCGATTCAAGAGAACTCGCGGAGAAGGTATTAGAGCTCGCTGACAAAAGATCCGAGAAGGCAGAGCGTAAGGATATCCTTGCGAAGTCAATGGAAGATTATTGCGCTATCATCGTCTGCGACAGTCTTGATACAGCGATCAATTTCTCTGAGGAGATCGCTCCCGAGCACCTTGAGATATGTGTGGAGAATCCCGAAGTGCTGGCTGCTAAGATCAAGAACTGCGGCGCCATGTTCTTAGGCAACTATTCACCGGAGCCTCTTGGCGATTATTTCGCAGGACCGAACCACACGCTTCCGACATCAGGAACTGCAAGGTTCTTCTCACCTCTCAACACGGGTGATTTCTATAAGAAGATGAGCGTTATCAACTACAATAAAGAAACGCTCAAGGATGTATATAAAGACGTAGCGGCATTTGCCGACAGCGAGGGACTCGGCTGTCACGCAGCTGCCGTAAGAGCAAGATTCGAGGACTGATTATCTTGAGTAAATATTGGAACAAACTGATCAACGGAATTGAGCCCTATGTAGCAGGCGAACAGCCGAAGCCGGGGCAGAAGGTAATAAAACTTAACACAAACGAAAACCCTTATCCCCCTTCACCGAAGGTTGGGGAAGCACTTAAAAGATTTGATCTTTCAGATCTGAGACTCTATCCTGACACGAATTCGACTGATGTCATCAGGGCAGCAGCTAAGTTCGACGGAGTATCCGAAGAAAACATTTTCTGCGGTAACGGCTCTGACGAAGTGCTCGCGATAGCGTTCCAGACATTCTTCGAAAAGAAGGCCCTGACGGGTCTTCCGGTACTCATGCCGGATTACAGCTACAGCTTTTATCCGGTATTTTCGGAGTTCTACGACATAAGGAGAAAGACGATCGCACTGAGGGAAGACTTCAGGCTCGATCCCGATGATTACATCGGCGTTCCCAACTGCGGCATCGTTTTCGCGAATCCGAACGCTCCGACATCGAGAGCCATCGCGGTTGCTGACTGCGCAAAGATCGCAGCTGCAAATCCCGATTCCGTGGTTATCGTCGACGAAGCTTATGTCGCTTTCGAAGAAGAATACGAATCCGCAGTCTCGCTCATCAATGAGTATAAGAACGTCTGCGTCATAAGGACATTGTCCAAGGCTTTCTCACTTGCGGGAATAAGGCTCGGATATGCGGTAGGTTCTGCTGAACTTATCGAGGGACTTAAGAGAGCAAGGGATTCTTTTAACTCCTATCCCGTAGACCGTCTTGCCCAGAAGGTTGCTGAAGCAGCGCTTCTCGATAAGGATTACTACGATGAGACCCGCGCGAAAATAATCGCGACGAGAAAGGTTTTCGCTAAAGAGATAGCAGAACTTGGCTTTACAATGCCGCCTTCATCGGCAAATTTCGTTTATGCAAAACCGCCCGTACAGATTAGTGCCGGCACACTGTACCAAAATCTGCGTAATAAAGGTATACTTGTAAGATATTTCAATAAACCCGTGCTTTGCGATTATCTGAGAATAACGATAGGCACGGACGAAGAAATGGCGCAGTTAACCGATGCAATCAGACAGGAGGTCCTAAATGCCGAGAACAGCTGAGATCGCTAGACAGACTAAAGAGACTGACATCAAGGTTAAGATCGACCTTGACGGCAAGGGCATTAACAATATCGATACCGGAATCGGATTTTTCGATCACATGCTTACGGCTCTTTCGAAGCATTCTGGAATCGACATGGACATCACCTGCAAGGGTGACCTTAAGGTAGATGCTCATCACTCTGTTGAAGACGTCGGCATCGTACTGGGCCAGGCTTTCAATCAGGCGATCGGCGACAAGAAGGGCATCAGACGTTACGGTTCTGCCTCCATCCCGATGGATGAAGCATTGGGAACAGCGTCGCTCGATATCTCCGGCAGGGCATATCTCGTCTTTAACTGCGACTTCGCAGGCGATATGTGCGGTGAGATGGACACACAGCTCTTTGAAGAGTTCTTCAGGAGTTTTGCTTTCAATGCAGGAATCACGCTGCACATTGCATGCCCCTACGGAGCCAACGATCACCACAAGGCAGAAGCCATGTTCAAGGCATTGGCAAGGGCTTTAAGAGAAGCGACAGAGATCGACCCGAGATTTGAAGGCGAGATCGTGTCGACAAAAGGCGCATTATAATTTTTGGAGGATACATAAATGCTTATTAAGGATACAGATTTTATCGATCAGCCGATGCTCTCTAAGGGCAAGGTTAGAAACATCTACGATCTCGGTGATTCACTTCTTCTTGTCGTTACGGACAGGATCTCGGCTTTCGACGTTATTTTCGATGAGCTGATCCCTGACAAGGGAAGAGTTCTTTCATCTATCTCCGAGTTCTGGTTTGATTTCACAAAGGACATCATCCCGAACCACGTTATCACTACTGATGTTTCCAAGTATCCTATGGGCTTTGATAAGTATAAGGAAGAACTCCAGGGAAGATCCATGCTCGTTAAGAAGGCACAGATGCTTCCTGCAGAGTGCATCGTAAGAGGATATCTTGAAGGTTCCGCTCTTAAGGAATACAAGAAGTCCGGCACAGTCGGCGGCATCAGGATGCCTGAGGGTATGCTCCAGGGCGATAAGCTCCCTGAGCCTTTGTTCACACCTTCTACCAAGGCTGATGAAGGCCACGACATCAACATCACATACGAGCAGTTGGTCGACCTCATCGGTGAAGAAGATGCTTCCGCATTAAGAGATGCATCACTTGCTCTTTACAAGAAGGTATCTGAGTTCGCACTCACAAAGGGTCTTATCCTTGCTGACACAAAGTTCGAGTTCGGTAAGATCGACGGCGTCCTCACAGTATGCGACGAGATGTTCACACCTGACTCTTCAAGATTCTGGGATGCAGCTGAGTATGAACCCGGCCACGCCCAGAAGAGTTTTGACAAGCAGTTCCTCAGAGAGTGGCTTGAGACACTCGACTGGGATAAGACATATCCGGCTCCGACACTTCCCGAAGAGATCATCGAGAAGACTGCCGCTAAATACCGTGAGTGCTACTCACGCATAACAGGAAAGGAAATCTGATCCTTTGATTGCTATAGTCGATTATGGAATGGGAAATCTGGGTTCTGTCGAAAAGGCCTTAAGGCACATCGGCAGTGACTGTGTGATCACATCTGACGCGGATGTGATCTATGATGCATCCGGAGTTATCCTTCCCGGTGTAGGAAGCTTTGCTCCTGCCATGGATGAGCTCGAAAACAGGGATCTCATAAATCCCCTTATCGACTGCGCTTATTCGGGAAAGCCTTTCCTCGGCATATGCCTCGGCATGCAGCTCATGCTCGAAGGTTCTGAGGAGAATATTATCGAACGCAGGGAAACCAAGGGCGTTGTTTCCGGCCTGGGCATCATTCCGGGTTTCGTAAGACGTTTCCCTGATTCCGGTCTGAAGGTTCCCCAGATGGGATGGAACAATCTGACCAACGTTACCGGAAGGCTCCTTACCGAAGGCGATTATGTTTATTTCGTACATTCCTATTTCTGCCAGCCTGACATCGCAAGTGATATCGCTGCCACGGCTGAATACGGCATTACTTACTGTGCTTCTTTCGAGCGCGACAACATTTTCGGAATGCAGTTCCATCCCGAAAAGAGCGGCGAAGCAGGACTCAACATTCTTAGAAAATTCGTAGCGGAGACAGAAAAATGATCATATTACCGGCCATAGACCTCATCGGCGGCAAATGCGTCAGGCTCAAGCAGGGCAGATACGATGACGTTACCGTCTATAATGATTCGCCCCTCGATCAGGCATTCATGTTCAAAGATGCAGGTGCTGCCTGGATCCATGTAGTCGATCTTGACGCTGCAAAGAGCGGAAGGCCCGAAAATCATGAGATCATCAGACAGATCGCCGACAAGACCGGTCTTAAAGTCGATACAGGCGGCGGTATCCGCAACATGGATACGCTTGCAAAGTGGATCGAGGAATACGGTGTATCAAGAGCCGTTCTCGGTACTGCAGCCGTCAAAGATCCTGAGTTTACCAGGAAAGCCATAGAAAGATTCGGCGACAAGGTAGCGATCGGTATCGATGCACATGACGGATTCGTTTCCGTAGACGGCTGGACCGAAGATTCTGAACTTAAGGCTGTTGATTTTGCCCTTAAGTGCAAAGAAATTGGTGCAACCACGGTTGTATTTACAGATATCGCAAGAGACGGCATGCTTACGGGCCCTGCCGTTGAGGCAACGAAAGAGATGGTCGAGAAGACCGGCCTTAATGTTATCGCTTCAGGTGGGATCGGTTCTAATGAAGACGTTGATCTCATTAAGACTTCCGGCTGCGCAGGCGTCATCATAGGCAAGGCAATATACGAAGGAAAGGTGGACCTGGCAAGATGCTTACAAAACGTATAATCCCGTGCCTGGACGTTAAAGACGGCAGAGTCGTCAAGGGCGTCAACTTCGTATCCTTAAGAGATGCAGGCGATCCTGTCGAGTGCGCCAAGACATATAATGCATCAGGCGCCGACGAGCTCGTTTTCCTGGATATCACGGCTACTCTCGAATCAAGAGGAACAACAGTCGAGATGGCAAGAAGAGTTGCCAATGAGATATTTATTCCGTTTACCATCGGAGGCGGTATCAGGACCATCGAAGATATAAGAGAGCTTCTTAATGCCGGTGCAGACAAAGTATCTTTGAATTCAGCGGCAGTTAAGAATCCTGAATTCGTAAGGGAAGCTGCCGACATGTTCGGTTCCCAGTGCATTGTCTGCGCGATCGACGTCAAGGCAAGGGAAGAAGGCTTTGATTCAGGTTATGAAGTAGTTATCGCCGGAGGCACAAAGCCTACCGGCATCGATGCTCTTGAGTGGGCTAAGAAGGCCGTAGCTCTTGGCGCAGGCGAGATATTGCTGACATCCATGGACAGGGACGGAACAAAGTCCGGTTACGATAACAAGATCACTGCCCTCATCTCCGAAAATGTAGGAGTTCCGGTAATTGCTTCCGGAGGAGCAGGAACGATGCAGGATTTTGCCGATGCAGTCAATGTCGGTAAGGCTGACGCTGTTCTTGCTGCAAGCCTTTTCCACTTCGGTGAGATAAAGATCAAGGATCTCAAAGCCTTTATGGAGGCTGAGGGAATCCCCGTAAGGAGAATCTGATGACAGATAAGATGGACCCCGGATACATGTGGGATCACATGAAAAAGAACACTGACGGTCTGGTCCCTGCCATTACGCAGGACAATGAGACCGGCGAGGTCCTCATGATGGCCTACATGAATGAGGAAGCTTTCAGGCTCACATGCGAGACAGGCATAATGCACTACTATTCCAGATCCCGCAAGGCGCAGTGGATGAAAGGCGAGACCTCAGGTCACATCCAGAAGGTGATCTCCTGCAGGATAGACTGTGACAGAGACACTCTGCTTTATAAGATCGACCAGACGGGAGCAGCCTGCCACACAGGTAACAGGTCATGCTTCTTTACATCATTAGACGAATGGGATCCCCAACAGGACAAGGAGGAAGAATAATGGATATCTTAAAGGAACTTTACCGCGTAGTAGAAGACCGTAAGGAACACCCCGTAGAGGGTTCTTATACAAATTACCTTTTCGATAAGGGTACAGACAAGATCTCTAAGAAGCTTGGAGAAGAGGCTGTTGAGGTCGTTATCGCAGCTTCCCAGAGAGATAAAAAAGAGATAATCGGAGAGATCGCAGATCTCGAATACCATCTTCTTGTCCTCATGGTAGATCAGGGCATTACCCTTGATGACGTTGAAGCTGAGCTCAGATCGCGCAGAAACTGATATTTTCGTTGACTTTATACCCGGTCCTGTGATACAATCTTCGCGCTAGACCGTTCAGGTCTTGTTTTTAGTTGCGCGGAAATTGGCGCGAAGGACGCTCAAAGTCCTTGCAACACAACGATTTGGAGGTATTTGTACCATGGCAAAGGCCGGAGCTCGTGATAAGCTGACTCTCGCATGCACAGAGTGCAAGCAGAGAAACTATCAGACATACAAGAACAAGAAGAACAATACAGAGAGATTAGAGCTCAAAAAGTATTGCCCCTTCTGCCGTAAGCACACGATTCACAGAGAATCTAAGTAATTCTTTTTAAGGACGTTAAGATGGCTGATAACAAAGGTAACATTTTCAAGCGCCTTGGCAAAAGGATCTCCGATGTTTTTGCAGAGTTGAAGCGCGTAACGTGGCCTACAGGCGAGAAGCTCGCCAAGACAGCTGCGGTTGTTCTCCTCGTAATCGTTTTCTTCGCTGTTTACCTTACATTGATCGGTAACGGCGGACGTTGGATTCTCGACAAGGTCGGCTTCTACGATATAGTTGAGACCACTGCCACAACGACCGAAGCTGCTAATGATGCAGCTGTTATCGGGTTAGATGAGGCAGCTGAGACCGTAGAGGAGACTGAGCCTGCAGAAGGCTAAGCTTGATTTAGGAGAATTTAAATGCCGGAAAATAATGAAGCCCAGTGGTATATAATCCATACCTTCGGCGGATATGAGAAGAAAGTTAAGACTTCCTTAGAAAATTATGCGAAGGCTCAAGGTATGGAAGACATCATCCAGGAGGTCTATCTTCCGACGGATGTTGTTGTAGAGACCAAGAACGGTAAGCGTAAGGAAGTTGAGAAGCTGAGATTTCCCAGCTATATCTTCCTGAAGCTCGTTTACGGCAACAACGATAAGGTCGATAAGGATCTGTGGTTCAGGATCCGTAATACAAACGGTGTTACGGGCTTCGTATCACCCGACCCCAATAAGCCTACTCCGATGACGGATGAGGATCTTATCAAGATGGGTCTTATCGTACCTACGACCGTTGAGGTAGATTATCATGTCGGTGATCTTATCATCATCACTGACGGACCCTTCAAGGACAGCAAGGCTGTCGTTAAGGATATCAATGAAGAGAAGCAGCAGGTTACTGTTACGGTATCCATGTTCGGCCGTGAGACACCTGTAACGCTCGACTTCATTAAGGTTAGGAAAGTTTAATTAACGTTTATTAAAGACCCGGAAAGGTCTCTGATAATAAAAATTTTATTTGGGAGGTGGCCACAATGGCTAAAAAAGTCACAGGTTATGTAAAGCTTCAGATACCTGCAGGCAAAGCAACACCCGCGCCGCCGGTCGGACCAGCTCTTGGACAGCACGGTATCAACATCGCGCAGTTTGTCAAAGAGTTTAACGAGAGAACAGCTAAGGACGCAGGTCTCATTATTCCTGTAATCATTACAGTTTATGCTGACCGTTCGTTCACGTTCATCACGAAGACTCCGCCGGTACCGGTTCTTCTTAAGAAGACCGCTAAGATCGAGAAGGCTTCGGGAAGACCTAATATCGATAAGGTTGCAACAGTTACATGGGAAGACTGCCTTAAGATCGCTGAGATCAAGATGCCCGACGTTAACGCAGCAGATGTAGAAGCATGCGCAAGAATGGTTGCAGGCACAGCACGTTCCATGGGAATCGTTGTAAAGCAAGACTAAGAAAGGAGAATAGAGCATGAAAACTGGTAAAAGATATGCTGAGCTCGCAAAGCTCGTAGACAGATCCACACTCTATGATCCTTCTGAGGCAGCTAAGCTTGTCTGCGAGACAGGTAAGGCAAAGTTCGATGAGACTGTAGAGCTTCACGTTAGATTGGGCGTTGACTCCAGACACGCTGACCAGCAGGTTAGAGGTGCTGTAGTTCTTCCCCACGGTACAGGCCGTACAAAGACAGTTTTGGTACTCGCTAAGGGTCCTAAGGCTGATGAGGCTAAGGAAGCAGGCGCTGAGTTCGTTGGTGATGACGATATGATCGATAAGATCCAGAAAGAGAACTGGTTCGATTTCGATGTTATCATCGCTACACCTGACATGATGGGTAAGCTCGGTAAGTTAGGTAAGGTTTTGGGTCCTAAGGGATTGATGCCTAACCCTAAGGCCGGCACAGTTACAATGGACGTTACAAAGGCTGTTAACGAAGTTAAGGCCGGTAAGATCGAGTACAGACTCGACAAGTCCAACATCATTCACTGCCCCGTCGGTAAGGTTTCTTTCGGTCCCGAGAAGATCGAAGAGAACGTTAAGGCTCTGATGGAAGCTATCATCAAGGCTAAGCCGGCAGCAGCTAAGGGTCAGTACATTAAGAGCTGCTCACTCGCAGCTACAATGGGCCCTGGAATCAAGGTTAACGCTACAAAGTTCTCCTGATTCCGACTAACTACAATTAATTACTTTCCTGCCAAAGACAGCGGGTGAAGATATTGCGATATATCTTCTGAAATGTCCGGATCATCCGGGCGGCCGGCCGAGGAAGGAACTTATTGATTCTATTAAAAAGGATTAATTCGTCCCCCTTGGTTTACCTGTCAGGTTACCCAGGGGGGTTTTTAATAGAATAAAACAAGGAGGAAAAACCAATATGCCCAGTGAGAAAATTCTGGCAGCTAAGCAGCAGCGTGTTGAAGAGCTTACTTCTGCATTGAAGGGCGCTACTACATACGTTTTCGTTGCTACACGCGGACTTACTGTTGCTCAGGACACAGAGATGCGTGCAGAGCTTCGTAAGGCTGGTGTTAAGTTCGAAGTTATCAAGAACACAACATTAAGACGTGTATTCGCAGAGCTTGGCTATGAAGGACTTGATGAAGTATTCCAGGGACCTACAGCTGTAGGTTATTCTGATGACCTCATCGCTCCTGCAAAGGTTCTTGCGAAGTACGCTAAGGACATCGAGCCTATGGAGATCAAGGGCGGCATCATTGACGGCAAGGTTGCTTCTATCGACGAAGTTATCGCACTGTCTCAGGTACCGGATCCGGAAACACTCCAGACTCAGGTTGCATATTCTTTGCTTTTCCCTTTTACAAAGCTCGCTATGCTTGTAAAGGCAGTTGCAGAGAAGAAGCAGGAAGAAGGCGGCGAGGCAGCTCCCGTAGCAGCTCCCGCAGCAGAAACAGCTGAAGCAGAGACACCTGCTGAAGCACCCGCGGAAACACCCGCAGAGTAATTAGCTAAAATTTCATAGGAGGAAACTTAAAATGGCTAGTGAGAAAGTTACAAGCATTCTTGAAGAAATTAAGGGTCTCTCAGTTATCGAGCTTTTCGATCTCGAGAAGGCTATCGAAGAGGAATTCGGCGTATCCGCAGCAGCAGTAGTTGCTACAGCAGGTGCTGGTGCAGGCGCTGGTGCAGCTGCAGCTGAGCAGACAGAGTTCACAGTTATGCTCAAGAGCTTCGGCGATTCCAAGATGGGCGTTATCAAGGCAGTTAAGGATGTTCTTGGTATGGGCCTTAAGGAAGCTAAGGAACTCGTTGAGAAGGCACCTGTTGCCCTCAAGGAGAATGTTTCTAAGGAAGAGGCTGATGACCTCATGAAGAAGCTTGATGGTTGCGGCGCTGAGCTCGAGCTCAAGTAATTCTTAACCAGCTTTAGAATTGTGACTTAAGAGGCTGCCATAATGGCGGCCTCTTTTCTTTTTCTTTACTCGCAAGAAGTTTTTCCTTTTGTTAAAATATTTTTATGAGTATTGAAAACGACAAAAACTTCACATTTCTCTTCAATGAGGAATTCGAGAAGATACCGTGGCTGTTCAGGTTCAGCAAAAAGCGCTTCATAGGAGTGCTTATCATTATGGGCGTCTGCTTTATCGCTGCCATGATCTTCCTGGGTCTTTTCAATGATTCTGCCGAATACGTGACGATTCCCGCATTAGACAGTGAACATTCCTTCGGATTCAATGACTACAACTATACGTATCTCATCCTAATGATCGGCTGCTTTGCGGCCATTGCAGTTCTTGCCGGATGGATAACCCTGGCCAAACTGTTCGAAAAGCGCGCGTTCAAGAAGGCATCAGCGCTTTCAAACATGATATTCCTGTCCGAGCGACACAAGGTCGAGTTAAGGTGGCAGGATTGGAAAATGCAGAACAGAGATTACTAATGGACGAGTGCTTTTGATATGCTCGCTAAAGGCTTCCGCGCTTCGCTTCGCTCGCTTGTGCAGAAACGCTCGCATATTTATAATCACTCTCTGCGTTTGTTTATATGGGCAGCAGATCATAAACTGATATTGAAAAACTAATTATTCTTTTTCTTATTTAATTCTATTGACTTTGAAACTATGACTAGATATAATTTCAAAGCAACTTTTATGGCGGCATAGCTCAGTTGGCCAGAGCGTCCGGTTCATACCCGGCAGGTCGTAGGTTCGAATCCCACTGCCGCTACCATAAAAGGCCCGTTGGTCAACCGGCTAAGACGTCGCCCTTTCACGGCGGAGTAACGAGTTCAACTCTCGTACGGGTCACCAATGGTACCATAGCCAAGTGGTAAGGCATGGGTCTGCAAAACCCTGATCCCCAGTTCAAATCTGGGTGGTACCTCCAAAGCGTCGCTTTTCTTACAAAGCGACGCTTTTTTTGTCAGCACATTCAGAGTAGAATATTCGAGTTAAAGAATAATAGGATCAACCGAAAGATGAGGTTTACATGAGAGAAGACATCAAGGACTTACTTAAAAGATATGACGAGATCGGCGCATTGATTCTTGAGCAGAAGCTGGATGAGTTCGGAGATAAGCTCGACCAGAAGCCTGACGGTGTCGATGACGCGACCTACGAAGAATATATCCAGCGCATGGCAAAAGAAGAGACTGATGCCGCTACCGAGAAACTTGAAAACGAACCGGATGAGAGACTTGGCGATAAGTCCATGAGACAGATCTGGGATGAGATGAGCTTTGAAGAGAAGGCTGAAGCGCTTGAATACAGCGCTCTCAATCTCGACAGAGGTGTTCCCAAGTCCCTGGCTTCGAGCATTGCATCAGAGCCTGCCGACCTGGTAAGGGATTACTGCGGAAGAGTTATCGGTGAATGCGCATGGACCGAAGAGGAGTTAAAAGATGCGGATGTTATTTTCGAGATGCAGTTCCAGAAAGCGATCGCATGCTTTGAAGTCCTTATCGAGATGAAAGAGGCATGCTTTGTAAAGGCTGTCATCGACCGCTACATGAGCTACGGACAGACACGTGATTTCGTTGCAGAGTCTATCGCTAAATACGTCGAGGCATTCCCTGAAGTATCAGAGCCTTTCCTCATTGATCTCATCGAGAGCAATACCGATTCAGGTCTTGAAGGTCCCTATGAGGATCTCATGATCATGCTCACGGCAATCGGTCAGGAGCACAAGACAGAAGAGATATATCAGACATTAAGACATGCCTTCAGATACATGACGAACAAGATCTACGCGGTTATCTGCCTCGCCGATTACGGTGACGACAGAGCAGTCCAGATGTTCAAGAATTACATCAACCGCAATCAGAAGACGATCGAAAGAGATCTGTTCTATGAGATGATGTCAGCCATCCAGAAACTTGGCGGCGATATCAACGATATCCAGGATCCTTTCGGAGATTTTACAAAGAAAAAGGGCACTGAATAATGGCATTAAAGTATGTAAGATCCGGCAAGCTCGAAAAGCTTCTCGGCATATTACGTGACTACTCAGAAAGCGATGAGATGCTGTTCGGCCACCAGAATGCCGGACACATAGGCGTGTCCATAAAAGCCACGGACGGTACGGAATCAGACTGCAAGAATCTTACCGGCAGCCATCCTGCGATTGCCGGTGTCGACACATTGAGTTTCCTCGGCTATGAGGGAAAGATGAACGATACCGTAATGGTCGTTAAGAACCTCAGAAGACAGGGTCTTATAATCACGCTGTCTTCCCATATGCCCAACTTCTCTCTGGGCGGTGAAGAATTCTACGATTATTCGCCGAACATCACTGAAGGCGACTGCGGAAGACGCATAATGCCCGGCGGAGACCTCAATGAAAAGTACAAGAGATTTCTTGATATGATCGCCGAATTCGCATCTGCATGCGTTGACGTTGAAGGCGAGAAGATCCCCATGATCTTCCGTCCTTTCCATGAATGCAACGGCAACTGGTTCTGGTGGGGCAGCGAATTCCTTACTGATGAGGAATATATCGCATTGTTCAGATATACCATCGATTACCTTATGGGCGAGAAGGGCGTAGACAATCTTGCTGTCGCATATTCACCTAACGGTGTGATCTCGAACGCGAAGGAATATCTCGAAAGATATCCCGGTGACGATTATGTCGACATATTAGGGCTTGATCTGTATCACGATAAGCCGCATAAGGGCGACGGTTTCCACCATAAGCTTTCCCTTTCTTTGGATGTTATCTATGAGATCGCGAAAGAACACGGCAAGCTGACTGCGCTTACCGAGACCGGCTACCGTTCGCTTGAGACTGAGAACGGATACTTTGAAGGGCTGGCTCCTGAAGGCAACACTATTAAGGACTGGTTTACGTCCACGCTTGACGCCATTACTTCCACGGAGAGCGGAAAAAGACTGGCGTACATGCTCGTCTGGGCGAACTTCTCAGACACCCAGTTCTGGATACCTTTTGAGACAGAGGAATTCAGACATGAGATGTGTGATGACTTCATCCGCTTCGCTGAGGATAAGAGGATCAAGATGGCTCCCGTGTTTGATTTAAGCGGTGAGGTCTGATAAGATTGCCTTGCCTGCGGGTTTAACTCAGTTGGTAGAGTGTCAGCTTCCCAAGCTGAATGTCGCGAGTTCGAGCCTCGTAACCCGCTCCAAAGCGTAAAAACGTCCCTGTCAGGATACCTGTCCCGGCAGGGATTTGTAATTCAGTTTCCAAAGCATAAAATATAGCACCTGAAACTGGTATTTATAACGGGCAAAAAAGTGTAAAATTTATTTATACCAAAATCCAAGGAGGATTTATTTATGCAGAAATATGTTTGCGCATTATGCGGCTACGAGTATGATCCCGAGATCGGTGATCCCGACAGCGGAATTGCACCCGGCACGGCTTTCGAGGATATCCCCGAGGATTGGGTTTGCCCCGTTTGCGGAGTAGGCAAGGAAAATTTCCAGCCCGCATAATCTTTCAGTAGCGGAAACTACGGGCCCAGTGATTGATATGATCTATCATCCGGGCCCTTTAATTTTTCAAGCTTTTTGGCACCATGGCAGAACAGAAACAGAACATTTCAAGAGAAAAGACCATAGTAAGGACCGGAATAATCGGTATCGTGGCGAATGTATTTCTCGCTTCGTTTAAGGCTGTCGTCGGCCTTACCGTCCATTCGACCGCCATGGTCCTTGATGCCGTTAACAATTTCAGTGATGTTCTGTCGTCGGTCGTTACGATCATAGGAACTAAGATAGCTTCGAAAAAGCCTGACAAGAAGCATCCGTTAGGCCACGGACGTGTTGAATACCTGAGCCAGATGATAATTGCGGCCCTGATCTTATATGCCGGTATTACCGCGCTCTGGGAGTCCATCCAAAAGATAATCCATCCGGTAGATCCGGAGCACAGCGCGATCTCGCTGACAGTTATCTCTGTCGCAGTAGTTGTTAAGATCTTCCTGGGGCTTTACGTAAGAAAGCAGGGAAAGACTGCCCGTTCAGATCTTCTCATCTCTTCGGGTACGGATGCCCTCTTTGACGCAATCCTTTCAACTGCAGTGCTTATCTCAGCCGTAATACTCATGCTGTTTAAGTTTAATATCGAAGCTTATGTCAGCGTGATCATCTCGCTGTTCATCCTTAAGGCGGGCTTCGAGATCATTAAAGAAGCGGTTGACGACATGCTCGGCCACAGGGTAGAGGGCGAATACACCCAGAAGGTCAAGGAATGCGTCAGTTCATTCCCGGAAGTCCACGGCGTTTATGATGTCATTCTTCATAATTACGGCCCGGACAGATATCTCGGATCTCTTCATATCGAGATCGACGATACGACTACCGCTGATAAGATCGATTCACTTACAAGAGCGATCTCGGGAAAGGTTTTCGCGGACACGGGAATAATCCTGACAGCTATCGGTATCTATTCCCGCAATACATCCGATGACGAGCTTATGCGCATAAGAGACGAGATCACAAAGCTTGTCGTAGATCACGAGCATGTGCTCCAGCTCCATGGTTTCTATGTTGATGAAGTCAGGAAAAGAGTTACTTTCGACGTAGTAATCGGGTTTGAAGAGGAAGACAGGGAGAAGCTCCTGGCCCATGTTGTAGAGGATGCCAGGAAGGTCGTTCCCGGCTATGAAGTCGTCGCTGCGCTGGACAGCGATATCAGCGACTGATAAGAGGTCAAAAAACGATAAGAAAAAACGTGTTGACAAAAACGAAGGTCGACCATATAATATTCAAGCACGCGGGATTAACTCAGTGGTAGAGTGTCACCTTGCCAAGGTGAAAGTCGCGAGTCCGAATCTCGTATCCCGCTCCACCCAAAATACTGTCTCTTAAGCAATGCTTTCGAGGCAGTTTTTTTTATTCCCTGTTTTTTTGCAATTTAAAAGAGCCGCTCCGGAGAAGCTGTTTGCTTCAGGAACGGCTCTTGTTATTCCTGTGAAAGCGCTTTAGGCAGCGGCTTTTTCCTTTTTCTTTTTGAAAAGGAGCTTTTGCAGAAGCTCGGTAAGCTTCTGTTCGCCGACACCGAGGAGGGCGGAGGCGATGATTACTGCGAGTGCATAGACCAGGAGATTATATTTGCCTGCCTTGATGGGAGACGATGCGGGCTCAAGGAAGCGCAGCGCAGTGAGGGCAGCGAGGTTCATGAGGTAAGTGTGGAGTGAATACTTACCGAAGAAACGGCTGACAGGGTTGCTTACGTGGTACTTCATCATGAAGATGATGATCGTAAGGCCGAGGAAGAGGAAGAGAGGTACCTGGCAAAGATATGTCTTGATTTTGTCTTCGATTCCGGGACCTTTGCCCATCCATTCGGTCCAGTAACCGAACTTCATCTGACCGAATGAGGAAAGCTTATAGAAGATCATGGTGATGATGAGAAGGACATGGAACTTAAGGGCATAGGCTTTCTTGAAGAATGCCGTGATCTGCTTTTCGTAGCTTCCGAAAAGAAGACCTGTAAAGAATGCGGGAGCTGAGTTGACCCACCATTCACCGCTGAACCACAGAGCCTTTTCTGACTGCCACCAGAGAGCCTTGGCTGCGAGGTTGGGCTTTAACCACCAGTTGTCAGAGCCGAACCACCATGCGAAGTGACCGTTGTAGCAGAAGCCGATTCCGAGGGCGACGATGAACACAAGGATGATACCAAGGCATACGGGACGGTTCTTGATGAAACGGAAGCAGAGGAAGAATACCAGATACAGGAATGCGAGTACGATAGGGAACCACGCATATTCGTTCATCATGGTGAGACCTAAGAAGTTGAATATCCAGCGTTCCTTGGGAAGCTTATAGCCTGCAGCGAACATAAGGATTCCGTATATGATGACGTTTACATAGAAAGGCAGTACGATAGCCCTTACGATCCTGTGACGGATGAAACCTTTCAGATAGTCTTTCTTTGTGTCGAGACTCTTGATCAGTCCGTAACCGGAACAGAAAAAGAAGATGGCTACGAAGTAGGCGCCAGCGTTTACAAACGGAGAGAGGACACCTTTCTGCTGGAAGATCTCTTCCTGGGAAATGTGATGGAGGATTACTCCGATCGCGGCAAATCCGCGGAGGGATTTCATCGCATCAAGGCTTGTGAAGTCATCGTTGAATTCAAGTTTTTTTCCGAACTTGTTTGTCCCGCCCCAGATGAAGAGGATCAGAAAAAAGTAATACGAGACTTGCTCCAATACTGACCAAAATGTCAGGTCTTTCAAAAATTCCGGCATAATACACCTCATATTTTATTTTTTGGAATGCGCATATTATCGCACTTTAAAAGATACGATTAAACCTGACAAATTATTGTCTTTAATACTTTAAATAATACATGTGGTATTATATTTCAAACCGATTTTATTTTTTCGGAGGGTGCTATATGAAAGGAATTATTCTCGCAGCAGGTAAGGGCACACGTCTTTATCCTATTACCAAGCCGGTTTGCAAACCCTTGCTTCCTGTTTATGACAAGCCGATGATCTATTACCCGCTTTCCGTTCTCATGGAAGCTGGCATTAAAGATATCCTCGTTATAACTCCGCCTGATGATACAAAGCCGTTCGTTGACCTGTTGGGTGACGGTTCTCATCTCGGCGTTTCGATCCAGTACCTTGAGCAGAAGGTACAGCGCGGTATCGCGGATGCTTTCATCATCGCAAAAGATTTTATCGGTTCCGATTCAGTATGCCTCGCATTGGGAGACAACATCTTCTATGGACCGTTCTTCAGACGTAAGCTGAGACTCGCAGGACAGCAGAAGGAAGGCGCTGTAATCTTCGGTTACTATGTTGCTGACCCGAGAGCATTCGGTGTTGTTGAATTTGATTCTGAAGGCAAGGCTGTTTCCATCGAAGAGAAGCCCAGACATCCGAAGTCAAACTATATCGTTCCCGGACTTTATTTCTATGACAATGACGTAGTTGAGATCGCAAGCAGGATCACTCCTTCCGCAAGAGGCGAACTTGAGATCACATCCGTAAATGAGGAATACCTCAAGCAGGGCAGGCTCCATGTCATTCCTTTGGGTAAGGAATTCTCATGGTTCGATGCCGGCAACCCGGACAGCCTCTATGAGGCAGCAGGCCAGATCAGGGCAGCTCAGAGATCAGGACGCATGATCGGATGCCTTGAGGAGATCGCTTGGCACAACAGATGGATCGAGAAGGACCAGTTCCTTGAGATCGCACGTTCGATGGACAAGACTGACTACGGCCAGTATCTCGCATCTCTCGGTGAAGATATCTGATAATCACCCTTCGAATTTAATTTCATAATGCTATAATTGACATATGTCGCAAACGCGGCATATGTCTTTATTTTGGGAGGCAGAAAAACAGATGCCAAGGCCTGTAAAAGTCAGAAGAGTCTGTGAGGAACCGAAATACACGAGATTTGCTCCCGTTGGAGCTGATAAGTTCGAAGCGGAAGTCCTCACGATCGAAGAATATGAAGTCATCCGCCATGTCGATTATCAGAAGATGACGCATGAAGAATGCGCGTTCCAGATGGCCATCTCCAGGACCACGGTTACAGAGATTTATGAGACGGCAAGACATAAGATCGCGGATGCCATTATCAACGGCAAAGTCTTATGCATCGAAGGCGGTAACTACAGAGTCTGCGATGGCGGTGAATGCTGCGCCCAAGAAGGCAGACAGTGTTCTAATGAAACATGCGGACAGATGAACAACAATCCGTGATCAGATTACGGTTTTGTTAATGTTTTCAATGTCCGTAGTAATGCCGGAATGTGTATGAGATAATCCAATCAGTAACATAGGAAGGAGATCGGTTATGGCTGAGATCGTAGTAAATGACAGCAATTTTGAGACGGAGGTCCTTCAAAGCGAACTTCCTGTACTCGTTGATTTCTGGGCTGAGTGGTGCGGACCCTGCAGACAGCTGGGACCTGTTATATCGGCTATTGCGGAGAAGTATGAAGGAAAGCTCAAGGTCTGCAAGATCGATGTCGACGAAGCTATGGAAATAGCTGAGAAGTACATGATCTCCAGCATTCCTGCAGTCAAGTTCTTCAAAGGCGGAGAAGTCGTAAACGAGTCTATCGGATTTGTTCCCCCTGCAAGACTTGAGCAGCTGATCGAGAGCATTCTCTGATCCGTTTTCGAAAATAATACTAATCTGATCCCGGCTTCACGCATTGAAGTCCGGGATCATTTCTTTTCCGGATGAATCGTATTCCTGGATGAATGCGTTGACCTGGCCCTTCGAAGCAAGGTAATCGGCCAGGGATGAGCAGGACCTCTCAGATGGCCTTTTGGCAAGCTTTCCCGTGCATGACGGCATCGGAGTATACTGGCTCATGAGACTTATGTAGATCCTGTTGCCATATCTTGAGGTGAGATAATCGAGCACGTGCTTGGAATCGAAAAGTCCGCCCGGCAGGATCAGGTGCCTTACTATTACTCCCTTTTTGAGCATACCGTCTTCACCGAGCTTTATGCTGCCTGTCTGCCTGACCATCTCGTCGATCGCAGAACAGCATACTGAGAAGTAATCTGAAGCGTGAGAGTATTCCGACGAGAACGAAGATGAGAAATACTTCATATCAGGCATATATATGTCTACCAGACCGTCGAAAAGTTTAAGAGTCCTGACCAGGTCGTATCCTGAGCAGTTTACTGCGACGGGGATATTAAGCCCTCTGCTCTTGGCCAGTGCGACCGAATCGGCGACGGCAGGCGCAAAGTGTATCGGGGTTACAAGGTTTATGTTATTTGCACCCTGGTCCTGAAGCTTAAGATAAGCTGATGAAAGGCTCTCCTTATCCATAGCCGTGCCGTGTCCGGTAGGGCCTCTTGAGATCGTGTAGTTCTGACAGAACACACAGCCCAGGCTGCAGCCTTCAAAGAAAACCGTACCGCTTCCGTTTTTGCCGGATATAATAGGTTCTTCACCATAGTGGAGCTTTATCAGGTTTACGACAGGGTAGCCGGGCATTCCGCAAAAGCCGGTCTTTCCGGCGGTCCGGTCGGCACCGCATTTTCGGGGACACAGATTACAATTTGCAAATAAGTCTTCCATAACAGGTCTATTTTACACTAATGCCGAACGGCGTTTGTTGTAATATCCAAACGGGGACGGGTGGAAGTCTTCAAAATACAGACATTTTTCTGCATTACTGTTCGTTATGTTAGTGATAGAATCTTTTCATGGCAATACATGAAGAATGCGGAATCTTTGGAGTTCACGGAAGCGCTGACTGCGCGAGTGACGTTTACTACGGGCTTTTCAGTCTCCAGCACAGGGGACAGGAGAGTTGCGGCATTGCCACCAATGATGACGCTTCCATTGAGTGCGTCAAGGGAATGGGCCTTGTCAGCGATGTTCTGAGCAAGGAAAAGATAATGAACCTCAAAGGCGACATCGCCATCGGTCATGTCAGATATTCCACTTCCGGCGGAAGTGTTCCAGAGAACGCACAGCCCATCGTTACACAGTATTCAAAAGGTACCCTCTCCATCGCCCATAACGGAAATCTCACCAATGCGGAGATTCTCAAGAGAGAACTCGAGGATAAGGGTGCGATATTCCACACTACGACCGATTCGGAGGTCATAGCATATCTCATCGCGAGCAAGAGATCTGTCACTCCGTCGGTCGAAGAAGCAGTTAAAGAGGTAATGGGGATCATCAAGGGCGGCTACGCGCTCCTCGTCATGAGCCCGCGCAAGCTGATCGCCGCAAGAGATCCGTTCGGACTTAAGCCTCTTGTAATGGGTAAGCTTGATAATGCGATAATATTCTGCTCTGAGACATGCGCTCTTGAAGCCGTTGGTGCTGAATTCATCAGGGATATAAACCCCGGTGAGATAGTGGTCGTCGAAGAAGGCAGCATAAGATCTGTCGACTCCGGAATAAAGCGCGGCATGAAGAAATGCGTTTTCGAGTATATATATTTCGCAAGACCGGACTCTGTTCTTGACGGCATATCGGTTGCCGAAGCAAGACGTGAAGCAGGAAGGATCCTTGCAAGAAGACATCCCTGCGACTGTGATATCGTTATCGGCGTGCCTGAGTCAGGTATCGATGCTGCACTGGGTTTTGCGGCTGAATCCGGCATTCCTTACGAGAAGGGATTTGTAAAGAATTCCTATGTCGGAAGAACATTCATCAAGCCTTCACAGGAGCAGCGCAAGCAGGCCGTAAAGATCAAGTTAAATCCGATCTCTTCCGTAGTACGCGGAAAGAGAGTAGTCATAATCGATGACTCGATCGTCAGAGGAAATACTATAGCCAATCAGGTCAACATGCTGAGAAATGCAGGAGCCGTTGAGGTTCACGTAAGGATAAGTTCTCCACCGTTCATGCACCCCTGCTACTACGGAACGGATGTGCCTGATGAGGATTATCTTATCGCCTGCAGTCACACAATCCCTGAGATTTGTGGCATAATAGGCGCTGATTCCTTAGGTTATCTTGAACCTGAGGATCTGGACGTGATGCTGGGTGGGGATAATTTCAGATATTGTGATGCCTGCTTCACGGGTAATTATCCTGAACGATGAAAGGGCCCGGAAATGTCGCATGCGGAGGTTCCCGGCAGGGGACACGATAGAGCAAAGGTAAGATCTGCCGATGCCGCAGTTTTTAAGGCTGTGGAGCATGAGGCCGCGCTCGAAAAAGAAGCCCGCCGCAAAGAGAACACCGTCCGTAGAAATTCTTCTCAACAAAATGTAAGACAGGTGAGAAGTGCTCCTGCCGTTTTCCAGAAGAACAAAACAGAGCAAAACCGCGAACCTGCAAAAAAGACGCGTCAGCCAAAGCGGGGCAGCAGGAAGGACATGGCTGCATACGGACTCCGTAAAAAGAGAAGGTTTACCACGCCCCTTCTCATAATCCTTCTTATCGTTCTTCTGGCCGGAATAGCCGCTGTATGGGCGATCACCGTTTTCGAAGAGGATACGGACCTGATAGTACGTGAACGCACCATAGAAGCCGGATCTTCGGCAGACATTGGCATGTATATCACGGGAGAACCGCAGTTCGGTGAGTATGTGCACTGCAATCTTGATTTTGCCACGGTCAACTATACGATCCCGCAGACGATAAGATTTACCATCACGATGTACGGAATGAATTTTCCGTGCGTATTGACGATAGTCGATACGACTGCGCCTGTGGCTGAAGGCATCCCCCAGACCATGTTCTCCATCGATCCCATTCCGCCGGTCGAGGAATGCATAACGAACATCTATGACCTCAATGACGTAACGGTCAGCTGGGCAGAGGTGCCTGATATATCCGGAGGCGGAAAACTTACGGCAAAGGCTCTGATAGTCGATTCGTCAGGTAATGAGACCATAGTGGAAGTTCCTTTCAATGTTACGAAAGACAGTATTGCCCCGGTCATCGAAGGCTGCGAAGACATTGAGGTCTATATCGGAGATCCCATCAGATTCAGGGAGAATGTAACCGTTACGGATGACATCGATCCTAATCCTACTCTGGAGATCGACACCAGTGAAGTCACCAGGGATGAACCCGGCACTTATGTGGTTACATACAGGGCAAAGGATTTTACAGGTAATGTTTCCGAAGTCCAGATAAGTCTTACGCTTAATAAGAAACCTTCGACCTATGTCGAGCCCGAAGACGTTTACGCTGAGGCTGAGAAGGTCTTAAACAAGATCACGAGCGACGACATGACAGATATGGAGAAGGCGCTCCAGATCACATGGTGGGTAAGATATAACGTCTACTACATCTCGAACAGTGATAACTCTTCATGGACCAGAGCTGCTTACGATGCTTTGGTAAAACGCGAAGGCAACTGCTACAACTACGCGATGTGCGCAAAGGCACTTTTCGATGTTGCGGGCATAGAGAACATGATCATCGTCAGAGATCCTTACATCTACAACCCGCATTTCTGGAACTACATAAATATCGACGGAGAGTGGTACCACTGTGACTCGACTCCGAGAATCGGATACGACAGTTATTTCTTCATGTACACGACGAAGGAATTGAAGAATTTTTGGCATAACGGCTGGAATGGGTATAATTTCCCTGAAGACCTCTATCCCGAATCGGCGACGGAGTCTGTACAGAAACGGATAAATTACAGCGGACATAAGATCAGAAACTGATATGAACAATACTCGTGAAGGCAACAACCAGGTACCCCGTCAACGGAAAGCACAACCATCTGCTGATGGGAGAATCCAGGGTAATGTTCCATCACGAAGACCGGTTCAGCAGCAGGCGCGTCTGGCAGGAAATACAGGACAGCAGAGGCCTGTCCGGACGGGTGTGAAAAGACCTGTACCAAGACCTGCTCAGCAGCCGGCTCAAAGGACAGTACAAAAGCCAAATCAAAGACCTGTCCAGAAGCCCGTACAGAAGAAAAAGACTTCAACCGTCAATCCGTTTAAACTGCTTCTTATAGGTGTGATCGTTCTCCTGTTAATTGTTTTGGGAGTCAGTGTTTACCAGTTCATAAAAGATGAAAAAGCACTGCTGAAAAACGAGGTCACGATCGAGGCGGGTTCTGTCAGACCTGACCTTGATATGTTCTTTGAAGAGGTGCCTGCGATACCCGGACTTATTTCAACAAACCTGAATTTCGATGAGGTAAATATCGATCTTCCGCAGACGATATATTTCAATATAGGCATGTACGGAATCAATAATTCCTGCAGACTCATTATCGCGGATTCGACTCCTCCGAAAGGGGAAGGAATCGCGCAAAAGATGTTCGCATGTGAAGACATCCCGGAAGCCTCGGCATGTGTCACCGGAACAGAAGACATCACCGGTGTGAACGTAACATGGAAAGACGTTCCCGACATGTCTGAAGGCGGCAGTTTTACGGCGCTCGCGCTGCTTACAGACGGGTGCGGAAATGAGACTGTTGTAGGCGTACCTTTTGAAGTTACGAAAGATTCAGAAGCGCCCGTGATCGAAGGTGCTCACGATATCCAGTTCTATATCGGAGATACGGTATCTTACAGAAAAGACATCACGGTAACTGACGATTACGATACAGCTCCCGTTCTCGACATAGATTCAAACGGGGTCGATCTGAACGAAGAGGGAACATACGAAGTGACTTATACCGCCAGAGATTTTTCAGGCAATGAATCTTCCGTGACGGTAAATATTCTTGTTGAGAAAAAGCCCAAAGGATATGTTGAGCCTGAGGTCGTTTACGCGAAAGCAAAAGAGATCTTGGACAGCATCACGGAGCCCGGAATGACAGACGAGGAAGTCGCACTCCAGATCGTCTGGTGGTGCAGATACAACATCAGGTTCATGTTAAGGACGTACAGCAACTCATGGACGGAAGCAGCTTATAATGCGTTTGAAACGCGTATGGGCAACTGCTATTCGACTGCATATGCGGTAAAGGCCCTGCTCGATGTGGCAGGCATCGAGAACATGATAATCGAGAGATATCCTTATGAGACCGCAACGCATTTCTGGAACTACGTGAAGATCAACGGACAGTGGTATCACTGTGATGCAACATGGCGTGAAGGATACGACAGTTATTTCTTCATGTACACGACAGAAGAACTCCTGGATTTCTGGCAGGGCGGTTGGAACGGTTTCCAGTTCAAGCAGAGCAAGTTCCCCGAGAGTGCCACCGAATCGGTGCAGAGCAGGATCGATTACAAGAACCATGCGATTATAAAGCCCTGATTATGCTATAATTCAAGGATAAGAAACTTTACCGGAGAGCTTTACATGACGCCTGTACTCTATCTTGTGATCCCATGCTATAACGAAGAGCAGGTCTTGCCGCTGACGAGCGGTAAGTTTAAGGCGAAGCTCGACGAGCTCGAACAGGCAGGGAAGATCGACAGTAAGAGCCGCGTAATGTTCGTTAATGACGGAAGCAGGGATAAGACATGGGAAATCCTTTCCTCGCTCTGCGATGAAGATGAAAGATATGCAGCGATCTCCCTTTCGCGCAACAGAGGTCACCAGAACGCTCTGATCGCAGGCCTGATGGAAGCAAAGAAACATGCCGACATCACTATCTCGATGGACTGTGACGGCCAGGATGATATCAATGCCATCGCGCAGATGGTCGATGAGTATGCAAAGGGAAATGAGATCGTTTACGGCGTAAGGAACGACCGCTCCACGGATTCATGGTTCAAGAGATCTTCTGCAAGATCTTATTACAGCTTCCTCCGCGGCATGGGTGTCGACATCATTCCCGATCACGCCGATTACAGACTCATGAGCGCGAGAGTATTAGATGCGCTTGAAGGTTATGGAGAGGTAAATCTCTTCCTCAGAGGCATCATCCCGCAGCTTGGATTCAAGCAGTCCGTGGTCTACTATTCGAGAGCTGAAAGGGAAGCGGGCAAGACGCATTATCCGCTCTCGAAAATGATGTCTCTCGCGATCGACGGCGTTACGTCTTTCTCGGTAAGGCCGCTCAGGATAATAACTTTATTGGGTCTCATTGTGGCTTTTTTGAGTTTTATCGGTATCATCTATGTATTGGTTTCGGTTATATCCGGATATGTTGTTGACGGTTGGGCTTCCACCACCTGTATCCTCTGCTTTGTCTCGGGAATACAGATGATCAGCCTGGGTGTTATCGGAGAATATATCGGAAAGATCTATCTTGAGACCAAACAGCGTCCCCGCTACATCGTAAGCGAGAAGATAAACATTCCGGAGGAGTAAACCATGGATAGTCTTTATATCGTCATGCCTGCATATAACGAAGAGGAAAACATCCTCGACGTCGTAACATCTTGGTATCCGATCCTTGAAGGAAAGGATCCCGCATCAAGACTCGTAATTGCCGACAGCGGAAGCGTCGACAGGACACATGAACTCCTGGAAAACTTCAAAAAGGACCATCCGCAGCTCGAGATCCTGTCAGATACAGGCAAGCAGCATGGCCCCAAGGTCATCGCTCTTTACGATTATGCGATAAAGCAGGGCGCTGATTATATCTTCCAGACTGACTCCGACGGACAGACACTGCCTGAGGAATTCGATGCATTCTGGCAGCTGCGTAAAGGCTATAAAGGCATTTTCGGACACAGGGTCGTCAGAGGCGACGGCAAGTCCAGGGCATTCGTTGAGAAGGTTGTCTGCTTCCTCCTCAAGTGCTATTTCCATGTTAAGGTTCCGGATGCGAACGCTCCTTTCCGTCTCATGGAAGCAAAGACAGTGGCAAAGTATCTGCCGAGACTCGACAAGGATTACAATCTTCCTAACATCATGATGACCACGTATTTCGTCTATTACGGTGAGGAAGTTTCTTTCCGCGAGGTTACGTTCAGACCCCGTCAGGGCGGTACGAACTCCATTAACATCAAGAAGATCGTCAAGATCGGCTGGAAGGCATTAGGTGACTTCCGCCGTCTCAAGAAGGCAATGTAATGGCAGGACGGTCAGAAAAAGGCTCAAAGACAATAAAAAAGATCATTACGGCGCTGGTTCTGCTGGCGCTCTCTTTTGCAGTGCTCTGGTTTGTTCAAAGACTCCTCATGCCCAAATACCAGAAGGGCGTAATCGAAGGTTCTTTTACCGAAGAGTATTACAGGGAGAAGGTCCCGCATGACGTTATCTTCTTCGGCGACTGTGACGCTTACGAGAGTTATTCCCCGATAAAGATGTACGAAGAATACGGCATCTCCGCCTACATCAGGGGCTCGGGCGAGCAGTATATCTGCCAGACTTACTATCTGCTCAGGGACGTGTTAAGGACTGAGACTCCCAAGGTTGTAGTCCTGTCTATCCATAATCTCCAGCACGATGTGCCGCGCAACGAGGCGTATAACAGAATGACCCTGGACGGCATGAGGTGGTCACAGGATAAGATCGATGCGATAAACGTCTCGATGACAAAAGATGAGACTTTTGCTTCTTATGTTTTCCCGATCCTCAGATACCATGACAGGTGGGACAATCTTACCGGTACTGATTTTGAGCATGTATTCTCGAAAGACATAACTTCACACAACGGTTACTATATGCGCTGTGACGTAAAGCCTCTTGGGAAACTGCCGCGCCAGATGCCGCTCATCACTTACAAGTTCGGCGAAAACGCGATGTCTTATCTCGACAAGATCAGGCTTCTTTGCGAAGAAAAGGGGATCGAACTCATTCTCGTAAGGGCCCCCATCGAATTCGGCTGGTACGAGCAGTGGGATGAGAACGTTGAGAAATATGCAGAGCAGTACGGCCTGACATATATCAATTTCTGCGATCACGCTGATGAAATGGGACTCGACATGACTACTGATACGTATGACGCGGGCCAGCATCTCAATATCTATGGCGCTGAGAAGCTCAGTGTCTATTTCGGACAGTACCTTGTGGACAATTACGGTCTTACGGATTACAGGACTGTTCCTGAAGTGGCTTCCGAATACGAAAAGGACATCAAGTTCTATTACGACATGAAGGCGGACCAGCTCCGCGAGATCGAGATGTACGGAGAGCTCAAAAGTTACGGCGCAAACGCGATCGAGAGCTGAAGATTGCTCCTTTTTTATATAATTAGGCATATTAGAGTAAAAATTTCAGCCATTTTCCCTCAATTTTGTAGTACGCGTGTTTTGGGCATGGTGTATTATATCTAGTTGTTTAGACGAATAGGTATGGAGGATCATGGAATATGAAATTCACAAAAGCCGTAGCTCTTGTTATGAGCCTCAGTGTAATTGGTATGGGCATCAGTGCCTGCAATAATCAGCCGGAGCCGGTTTCTTCCGATGTAAATATTATCTCGACCCAGTCACAGAACAGTGGCGAAGTCATCGCTCCTTCTGCAACGGTCAACGTAGACGAAGGATTCAGCGGCTTCTATTTTGAATACAACGGCGTTAAGCTCGCTCCCAACATGGTCATGGACGAGAGCAAGTTCCCCGATGACAGCTACGAATTTGCTACTGTTGCTTCATGCGCAGGTCAGGGAATGGCTACAAGCTATGATTTCAAGGGCGGCTCTTTTAACGTTGAGACATACCCCGGTTCAGATGTTATCTATGTCATCTCAATTTTCGATGACACGGTCACAACACCCGAAGGCATCTGCATCGGAAAGACCATTGATGACGCCAAGGCTGTTTACGGTGAGCCCACCGCAGAATTTGAAGCCGGCGTAACTTTCGCAAAGGAAGGCACAGAACTCCGTTTACAGCTTGACGGCACAGGAGTAATCACAGCTATAGTTTACATTGCTCAGATATGATGGCCAAAAGATCGGCAAAGAAAAATAAGTTCAGCTTCCTAAAGTTCCTGGGAATAGTGGTTCTGCCTCTTATCGCAGGTGCTTGTCTGGGCGTGGCTGCAGCTTATTTTTTTTATACCGACACCATCAGGGACATAGACAATTCATGTCTTTCTGAAGTTGATATCGAGTATGGTCATCCGATCACACTCGATTGCTTTTTTACGAGAATACCTCCGAACACCAGGTTCATAACCAATATCGATCTTATCGATCCCGGTATGCTCGCATCTTACGACATCGCGATCGACTGCGGCGGTCATGTGGTCCATTCGATCCTCAATGTTGTTGACCGCACAGCTCCCACGGGCAAGCCTGTTCCGGTCGCAATGTATACAGGTGAGGCTCCGGAGCCGGAGACGCTCATTACTGATATTTTCGACATGACTTCCGTCACATGCTCTTACGACGGCGGCAAGCCGGATCTTTCAAAGGGCGGAAAGTATGAGATCGGCGTAAAGCTTACAGATACCAGCGGAAATTCTTCTGTTGTCGGTGTTCCTTTCGATATCATCGAGGATGTACAGGCTCCCGTAATCTATGGTACCCACGACATGGACGTCATGGTCGGAACCGAAACGATCGCATACAGGGAAGGCATTCTGGTAACTGATGACCATGCCGAGAATCCCAGGCTTAATATCGATAACTCCAAGGTAAATCTCAACATCGTCGGAGATTACCCTGTCGTTTATACTGCTACTGACGATGTCGGAAACACATCCGAGGTCACCATAAAGGTACATGTCATCCCGATCGCAAATGCAGAACAGTCTTCAGCTGTAACGCAGGCTTATGTTGATGAAGCATACAGGATGGCAAGAGAGATCAATGCGAGCATCCTCGATGAAGACGATACAGACGTCGAGAAGGCAATGAAGATCTTCTACTGGGTACACAAGAACATTTCGTTCATCCTGCGTACGCCTTCTTATGAGAACTGGGCTGTTGCAGCCATCAACACATTTACAAAGAGATACTCTTCCTGCTACGGAACATGGTCCGTCTGCAAGGCAATGCTGGACGTTGAGGGTATCGAGAATATCTGCGTCGTAAGAGAACGCAAGAACTCATGGGATAATTTCCATTACTGGGCACTGGTCAAGCTCAACGGCGAGTGGTGGCACTGCGATGCCCAGAAGTATTTCAATGACTATACGCCTAAGGGTTATTTCTGCTTCATGATGACTGACGCAGAGATCAAGAATGCGCCGACCGACCACTCTTTTGCTAAGGATGAATATCCTGAGAGAGCTTCAACGTCAGTGCAGAAGTATATCAATGTTTATCAGGGGAAGATCTTATCGGGCTTCCCTTATGCAGATGAATAAAGTGGGGAAATATGGAAAAGGACGAGAAGAAAATGGAAAAGAAATTGAAGATCCTGGTCATTGGCGCGAGTATCATTCTCGTGATACTCTGCGTGATCGCATTTTTCGTATTGCGTGATGACAATGATTCAGCAGTCAAGACTGACGTGGTGATCGAGGCGGGAACCCCGATCACTATCGAGGCATTCTTCGATGCTGTTCCGAACAATGCGGAATTTGCGACGGATGTCTCGGGAATCGACACAACGCAGCCTGCAGTCTATCAGCTTAAGATCCGTTACGGACACAACAAAGAAGCTGATGTCGTCTTAAGGATCGAAGACCACACACCTCCTACGGGCGAACCCGTTCCTGTAACTGTCTACAGCAACTGGAAGATGCCTGAAGCAAAGGACTGTGTCACGAACCTTTACGACCTGTCAGGTATTGCAAAGATCGACTATCAGGAAGGCGAACCGAAGTTTACCGAATCCGGAACATACGATGTTCCGATCCTTGTAACCGATGTTTACGGCAACAGCACCGTCATCAGGGTTCCCTTCACGATAATCAACGATGTAACGCCTCCTGTGATCACGGGTGTTCATGAGCTTACGCTCGAGGGCAATCCGGATTCACTTGATTTCTTCGGCGGAGTTACGGTCACCGATGACACTGACCCCGAGCCCGTTATCAAGATCGACGATTCACAGGTCGATTACACCAAGGCAGGTGTGTATCCGCTCACTTATCTGGCTGTTGATAAGGCCGGAAACGTAGCTTCTGTTGATACGACGCTGACCGTCAAGATGCCTGAGGAAGCAAAGGATACCGAAACGAAAAATGACAACGGTTCCGGTGATTCTGACAAAGGAGATCCATATCCTCTTGCAAGAAAGGTCATGTCAGGACTTTACGGCTCAAGCGACGTTGAAACCGCAAGGAACATCTTCAACTGGGTACATAAGACACTCTGGTTCAGGCTCTTAAGCGGATCACGTTCATACGAGAATGCGGCTTACAGAGGATTCACCAAGCACAACGGTGACTGCTATGTTTATTACGCATGCTGCAAGATGCTCCTCGATGAAGCCGGTATCCCTAACATGAAGGTTGAGCGTTATCCGAGATATAACGGAAACATCCACTACTGGCTTTTGGTCAAGCTCAACGGAGAGTGGTACCACTGCGACGCTACTGAGGGCTACAGTGATCATCCGGGCATCTGGTTCATGTGCACCGATGACGAGATCAACGACAGATACCATCAGTTCAACGGTTCGCTTTATCCTATGCGCGCAGGCGGATCAAAGGAATACAAGCCCTCTGATACTCCTACGCCTACAGCTACACTGACACCTACGGCAACACCGTCAACAACGGCAACGCCTTCTCCTACACCTACTGTTGAGGTAACTCAGACGCAGACACCAACGCCTACGCCTGCGCAGACAGATTCTACGGTGACACCTACGCCGGCACCGCCTGCTACTGACACACCTACACCGGCACCGACGGCTACCGATACACCGGTACCGACGCCTACGGAAACACCGGTAGCAACAGATCCGCCGACTCCTACGCCCGACACTTCAGGCGGCGAGGAAAACAACGGCAGCGAAACAGGAGATTGATTTTTCGAGTTTGCGGATTGATGCATAAGCTTTTCTAACGATTGGTATATGTACAAGATTTTTGGAAAAATAGGAGCATTTTTATATTGTGCTGCACTTGTTGCCGCATCCGTATTCTTCACGATCAGGGATGCTGACAACAATCTTATAGATGAAGTCGTTATCGAAGCCGGAACTGAAATCAGGTTAGAGGATTTCTTCAAGGAATGTCCCGGTGATGCAAGATTCATCACCGACATTTCATCGATCGATACCGATGTTCCTGCAGTATATAAGCTCAAAGTATTTTATGATGAGGCATTCGAAAAGGATGTCACTTTAAGGATTGAGGATCACACGCCGCCTAAGGGTATGGCGCTTCCCCAGGAGTTTTACTGCAATTGGAAAATGCCTGAGGCAGCGGACTGCATAGGCTATCTTTACGACCTTTCAGGCATCGCAAAGATCGAATACAGGGACGGCGTTCCGCACTTTTCAAAGGGCGGTGTCTTTGATGTCGCGGTAGTAGTTACTGACGTTTACGGCAACAGTTCCGAGATAATGGTCCCGTTCACCATGATCGACGATCATACGGCTCCGCTGATCAAGGGCATACATAACTTCGACATCGTTGACGATGTCGGAAAACTCGATTTCTTCGCCGGAATAACGGTCACTGATGATTACGATGACGAACCTGTCCTTAGGGTAGACGATTCTGATATCGATTACACCAAGAACGGTGATTATTTCATCACTTACGAGGCAGTGGATAAGGCAGGAAACGTCCGCAGACTTAAGGCAAGAGTCAGGATATCCGTAACAGTCGAAGACGAAGAGATAGGCGAAGGCGGATACAGATACATCGATGCCGAGAAGAACCCGGGAGATCCTTATTCTCTCGCATCCGGCATCATGTCAGGTCTTTGGAGAGGTTCTGATGTCGAGACTGCAAGGGCAATCTTCGACTGGGTACACTCGAACATCTATTACATGAATGTAAGAGGTTCGCAGAACTACGAGAGTGCCGCTTACATGGGATTCAGCAGACGTTGCGGCGACTGTTATGTCTTCTACTGCTGTTCAAAGATGCTGCTCGACTGCGCAGGCATTCCCAACATGATGGTCAGGAGATATCCGGTCTATACCAACGGGCATTACTGGAATCTCGTAAAGCTCAACGGTGAGTGGTATCACTGTGATGCGACAAAGTTCAGAAATCACCCGGGCGTATATTTCATGTGCACGGATGAACAGATCAACGACGGCAACCACCAGTTCAACGGCTGGCTCTATCCTATGCGCGCCGGCGGTTCAAAAGAGTACAAGCCGTCAGACACACCGACGCCGACACAGACGAATACGCCTACACCTACGCCGGTACCAACGGTAACGAATACACCGACACCTTCTGCGACGCAGACGCCCGTACCTACGGCAAAGGCAACAGCTACGCCAACGTCTACGCCGACATCGACTCCATCGTCAACACCGACGTCGACTCCGACACCTACGGCGGCTCCGACGTCAACATCAACGCCGGTTCCCACATCAACGGACACACCTACTCCGACACCTACAGACGTGGCGGAACCGACAGCTACAGAAACTTCAACACCTACTCCGACTCCGGAAGCGGAAGAAGAGCAGGACAAGGACAAAGAATAAGAGTATATTTTATTTGGGGATTAAATTTGGGAATAGAGGAAAAGGATTATGCACAACTTTTTGGGGAAGATAGGAGCGTTTATATACTGCTCCGCTCTGTTGGGAGCGTCAGTCGCATTTACGATAAGTGACGCCGACAAAAACCTTAACAGGACCGTGACCATTGAGGCCGGTTCAAAGATCAGGATAGAGGACTTCTTCGTTGAGTGTCCGGAAGATGCCGGATTTATTACTGACATCTCTGCTATCGACACGAAGATTCCTGCGGTCTACAGGCTCAGGGTCATCTATGACAGAGTCTTTGAGAAGGATGTCATCCTGAAGATCGAAGACCACACGGCACCTAAAGGCATTCCGCTTCCGAAGATGCAGTATGCAAGCCTTGAGTGGCCGGAGGCATCAGAGTGTGTCGGCTGTCTTTACGATCTTTCAGGCATAGCCAGGATCGAATATCTTAACGGTACTCCGTCTTATGAGTATACGGGCGATTACACCGTGCCTGTCGTGGTTACGGACTGGTATGACAATTCCACGATCATCAATGTTCCGTTCCATGTTACGGATGACCACAATGCGCCTCTTTTCTACGGGATACACGATATCACGATAGGCTGCTCGGAGGATGCGGTGATCGATTATTATTCCGGCATCACATGGAAAGACGATTACGATGAAGATCCGAAGGTCGTCGTCGACACATCGAGGGTAAAGATGGGCGAAGCCGGTTCTTATGTAATTACATATAAAGCAAAAGATGAAGCAGGCAATGTCCGCAGACAGGATGCCACGGTCAACATAAAAGAAGAAGTATTCGAAGACGGTGTCAGAGGCACGGGCGCTGCCTGGGATACGACTGTCCACAGGGAAGTCTACAAGATAGCAGAAGACCTGGTCGCAAAGCTTAAGGGCAAGAACGAGACGGAGACCGCCCGCAATATCTATACATGGGTACACTCCAATATCTTCTACAGACCGGTCAACGAGTCACAGACTTTTGAGGAAGCTGCTTTGAGAGGATTCACGCAGCACGGCGGTGACTGTTTCACTTACTATTCCACATGCAAGATGCTCCTTGACTGTGCAGGTATCGAAAACATGATGGTAATAAGATATCCGATCCAGCATAACGGACATTATTGGAATCTCGTAAAATTGGACGGAGAGTGGTATCATTGTGATTCGACATTGTTCGATTATCATTGGGAGGTATTCTTCAAGTGTACCGACGAAGAGATAAAGGACGGTCATCACAGGTTTGACGGATCCATGCTGCCTGTAAGGGCAGGAGGGACCCCCGAATACATAACCGAACAACAGGAAACTGAAAATATAGAATAAGATAATAGGAGAAAAGAAAGATGAAGAAAACAAAGATTATCGTAGCAACATTAGGTTTATGCATGGCAGCAGCTCTTTTTGCAGGATGCAACCAGCCGTCATCAGACGAGACAGCCCAGGCAGTACGTCTTGACGGCGGCCAGACACAGATCTCGGTAGAAGCAAGCAATCAGAGTGAATCAGGAAATGTCGAGGGATATGCATTCACATACAGGGGCTACAGCATCATGCCGGGCACTAATGCCGAATCCGTACTCGCAGCTTTGGGTGACCCGATCGAAGAGCCTTATCAGGCAGCTTCATGCGCAGGCCAGGGCCTGGATACGACATATACATATGCCGGATTCCTTATCCAGACATATACTGATAACGGTGTTGAACTCATCAGAGGAATCATCGTTGAAGACCCGCTCACTGACTGCAACGGTGTCCGTGTCGGCCAGACGGTAGACGAGGCAAAGGCAGTTTTCGGAACACCCGAACAGGTAGATGACTACGGTCTTCTCTATATTTCGGGAAATACAGCTCTCCAGATCTCTACTGACGGTGTAAACACCATCGAGTCGATCGTATACAGGACAGCTGATTAAACACGAAAAAAGGCGGATTTCGACGATTTTAAGAGAATTATTGAAGTTTTTTAAGAAAAATCGTTGACATATCGTTTTAAGGCGGTTATTATATGCAGGCTTGCTTCAGGGCAGGCCTGTTCTTTTTGTCCGGTAAGGGCATAGGGAATACTAAGAAGAATCAATGAATTTCAAGGAGAAAGACACATGGCTACATATGTTGCAACCAAGGATTCAATAGAAAGGAAATGGCTCGTAATCGACGCAGAGGGCATGGTTCTCGGTCGTTTGGCTACAGAGGTCGCTAAGCTCTTAAGAGGTAAGCACAAGCCCACATATACTCCTTTCCTTGATACCGGAGATAATGTAATCGTAATCAACGCTTCCAAGGTAATTGTTACCGGTAAGAAGGCTGACGAAAAGATCTATCGTCATCACTCTGGATTCCCGGGTGGAATGAAAGAGATCGATTTCCGTACTATGATGGCAAAGAACCCTGAGAAGGCAGTAGAGCTCGCAGTTAAGGGTATGCTCCCTAAGAACTCTCTCGGCCGTCAGATGTTCAGAAAGCTTCACGTTTATGCCGGCCCCGAGCACGAGCAGGCAGCTCAGAAGCCTGAAGTTTACACATTCTAATCGGAGGACTAAGTAATAATGGCAGCAAAGAAATCAAGCAGCAAAGTATATTATTACGGCACAGGCCGTCGTAAGGACGCAGTAGCAGCCGTTCGTCTGGTTCCCGGTAAGGGCAAGATCACGATCAACGGCAAGGATATCGACGATTACTTTGGTCTCGACACACTGAAGCTCATCGTTCGTCAGCCTCTCGCAGCTACACAGACAGAAGATAAGTTCGACGTTATCGTTAAGGCTGTAGGCGGCGGTATTTCCGGTCAGGCCGGTGCTATCCGTCACGGTATCGCAAGAGCTTTGGTTGAAGCAGACGAAGAGAGCTACAAGGCAGTTCTCAAGGAGAGCGGATTCCTTACACGTGACGCACGTATGAAGGAAAGAAAGAAGCCGGGTCTCAAGAAGGCAAGAAAGGCTTCACAGTTCTCAAAGCGTTAATCGTTATACGTTTACAGAGTCTTTCGAAAAGGACTGCATTACCTGCGGTCCTTTTTTCTTGCCTGAAAATGGTACAAATGGGTGATTATAAATCAAACGGATTTTATATATACTCGAAACACAGGATATCCGGAACAGATGAAAGAAATCCTGTATGCGTATTATGAGGGAGGAAAGAAAATGATCAGCAACAAGATAAAAATTGCAGGGTTATTAAGCCTCGCAACAGCGATTCTGCTGGGCACACAGGTTTCCGCAGCACAGGTTCCTGATCCGTATGCCGGAATAAAAATCAGATCAGACTTTGAGTATGATAAAGCTGATGAGTTAGGGTACGATGAACTCTATCATGTTCAATTAAGTGATAAAAACAATGATGTTGACCTTTACAGATTTGTTCCCAGAGCAACAGGAAACTATACGATCTACATAAGCAATATGAGTGCAGATTTCTTAATAGGAATAATAGACTATGAGAATTTTGAGAATACCGGAGAAGATATCTTCTGGTATTGCAAAGCAGATGATAGCGATCCGGACAATTATGATTTTGTGAAAGGAAAAACTTACTATATCCTTGCATGGACTTTAGGATCTGATGCTGCAGCAGATTTTGATCTTGCGCTTATCGATTATGAAGGTGAAGGGAATCCTTATGCCGGTTGGAGACGAATGGACGGCTACTGGTGCTATATGTATGAAAATTATAACTATGCAGAAGGCTGGACGAAAATCGGTGGTAAGTGGTATTTCTTCAATGAAGATAAAGAGATGCAGACCGGTTGGATCAAGGACAGCGGCAAGTGGTATTTCCTGAAGCCGTCAGGTGAGATGGCTACCGGCTGGATCAAGGACGGCGGTAAGTGGTATTACATGAAGTCATCCGGAGAGATGGCTACAGGTTGGATCAAAGATAACGGAAGCTGGTATTTCCTTAAATCTTCAGGCGAGATGGCAGCAAATGAATACTGCAACGGTTACTGGCTTGAAGCAAACGGCAAGTGGATCTACGAGGCCATAGCAAGCTGGAAGAAGGATTCCAAGGGCTGGTACTACCAGGATACGACCGGATGGTATGCAAAGAATGCAACTTATAAGATTGATGGTAAGAACTATAACTTCAATTCTGCAGGATATTGCACGAATCCCTGATAAAACTGACAATAACCTTTAAATAAAGCAAGACTGCCTCCCAAGTGCCCATAACCGGAGGCAGTCTTATTTTGTGTTTATCTGAGAACTCTTCGTCCTGAATACTCCTCTTTGCTATTTATCACTCTTGAATGTAAAATTACTACGCATGATTAGATTCAAGACTACATCACCTGAACAGACCGAGAGATTTGGACATGAACTGGCCAAGTCACTTTGCGGTGGCGACGTCATCGCTCTGACCGGCGATCTCGGTGCAGGAAAGACCTGCCTTACGCGCGGTATTGCCGGCGGTCTGGGTTCGACGTCACATGTGTCGAGTCCGACATTTACCATCGTAAACGAATACGATGGCGGAAGGCTTATGCTGTTTCATTTCGATACTTACAGACTGTCGGGACCGGATGATTTCCTGATGAGCGGTCTTGATGAGTATTTCTACAGAGACGGTGTCTGCGTGATCGAGTGGAGCGACATCATCGATGAGCTGCTGCCCGAAGATGTGATAAAGATGACCATTACGGGTGACGGCACTGAAAGGACATTTGAATGCGAGTGTTCTGAAAAGCACTCAAAGAATATTACGGATGCTGTTGTTAATGCGGGAGCGAAGGTTGAAGAATGAGACTGCTTGTTTGTGATACATCTAATAACAATTGCAGCGCCGGTGTTTTCGAAGACGGAAAAGAGATCTGCTATGAGCTTTCTTTCGAGACGCTGACGCATTCGGAGACTTTCATGCCTTTGGTGCACCGCGTGATGGAAAAATCAGGATTAAAACACGAAGATCTTGACGGATATGCCGTTACGGTCGGTCCCGGTTCATTTACCGGTATAAGGATAGGGCTTGCGGCAGTCAAGGGAATGGCATTGGCATCCGGTAAAAAATGCATTGCCGTCTCATCTACTGAAGCGCTCGCGCGTTCATGTGAGAATGCGACGATGACACCCAAGACAGAGACATTGATCGTGCCTGCGATAGATGCAAGAAACAACAGGGTTTTCGCACAGGTCGCAGAAGACGATACGCTCAGGTCACTGCTGCCCGAAAATGCTTACAATGCTGATGATCTTGTCGCAGCGATCGAGAAGATCCCTGAAGTGATCTATGGTGTAAGACACCAGATCCTCGTAGTCGGAAGCGGATCGGATGTCATGAAGAAGGCTTTCGAGAAAGCAGGATCAAAGCTCAATATCTACTATGCCCCCGGTGCGGCGATCGTGCCCAAAGGTGTTGCGAAAGCTGCTTTTGCGGGCAGGGAACTTAAAGATGCGAGAGACGTCAGCGCCTGCTACTGTGCTGTTTCACAGGCTGAGAGGCTGAAGAAGAATGCCTGATCCGGATCTGATAATCAGGGAAGCTGTAATCGAAGACGTCGACAGCATAATGGACCTGGAAAAAGGTTCCATTGCTCACCCCTGGGTCAGAAGTGAATTTGAGAGCCTGATAAATGATAGCAACAAGATATGCCTGATAATTGAATCCGAAGGAAAGTGCGTCTGCTATGTCGGTGCTGATATTGTTCTTGATGAAAGCAATATCGGCAACATCGTAACCGCTCCGGAATGCAGGGGAAGAGGATTCGGGACAAAGCTCATGAACGCATTGCTGGATGAACTTAAGAAGCGCGGTGCGGCAAAAGTATTCCTCGAAGTTGAACACGACAACGCTCCTGCGCTTGCGCTTTATGAGCACTGCGGTTTTGAGAAGTATGGCAGAAGACGCGATTATTATGGTGCAGGCAGGGACGCAGTACTGCTGTCCAAATGCATTGATTGATAATTTTAACAAAAGGTTTTGCCAAATTTTTCTCATTTGGGTTAAATAGTCGAAATTAGACAGATGCGTCTGTTTTTGGTTGATTTTCAAAAGAGTCAAAAATATACTTATGTCGTATTTAAAGAGGGGACGTACCTGTACTATGACTAAAGAAAAGATTGTTTTTGATTGTGAAGATGCTCTGCAGATGAAGGCCGTTGCGGTCATGATCCAGAAAGCTTCCCAGTACCGCAGCACAATCTATATCGTCCGCAGTGGCAGAAGAGCCAATGCGAAGAGCCTTTTGGGCGTTATGTCCCTCGGAATCGAGAACGGCGCCGAGATCGAGATCGAAGCTAACGGCGACGACGAGAAGGAAGCTTGCGAAGCTCTCATCTCTCACCTTAAGAATCCTAAGATCGCAGTGTAATGCCCGCCGGTAAATTTGACGCCAGGCTGGACACTGTCCCATTAAGCCCCGGAGTGTACCTTATGAAGGACTCTTCGGGCTGTGTTATTTATGTAGGAAAAGCAAAGAAACTCCGTAACAGACTGAAGAGTTATTTCGGAGGCGGCGCGATATCCAGCCCCAAGGTGCGTGCGATGGTATCGCATGTCGCAGACTTTGAATATACGGTCGTCGGTTCAGAGCCTGAGGCGCTCCTGCTCGAAAACAATCTCATCAAGAGATACCAGCCCAAATACAATATCCTGCTCAGGGATGACAAGGGTTATCCTTATATCTGCATTACCCTGAATGAAGCATATCCGAGAGTTTTCAAGGCATTCAGGCCTGATCCTGAAGCCCGCAAACAGGGCGCAAAATACTACGGTCCTTACATGGGTTCGGACTGCTTTGAAGTATTGAAAGCAATATCAGATATATTCCCGCTCAAGCGTTGCAGGAAGGTCTTCCCGAGAGACATCGGCAAGGAAAGACCGTGTCTTAATTATCACATCGGAAAGTGCATGGCACCCTGTCTCGGAACCGTGAAGAACGAAGAATACAGGGAAATGATCGGACAGATCGTGCAGTTCTTCGAAGGTAAATACGACGGCATCGAAAAGAGCATAAAAGCGCAGATGGAGGAGTGCTCCGCAAATCTCGAATTTGAGAAGGCCGGCGCATTAAGAGACAGGCTTTTCGCTCTCCGCGCGATCCGTCAGAACCAGAGAGTCTATCTTGATATCGAGCGCGATGTCGATGCGATAGGAATGTATTCCGACTGCGGCGAGACGTGCGTTCGAAAACTCGAATTGAGGCAGGGAAGAATCGTCGGTTCATCAACGTATTTCTTCGCCGGAGAAGAAGCAGATCAGGAAGAGATCTTAAAGAATTTCATAATGCAATACTATGAGAATGCACCGTTCATTCCGCCTCTTATCCTGATCCCTTTCAAGATGGAAGAAGAGGACCTTGAAGCAGTCGAAAATACGCTGACGGAAAAGCTCGGAAAGAACTGCAGACTTCATGTCGCAGAACGCGGTGAACTCCGTGAATTAAAAGATCTCGCAGGCTCGAACGCGAGGGAGATGATGGTCAGAAGAATACTCAGGGGAGGGAACGCGAATGCGGATCCTTCAGTACCTTTGAGATATCTTGAAGAACTGATCGGCGCACCTGAAGGCAGCATCTCGAGAGCCGAATCTTTCGATATCTCCAATCTCGGAAATGACGATATCTGTGCCGGAATGGTCGTATTCAAAGACGGAAGGGCAGACAGGCAGTCCTACAGACTATTCAAGATGAAGAGAGTAGAATCTCAGGACGATTACCAGTCGATGAGAGAGACTTTGGAAAGACGCTTCAACCATAATGAGGAAGACGGATTCAAGTATCCCGACATAATTTTGGTCGATGGCGGAAAAGGACAGCTCGAGGCTGTTGCGTCCGTTGTAAGAAGCATTGAAGGAACAGAGAATATATACCTTGCCGGAATGGTCAAGAACGATCACCACAAGACCGCGGGAATCGTTTTCGAGGACGGTCGCGAGATAAGGCTTGAAGGAAGGACACTGACGGATCAGGAGATGGGACTTCTGAGATTCCTTACCACGGTCCAGAATGAAGTCCACAGATTCGCGATCTCATACCAGCATAAACTCGCCGGCAAACGCAATATCAGATATAAGCTTGAGAACATCGAAGGCATAGGTCCTTCAAAGCGCAAGAATCTGCTCGCGCATTTTGGTACAATAAAAGCTGTGGAAAACGCTTCCGAAGAAGAACTGACGGAAGCAAAAGGCATATCCGCCAAGGACGCTGCCGCAATATACAGATATTTCCACAGGGAGTCTTGATGGCAATTTTTGCATTGGCAGACCTGCATCTGTCCCTGAGCTGTCCCGAGAAATCGATGGAGGTTTTCGGGTCTTCATGGGGCGATTATATTGACAGGGTCAGGGAGAACTGGGTAAGTCTCGTCACCGATTCGGATACGGTGCTGATCCCGGGCGATATCTCATGGGCTACCTATATCGATAAGGCCGAAGAAGACTTCAGGTTCTTATCCGGACTCCCCGGAAGAAAACTCCTCTGCCGCGGAAATCATGATTTCTGGTGGACGACTATCAAGAAGATGGAAGAGTTCTTTGCATCACAGGGTTTCAACAACATAGAGCTCGTCAGGACGAATGTCATCGAAGTTGAAGGATGCCTTATCTCAGGCACCAGAGGCTGGATGATCGAATCAAAGGAAAGCATTGACGGTTCCGATAACAGAAAGATATACGAGCGTGAAAGACTGAGGATAAGCATGTGCGTCGACGAGCTCAAAAAGGCAGATCCGGAGCATGCAAAGAAGCACATCCTCATGATCCATTATCCGCCTATAACTTCGAATAAGAGCTTTACCGAATACGCGGATCTGATCGCAGGTGGCGGCGTCGATATCTGCGTATATGGACACCTTCACGGAACCGCACACAGAAAGGCTTTTGAAGGCGATTATAACGGCACGAGATATGTCTGCGCTTCCGCAGATTATGTCGGATTCAGACCGGAGAAGATTGTATGAGCGCGACGGGTATCAGGAGTTATCTGAAAGACCCAAAGCGTGCCGGACTGGCATCTGTTATCATCACGGCCGTTACCGTTCTGATAATGATCCTGTTAAAGCCGGTGTTCCCGGAACAGACCGCGATATACCGTTCGCAAAGTCCTGTCGGAGCTGTTGAGATCGAACCCGGCGAAAGCATTGAAGTAAGGTTCAGGTCATTCACTGAGTGGGACTATTACAATATCGCCATATACCCGGATTCACCTGTTACCGAATATGAGGCAGAATTCGGTAAGATCTCGGACGGTTACTATCTGCTGACCATTAAAAATCCGGGATCGGACATCCTTAAACTGATGCTCGAATCCCCTTATATCTATAAAGCCATCGAGCCTTACAATGAGACAGGTTCCGTTGATCTGGCGCTCTATAAAAAGGGAAGTCCCAACGGTCTTGTCTTTGCTTACGTGACGCTGTTCACGGCACTCTTTGTTTTCTTCGTAAGCTTCGCTTATCTTACTGATAATCTCACTCCTTCGAAGTTTTATCTTATCGGTGCGATCACTTTAGGACTCGGAGCCTATCCGGTGCTTTTCCCGGCATGGACGGCACATGATTCGGATTCGCATTTTCAGGCTGCATACCGTTTCTCCAACATCATTCTCGGAAAGGGCGGAGACTGGATCGGACGCGAATGCGATGTGGAGTTCTTCAGGGGTTCATGGAAGAGATTTATCTTTGAAGGCGGATACAGGCCTAATTCCGCGAGCGACATATATCTTCCTACGGTGCTGAATAATGAACTGTTTGCGCCTGCGGGGAAGACCGGCATGGTCCCGTCTGACGGCACGGAGTTTTCCAAGATGCTCTTCTACAGCATCTTCAATTATCTCCCGCTCTCGGCAGGTCTTGCGCTCGGCCGTCTCATCAATCTGTCCCCGATGTACTGCATACATCTTGCAAGATATCTGCAGGGCGTATTATTCGTCTACGTAACCTGGCGCGCGGTCAAAAAAGTTAAGTCGGAAAACATCGCTTACCTTCTTGTTCTGGTATCGCTTTTCCCGATGTCGCTTGCCTATCTTACGGCTTTCAGTTATGACGGTCCGGTCCTCACTTATGTCATCTGCGCCCTGTCTGTTCTCTTCCGTTTCAGGGAAGATGAAGAGGCATGGAACAAGGCGAACTATATCGAAGCATTCATCTGGTTCTTCCTTCTTGGCAGCGTAAAGGGCGGAGCTTATGTTGTGCTTCTTCCGATGGTATTCATGATATTGAGAAAACCTTTAAAGAACAAAAAGAATCTCCTTCCCTTATCGCTTGCTGCGACTACTCTTTTTGCCATCCTTCTTAACAATGTCATCCTCGTACCAAAGGGCGAGCAGCTCTTTCAGGTATCAGGTGCGGAGGGCTTTTACTCCGCAAGTTTTGCATGGCAGCATCCGTTCAGGTATCTGGTCATGTGCTTCTCGACACTGTTCGCATATTCCGGCGAACTGATAACCGACAGCGTCGGCAGGTCCGAAGGCTGGAATGAAGTCGCGATCCCGGGAATAATCATCGTGTTTATCCTGGCGGCAACGATCCTGGTTACGATAGCTTCCGGCAGAGTTTCCAAGGTTTCACGCGTGCAGGCGGTATCCTTCATCATATCCTGCATTCTCCTGCTTATCTGCGCTCCTGCCATGCTCCTGAGCGATACGCCTGACGATTACAACCTCATCATGGGAGTCCAGGGAAGATACTTCAGACCGATGGCACCGATGGTGATAATCCTGATAACAGGACTTACCGAGTTTATTGCATCAAAGGTCAACGGCAAGAACCTCGAAAAGATCACGGGCAAGTCGGAGGTTATCAGGAATGTCAGCCTGATCGTGTATGCTGCAGGATCTGTCGCAGCGATAATCGCTATGAACGGACTTTATCTCGGAAGATAACGGTTCCGTAATTATCCCGAAAACATAAGGTTACTGATCTGTTGATGAAAACATGATCATTTCATCAACACGAGCACCGGCCGGGAGTTACGACACCGGCACCGATGAAAACGGGGAACACTATGAAGGCTCCAAAATTTTTTCGAGTCCGCAAACGTAATGAATAAAGGCATTTGCGGGATATGTAAATTTAATTTGATAGACATCCTATATATATTAATATATAATATTTTCGAGCCAAAGCTTAAGGGATATTCCCTTACGCGGCGGCTTTTTTTGTCTATATCTTCATCAGAGGTAATAACATGGCATACTCGATGACAGGCTTCGGCCGTGGCGAGAAAGTTTTTGACACCAGAAAATACAATATCGAGATCAAATCCGTCAATTCGAGATTCTGCGACATATCCATCAGGATGCCCAGAATGTTTAACTATCTTGACGGTGATGTCCGCCGCATCATCACTGACCGTTTGCTGAGAGGCAAGATCGACATCTTCATCAATTATGAGGATCAGGGTGAGGCAGGCCAGACAGTTACGGTTAATTCCGGTCTTGCAAAAGAGTATTCGGAAGCTGCAAAGGCGATCTGCGCAGTAACCGGCAGGGAAGATGATTTCGGCGTATCAAGGATCGCCCTGATGCAGGATGTATTGAGCGTTACCCAGAATGAGATAGATGAGGAGACAGCTTCCATGGAACTCCTCGAGACACTTAACCTTGCTATCGACGGAATGCTCGCCATGAGAAAGAGAGAAGGCGACAATCTCGTATCTTCGATCCTTTCAAAGGTCGATGCTCTTGAGGCATTGAGAGGCGAGATCGTAACAAGATCACCCGAGGTTATCGAAGCATACAAGGTTAAGCTTACGAACAGGATCAATGAGATCCTTACAAGCGATCAGAAAGAATTCTACGATGACAACCGTCTTGCAGCGGAAGTTGCGATATTTGCGGACAAGTGCGCGATCGATGAAGAGATGGCGCGTCTTTCTTCCCACTTCTCCCAGGCAAGGAAGATCCTTGCAGAGGAAGGCAGCATCGGAAAGAAGATGGATTTCCTCGTCCAGGAGATCAACCGTGAAGTCAATACGACAGGCAGCAAGGCAAATGACATAGAGATCACTTCCAGAGTCCTTTCCATGAAGAATATCGTGGAAGAGATAAGAGAACAGATCCAGAATCTCGTATAACGGAAGGAAAGACAGATGGCATCCGGATTTATCGATATCGGTTTCGGCAATATCGCTCAGGCATCGCGGATAATCTGCGTGGCTTCTGCAGAATCTTCGCCGGTAAGGCGCATGATGCAGGACTCAAAGGACAGAGGTATGCTCGTCGACTGCTGTGCAGGCAAAAAGTGCAGGTCGGTCCTCGTCACGGACAGCGGTCTTGTGCTCACATCCGCACTTGCCACATCAGAGATTAAGGAGATGCTGGGATGAAGAGTATTTACAGAGGATTGATTGTCGCTGTATCAGGACCTTCGGGAGTAGGCAAGGGAACCGTGCTCGCAAAAGTCGAGGAACTGCTCGAAAAGGCTAATCCCGGAAGTGTAGGGCACTCGATCTCCGTAACGACAAGAGCCCCCAGAGGTCAGGAAAAAGACGGAGTTGAGTATTACTTCAGAACGACCGAACAGTTCGAGCAGATGATCGCCGACGGCAAGATCGTCGAGTACGACAAATACGTTGATAACTACTACGGCACACCGTCCGAACCTCTGGACGAAATGCTCAGCAAAGGACAGGATGTTCTTTTCGATATCACAATAGAAGGAAGCCTTGCGCTTAACCGCAAATTCGATACGGATACGGTAACGATCTTCATCCTGCCGCCTTCAATGGAAGAACTCGAAAACAGACTGAGAGGCAGGGGCACGGAGACCGAAGAGAAAGTTCAGAAAAGGCTTGAACAGGCCAGGAACGAGATAAAGCGTGCCGGAGAATTCGAATACATCATCACCAATGATGATCTGGACAGAGCAGCCGGGGACATCCTGGCGATAATTACCGCTGAAAAGCTTAAAGCTTCGAAGAATATATCAGCAGTTGAAGAACTTTTATAAAAGGAGAAGAGAGGTAAGAAAATGTTAACAGATCCTTCAATCGAGAAACTCAAAGAGAAATCTGCAAGCCCTTACGACCTTACGGTTTTGGTAAGTAAGCGTGCCAGAGAACTGACAGACGGCGCTCAGCCCATGATCGACGCTGACGGTGCTGCAAATGTAGTATCACTCGCATGCCGCGAAGTAGCAGCTGATAAAGTTGTTGCAGTAAAGGGCGATGTTGAGGATGAGGCAGTTATCCCGATCACAAGAGAAGAGAAGATCAGAAGAAGAGAAGAAGCCGAGAACAAGAGAAAGATGCTCGAGGAAGAGAGAGCTGAGAGAATGTCTGTTGCAGGCGGCCTCAACTCCAAAGGTCTGGACGATCTCATCGATGCAATTGCAGGCGGTGCTTCTTCCGACGAGGAAGAGGAAGTCGTTTACGATGAAGGCGTTGATGACGACTCTGCAGATGACGAAGAATAATCTCAAGGGAGAATAAGTTTTATATGGCAGTAGAGAAAACAATGGATAAGATAGTCTCTCTGGCTAAGACCAGAGGATTCGTATATCCTGGTTCAGACATCTACGGCGGTCTCGCAAATTCATGGGACTACGGCCCGTTAGGTGTTCAGCTTAAGAATAACGTTAAGGCAGCATGGTGGAAGAAGTTCGTCCAGGAGAGCCCCTACAATGTAGGACTTGATGCTGCGATCATCATGAACCCCAAGACATGGGTCGCTTCAGGCCACGTCGGCGGATTCTCAGATCCTCTCATCGACTGCAAACAGTGCAAGGCACGTCAGAGAGCAGATAACCTCGTAGAGGACTGGAACAAAGAGAACGGAATCGAGGACGTACCTGTTGAAGGTATGAGCCCTGAGGAGATGGTAGCTTACATCAGAGAGAAGAACATTCCCTGTCCTGTATGCGGCGGCCACAACTTCACAGATATCCGTAAGTTCAACCTCATGTTCAAGACATTCATCGGTGTTACCGAGGATTCCACATCTGAAGTTTACTTAAGACCTGAGACAGCCCAGGGTATCTTCGTTAACTTCGCTAACGTTCAGCGTTCGGCAAGAAAGAAGATCCCGTTCGGTATCTGCCAGATCGGTAAGTCTTTCAGAAACGAGATCACTCCCGGTAACTTCATCTTCCGTACAAGAGAGTTCGAGCAGATGGAGCTTGAGTTCTTCTGCGAACCCGGCACAGACCTTGAGTGGTTCGATTACTGGAAGACATTCTGCCACGACTGGCTCATCAATCTCGGTATCAAGGAGTCTGAGCTCCGTACAAGAGATCACGCGAAGGAAGAGCTCGCTTTCTATTCCAGAGCTACGACAGACTTCGAGTTTGCTTTCCCTTTCACAGACTGGGGCGAACTCTGGGGTATCGCTGACCGTACGGACTACGACCTCAAGCAGCATATGGAATTCTCCAAGCAGGATCTCTCTTACTTCGATCCCGCTAAGAACGAGAAGTACATTCCTTATGTTATCGAGCCTTCGCTCGGTGCTGACCGTGTTACACTCGCTTTCCTCTGCTCAGCTTACGACGAAGAAGAGCTCGAAGGCGGCGATGTCAGAACAGTCATGCACTTCCATCCGTTCCTTGCACCTATCAAGATCGGTGTGCTCCCTCTGTCAGCTAAGCTCACAGACAAGGCTCAGCCCATCTATGAGAAGCTTTCCAAGAAGTTCATGTGCGAACTCGATGACCGTCAGAGCATCGGTAAGCGCTACAGAAGACAGGACGAGATCGGAACTCCTTACTGCGTAGTTTATGACTTTGATTCTGAGACAGACGGCTGCGTAACGATCAGAGAAAGAGACTCCATGAAGAATGTCGAGTACGAACCCGGTAACATCAGATTCCCGATCGACAAACTTGATGAATTTTTCGCTGACAAGTTCGATTTTTAATCAGTTATTTCTGATAAAATAATACGACAAGGTTTCAAAGCGGCTGTCAGGCCAAATGAGAAATAAAAACGATTCTAATAAATGAAAGGCGGATAAAAGAATGACAAAGTACGTTTACCTGTTTACCGAAGGCAACGGAAACATGCGCGAACTCCTTGGTGGTAAGGGCGCAAACCTCGCTGAGATGACCAACATCGGTCTCCCTGTTCCTCAGGGCTTCACGATCAGCACAGAGGCATGCACCAAGTACTATGAGGATGGTCGCCAGATCAACGATGAGATCATGGCTCAGGTCATGGAGTACATCGTTAAGCTTGAGGAGATCACCGGCAAGAAGTTCGGCGATCTTGAGAACCCGCTCCTTGTTTCCGTTAGATCCGGTGCAAGAGCTTCCATGCCGGGTATGATGGACACGATCCTCAACCTCGGTCTCAACGAGCAGGTTGTTGACGTTATCGCAACAAAGTCCGGCAACCCCAGATGGGCATGGGACTGCTACAGAAGATTCATCCAGATGTATTCTGACGTAGTTATGGAAGTTGGTAAGAAGTACTTCGAAGAGCTCATCGACAAGATGAAGGCTGAAAGAGGAGTTAAGCAGGACGTTGAGCTCACAGCTGACGACCTCAAGGAACTCGCTTCACAGTTCAAGGCTGAGTACAAGGCTAAGATCGGTAATGACTTCCCTACAGACCCTAAGGAACAGCTCATCGGCGCTATCAAGGCCGTATTCAGAAGCTGGGACAACCCGAGAGCAAACGTTTACAGAAGAGACAACGATATTCCTTATTCATGGGGTACAGCAGTTAACGTTCAGTCCATGGCTTTCGGTAACATGGGTGACGATTGCGGTACAGGCGTTGCTTTCACACGTGACCCTGCTACAGGTGAGAAGGGCCTCTTCGGTGAGTTCCTTACAAACGCTCAGGGTGAGGACGTTGTTGCAGGCGTTCGTACTCCTATGAAGATCGCTGAGATGGAGCAGAAGTTCCCTGAAGCATTCGCTCAGTTCACACAGGTTTGCGATACACTCGAGAAGCACTACAGAGACATGCAGGACATGGAGTTCACAGTTGAGCACGGTAAGCTCTACATGCTCCAGACAAGAAACGGTAAGAGAACAGCTCAGGCTGCCATGAAGATCGCTTGTGACCTCGTTGACGAAGGCATGAGAACACCTGAAGAAGCAGTTGCTATGATCGATCCCCGTAACCTCGATACACTCCTTCACCCTCAGTTTGATCCCGCTGCTCTTAAGGCTGCAGAAGCAATCGGTAAGGGCCTTGGCGCTTCTCCGGGAGCTGCTTGCGGTAAGATCGTATTCACAGCTGACGATGCAGTTGCTTGGCACGACAGAGGAGAGAAGGTAGTCCTCGTAAGACTCGAGACATCTCCTGAAGATATCACAGGTATGAAGGCCGCTGAGGGTATCCTCACAGTACGTGGCGGTATGACATCACACGCTGCAGTTGTTGCACGTGGTATGGGTGAGTGCTGCGTATCCGGCTGCGGCGACATCGCTATGGACGAAGCTAACAAGAAGTTCACTCTTGCTGGCAAGACATTCAAGGAAGGCGACATCATCTCCCTCGACGGTTCAACAGGTAAGATCTATGACGGCGCTATCCCTCAGGTTGACGCTGATCCCAACAATGGTTATTTCGGTCGCATCATGAAGTGGGCTGACGAGTTCAAGAGACTCGAAGTACGTACAAACGCTGATACACCTAACGATGCCAAGAAGGCTCGTGAGCTCGGTGCTGAGGGTATCGGTCTCTGCCGTACAGAGCACATGTTCTTCGGTGAAGGCAGAATCGACGCATTCCGTGAGATGATCTGCTCTGAGACAGTTGAAGAGCGTGAGGCTGCACTCGAGGTTATCCTTCCTATGCAGCAGTCCGACTTCGAAGCTCTCTATGAGGCTCTCGAGGGACATCCTGTTACGATCAGATTCCTTGACCCGCCGCTCCACGAATTCGTTCCTACAGAAGAAGACGATATCAAGGCTCTTGCTGACAAGAAGGGCAAGACTGTTGAAGAAATCAAGACAATGATCTCTTCACTCCACGAGTTCAACCCTATGATGGGTCACAGAGGATGCCGTCTCGCTGTTACATATCCTGAGATCGCTAAGATGCAGACAAGAGCAGTTATCCGCGCTGCTATCAACGTCAATGCTAAGCATCCCGACTGGAACGTAACACCTGAGATCATGATCCCGCTCGTATGCGAGATCAAGGAGCTCGTAAACGTTAAGAAGGTCGTAGTTGCAGTTGCTGACGAAGAGATCAAGGCTGCAGGCGTTAATATGTCCTACAAGGTTGGTACAATGATCGAGATCCCGAGAGCTGCTCTTACAGCTGACGAGATCGCTAAGGAAGCTGAGTTCTTCTGCTTCGGTACAAACGACCTTACACAGATGACATTCGGTTTCTCAAGAGACGACGCAGGCAAGTTCCTCACAGCTTACTATGAGTCCAAGATCTTCGAGTCTGATCCGTTCGCTCGTCTCGACCAGAACGGCGTTGGTAAGCTCATGAAGATGGCTATCGAGAATGGTAAGGCAGTACGTCCTGACCTCCACCTCGGTATCTGCGGCGAGCACGGCGGCGACCCGACATCTGTTGAGTTCTGCGATGAGATCGGTTTGGACTATGTATCCTGCTCACCTTTCCGTGTACCGATCGCACGTCTTGCTGCTGCACAGGCTGCTATAAAGCACAAGGCTTAATCGATAATTAACTTTAAGCAATAAAGCTGGAGCTATCTCAAAGTAAATGAGGTAGCTCCATTTTTTATGGAAACGTGACTGAAGTCAAGTTCACGAGGAGCCATGAAGTGGCCTCTGAAGTTCAGGAGATCAGATCATCCGCCTGCAGTGGTCTCTGAAGTGCAAGAAAGCGTGAACTTGAATGAAGTGGCTCACAAAAATGTAATCTGAGCTGAAAAGTGGCTCATAAAAATGTAAATCTTGTTGAAAAGTGGCTCATAAAAATGTAAGATTGGAATAAAAGTGGCTCATAAAAATGTTGGTCGTCGTTGATTTCTTTGTTGGAGTGAAGCTGTTGGAGGGCTCTAATTATGTATTTGAAGCGCAAAGCAGATGAATATTTAGAGGCTTGGTATAAGAATCCGGACAGAAAGCCTCTCATTGTTAAAGGTGCGCGCCAAGTTGGAAAGACTAAAACAATCAGAGAATTTGCCGGCAAACACTACGATAGCATTATAGAAATAAACTTCTTTACACATCCGAATTATAAGGGAATAACTGAAGCGGGATATTCAGTTTCTGATATTGTTAAGATCATAACGAGGATCAATCCTGAGATTAAGATCGTACCAGGTAAGACGCTTATCTTCTTTGATGAGATTCAGAGTTTTCCTGAAATCACAACATCGCTTAAGTTTTTTAAGGAGGATGGGAGATTTGATGTTATATGTTCGGGATCACTCTTGGGGGTGAATTATAACAGAATCGACAGTATCAGCGTCGGATATAAGACTGATTATGATATGCGCTCTATGGATTTTGAAGAATTCCTTTGGGCTAAAGGTTATGGCAATGACGTAATCGGGGAGATGTTAAATCACATGGTTTCCGGAGCGGCATTCACTAGTGTTGAGAATGATCTATATTCTAATCTTTTCATTGAATTCTGTATGTTAGGCGGTATGCCGGAGATTGTTGCTTCATATATTGAGAAGGAATCTTTTGAAGGCAGTCTCGTTCTTCAAAAGCAACTGCTTAATGACTATGAGAGTGATATCCGCAAGTATTCAGAGGGATTAGATCAAGCCAGAATTGTAAGTGTTTTCAGGTCTATTCCAGCGCAACTTGCCAAAGAGAACAAGAAGTTCCAGTTCAGGAAAGTAAGAGAAGGCGGTCGTTCCAAAGACTACATGGGATGCGTAGATTGGCTTAAAGATGCGGGAATTGTAAATGTGTGCAATTGTCTGTCTTTCCCTGAGCTGCCACTAAAGGGTAACGAAGATCCAAGCAAATTTAAAGTATATATGGCTGATACGGGTCTTTTGGTTGCTTCTGTTGATCCTGAAGCACAGACTGATCTAAGGGCCAATAAAAATCTAGGTATCTATAAGGGTGCTCTATATGAGAATTTCGCAGCCGAAGCTCTGGTGAAGCAAGGTTATGATTTATACTATTACAAGCGCGAGAATTCCACTTTGGAAGAGGATTTCTTTGTAAGGTCTGCTGATGATCTAATTCCTGTTGAGATCAAGTCGGGAAATGATCAGTCGAAGTCAATGAAAGAACTGATCAATAATGATAATTATCCGGATATAAAATACGGCATCAAATTTATATCCGGTAAAATAGGTATTACTGATAAGGTGAAAACATTCCCTCACTTCTGTATGTTTTTGTTAAAAAGATATATCGAAGAGACTACATGACATAATAGGCAGTAAATTGGCCCTTCAGACTGCTGTATATCATCAGTAACTTTGATGAACCGGCTCTCTTGCCGGTTTTATTTTGTGTGGCCGAAAACCATATTTAGACAATTTCTTCCATTTGTCCTAAATGTGCAATCTGCTACGTCTAACCCGAAGCGGTTTATGCTATACTCCACGAAAGAAAATGGTTGATGGCAGCGGAAGGGAGGGCTGTTTTTGAAGATCGATCCGACAGTAAAAAAAGAGACAATATATGTATGTGTTGTCACTCTGATACTCAGCATGCTGATGGAATCGGTATTCCTGATCTTAAGGCAGTGGCATCTTACTGTTCTGTTCGGAAATCTTGTAGGAGCAGGCACAGGCATCCTTAATTTCTTCCTTCTGGGCCTGTCTGTTCAAAAAGCAGTCAAAAACGAGGAAACGAGGGCAAAAGAGATCCTTCGTGCATCCCATGCCCTGAGATACGCGCTAATGGTTATTCTTGTACTGATAGCCATACTTATCCCGTCCGTATTTAATATGTGGGCTACACTGATATCCCTGCTTTTTGCGACCATCGCTGTCTATACGAGAGCAATATTCAATAAAGATAAGAAAACCGGTACAGCTTCTGCGCCGGCTGCTGCAGATAATGCTGATAACGGAGGGGACGGGGAAGAATGAGCATAGTGTTCCTTATTCTCAGCATCCTCTCGATGGCGGCCGCCATAGCCGTTAAGGTTATGTTTGTCCCTGCATCTGACGGTATCGACATATCGGGTGCACATGTATTCTTTACCATCAAAATGCCGATACAGGATCTCCCGATAACTGAAGCACAGGTCAATTCCTGGTGTGTGATCCTTGCAGTTCTGTTCCTGTGCCTTTTTCTTACGACAGGTCTAAAGACACGTAACATATCCATAAGGCAGATGGTCGCGGAATGGATCGTGGAGAAGGTGACAGGTCTTGTAAGGACAAACATGGGAGAATACTTTGAAGGTTTTGCTCCTTTTATAGCCGCGATCTTAGGATTATCAGGTTTTTCGAGCCTCTCATCGCTTTTGGGACTCTTCCCGCCGACATCCGACATCAATATCATCGCCGGCTGGGCAATACTGGTATTCTTCCTAATCACATACTATAAGATGAAGGCCGGCCCCTGGATCTATCTTAAGAGTTTCGGTCAGCCACAGCCTCTCCTGGCTCCTCTTAATATCATCAGTGAGGTTGCCACTCCGATATCCATGGCATTCAGACATTACGGAAATGTCTTATCCGGTTCGATAATTTCGGTGCTCATAGCAGTGGGACTCACCAAATTGTCTAACAGCCTGTTCTCATTCCTGCCGGGAGCAATTGCCGACTTCCCTTATCTGAGGATCGGTATTCCGGCTGTACTGTCGATTTATTTTGATCTGTTCTCAGGATGTCTCCAGGCGTTTATCTTCGCCATTCTTACCATGCTGTATGTGGCAGGCGGTTTCCCTGCTGAGGAATATGCCGCAAGGAAAAAGAGAAGACAGGAACGCGCTGCAGCCAAAGCCGCACGTTCACAGACCGCTGGAAAGCATGCGGATAATTAATATATAAACAACATACGGAGGTATTTAAATATGTTGGAACTTGCAATCGGAATCATCTTAGGAGGATGCGCTCTTGGTGCCGGCTGCGCCATGATTGCCGGTATCGGTCCTGGTATCGGAGAGGGACATGCAGTTGCTAAGGCCTGCGAAGCTATCGGCAGACAGCCTGAGTGCAAAGGTGATGTTACTTCAACAATGCTCATGGGATGCGCTGTTGCAGAGACAACGGGTCTTTATGCGCTCGTTATCGCCATCCTCTTGATCTTTGTTGCACCGGGAAGATTCGTGGATCTTCTCATGACTACGATCGGCGGCTGAAACGGAGTCTGACACATGCAGGATCTGGATATTATTTCAGTAAATATCTGGCATATAGTCATCTCGCTCGCCAATCTCGTAATACTCTTCCTTATACTCAAAAAGCTTCTTTTCAAGCCTGTAAAGAAGATCGTTGATAAGAGGCAGAAAGAAATCGAGTCTGAGTATAAAAAGGCTGAGAAGACGCAGGCTGAGGCTGACGCGATAAAGGCTGAATGGGAAGGTAAGATGGCAACAGCGGAAGCTGAGGCCGATAAGATCATAAGTGATGCAGTCGAACGTGCGGACAGCCGTAACGAGGTCATGCTCTATGAGTCCCGTGAGAAAGCTGATCAGATCATCCGTAAGGCAAAGGCCGATATCGAACGTGAGAGGAAAGATGCAAGAGAAACGATCAAGAAAGAGATCGTTGACGTATCTCAGACCCTTTCCGAGCAGATCATCGGACGCGAGATCAACATGGATGACCATCGTGACCTGATAGATAAAGCCATTGATAAGATAGGTGAAGAGCAGTGACTAATGTAGGAAGAGAATATGCGATCGCATTATTCGAAGCCGCCTATGAGGACGGTTCACTGGATGCTGTAAGAGAAGATCTTACAGAAATCAGAAAGCTCCTTAAAAAGGAGCCGGATTACATCTCTTTCCTGATGAATCCGGGAATCCCCAAGGAAGAGAGGCTCGATTCATTATCCGAAGCTTTCGAGGATAATGTCGAAGACCTTCTGTATTCATTCCTTGCGGTAATGGCCACAAATAACCATATGAACGAATTCTTCACTGCTGCGAAAGAATTCGAGAGGATGTATGAAGACTATAAGAAGATCAGTTTTGCCGTTATTACCAGTGCGGTCAAACTGACTGATGAGGAAAAGAGAAAGATCGTGACACGCTTAAGAAAGGTTACCGGCAAAGCCATCTCGCCCATATATAGGGTCGATGAATCGATCATCGGCGGAATTACCGTAACCTGTGACGGAAAGTTCTTTGACGGAAGCGTTGTCAGGAACCTTAAGAACATAAAGGAAGTGATATCGTAAATGGCAGGAAAACCTGAAGAAATAAGCAATATCATTAAAGAGCAGATCCGCAATTACAAGACCCGTGTGGATATGGGTGAAGTCGGAACTGTTGTATTGGTCGGTGACGGCATTGCCTCCGTATACGGACTCCGCAACTGCATGTCAACAGAGCTTCTGGAATTCGAAGACGGTTCAGTCGGACTAGCCCAGAATCTTGAGAATGACACTGTCTCGGTTGCGATACTTTCCGATAAGAACGATATCAGGGAAGGAACAAAGGTTAAGCGTACAGGAACGGTTCTCTCGATCCCTGTAGGCGAGAGTTTCTTAGGAAGAGTAGTAAATCCTCTGGGTGAGCCTATTGACGGCAAAGGTCCTATCTTCGGTGAAGCCAGAAGACCTGTTGAGGCTGAGGCTCCCGGCATTATCGAGAGACAGAGCGTATCAACACCTCTGCAGACCGGTATCAAAGCCATTGACTCCATGATCCCGATCGGACGCGGCCAGCGTGAGCTCATCATCGGTGACCGTCAGACAGGTAAGACCGAGATCGCAATCGATACGATAATCAATCAGAAAGACAAGAATGTCATCTGTATATACGTTGCCATTGGCCAGAAAGCTACATCAGTCGTATCCCTGGTCGCTGATCTCGTAAGAGAAGGCGCAATGGCATATACGATCGTTGTGTCTGCAACTGCCGCTGAGAGTGCACCGGTCCAGTACATAGCTCCTTATTCGGGTTGTGCCATGGCTGAGTATTTCAGAGAGCAGGGCAAAGACGTTCTCATCGTTTACGATGACCTGTCAAAGCACGCTGTCGCATACAGAGCTCTGTCACTTCTTATCAGGAGACCTCCGGGAAGAGAAGCTTATCCGGGCGATGTATTCTATCTGCATTCAAGACTTCTTGAGCGTGCGGCATGTGTTTCACCGGAATTCGGCGGCGGTTCCATTACCGCGCTCCCTATTGTCGAGACACAGGCAGGTGACGTATCCGCCTATATCCCGACAAATGTTATCTCCATCACTGATGGACAGATCTTCCTTGAGACAGAGATGTTCCACAGCGGCATTATTCCTGCGATAAATCCGGGTATCTCAGTATCCAGAGTCGGAGGATCTGCGCAGGTCAAGGCTATGAAGAAGGTTTCCGGCGAGTTAAAGCTTTTGTACTCGCAGTACCGCGAACTTCAGGCTTTCGCGCAGTTCGGTTCGGATCTTGATGCTGATACACGCGCAAGACTTCATCTGGGCGAACGTATCGTGGAAGTGTTAAAGCAGGACCGTAATGCACCGGTTCCTGTCGGAGGCCAGGTTGGAATCATCTATGCGGTAATCAACGGTTATCTCAACGATGTTGCACTTGATGATATCAAGGATTATCAGGAACGTCTGTATGAGAAACTCGATCACGAGCATAAAGCCTGGATGGTAAGGATCAGCCAGGGATCCTGGACTGAAGAAGATGAAGAGGAGCTTAAGGGCGTCCTTAACAGGATGAACAGGAAATAAGACATGGGCAAGGATATAAAGTCTTTAAGGACCAGGATCAAGAGTTTTGATTCCACATTGCATCTTACGGGTGCAATGGGTCTTGTTGCTTCATCAAAGATAAAACGCGCATATGATGCCATGGCTGCCGGCCGTGAATATTCAGCTGCCATATCTGATGTTACGAAGAGACTTGCTTCATGTCCTGAATGCAGTAAGAGTCCTTATTTCGGCATTAACCGTCCCAAGCCGGAAGAAGATACTGAAGATGGTTCTGTCTCTGCAAAGAGTGTTACAAGACTTATCGTAATAGCCGGTGACAGAGGACTTTGCGGCGGATATAACGCCAATATTTTCAGGACTGTAAGGAATATGGAATATGTTGACATCCAGCCTGTCGGAAAGAGGGCCTTTGCGAGATACCGTCCTGAGACTGAAGAGGAACTGAACGATGATGAGGAGCCTTTATATCAGTCTTCTGAATACTATACATATGAGGAAGCCGAGGCTGAAGCAAAGCTCTGCTGCGAGGATTTCCTTGCGGGAAAGATCGACCGTGTCGGTATCGTATATAACAGATATGTGTCGATAATCAGCCAGGAACCGGACGTTTTCTGGATCCTTCCGATGGAGAGAGGAACGGAAAGATGTGTTGATACGGGTGTTTTCGAGCCGTCACCTGAGGAACTGTTCGGGAATATCGTTTTGAAGTATTTTGCAGCCAAATTATATGCACTCGTAAAAGAGAGTTTTGCGTGTGAGGTCGCTGCGAGAAGAATGGCGATGGACAGCGCTAAGAAGAATGCACAGCAGATGATCGATGATCTGACGCTTGAATATAACAGAGCCCGTCAGGGTACGATCACTCAGGAGATCACTGAGATCGTAGCCGGTGCGGGAAAGTAGGAGGTTCGTAATGGACAATAATAAAGGAATGGTCGCGCAGGTAATGGGCCCTGTCGTGGACGTAAGGTTCGCTGAAGGGTGTCTGCCTCCGATCAACAATGCTCTCGAGATCATGATAGGCGAGAGACGTCTCGTGGTCGAGGTCGCCCAACATATAGGAGACAGTACGGCAAGATGCATCGCAATGTCTTCTACTGACGGTCTTAAGAGAGACTCCGAAGCAATCGATACGGGTAAGCCTATAAGCGTTCCTGTTGGACGTGAGACACTGGGAAGAATATTCAATGTCCTGGGTGAGCCTACTGACTTAAAGCCGGCACCGGCAAATGCTCCCCGTTGGGACATTCACAGACCTGCGCCTGAATATGCTAATCTCTCATCAAATAAAGAGATCCTCGAGACCGGAATCAAGGTCATCGACCTTTTGTGCCCTTATTCCAAAGGCGGTAAGATCGGTCTGTTCGGAGGTGCGGGAGTAGGTAAGACCGTGCTTATCATGGAACTTATCAACAATATCGCCAAAGAGCACGGCGGCCTTTCCGTTTTCACCGGTGTAGGCGAGCGTACACGTGAAGGAAATGATCTGTTCAATGAGATGAAGCAGTCAGGAGTTCTTGATAAGACCGCCCTGGTATACGGTCAGATGAATGAACCGCCGGGAGCACGAATGCGTGTTGCTCTGTCAGGCCTTACAATGGCTGAATACTTCAGAGATAACGAGGGCCAGGATGTGCTCCTGTTTATCGACAATATCTTCAGATTCACGCAGGCAGGTTCGGAGGTGTCAGCACTTCTCGGAAGAATGCCTTCAGCTGTAGGATATCAGCCAACACTCGCTAATGAGATGGGTGCTCTGCAGGAGAGGATCACCTCGACCGTAAACGGATCCATCACATCTGTCCAGGCTGTATATGTTCCTGCGGATGACCTGACCGACCCTGCGCCGGCAACGACATTCGCACATCTTGATGCCACTACGGTATTGTCCAGAAGCATCGCTTCACAGGGTATCTATCCTGCCGTTGATCCTTTGGAATCCACGAGCCGCATCCTGTCACCTGAGATCCTTGGCAGGGATCACTATGAGACTGCAAAGGAAGTTCAGCGTATTATCCAGCGTTATACGGAACTCATGGATATCATCGCGATCATGGGTCTTGATGAGTTGTCAGATGAAGATAAGGTGCTGGTAGAACGTGCGCGTAAGATACAGAGATTCTTATCACAGCCTTTCCATGTATCCGAGAAGTTTACCGGTATCGAAGGCACATATGTGCCGCTGTCTGAGACCATCCGCGGTTTCCGCGAGATTATAGAGGGTAAGCACGATGATCTTCCCGAATCGGCATTCCTCTTCGTCGGAACGATCGATGAGGCTGTGGAAAAAGCTGCAAAAAGCGGTAAGAAGTAATGAAAACATTTGAACTCAAAGTCATAACGCCGAAGGGCGCTGTTATCGACAAACAGGTATCAGGTCTTTATCTCCGCGGCAGTGAAGGTGATCTTGCCATATTTGCAGGACACATACCTTTTGTAACAGCTGTCCGTGAAGGCAAGTGCACCATAGTCTACGATGATGCATCAGATGATACTGAAGCGGAGATCGGAGCAGGTATGCTCAATGTTACCCGTGATAATGTAACGCTTATTACCGAGACATGGAAAGCTTGATCTGATTTTAATAAAATCCTGAAAAGAACAGGGCTGCCTCATATGAGACAGCCCTTGTTAGTACCATAGAAAGTGTAATTGTTAGAGAGTAATTAACTCCGACAGTTGCACTTTTTCTTATAATACGGGGAGTAATTGGCCTGACGTGCACCTTTTTGGATCTTGCATCCGCCAAATAAACTGTCAGCCAATCCCCTTATTATAAGCATTCGATTAAGCAGGTAGGGATCAGCTCCCGCGTAACCAACTAAACTGAATTGTAATAAGTGCGGCTTGGAACAATTACTAATTTCAGATTTAGGAGGTATATCACATGATCAGCGTAGGAATCGATGTTTCAAAAGGAAAGAGCATGGTTTGTATCCTTAAGCCGAACGAAGACTATGTATGCAAACCTTTTGAACTGCTTCACTGTAAAGAAGATCTGGAGTTATTAGACGAACTCCTTAAGAAATTGGATGGTGAAGTAAAAGTTGTTATGGAAGCCACAGGAATTTACAACCTTCCGATT
>JHXJ01000018.1 GCA_000621765.1 Ruminococcaceae bacterium AB4001
CTCCGCTCCTTTATACTCACACAGTTGCCTCAATATTTTTGCTATATCCGCCTTGTACTGATTGAATATTATTTTCCTTCTGTACTTCGGCGTGAACACTATGTGATATTTACACATCCATTTTGTGTGAGCTAAACTGTGATTGGCGTTTGCCATTTTGTCACCTTTCCTTTCTGTAATTTTGGCTTGAACACCTCGATTATAGGGAAAGGTGACTTCTTTGTATAACTTCTGTCGCGCACCCGCATAGCGGGTGGTTTATTGTCTCGCACGCTTCGTTCCTCGCGTTCTCGACGGAGTCACGTCTCCATAAAAATAAAGAGGCTGCTCTCTTGAAGCAGCCTCCGAATTCACCTTAACTTGGGTATTTATCAGGGGTTAAGACAAACACCGCTTGAGTCGAAGTTGTATGTCTTTCCGCCGATAGTTCTCGAACCCGTTACCATCGCGCCGGATCCGGGATCAAGGTAATACCACTTTCCGCCGTCCAGTAACCAGCCGGTCTGCATTACGCCTGAGGAATTCATGTAGTACCATGAGGAACCATCCTTGATCCATCCTGTCTGCATTACGCCGGAAGAGTTCATGAAATACCAGGAAGAGCCATCCTTGACCCAGCCTGTCTGCATTACACCTGAAGAATTCATGTAATACCAGGAGGAGCCATCCTTGATCCAGCCTGTCTGCATCACGCCGGAAGAATTCATGTAATACCACTTGCCGCCATCGCTGACCCAGCCCGTCTGCATCGCTCCGGAGGAATTCATGTAATACCATTTACCGCCGTCACTTACCCAGCCGGTCTGCATTGCTCCGGAGGAATTGAAGAAATACCATCTTCCTCCTATCTGCTGCCAGCCGGTAGCCATCAGGCCTGAAGCGTCAAAGTAATACCACCTGCTGCCATCCTGTACCCAATTGGACTTAACCGGGTTTCCGTTCTCATCGTAGTAGTACCACTTTCCGTCCTTCTCATTCCAGCCGGGCTGTATTGCAAAGTGGATCGTAGCTTCGCCGAAGACATCGCTTAATGTGTATTCTTCACCATCGGGTTCGCCCTCTAAGTCTACCCGGTTCGAAATTACTTTTATCTTATTCCACTGCTCCTCTGAACCTGCATAGTAAACATCCTGCAGTGAACTGCAACCGTCAAATGCGCTGCTGGTAATCTGTTCCAGGCTGACAGGCAATGAAACTTTCTTCAGATACTGACAATCTGAAAAAGCATAGTATTGGATCTTGGTAACTCCGTCAGGAATTTCAACTTCCTTAAGCGATTTGCAACTGGTGAACATACCGCCGTTGATATAGGTCCTTCCGGACTCAAAAGAGACTGTCTCGAATTTAGCGCCTATAAGGCAGACCCTATAAGCATTGGGAACATTAAATGAACTGAACTTATAGCCGGACCAGGTTAAAATGTCAAGACCTGAGGGTATATTGGATCCCTGAAGATCGCCCATATCATACAGCTTGAGTTCCTTAATATTCTTTCCTGAGACTTTGGTCACATAGTAGCAGCTGTCAAGTGATACACTTTCAACGGTATCAGGGAAAGCCAGCTCGCCTACCAAATTTTCGCATTCAGTCAGACTAACGTAAAAAGTATCTTTGTCATCCAGGAATCCTAATGAAGTGATACCGACATTACTCATGTGGATTACTTGAAGATTTGTATCTTCAGGAAAACTGAGATCGGTAAGCAGTGGCGCATCAATAATAGACAAAGAGTAATAACTCTTAAACTTCTCGCTTACAAAAGTGATTGATGTGGCAGTGCATCCTGCTGCATCTATGTTAATAAGCGGTTCAATATTCGGAGCATCAGTGTCTGAGATATTGATCTCTATCGTTTTGACCATGGCAAGGTAATCATCTCCGATATAGTCCAGTAAGGCCCTGTTACTATGAAGATCGATAGTCAGTTTTCCGCTGGAATTCAGGTCATAGTCGTAGTATTTACCTCTGCTTCCGCTCGTTACACTGTAAGGAGCAGCGGCAACAACGGCAGAAAATGACGATATTATCAGGATTACTGCCAATAAAGAACTGAGAAATTTGAATGATTTACGCATATGTCAGCCTCCTTTTACAATTGCTTTTGATTGTAACACGGAAGCCGGCAGTTTTTCAGGTCTCGAGCATGCTTTGTAACATTGCGATGTATTCGGCATATTCAGCCGGAAGGTCGAGCTCGGGCTTGTCATCGATCATGAAACCAAGCTTCGATGTGCCGGCTTCAACGCGCTTGAGATCGTTCTGCACGGAAATGCACTTTTCGATGCAGTACTGGGCGCTTTCATAATCCCCGCTCTGGGCATATACCGATATCGAATAGAACAGCATGTCGAGATAATCCGTATATTCCGGAAGAGCATATCTGTTGTATCTGATGGCCTTTTCCTTGTAGTCCATCATGGCGAGGACGTCGCCTTCCGAGAACGCGATCCTTGCTTTCGCATTATTGGCAAGAGAATAGTTCGGGGCATGCTTCAATATCGAATCGGCGGCAGCTCCCATCTCCTGCTCCGTCTCGGCGGATAAAAGCATCATCTTCTGCGCCTCTGTGTAAGCGGGATAGATCTGTGCAGCGATATCGTACCTGGTGAGGAAATTGAAGAATGAAGCCAGACCGAAGTAGACAGAAAGTCCGGCGATGACGACCGCTGCAGCAATGGAAGGCGCAAAGATCTTTTTCGAGTCGAATGTCTTAAGTTTCGTATCTGAAGAATTAACTACGACTGCCAGGAGTATTATCGACATCGAGACAAACTGCATGTCAAAATCGAAAAGCAGGTGAAGCACTGCCATGGCCAGGATCACCTTCGATCTGAAATCAGCTTTGATGAACGCTTTCACGATCATGACTGCGCCTGCGACTGCAGGGATCCAGCCGATATCAAGGAGGATCTGCAGGAAATCGTTATGGATATGAACGACGCTGTATACGCCAGTCTGGAATGAACCCTGTGTATAGTAGTATCCGTAATATCCCAGACCGAACGGGTGCTTAAGGATAACCGGCAGAGCGTCTATGTAGTAAAGGAATCTTCCGTAGAACGTACTTCCGTTGGTAAGTGAGGAAAGTCTGTTGAACAGATATATTCCGGCCGCAGCTGCTGCCAGGACGAATGCCGCAGCCGCAATGATCTTGATCTTCTTATCCTTCACCCAGACGATGAAAACGATCGCCGTCAGCGCGGTGAGTATTATGACCGTACGGCTTCCGCTGAGCGCGATGCCGGCCAGATAAACGGCTGCGAAGACCCAGTCCATGATCCTGATCTTTTCCTTGAAGAGAACAAGGATGAGGCATATGAGAAGGAGCATCGCAAAAGTATTGGGATACTCAAAGAAACCTCCGATTCTTCCGCTGACGATAACGTGACCCTTCAATGCATCGATCGGACTTAACGCGACGGACACAACGGTCATTACGACGCCGGCAACAGGAAGGAATCTCAGGATGTCTTCTTTTCGCGATGCGGTGAGAACGAATAAAAGGAGCGGCAGGAATTTAACAACGCCGAGCCAGACCATTCCCTTGTCGACAGCCCAAAAAGCAGTCAGCACGTGACATGCCACGACCAGGCCGGTAAACAGAAGCGGGAATCCGTATTCGATGCTGAAGTTCCTGGTCTTCTTAATCTTCAGGACCAGGATCACCAGAAGAGCGACAGTTACAAGCGCTGCCTCCCATTCATAGAAAACGCCCGTGATAAAAGGCAACACCGCCACCAGGATCTGGAGCGGTGTAACAGGATTTTTAAGCAATTGTTTACCTGATGAAACCATAGGGAGATTATAGCATAAAAAGAGGACGACTCCGTTCACCGGGATCGTCCTCTTCGTTCACACTTTGTTGGTGCCGCCTTACTTCTCTACCAGCGCGCCGGAATTATCGAAAAGATATTCCACACCGTCGATGGTCTTCTTTCCTGTCACCATATTGCCGTTGGTCTTGTCGAAATAATACCAGCTGCCGCCTATGCCCTTCCAACCGGTAGCCATGTCGCCATTAGTCTTATCAAAGTAATACCAGCTGCCGCCGATCTGCTTCCAGCTTGTGGCCATGTTGCCGTCGGTCTTGTCGAAGAAATACCATTTGCCGTTAAGCTGCTTCCAGCCGGTGATCATGTAGCATTCTGACTGGTCAAAGTAATACCACTTGCCGTCGATCTGTTTCCAGCCCGTAGCCGCATCGCCGTTTTTCTTATCGAGGAAATACCACTTGCCGTTTATCTGCTTCCAGCCTGTTGCCAGGTCGCCGTTGGTCTTGTCAAAGTAATACCACTTGCCGTCAATCTGTTTCCAGCCGGCAGCCATATTGCCGTCAGTCTTGTCGAAGTAGTACCACAGACCGTCTATCGCTTTCCAGCCCAGGGCAAGATTGCCGTCGGTCTTATCAAAGTAATTCCACTTGCCGTCAATCCCCTTCCAGCCTGTAGCCATGTTGCCGTCATGCAGGTCGAAGAAATACTTCAGGCCGTCCATTTCCTTCCAGCCGGTAGCCATCGCGCCAGTGTCCTCAAAGTAGTACCAGAGGCCGTCTATCTTCGTCCACCCCTTCGAGATCTTTCCGGCAATATCGTAATAGAGCCATGTCTCGTCTTCTTTTATCCATCCGGTAATCACGGGAAGATAATGGTAGCCCTTAAGGAAATTTCTTGTTTTCCTGTCGCCGTCAAATCTGTTCTCATCGTGAAGGATCGTGTAGTACCAGCCGATCCTGACCTTGTTTTCGCAGTTGCCTTCAGCAACATAGAGATCGTCACCGTCTCTTTTGAGAACTATGAACCAGTGTCCGATCGAACCCGTGCTCTTGTTACCTACGGTTATGACATCGCCCGGCCTTATCGCATCGATGTCCTTAAAAGACTCTCCGCTGTCAGGGAAATTCTTGCCGTAACAGTACTTCGTATAGTCGCAGCAGTAAGCACAGCATCCGGTCGCACTGCTCGATGAGAGCTTCGGTGTGGTGGAACTGTTCCATGTTATACCACGTTCCCATCTGGAGTCGTTCAGGAATTCATCTATCTTGCTGATACCCGAATATGCCTGCTGTGCACGTATGTCTTCAGATGTCTGCGGGCAGATAATGATGCCCAGACTGATTGCTGCTGCCAGGACAAAAGATATCGTTCTTTGAGCTATCTTCATATGTTTGTCACCTCGAAAAAAATTTCCGCGATACATTTCTGTTTTTCAGTTTAGCATGACAAAAAACGAATAGTAATACGGCAGTAAGGCAAAATAAAAAGACGCGCCCTCTGCCTCAAGCTCCGGATGCGTCTTTTTAACTTACACGATTGCTGTGTCTCAAGCGTTCTCGATCAATCTTCCGTCAGTACCGAACAGATACTCGACTCCGTCTATTACCCTGGTACCGGTTACCATAGCGCCGGACTTTTCGAAGTAGTACCATGCACCGCCCGTATACTTCCAGCCTGTCTTCATCGCGCCGGAACCTTCAAAGAAATACCATGTGCCGCCGATGCTCTTCCAGCCGGTTACCATATCGCCGCCACCGTTGAAATAATACCAGCTTCCGCCTGACTGTAACCAGCCGGTTGCCAAGCATCCGTTTTTATCAAAGAAATACCATGTGCCGTTAATGCTCTTCCATCCTGTCGTGACAGCGCCTTCACCGTCGAAGTAATACCAGGTACTGCCGATCTGTGTCCATCCGGTTGCCATGGCGCCGCTGGAAACAAAGTAATACTTGCTTGAACCGATTGTCTGCCAGCCGGTGAGCATCGCGCCTGAATTGCTCAGGTAATACCAGGAGTTTCCGCTCTTCTTCCAGCCGGTCTGCATTATTCCGTCACTGTCGAACAGATATGTCTTACCCTTGATAGTCTGCCAGCCGGTAACCATTGCTCCTTCATCATCGAGATAATAGTATTTGCTTCCCGACTTATACCATCCTGTAACCATGACTCCGTCATTACCGAAGCAGTACCAGGATGCACCTATCTTCTTCCAGCCAGTCTGCATAACGCCTGTGCTGTCAAAGTAATACCAGTTGTTGTCGAGCTTTGACCAGCCTTTTATGGGCTTTCCGCTGTTGTCATAGTAGAACCAGCTGCCTTCCACCTTGCGCCAGCCTGCATAGGGATTTCCGTCACCCTTATAGTAAATAATGGATAATGTATAGTCGCTTGCCGAATTCGCTGTCTCGGTCCATGCGCAGATATAGTAAGTTTCACCTGCTACAAGGTTATAGCTTGCATTGGACTTTCCATCCTTCTGCCAGTAAAACTCGCCGATCATCTTATTGTTCTTATCACCGATTGCTATATAAGGCTGGTCCGTTGAATCAAGATCGCCAAGCCAGATGGTATAGCTGCCTGTAGCCTTGGGAGAAAATTTATAAAGATCATAATCATTATTATCAGCGGTCAAAGTTACACGGGTCATCTGATCATAGAAGATCTCTGTCGCCTTTCCCGCATCAAAAGTGCCTGCCGGAACGTGTGCAGCTGATAACTGTCCACCCACCAGCATAATCGTTGCAATAAGACCTATTCCTGCCACTGTAAGCTTGCTACGTTTCATACGGATCCCCCTTTTTGGACAATTGTTAACATTATGTTAACACATTATCGGGATTTTGTTAATATTTTATTCATAATTTATGAACATTTGTTAATATTTTGTTCACAAGCGGTGTGTGCCGGGCCTTTTTCGCCGGCTCTGAGCGGGCTGAAACGCTTTGATTCAGGGCGTTTTGTCCTAAAACCGCGAAAAATGAATTTTGGGACAAGGTTTACATAAAACTGGCTGTTTTGGGACAAGTCTCATGCCTTTCATATGGCTCCGAATGCTGTTCTCAAACAAACCCGCAGCTCACCCCAAAAACAAAGCCTCCCGAAGGAGGCTCTGAATTATCAGTTAATCTACTACAAAACCGATCAGGGATTCTGGCAGACACCGTTTGAATCAAAGTTGTATGTCTTGCCGTCGATCGTGACGGAACCGGTTACCATAGCGCCGGAAGCGGGATCGAGATAGTACCACTTGCCGCTGATCTGCAGCCAGCCGGTCTTCATCTTTCCGTTGTCGTAGAAGAAATACCACTTGCCGCCTGTCTCGGCCCAGCCTGTAGCCATCTCGCCGTTTGACTTGAAGAAGTACCAGTCTTCGCCTTCCTTATACCAGCCGGTCATCATTTCGCCGTTAGACTTGAGGTAGTACCACTTGTTGTCGACCTTTATCCAGCCCTTCTGCATCGCGCCGGTAGAAGGATCTAAGTAGTACCACTTTCCGCCGTCCTGTACCCAGCCTGTCTGCATAACGCCTGAGGTGTTGAAGAAATACCATCTGCCGCCGACATCTACCCAGCCGGTCTGCATTGCGCCGTTGCCGGGCAGTAAGTAATACCACTTGCCGCCGTCTTCAAGCCAGCCTTCAGCCATATAGCCCTTTTCGGGAGTCATGTAATACCATTTGCCGCCTGTCTGTAACCAGCCTTCTGCCATGGAACCTGTCTCGTCAAAGAAGTACCACTTGCCGTCTAATTCGAACCAGCCGGTTACCATGTCGTCCTCAACAAAGTAACGCCAGATATCGTCTACCTTTTTCCAGCCTGTGAAGGGTGCGATGCCGTAGTGGATCGTGCAGGTTGCACCGAAGAGACCATAGATGGAAAGAAGAGGATCTCTCTCGGGATCGGCTGTCAGAACAGCGATACTCTGGAATTCTCCTTTGGAGCCCGCATAATAAACATCTTCCAAAACGCAATCAACGAAAGCTCTTTCATTTATCTTGGTAACACTCGTAGGAATGGTAACAGTCTTCAACTTTGCGCAGCCGCCGAAAACGCACTTATTAAGCACGGAAACGCCTGACGAAATCTCTATGGACTGAAGACCTGTGTGCTGGAAAACGCGGTCTTCAATACAGTTCAGCGAAGCAGGAAGAGTAATCGAAGTCAGCTTTTCGCATCCTGAGAAAGCTGCATACTCGATTGAAGAAAGGCCTTCAGGAAGAGTGATCGAATCGATCGCGGTATTGAGGAACGCACATCCGCCGATAACCTTGAGATTTTTCGGAAGCGTGACAGATTTAAGGTTATTGCATCCCATGAAACATCCGTACGCAAGTAATGTGATGTTTTTCGGTACCGTAACAGATTCTATTGCCGAACGTCTGAATGCAAAATCACCCATTGAAAGAATGGAATCAGGCAGTGAAGCTGATTTGAGACTGCCACAGTTCTGGAAAGCAGCAGATCTGACCGTTTCAACACTGTCAGGAAGCTCGATTGATTCCAGAGCGGAACCTTCGAATGAGCTGTATCCGATAAACTTCAGGCCAGACGGCAAAGCTACGGTCTTGAGGTGTTCACAGCCTTTGAAAGTCTCATACTGTATCGTAGTAACACCCGAAGGAATGGTAACGGATTCGAGGCCTGATCTCTCAAAAGCCCTACCGTTGATGGCTTTCAGTGAATTCGGAAGCTGGATCGAAGTAAGATCAAAGCAGCAATTGAAAGCGGCATATCCGATACTGGTTACGGAGTTGGGGATCGATACTTCTTTAAGCTTTTCGCATCCGGCAAACATGAAATCGTCGATCTTAGTCCTGTCTGATGAAATGACAGCCTTAGTCAGATTATGGCAGTCCATGAAAGAGAGGCTTGCCTGTGTTTTAGGAACTGCGATTTCAGTAAGGGCATCACACTTGAGGAAAGTGACAGACTCGGAATTGAAAGTGCTCAGAAAATCAAATGAATCGATGGCGACATTACTGAACTGCAGGTCCTTGATACCTGTGCAGTTAGCAAATTCAAGCCAGCTGCCGCTTCTAAGATTAGGGAAATCAGAAATCTTAATCTGCTGATAGTAGCGGTCGTTATAGCTCTTGATGATTACCTCAGGGATGGGACAACCCGCACCATTGAAGAAGAAGGAATCCTTGGGATTATTGACTCCTTCGGTATAGAAAATAACTACGCCCGCAATATCCAGGACATCCTGGTCAACGCTTGCCAGATCAAAATATGAATTACCGTCTTTGCAGTAGATCCACAATTCATCATGAGAATTGTATTCCCAAGTATAACTGGTTGTCTCGCCTGAGCTCTGCACTATAGAATCAGCAGCAACGACTGCAGAGAACGAGGTGATGATCATGATGACAGCCAATAGCGAACTTAGAAGCTTACAACGCGTGCGCATAAATATACCCCCAATATAAATCCTGATGGTATTGATTGTATCACGGAAACACTAAAAAAATCAGGGTAATTTAATATTTATATTAGGGAAATTTTACTCCTGGAACTCATGTTCGCTCTCGCCGAGAGACCATTCATCCGCCACTTCAGGCCTTGGCGCGATCCCGACATAATAAGCATCGAGATCCGTGAAATCATTGACGATCTCATAGGAAATAGACACGGTGAACATGATGTCGTCCGAATCAGAATCCTTAAGTTCCTGAACGTATTCTTCCGGGATCAGCTCGTTCGCATAATAAAGGTCCGGGGCGCCGAATGAATGCAGTATCTCGTGGGCAATGCTCGCGTTCGTCATGTCATAACCGTTATGTTTCATGTTGATTATGGAGAACTCATTGAGGATGTAATCTCCGCAGGCATGATCAATGGTGCACGAATGAGTCTCGCAGCTGTAGTCCGTGTTAAAGAAAAACATGTAGATCACATTATCGGCATCGTATTGTTCGACGAGTTCTTCCGTCTCGATGTTATAAAGGATCCAGTTGTCCATTTTCGAGTACCAGCCGGGTTCGAGATTGGAAATGTCGTGATCGAAGGTAGTCTTATAGATGAGACCGTCATTTTCTTCCCAATCATAAATGAACGATACTTCCTTGCCGTAACGCCCGACCTGCTCTTCAAGATATTCGGTCGCGACCCTGAGCTGGTCGTTTATCTCATCCATAAAGTCCAGATCTTCGTCAGAACTGTAGTCCCAGCTGGAATTGTTATCATCCGCGAAAATCGAAAAGATCAGCACATTCCCTTCCGGCGTTACCGCGGAGCCGTGATCAAGATCGATGGTATAACCCTGTTCCTCAGAAGAAGCGGCCGTTGTTTCTGTCGTAGTTTCCACGGTCGTTTCTTTGGTTGTTTCTTTGGTTGTTTCCCTGCTCTCAGTCACCGTGGGAACCGTTTCTTTTGAAGTCTCTTCTGTTGTCTCAGAAATGTCTGCGTCAAATACGCTGCAGGACGCGAAAACAACACACGACATTGCTGCAGCAATCAGTGTAAATAGCAGGCTGTGCTTTTCTTTATGTCCTGACATTAATCTGTTTCCCCGTTACTCTTCAAATCTACTGAAATAATCTCTCTTGTCGGCCAGAAAGCGCACAGATGCAGGCGGGAGATCTTCGCGACAAACGGCTCAAATGACTTTACGACCAGGGGCAGCGCGGCCTGGACCGTCTCTGGCTCATCAATGAAGATGGTTACGTGAGGTGTCCACGGATAGGGCTGCGGATCCGTACTTTCGCAGGCATCATGCAGGGCATTAAGAGCGGGTTCGCGCTCAGGTCCGGCGAAGAGCACCTTGCCGCCGGCAAACATTCCCATGTGACTTAAGTGGACCGGCACCTCCGAAAACTCCGAGCCGATCTTTTTGACAAGTTCTACAGCTTCCTGCTCTTTTTCGAGCGGGAAAACATTCATGCTTATGTGAAAAGGAAGCCCGGGAGTCTGAACGCCTTTAAAGCCCGCATTTTCGAGTTCTTTATACCATCCTGACATCTTTGCCTGGGATTCCTCATCCAGGTCAGCCATCAGCACTATGAATTCCTCTGCCATATTTTCCTTCCTTTGTCTGTCAGCGTTCCGATCTAAGTAGCGCGTAGTAGCACGCGTCACAGATGCCCTGGTTGTTCCAGTCGGACGCGCGCATGGTACCTTCGTACTTCATCCCGCACTTCTGCATTACTTTTCCCGAATTCGGATTTCTGGGATCGTGCCTTGACTCGATCCTGTTCGCGCCGACAGTATCAAACAGATAATCCATAACGGCCTTAAGCGCTTCGGACGTTATTCCCTGATGCCACCAGTCCTTGCCGATGCAATAGCCGATGTGGCACTTGGATGTCTCTTCTTCGAGTATTACTACCGCAATATTTCCGACCAGCTCATTGTCTCTGTCCTTTAAACATATGCCCCAGTTATAGTAATTATCCTGCTCATAACAGGGAATCCATTCACCTAAGATCCTGCGGCTCTCATCAACGTCCTTGTGCGGAGTCCACATCAGATACGTCGTGACTTCCTCGTCGGAGGCCCAGTTATAATACATGGCCTCTGCATCATCAGCGGTAAATCTTCTCAGGATAAGTCTTTCTGTTTCTATCAATTGCGTCCCGCAATGGTTCATTTTTCCTCTTACCCCTTATTTGTAATCCTTCTTCAGGATCTCCATTTCAATGATATTCCAAGGCTCGGCTTTTACAATCTCCCTGTCAGCAAAACCCGACTTAAGGTAGCAGTTGTGCGCGATCTCGTTGTTCTCGAAAACGCCTATCGTTACCTTGTCCACGCCCATTATCTCAAATGCATATTTCAAGCCTGCCTTGAGCATTTGGGTTCCTATGCCTTTCCCTCTTATGGAATCATCAACTATGACCCATCCGAACCGCAGGATCTTATTGTCGCCGTTCAGATATCTCATTATGAAATGTCCTACGACACCGTCCTCGTCATCAAAAGCCACCCAGGGATAGAAGTTGTCCGGCTCTTCGCAGTCACCGTTATTCAGGCGGTATTTGTCATCAATGATGCCGGCATTAATGGGGAATCCGCCAAAGCGTTCTCCTCCCCACTTTGTGAAAACGTCTTTGTCGCGGATCCATTTTTCAATGATCTCCGCATCACAGCTTTTGTATGGTCTGAGTCTAAGCATAATTTCAAGTATCCTTTTATCCGATCGTAACGATCTAATTTTATAGAAGTCTGATATAAAGTCTGAATACTGTCAATCAGGATAAAACGTTTTTCTTTTACTTCGCAAGTATCGAAAAGTACATCCTTCCTTCGTATTTACCGTCAATAAAGAAATAGTCTCTGAGTGTTCCCTCATATTCAAATCCGCATTTTTCGATAACCCTTTTGGACTTGATATTCGACGGTCTGACGCAGATCTGGACCTTGTTGAAACCGATCTTCTTAAAGCCATAGTCGATCACGGCTTTTGTCGATTCCGTAGCATATCCCTTGCCCTGAAACGCCGTGCCGATGCAGTACTCGATCTCACCCCAGCTGCCGTGCTTATCTACAAGGAAATATGCGATCTGCCCGATACATTCTCCGGACTCTTTCTCGATAACGGCCCACCTGTAGGTAAATCCTGTGACATAGCCTGAAATGTATTTATCCAGGAGTTTTTCCGTTTCCTCAAGTGTCCCGTAAACGGGTTCGCCATACATGCTCTGAACGTCCTTTTGGCCGGCCCAGTTTTTCATTGCCGATGCTGCATCCTCATAACAGAACGGACGCAGCAAAAGTCTTTCCGTCTCTATTTCCTGTGTGCCGCAGGCATTGATGCGCGCCGGATTCCTGCTCTTCTCATAATTCCTGATCAGATCAAGGGTCTCTTCAACCGGCATGCATGCTGCATATCTTTCCGGCCACATATTCACGTTATAGTAATCGTATGATGTTTTTTCATCCATATACGGATTGCTTCTCGTGGAATTGCAGTGCTCAGGCACGATGATCTTAAAGTCTTTTTCGAAGCCGCTTTTTACCGTGGCATCAATGCAGTAATCTGTCATAAGTCCGACAACGATCACCGTGCTTATGTTTTTCGCCTCAAGATACAGAGCCAATCCGGTGGAGTCATGGAAAGCGCTGTTTACTGTCTTATCGAAGATCTTCTCTCCGTCTTCGGGAGCGAATCCCTCATAGATCTCGAAATCAGCATCTCCCTTTGAAAAACCTGAACCCGGACCATCATCATGACGGACATATATGACTTCAACACCATAGTCCCTTGCTGCCCTGATCAGAGTCTTTATGTTCTTTTCAAATTCCGTAAACCCGTAAAGCCTCTCATCCGTTATCCCTTTTTGTGTATCAACTACGAGCAAAACCATTATCTTTTTCCTCTTTCATGTTCATTCTTCTACAATCAGCCACTGGCTCATGCCGGCGCCTGCATCATCGTTCGGGCGCTCTTTGAAACCGAGCTTCGCATAGAACGGTTCTTTGCCTTTAGCGGAATTAAGGTTGAGCGTGACCTTCCAGCCCGGCTTCATGTCGGATTTGATCTGCTTGATGACTTCTCCGACCAGGTGCTTTCCGATGCCCTGGCGCTGGTATGCAGGATCAACAATCACGTCCGACAGGAATGCGACATAGCCGCCGTCCCAAAGAAGTCTTACGATGCCGATTGCCCTGTCATCGTCTCTGACGCAGACGATCATATACGCGTTATCGAGACAGTTTTTCGCTTCGTCAAGCGGAAACAGCATCCAGCCGACCTTCTTACGGAGTTCCAGGTATTCTTCAGGTGTAATATCTTTTGTATAACGTATCATATGGCAGCTTACTCCCATTAACAGTTTCTGTTTTCTTCGAATCCTTTGTCATTTTCAATGTCAGATCCACCTGTCATTATATAATGACTTTCCATAATCGCAGCAAAGGTGGCCAATGCACAGACAAACACACCACTATACTTCAGGTCAATGAAAGATACTGTTAACGGCAGAAGGAACAGCGCGATGCCCGTAACTTTATTCATCACAGTGTGTGCAGCAACAAAGCTTTTCCGCATCACAAAACCGGTAATGATGTTGATCACTTTAACCAGTGCAATGACAGCGGTCCAGATCAGAAGCCATCCGGGAATATAGAGCGCAGGGATCAGCTTTATCAGGCATGCTGTTACCATGACAATGTCGGCTGCCGTATCCAGTTTCGAACCGAAATCACTTACGGTACCTGTTTTTCTCGCAATGGTCCCATCGACCATATCGCTGACTCCGGCGGTAATATACACGGCATAGAACGCAGGCGAAAATACAGGGAAAAACATCATACCGATACTGCAGATAATGCGGACAATGGTTATGAGATTTGCCATTTAATTACCTTGTCATCAAGCACACCGTCTCCACATGGCTGCTGTTCGGGAACAGATCAGCCGGTGTAACTTCAACGATCTTATACTCTCTGGCAAACATCTTAAGGTCCCTTGCAAGCGTCGCCGGATCGCATGAGATATAACAGATCTTAGGCGCATCCAGCTCCATGACCTTCTTCACGACACCGATATCAAGGCCTTTTCTGGGCGGGTCGACGATGATGCAGTCAGGCCGGGCGATCTTGCCGTTCTTTATCAGCGAAGCAAAATCAGTCTTAAGCACATCCTTACAGATGAACTCACACTCGGACGCCTCGCTCTCATCTAATGACAGCGACCTGTTGATCTTCGCTGACTGGATAGCTTCGGGCACGACTTCTATGCCGAGGAGCTTTTGACCCTTCTGCTTCACCGCAAGCCCCAAAGTACCGCAGCCGCAGTATAGATCGTAGATGACATCAGCGCCGCTGCATGCCTCGGAGGCTTTATTTGCAAGCTTTTCAGCCTGTTCGGTATTGACCTGGAAGAATGAGCCTGCCTTGATCCTGAAGGTCCTTCCTGCAAAGGATTCGTCGTAGTAATCGACGCCTTCAATGGCCGCCCTGATGCCGGATCTTGTTCTTTTCGAAGCTTTGGAAGAACTGATTCTGAAAAGAAATCCTTTGAGAACATATCCGTCTTTTTCGCAGACGTTCTTAACAACATCGCAAAGACCGGTCGAAGCAAAGAAGTTTTTCGCGTCCCGTAAGACGACTTCGTGCGGCGCGTCTGAAGAACTGACAAACTCAGCCAGGACTTCTTTTGTCCTGACCGAACCCCTTAACACAAGACCGTCGAAGAGCCTTGTCGGCGCGCGTTCAAAGATATCTTCGACCACTGCCTTTATATTCCCGAAGATCTCATATTCGATGAGCTCTCCGTCGTATTCGCCCAGCTCATCGGATTTGGCGCATAAAAGTCCGATCCTGCCGTCCTTTATCGCGTACTGCATGTGATTTCTGTACCTGAAAGGGTTATCAGCGGAAAGTATCGGCTTCATGACCTCATCAAGAAGATTGGGAGAAAAACCGCCGATCCTCGCAAGGCAGTCCCTTACGCGGGTCTGCTTGAATCTTAACTGTGCTTCATAGGAAAGCGCCGCAAAAGGAAGTCCGCCGCTTACTGTTTCCGCGGGTTTGAAAGGCGCAGTCCTGTCAGGAGATTCCTCTAAGACTTCCCTGACATCACAGAGAGCGTACTTCGAAGTCTCGCTTGAGATCTCGCAAAGGCACCTCTCGCCCGGAAAGACTCCCGCGGCAAAGCAGGTCTTGCCTGAAGGAAGGGTACCGATGCCCTGTCCTTCGCTTCCCAACGCATTGATTTTTATCTCGATCAGATCCAATGTGCCTGTCCCGCTCCGTCTTTGCCTCATATTTATAATCTAATTATATGCGAAGTCGTGGTAGAATATGGAGACAATATTTTGAAGGAGACGATCTACTTGCCTCAGAGCGGTGACAAAAGACAGAGATCCACAAGACCCGTAGCGCCCGAGAACAGCGCTCTTGCTGACGAACTTCGAAGCCAGCTTAAGGGTAAACCGACAAAGTGCGGTTTCAACCGCAGTTGGACACACGAAATCGCAAGCTTTATTTGGGATATCTTAAGGATAGCCATAGTCGCAGTACTGTGCCTTTGCTTTTCTCTCGGCGGCTTCGGCGCCGGAATGCTCCTGGGCTACGCTTCCACTACGAAGCCTCTTTCGATCGGCGACCTCACTTCCGCAGAAGAATCCCAGACATCTTTTATCTATGACAGCGAAAACAACGTCATAGCAAAGCTCACCGGTTCCGAGAACGTCGACAGGATCTACGTTTCCTACAGCGAAGTCAAGAACACATACATCGATGACGCCATCATCGCTATCGAGGACGAGCGTTTCCGCGAGCATTCGGGAATCGACATCAAGCGTATCGGCAGCGCGCTCCTCTCTGCCATCGCCAACGGCGGTTCAGCCACACACGGCGGTTCGACAATCACACAGCAGACGGTCAAGCTCATAAGCGGCCAGGACGAGCACTCCACTTCACGTAAGGTCCAGGAGTGGTTCTCCGCCATGTCGCTCGAACAGAGTCTTACAAAGGACGAGATCCTTGAGCTCTATATCAACCTCGCCCCCATGGGCAATAACTATGTCGGCGTGCAGGCTGCCGCAATGAACTATTTCGGCAAGAACGCCTCCGAGCTCACTCTCCCTGAGTGCGCTCTGATCGCAGGTCTTCCGAAGAGCCCTTCTTACTACAATCCTTTGAGAGAGTCCGGCAGAAGAAATGCCCAGAGAAGAATGAGGACCATCCTTGGAAAGATGTATGAGCTCGGCATGATCACCGAGGATGAATACAAGGATGCACTCAATACAGAGCTTGAATTCCGTCAGAGAAGCACAGACCGCAACGCAACAGTCAATTCCTACTTCACTGAGTATGCTATCTCCGAAGTTATCGGCGACATCGCAAAAGCAAGAGGAATCAAGCGCGCCCTGGCTTCCTCCCTGCTCTACAACAGGGGTTACCACGTTTACACGACTCTCGAACCGGAAACACAGGCAATACTGGACGAGGCCTTTAAGCAACGGGATCTTTTCCAGGCCGATCCGGACAAGATAGCCGATTACCCGGAAAAACCAAACGCCTCAATGGTCGTTATAAATAACAGTACCGGCGCGATTGCCGCGATGCAGGGCGGTTATGGCGAGAAGACCATGAACCTGTCCTTGAACCGTGCAGTAAGCACCCACCGTAACCCGGGTTCTTCGATCAAACCGCTGCTCGAATACGCTCCGGCATTCGAACTCGGAATTATAGCTCCGGCAACTATCGTCATGGACGAGCCGAAGCACCTGGATCCCCAGCGTCCCAACGTCGACTGGCCGGTAAACTACACACGTTCTTATCTTGGCGCCGTCACAATCAGGACAGCACTCGTAAATTCACTCAACACGATAGCAGCCGAGCTCTGGACTAACGTCGGCGGTGAGACTGCGCTCTGGTATCTCAAGCAGGTAGGTATCGACAGAACTTCTGAGGGTGCATATCCTTCACAGTCGGTCGGTGGTTTCACAAACGGTATGTCAACACTCGAGATGGCTGCCGCATACCACACCTTCGCTACGGGCGGAACCTACACCCAGCCTTACGCGTATACGCAGGTCCTTGATTCGGAGGGCAACGTTATCTGCCGTCCCGACCCGATCAGCTATCAGGTTTACTCGCCTGAGACATGCTTCTTCATCGGCGATATCCTTAAGGGCGTTGTTACAAACAGCACTCCTTCAAACTACGGCGGCCAGATCGAAAACGCTGACGGCGAGCACATCGACACTGCAGGCAAGACAGGTACTACATCAGATAACGTCGACAGATGGTTCTGCGGATTTACTCCTTACTACTCTGCCGCCGTCTGGTACGGATACGATAACAGGCTCAGACAGACCAACATCCCTTCATGCGATTACACAGGTGCCGTAAGGATCTGGATGTACTGCATGAACAAGATCCACGAAAATCTTCCGGGCGCAACATTCACGAAGCCTGACACGATCATCACGGCTTCCGTATGTTCTTCCGGTTATTACCCGACGGACGCATGCCGCGAACAGGGCAAGATCTATACGGATTACTTCGTTGCCGGAAGCTATCTCTGCCCGAGAGACGACAAGCCGTGTCCGTTCCACGTCACACCTACTCCCACACCTATCCCGACTCCCGATCCCAACCAGCAGAACGGTCAGAACGGACAGAATGGCCAGGGAGGCCAGGGCGGCGGACCGAACCCGCCGAATCCACCAGGTTAACTTTTTCGGGTAATTCCCGGAAAAATCGCGAAAACACAACTATTTCTTGCAATTTCAGATACAAGAGTTTATTCTTGTTGGGTTGATTATAAATATTTAGGAGAATTACTTTGAGCAAATACAGCGGATCACGCACTCCTGTTAACTTTGCAAAAAGAATAGTCGTAAAGGTCGGAACATCTTCCCTCACCTACGACAACGGCAAAATAAACCTGGGCAATATCGACAGGCTCTGCCGTTCCATCTCCGATCTCATGAACCGCGGCAAGGAAGTCCTTCTCGTAAGCTCAGGCGCCATCGGTGTCGGCATCGGCTATCTTGATCTCAAGCAGCGCCCTACCACGACACGTGAAAAGCAGGCCATCGCATCAGTCGGCCAGTGCGAGCTCATGAACGCTTACGCGAGAAGCTTTTCCGAGTATTCTTACCGCTGCGGCCAGATCCTCCTTACCAAGGACGGCATCACAGACAAGCTCACGCGCGCCAACGTCACAAACACCATCGAGACCCTTCTCGAGATGCGCATAATTCCGGTAATCAACGAGAACGACTCCGTCTCAACGACTGAGATCATGCACAACGGCACATTCGGCGACAACGACACTCTTTCCGCAGACGTCGCAGTCCTCGCCAAGGCCGATCTGCTCGTTATCCTTTCCGATGTCGACGGCCTCTACGATTCCAACCCGCGCGAGAATCCTGACGCTGAGCGTATCTCCTATGTTGATAAAGTAACTCGCGAAATGCTCGACTTCACTGCAGGCAAAGGTTCCTGGCTCGGCACGGGCGGCATGGCAACCAAGATCACTGCCATGAGCAAAGTCACCGAGAACGGCATCATGGGCGTTATCGCAGACGGTTCGGGCATCCAGGTGCTCGAGAAGATCATCGACCAGGATGACGTCGGCACATTTTTCGCCGCCCAGTAAACCCCTTACATTTATTGCATTTAACACTGTTAAAGGGCATTTGGTGCCCTTTTATTTTGCAAAAATGATTTAGGGCTGCCTCTTAAGCAAACGCTCTTGAGACAGCCCCGACTGATAAGGTTCGAATAGTGCTTTAAGCACTGGCTTTTACTGTATTCCAGATTTCTGTGTACTTTTCCTCTAAAGCTTCGGAGGTGTAGTAAACTTCCAGGGTTGCGAAAACATCTTCCGTAGGATAGTAGTAGATATTTCCGGAGACCTCAGGATCGAGCATGTCCTTGGCAGCTGTGTTAGGTGTTGAGTAACCAACATACTCACAGTTCTCAAGAGCGATTTCAGGATCGTACATGAAGTCGATGAAGTCCATTGCGCCGTCATAGTTCTTGCAGTTTGTAGGAACGCACATCATGTCGACGGACCAGTTGGAACCTTCAGGAAGAACGAACTGGAGATCGATGTCATCGTTGCCGAGCTCTTCGATTCTCTCGAGCATGACGATGTGGTCACCGGACCATGCCATGGATGCAGCAAGCTCGCCTGCAGCAACCTTATCCTTAAGGTTGTCTACACCGTAAGCCGGATGATAAGCGCTCTTCTGGGCGATGAGAAGTTCAAGAGCTTCCTGGAGCTGGGCTTCGTCCATGGAGTTGATGGAGTAGCCGAGATAGTTAAGAGCGGAACCGATCGACTCACGCATTGAATCGTACATGCCGATACCGTAGTCGCTTTCAGCGTTGAAAAGGACATTCCAGATCTCCTCAGGATCTGTTGTATCTTCGGGCAGAGAGATCTTGTTTGCATCGTAGACAAGACCTACAGTGCAGAAAAGATAAGGTACTGCGTAGTCGAGAACCTGATTGGAGATAACGGCGTCGTCAGTGTACTGGACTTCACGGAACATGGGGTCCATGTACTTTGTAACGTTAGGGAGCTTGTTCCAGTCGATGGGCTGGATCCAGTCTTCCTTGATGAGACGGCATACCATGTACTCGGAAGGAATGATTACGTCATAACCGTTCTCGAGATTAGGATACATTGTCTCGTTTGTCTCGAATGTTCTGTAAACTACATCGTACTGCGGATACTTAGCCTCAAACTTGGCAATAGTGTCTTCCGCAATGTACTCACCCCAGTTGTAGATTACGAGCTGCTGCTTCTTAGCGCATCCGCAAGGCAGGATAGCTGAACCGGCCATTACCAGAGCTGCCAGTGAAGCAATTACTTTCCTTACTTTCTTCATTTCTTTACTCTCCTTTTATATGCAATAGTATTTGACTTAAGTTATGTCCCGCGCTCACTTTTTCGCAGGCTTGGCTTTCTTGAAGGACGACAGGTTCGACAAAACCATGAGGATCAGTACCGCGCCGAACATCAGTGTGGTGAGCGCGTTCATCTTCGGGTTAACGCCGAGCTTTGCCATCGAGTAGATCATCATCGGCAGTGTCTGGATGGAACTGTCGACGTTGAAGTTACTGATGAGATAGTCATCGATCGAGAGCGTGAACGTGAGGAGCGCCGATGAAAGGATTCCCGGCATGATCTCAGGTATGATAACGAGTCTCAGTGTCTGGAATCTCGTAGCGCCAAGATCCATCGCAGCCTCTGTAAGGCTCTTGTCGAGCTGTCTGATCTTAGGGCTGATCGAAAGGATAGCGAAAGGAACGCAGAGCGCGATGTGTGACATGATGAGCGTGAACTCGCTCTTCTGTACGCCCAGGAAGGAGAACAGGAGCATGAACGAGATACCTGTTACGAGGTCAGGCATGACGTTAGGAACGTATGTCATCGTCATCGCTAATCCCTGAAGCTTCTTGTTAAGGTAAGCCAGACCCAGGGAGCTCAGTACGCCGAATGCCGTTGAAGCGACAGATGCGATCGCAGCGACCTTGAGTGTCTCGATAAGGGACTCTAAAATGCCGCTTCCGTCGGAACCCTTGAACAGGCTCTTATAGTTGTTCAGCGTGAATCCGCCCCAGATGAAGGACTTCGGAAGCGCGTTGAATGAATAAACGATGAGTATCACTATCGGAAGATAGATGAAGATCAGTACGAGAGTGAGATACAGATCGGGAATGAGTCTTTTCGCAATTCTCATAATGCCATACCTCCGCTTCCGGCTTCCTTATCCTGGCCTCTTAAGATTCCCATTGTTATGAGAACGAAAATGAGGAGGAGCAGGGACAACACGTTGCCCGCCTGGTTATATGTCGTACTCTCGTTCAGAATGAAGTTCTGTACTGTGTTGCCGATCGTTGTTTTCGAGCCCTCGTTAAGGATATCGGGGATCATGTAGAACGTTAATGACGGCATGAATACCATCTGGATTCCGGAGATGACGCCGGGCAGAGACAAGGGGAAGGTAACCTTCAGGAATGTCTGCACCTTGGTAGCGCCGAGGTCGTATGCAGCCTCCGATAAGCTGTCGTCGAGCTTTACGAGGACGGAATAGAGAGGCAGGATCATGAACGGCAGGAAGTCATTCGTCATGACGAGCTTTGTGATGATGTCCGCAAGTACCTCATTCTTGAGGAAGAGGATCGGAGCATCGATAACTCCCCACTGCTGCAGGATCGTATTGCAGACGCCTGTCTCGCTGAAGAAGGCACGCCATGCATAAGTCCTGAGCATCGTGTTCATCCACATCGGAAGAACGAAGAGCATAAGAAGTCTTGAGCCGCTCTGTCTCTTGAGCTTGGATCTTCTCGCAAGGATATAGCTTGCGGGATAACCGAGAAGAAGGCAGCCGATCGTTGTCCAAAGCGCATAGTCAAAGCTTCTCAGGAAGATCGAAAAGTATTCCTGCAAAGTGACTTCGGCGCCATAGAATCTTGTCGTAACCGTCTTGTTCTGGAAAAGAACTGCAAATCCTGCCGTTGTGAACTCATATCCGCCGCCTGCAGCCTTCTTGAAGAAAGCGCGGAAGAGGATGAGGATCAGAGGCAGTATCGTGAAGATAACGATCCATGCAAGATAAGGATATGCAAAGATCTTGTAGTTCATCTTGAGGTTGAGCGCACCGTAAAGACATGCGGCTACACCGATGCCCAATACGATCACCATGAGGTTACCCGCAAAAGACTGTGCTACATAGAGTCTCTGGGGTGTTAAGCCGTTCTCTGTGATCATCTGCTCTGAGACCATCTTGGACAATGTAACGACATGAGCAACGCCGCGTCCTACAAAGAGCACGAGAACACTTAAATAGCCGACCTTTCTCTTCTTGCTGGAATTGTAGTAGAAAGGATAGGACAAAGATAATGTAAGAGCAGCGACTGCGAGGACGATCGTGATGACGAATGCCCATGCAGCGAAGCTCTGGAAATTCAGGTTAACGGAACCGCTCCTGATCCTGGTGAAGACTCTGGGATTTAAAATGAGCGTGAAAAGCGAGTATGTGCGGAAAGGAACATACTGTATGAACAGTTCGAACATCGGTATGAAGATACTGATGAACGAATAGAGTGCCGCGAATATCATGACAAATGCATGGACCGGCATTACCTTTATTCTGGCTTTGAGTTCAGTCATTTATCTGATGTCTCAACCTCCGAATCCTCATCTTTCTTGATATCAGCTTCCTCTACGACATTCTCTCCGATGCTGTTGGCCTTTGCTTCCTTGGAATCCGCATCCTCTTCAGCTACAGGATGCTTGATGCCGAAGCTGCCAAACTCAGGTGAGAGCTCAGATCTTCTCATGATCTGGATATCGTCGGGATCGACGTAAAGACCTACGCGGCTTCCGACCTTGAACGGGTCGACGTTCTGGACGAGCCACTCGATGCCGTCATCGGACTTTACGATCATCTCGTAATGAACGCCCTTGAAAATAAGGGAGATAACTTCGCCGTTGATCCTGCCTTCAGCTTCCTTGTCTACATAGAAGTCCTCAGGTCTGATAACAACGTCTACAAGATTTGCGATGCCTTCCGTAAATTCAGGGAACATCGGGTCAACGCAGTCGAATGTGATGCCGCTCGAAAGTGTGACTTCCTTATCCTTCTTCATTGTGCCTGCAACGATGTTGGACTCGCCGATGAAGTCTGCGACATAAGCATTCTTAGGTTCGTTATATATATCGATAGGTGTTCCGATCTGCTGGATGATGCCGTCCTTCATGACGATGATCGTGTCGGACATCGTCAGTGCCTCTTCCTGGTCGTGTGTGACATAAACGAATGTGATGCCGAGTTCCTTCTGCATCTCCTTAAGCTCGATCTGCATCTCTTTTCTCATCTTGAGATCCAATGCTCCCAAAGGCTCGTCAAGAAGAAGGATCTTCGGGCGGTTAACGATAGCTCTTGCGATAGCGACTCTCTGCATCTGGCCGCCTGAGAGCTGGTCGATATATCTCTCGCCGTAATCTGCAAGACCTACAGTGGCAAGAGCCTTGTTGACTCTTTCCCTGATTTCCTGCTTGTTGACCTTCTTGATCTTCAAGCCGAATGCAACATTATCGAAAACATTGAGGTGCGGGAAAAGCGCATATCTCTGGAAAACCGTATTGATGTTGCGCTTGTTTGCAGGAACGCTCTTTAAGTCCTTGCCCTCGAAATTGACGATGCCGGAATCAGCGGTCTCAAATCCTGCGATAATTCTGAGCGTGGTCGACTTTCCGCATCCGGAAGGTCCGAGAAGCGTAATGAATTCATTGTTCCTGATATAAAAAGTAATATCCTTCAATACCTTTGTGCCGTCGAAGCTCTTGCACAGGTTTTTGATCTCAATGATATGCTCGCTTCCCGTGCTGTCTTCAAGAATCTGGTTGTATTGCATTGATGGTTACTCCTCCTGATATTGTTCCTTATATATATTGGGTCCGTTTCCGGTTCTTATTAGAAGCTCGGCGGCGAAGATATCCATATCGCCTTGGCCGGACGTCCAGTTGTGTTTTCGAGAAAATGAGGTTTGTCGCATGCGATGTAAAAGCTCTCGCCTTTCTTTGCCTGATACTTCTCATCGTCGATCACGACCGTGATAGTTCCTTCGATCACATAGCCGAACTCTTCGCCTTCGTGCGGATTGTCCGGATATGTCGAACCGCCGGGTTCTATCGTGATCAGGATAGGCTCCATCTCGTTCTTCTGGGCATTGGGAATAAGCCAGCAGATCTCATTCTTGAGGTCCTTATCCTGCTTTACAGAGAAATCATCTTTTCCATAAACGACCCTGGTGCCTGATTCTTCCCTGAAGAAGTGGGCAAAGTCTGTTCCGAGCGCATTCAGGATGTCCTCGAGAGTTGCCATAGACGGGGATGTCTTGTCGCTCTCCAGAAGAGAAATAAAACCCTTCGAAAGCTCGCATCTGTCACCCAGTTCTTCCTGTGTGAGCCCCTTTAAAAGTCTAAGATTTTTTATCTTTGATCCGATTTCCATAGCTTGCCTGTCCTAAACTTCGAGTTTAATAAAACTAAACTAACAACGTGCGCAATTATACACTCTGCTAAACCCCTTGTAAAGTATTTCTAAACATTTTTCCATGTCTTTTTCCAAAGCCAATGTTTTCAGGCCTTTCACACTGGTATGAAAGCATGCCAGTGTTTGCTCATATGCACAAAAATGTTCGGAAAATCGGACTGAATATAAGTCAAAATGTCTTGAAAATAATCACATGCAAAGTATAATAAATAAAGTAAAGATAATTAACAATATTTTTACAAAAGCTTGACATTCAGGGGGCACAGGGATGGCAAACATTTTGGGTAACGTATTTAAAGGTAAGGATGGATCAGGCGGCCTTGCTACTCAAGGCGCAGGACAGTCTTCCTCTCAGAGCGTAAGACCTGCATCACCTAACATCTCAAACATCCAGACATCAGGACGTCCGGGCGGACACACCACCCACACACCGTCCAACTCCACTGCCGCACAGCTCGCAAGAGAGCGTGCCGAAGCAGCGAAGGCTCAGATTGAGATGCGTAAGGCTGCAGAAGCCCGCCGTAAAGAGGAAAAGGGCAGTGATACCACTGATAAGAACGAGATCACTCCCGTCGGACTGAAACCGCCGATCAAGCGTCCGAAGTCCGCATCCGTTAATCACGCACAGTATGTTGCTGAACAGCAGCAGCATTCCTCACCGGCTCCTTCTTCAGAGGCTGTATCTTCATCATCAACCGAGAGCAAACCCGCTCCCGTTGAGCGTCCGATCCAGTCAGGAAGAAGCCCTGCACAGTCTGCTCTTGCAGTTGCACAGTCTGTTGCATTAAGAGCCCAGAACGAAGAGCGCCGTGCCAATACAAAGGCTAAGGCCGCTGCAGCAAAGGTAGTTGAAGCAAGAAGCGCAGTTACAGCAGCTGAAGAAGCACTCGTTGCTGCACGCAAGACTGAAGAAGCTACCATCGCTAAGGAAACCCTCGCCAAGGAAGCTACTCTCCAGGCTGTTGCCCGTGCAGAAGAAGCACGTGCCGCTGCTACAAAGGCAGAAGAGCTTGCAAGGATCGCAGTAGCCAAGGCAGAAGAAGAAGAGAAGGCAGCTGCTGCACTCACAGCAGAAGAAGCCAAGCTCACAGAGCGCAGAAAGGCTGATGAAAAGGCAAGGATCGCTGCAGAGAAGGTCGAGCAGGATTCTAAGGCTGCAGTAATCACAGCTACAAAGGAAGAAGAGATCGCATCCGCTGAATATGAAGCTGCTAAGGAAGCTTTGGTTAAGGCCCAGAGCGAACTCGATAACGCTAACCAGCTCAAGGCAGAAGAAGATGCACGTATCGCTGCCGAGAAGGCTGAAAAGGAAGCCCGCATCGCTGCAGAGAAAGCTATCGAAGAAGCCCGCATCGCAGCTGCAAAGGCTGAAGAAGCAAGACAGGCTGCCCTCCTCGCAGAGGAAAAGGCTAAGGCTGCTGCCGCTAAGGCTGAGGAAGAAGCAAGGATCGCTGCTGCAAAGGCAGAAGAGATCGCTAAGCTCAGAGCTGCTGCCGGCATCGTTGATCCCGAGCCCGCTCCCGTAAAGAAGGAAGAGCCCAAAGAGGAAGCTGCTGCTCCCGTTGCTGACACAACTCCCATGAGACCCGCAGCAAAGGCTGACGCAGCAAGACCTGCAGGCAGACCCGGCGCCGAAGTCGCAAAGACCGACGCAGTCTGACAGACCAATTAGTTAAAGTATAAAGAGGCTGTCCCAGGTGGCAGCCTCTTTTTTTGATTATGGAACTTACGATTTCTTTCGTGTTCCTGTCGACTACCGTGATTATATTGATCGCGTGGTCACTGTTTGTAAGATCCGTAATTATCTTTTCAGCAAAAGAAATCGGGCAAAAACGGGACAAAGAAAAACGGGATGCCCGCCTGGGACACCCCGCTTCTCATTTATGAACAATCACCTTGCGGTTTCTTATTCATCAGCCTCTCTCGTCGAGAACCTTCTGGGCTCTGTCCTGAGCAATGGCTGCTACGGAATTCAGATCCTTCTGACCGGAGAAGTATGCCGGCATCTCTTCGACGAGGATGAGATTGATCGAAGCATCTGAAGAATACATCATAGAAATGCTCGAAATGATATTTTCGAGACCATCAATTGTAGCGTCAGTGAAGTTATACTTCTTGGACAGAGGCTCACCTGTATTCATGTCATATCCGAAGTAAGACTCGCCTTCCTTGCTGTTGAAGAAACTGATAGCCGTCTTTCCTGCTTCCCTGAATGCTTCACGGTTAAGCACGAGATTGTCGTTCATTGCAAGCTTGTGCTGATAATCGTCTGACATGAGGAGCTTTACGAACTCTCCGCATGCATCAATATTCTGTGCCTGAGCGGAAATCGCTACTGAGACATATGGTTCAACCATAGGGCCTCGTCCGTCTGTCGAAGGAAGTCCTAAGATCGTAGGATTCTTACCCTTTAACTGGACCATGTTCAGCATGTAACCTGTGAATCCGTAGCATGAGGCATAGATTGCTTCATCTTCCTGTCCGTATGCTACATCGCCCTTAAATAAGGTTGCTCCGACACCATATTCGTAAGCTTCGTCAGCCGGATACATCTCATCGTAAGTCAGTCCCTTCTCATTGACATTATTCTTTACGAATTCTGCGAGCTGTGCAAACTCAGGTGCGGAAAAATCGATCTTGCCGTTCTTGATGAACTTGTCGCTCATAGAGCTGAAGAGCTTTGCAAAATAGTTTGCCTGGCCGAGATTGATGACATCCTTGCCGTTTAATGTATCCTTGAGGAACTTCTCATATTCTTCTGTCGTGAATCCGATGCCGGAAGCTCCCGCATTTGAAGCGTCAGTGTTAATGCCGGAGACGAGGTAGCATACAGGAAGATTGTAGAGCTTGCCGTCGACCTTGGCTGCTTCGATAACATTTGTGAAATACTTTCCGGAATCGAGAGTTCCGATATAAGGTGTAAGGTCAGCAAGATAAGTGGGGCTGTTTAACTGTCCCAGATCGCTTACGTTCAAAAGGATATCCGGACCTTCACCGTTTAAGATATCCATGGCAAGCCTGTTGCTCATGTTTGCGTTTGCTTTAAGGGAAACACCTTCCCAGTCGTCCTCGCTGTTGATCTCATTGTAGTCGTAATCAGAATCATCCTGATAACGGTCAGTAACCTCGATAAAATAATCACCGTTGGTATCATTGAACTGAACGATAGCTTCTCCGAGTTTTTCCTCAACATATCCGTAAGAAGAATAAACTTCAAGAATGGTCTTTCCTGCATGCGGGTTCGGTACTTTATGGAGCTCAACAATAACAAAGTCGTTTGAGTTGCTGTTGCTGAAAGGATTGTTCTTGTACTCTTCGCCTGCAAGGATCATGGAATCCTCGGAACATTCAATGAGCGAAAGATAATTAAGAGTGTTTCTGCTTATTGTGCACCAGCTGAAGTTACAGATCTCTTCTGTCGTCTTTGCTTTAACGTCGAGGCAGGAAATGCCTGTGGAACCGATGTAATAGAGCTTACCGTCTTTGCCTGTATAGCTGGAATACATGTAAGATGTATCGATCCAGTCGTACTCCTTGCCATCAACTTCCTTTATTTCATATGTCTTAAGGTCTAATTCGAAATAAACGGACGAAGACTCGCCGCTTGCAAGGACAAGGGCACTATCTTCAGAAAGCTGGATAATAGCGGAAATGTCGTAGATATTCTGGTCTTCTGACTTTACCTTTACCTTTGTCTTTTCGCCGCCTTCTGAATAAACATAAAGGTTATAGTAAGCGTTGTCATTATTGTCCCAGTTTATCGAAGAATCGATCTTGCAATTAGTGAGCTGGAATGTACGCTCAACATTTGAGCTCTCTCCTTGTTCCAACTCGGTCTCACGGGAACCGAGCTTGTTTCCGCTTAACGGATCGATATCAGTCTCGGTACTTGTTACCTGATACGTAAATTCATCGTAGACTGAATTAGTTACCGTGATAACACCATTGGCATATGAGGCACCGTCAATATAGGCATTCTTTGCCATCTCACCGCCAAGATCAATGCTGTTAAGTGTCTCATTGGTCTTTCTGTCTATTACCGTTACATAATAGATAGCGTAATCGTTGTAATTGAAGGTATCCCAGTTGATCTTGTTGGAATCCGGCATCTTATAAGAACCGTTCGTGAAAACAACGATATAATCGTCGTCGATACCAGCAAGTCTTGAGTACGTGTACTCGATTTCACGGTCGTCTTTAATATCCAGTTTGATAGTTGTGGACGTACCGTCGTACCACGGCATATCAGCCGTGATCTTTTTACCGCTGCGGCTGCCGGATTTTCCGTTGCCGCCTTTCTTTGTACATGCCCCAAAGGATAACGCCATTGACGCTACCAATACGGCAGATACAAGCTTAACAGGTAGTTTGTTCATAAATATCTCTCCTTTTATCCCTGATATTGGATTTTTCAATGATGATTCTATGACCCCCGATTATACAATCTGCATCAAAATTTAGGCAAAAATTAGGTAAACGGGTTAAAGCCATGTTACAAATGCCGTGAAACGCAATAAATTAAGGCGTTTCGGGCGGCATCAGCCACGCTCGTCTATTACTTTCTGCACTCTGTCCTGGGCTATTGCCGCGACAGCTGCAAGGTCTTTCTGGCCCGAGAAATAAGACGGCATCTCTTCGATGAGAATGAGGTTTATAGCAGAATCCGTCGACTTTGCTCCGGAGCAGCTTAATATGATCCTCTCCATCGCATCGATATGGGCTTCCGTGAACTTGAAGTTCGTATTGCCCGGGTCACCGAAATAGCCGAATCCTTCCTGACTGTTGTAATACTCTATGGCAACCTTTGCGCACTCGCGGAAGATCTGACGGTCAAGAACGAAGCAGTCGTTCATGGCATTCATTCTCTGGGAATCACTTCCCATAAGAAGCTTTACAAACTCTCCGCACGCTCCTGCATCTGCAGCCTGCGCAGATATAGCGATGGATTTGACGGCAGTGAAAACAGGGCCGCGTCCGTCAGAAGAAGGGAAACCTAAAATCGAGGTTTCTCCCATTATCCTGCCGGATTCGATCAGATACGATCCCATGCCTGCGCACATGGTATTGTACGCGACAGGTGTCTCATATCCGTAAGGATCGCCCTTGAACATGGATGCTCCCACGGCATATGTCGCCGTCTCATAAACTACCGCGGAATCGCTCCAGCTGGGGCTTCTCTCGGGCACGTTCTCATTTACGAATCTTGCGATCGCCGCAAACTCCGGTCCGCTGAAATCGACTTTGCCGTTTACGATAAACTTGTCGCGCATGTTGCTGAAAAGTCTCGAAAAGTAGATCGCCTGACCGACATCTATTACGTCTTTTCCGTTCAGCGTTTCGTTGAGGAATTTCTCATACTCTTCAGTCGTGAATCCGACACCGGAACTTCCGGCATTTTGGGAAGCGGTATGGATGCCTTCGATCTGGTAAGTAAGGGGCAGCTGGTAAAGCTTGCCGTCTGTTTTCGAGCCTTCGATGATGTTGACGAAATACTTATCCGGATCGGGCGTTCCGATATACGATGACAGATCTGCAAGGTAGTTCTCATTATTGAGCTGGCCGTACTCAGCGCAGTTCAGGAGAATGTCAGGTCCTTCACCATTTAAGATATCAACTGCAAGAGCGGAACTCATTTTCGCGGAACTGTCCAGGCTGGCAGTCTCAAGATCATCGTTACTGTCAACTGAAGAATAATCGATCTGATTATATGAATCGTAACGGTCGGTAACCTCAATATAGCAGTCACCGTTCGTCTCATTGAACTTAAGGATCGCTTCGCTCGTAGCTTCATCCGAGCTCCCGTAAGGCAGGTAGAGCTCAAGAATGGTCTTGCCTGCGTGAGGATTCTTGTCTGCCTTGGTAACTTCGTAAAGCTTGAATTCAGGTTCATAGCCGTAACTGTATGAGGAGTAAGCATAGTAATCTCCCCATAAGATCAGGCTGTCTTCCGAACAGTCAGCCACCTGAAGGATACTCAGTATGCTCCGGTTTAATCCGCACCAGCTGTAATCGAAAAACATTTCCGAAGTCTTCTTCTTGAAGTCGAGCTTCGTTACGCCGACGGGATTGACATAATAAACTACAGATTCCCCGCCCGGAATGGATCCTGAAAGGTAATCCGGATTAAGCCATTCATAATCCTTTTCATCTGCATCAGTGATCCTGCACTCTTTGAGGTCGAGATCGAAATAGCGGTAACCGTCACTCGTACTCGCGACAACAAGGGCCTTTGATTCATCTACCTGGATCACGCTTCCGATGTCATAATATGAAATATTCTCGGGACGGAGTTCCAGAACAGTCTCTTCATTATCGGGAGATACGATATACAGGTTATAGTATTCGCCGTCTTCCTCCCAGATCATTTCGGTACTTACCCTGTAATCACCAAGCACGAACTCGCAGTCGGCTGCATGAGTCTTGCTCCAGTCCAGCGTGCGTGACGAGATCACTTCGCCGGTCATGATGTCGAGCTCTTTTTCGGTGCCCGTAAGCTCATATGTTTGCGAATTTGATGTGTTTATGATTATCTTGAGTCTGCCATTCTCATACCTTGCAGTCTCGACATAGTCATACTGGGTCAGGCCCTTGGCCAGATCGATCTTATTTACAGTCTGCTTCGTGGATCTGTCGACAACCGAAATGATATTTATCAGGTAATCATTGTAGTTATAGTTGTCCCAGTCCAGGGCTTCAGGCATCTGGTAGCTTCCGGTCGTCTCGACGAGGATCTTTTCCTTATCTGCGCCGATCAGGGTGTGGTACAGATAGTCGACCGCGCGCCCGCTCTCCAAACCAATATCGACCGTTATCGGGTCAGCGTTGAACCAGGGCGAATTGGCCGAGATCTTCTCACCGCTGCGGCTCTTCCTGTCGCCGCCCTTTTTCCCGCATGCGGCAATGGATGCTCCCATCGCGAGAACAAGTCCTGCGGCAATTATTTTCAAACAGATCTTCTTCATAAAGTGCCTTCTCTCCCTATTGTCTATTTAATTCACAGATATACTAATTTGCGGAAACATCTAATCAGCATCAAAGAAGTGACAATTCCGATAAGAACACACTGTTTTCGCGCACCAAATAAGAAAAGGGCCGTCGCATTTAATTGCGACAGCCCTCTTTATTAAACTGATATGTTTAACGTCTTATCGAATTACTCGATGATTGTAGAAACTGTACCAGCGCCTACTGTGTGACCACCCTCACGGATAGCGAACTTAAGACCCTGCTCCATAGCGATAGGAGTGATGAGGTCTGCTTCGATTGTTACGTGGTCGCCAGGCATGCACATGTCTGTGCCGTCAGGAAGCTTGATAACGCCTGTAACGTCTGTTGTTCTGAAGTAGAACTGAGGACGATAACCTGTTACGAAAGGCTTATGACGTCCACCCTCTTCCTTTGTAAGAACGTAAACTTGGCCTGTGAACTTTGTGTGAGGAGTTGTTGTGCCGGGCTTAGCGATAACCTGACCTCTTTCAACTTCCTTACGGTCGATACCACGGAGGAGGCAGCCGATGTTGTCACCAGCCTCAGCCTGTTCCATTGACTTACGGAACATTTCTACACCAGTGATTGTTGTAGACTTAGGCTCGTCCTGGAGACCAACGATCTCTGCAGGATCACCAACCTTAACTGTACCTCTCTCAAGACGGCCTGTAGCAACTGTACCACGGCCGGAGATTGTGAATACGTCCTCAACAGGCATAAGGAAAGGCTTGTCAACAGGACGCTCAGGTGTTGCGATGTACTCGTCAACAGCCTTCATGAGCTCAACGATAGGAGCATAAACCGGATCGTTAGGATCTGTAGATGTAGACTCGAGAGCTGCAAGAGCAGAACCACGGATGATAGGTGTATCATCACCAGGGAAATCATACTGGTTGAGGAGATCACGGATGTCCATGTCTACGAGCTCGAGGAGCTCTTCGTCGTCAACCTGATCGCACTTGTTCATGAATACTACGATATAAGGAACGCCTACCTGACGAGCGAGAAGGATGTGCTCACGTGTCTGGGGCATCGGGCCGTCTGCAGCAGAAACTACGAGGATAGCACCGTCCATCTGAGCAGCACCAGTGATCATATTCTTGATGTAGTCAGCGTGGCCAGGGCAGTCAACGTGTGCATAGTGACGTGTCTCTGTCTCATACTCAACGTGTGCTGTGTTGATCGTGATACCACGAGCTCTCTCCTCGGGTGCAGAGTCGATGTTGCCATAATCCTTGAACTCAGCTCCACCCTTCATAGCGAGTACCTTTGTGATAGCAGCTGTAAGAGTTGTCTTACCGTGGTCAACGTGACCAATGGTACCGATGTTTACGTGCGGCTTGCTACGTACGAACTTTTCTCTTGCCATTTGTAATTTCCTCCTAAGAAATTATTAATTAAGTTAATTTATTACTCGCCTTGAATCAACACAGCGGTAAATATCATTTTACAAATTTTCGAGCTTACTTTCAAGTAAAAACCCAAAATATATGATGTTTACGTTGCCCTGACTTCAGGCGGTACGGAGTCTTACTTCTTTAAGATGGACTCCATGATGCTCTTCGGCGTCTCCGCGAAGTGACTTATCTGCATTACGAACGTACCACGTCCCTGTGTTGAGGAACGGAGGTCTGTTGCGTAACCGAACATGTTTGCGAGCGGAACCTCTGCATGAATCTGCTGTGAACCGTTCATAGGCTCGATCTCCTTGATAGCGCCACGGCGTGCATTAAGTCCGCCGATAACGTCGCCCAAGTACTCATCAGGAACCTCGACGTCTACCTTCATGATAGGCTCGAGGAGGCAAGGATCGCCCTTCTGCATACCTGCCTTGAATCCCATGGATCCTGCGATCTTGAAGGCCATTTCTGAGGAGTCGACATCGTGGTAAGAACCGTCGTAAACGGTAACCTTAACGTCAACAACCGGATAGCCGCCCAAGATACCGGCCTGCATAGCTTCCTGAACACCTGCATCGATAGGAGCGATAAACTGCTTCGGGATGCAGCCGCCGACTGTAGCGTCAACGAACTCGTAACCCTTACCGGGCTCCTGGGGCTCAAGTCTGAGCCAGCAGTCACCGTACTGACCGTGACCACCGGACTGACGAACGAACTTACCCTGAGCTTCAACAGTTCTTCTGATCGTCTCTTTGTAGGATACCTGAGGTGCGCCTACGTTAGCCTCAACCTTGAACTCACGGAACAGACGGTCAACGATGATATCGAGGTGAAGCTCACCCATACCTGCGATGATCGTTTGTCCTGTTTCCTGGTTGGTGTATGTACGGAACGTCGGGTCTTCTTCTGCGAGCTTCTGAAGAGCAATGAGCATCTTCTCCTGTGAAGCACGGCTCTTAGGTTCGATAGCAACCTCGATAACCGGCTCAGGGAACTCCATGGACTCGAGGATGATAGGATGATCCTCGTCGCAGAGTGTGTTACCTGTAGTTGTATCCTTCAGACCGATTGCAGCTGCGATGTCGCCGGAGAATACTTCTGTGATCTCCTTACGCTCGTTAGCGTGCATCTGAACGATACGTCCGATACGCTCCTTCTTACCCTTTGAAGAGTTAAGAACATAAGATCCTGCTTCCATGATGCCGGAATAAACTCTGAAGAAGCAGAGCTTACCAACGAACGGGTCAGTAGCGATCTTGAATGCGAGAGCAGAGAAAGGCGCTTCATCAGATGAAGGTCTCTCCTCCTCTTCCTCTGTCTCAGGGTTAACACCCTTGATAGCGGGAACGTCGAGAGGAGAAGGCATGTAGTCAACGATAGCGTCGAGCAACATCTGTACGCCCTTGTTTCTCAAAGATGTACCGCATGTGACAGGGATGAGTTTGCATGAGCAGCAAGCCTTACGGAGAGCTGCCTTGAGCTCGTCATTGGAGATCTCCTCGCCTTCGAGGTACTTCTCTGTGAGCTCGTCATCTGTCTCGCAGATCTTCTCAACCATCTCTTCTCTCTTAGCCTTGATGAAGTCCATCATGTCAGCAGGAACCTCGCGGTCCTCATACTGCATACCGTCTTCAGAGGTGTAAACCTCAGCTCTGAGAGTGATAAGGTCGATGATTCCCTGGAAGCTGTCTTCCTTACCGATAGGGTACTGAATAGCAACAGGGACATTCTTAAGTCTGTCCTGGATCATCTCGCAAACATGTTCGAAGTTTGCACCGATGATGTCCATCTTGTTGACGAAAACCATTCTCGGAACACCGTAGTGCTCAGCCTGTCTCCAGACTGTTTCCGTCTGCGGCTCAACGCCGCCTCTTGCAGACATAACCGTAACTGCACCGTCAAGTACACGGAGCGAACGCTCAACTTCTACTGTGAAGTCAACGTGACCTGGCGTGTCGATGATGTTGATTCTGTGGCCCTTCCAGGGAGCTGTTGTAGCTGCGGAGGTAATCGTGATACCTCTCTCCTGCTCCTGAACCATCCAGTCCATGGTAGCAGCACCTTCGTGAACCTCACCCATCTTACGGTTTACGCCGGAGTAATAAAGAATTCTCTCGGTTGTTGTCGTCTTACCGGCGTCGATGTGAGCCATAATACCAATGTTTCTGGTCTTCTCAAGCGGATATGCTCTTGTTGTAGCCATGTAGTATTAATGTCCTTTCTTAACCGGTGATTAACGATTGAAATGCGCGAAAGCCTTGTTAGCCTCAGCCATTCTGTGCATTTCTTCTTTTCTCTTGAATGCTCCGCCTGTCTCGTTTGCTGCATCCATAAGCTCAGCAGCAAGGCGCTCCTTCATGGTGCGCTCAGATCTGTTTCTCGAATACTGAACTATCCAACGAAGTCCGAGTGTCTGTCTTCTCTCGGGCTTAACATCCATAGGGATCTGATAGTTAGCACCGCCTACACGGCGAGCCTTGCACTCGAGGGTGGGCATTACGTTAGCAAGAGCCTTTCTGAATACTTCGAGGGGCTCTTCATTTGTGCGCTCTTTGATGATATCGAAGGCGCCGTATGTAATTTTTTGAGCTACGCCCTTCTTGCCGTCCAGCATGATGTTGTTGATAAGCTTACTTACTACAACGTCATTATAGACAGGATCCGGAAGAACCGTTCTCTTTGGGGTATTGCCTTTTCTTGGCACTTTGCTTCCCTCCTAACATGATTATAAAAGTTTTACTGTCTAAAACTTGAAACCATAGGTACTCACGTTTCAGTTGTTCTTGTGGACCGTGTTAAGCGTCTCAGTCAGGCAATGTCCTTTATATGAACAATGTACTGATCACTTATGTCCAACCCCTGCGAAAGAAAAATCTGTCGCGGGATTACTTCTTAACCTTAGCAGCCTTTGGCTTCTTAGCGCCGTACTTAGATCTGCCCTGCTGACGATCAGCAACGCCGGCTGTATCAAGTGTGCCTCTTACGATGTGATAACGTACACCAGGGAGGTCCTTAACACGTCCGCCTCTGATAAGTACAACAGAGTGCTCCTGAAGGTTGTGTCCGATTCCCGGAATGTAGGCTGTAACCTCGTAGCCGTTTGTAAGTCTTACACGGGCAACCTTACGAAGCGCTGAGTTAGGCTTCTTAGGTGTTGTCGTCTTAACAACTGTGCAAACACCACGCTTTTGAGGTGAGTCAAGATCCGTCTGCTTGTTTCTGATGGTGTTCATAGAGAACTGCAGCGCCGGGCTGGCAGACTTGTATGTCTTGGAATGTCTGCCGGACTTAACCAATTGATTGAACGTTGGCATCAATACATCTCCTTTCTTTATTTTTTCGCGCAAATAAGGGCACAAAGTCCCCTTTGCGAGCAATTAAGTATACACCCGCATATTTTGAATGTAAACCGCTATTTTTCGAGGGAAACAAAGATATCTGCGCGTCCCCGGTTCCGGGGTCTGATGATAATACCAAAAAAGCATGGAAAAATGATAGTTAAAACCCAAAATTTCTTATTCACATATTCGGGCAAACCCTATATACTTACTAAGGTTATTTTTTAATTACAAGGAGTGTGACTTCAATGAAAGTAAAAATCACAGAAACCGTGCTGCGTGACTCCCAGCAGTCCCTTATCGCAACACGTATGCCTTTCTCCGATTTCGAGGGCATCCTTGAGACTTTGGACAATGCCGGCTACTACTCACTCGAGTGCTGGGGCGGCGCTACATTCGATTCATGTCTCAGATACCTGGATGAAGATCCGTGGGAAAGACTCAGAAAGATCAAGGCAGTCTGCAAAAAGACTCCTCTCCAGATGCTCATCCGCGGGCAGAACATCCTCGGATACAAGCACTATCCCGATGACGTCGTTAGACTCTTCTGCCGTAAGGCTGCAGAGAACGGTATGGATATCTTCCGTATCTTCGACGCTCTCAATGATTTCAGAAACATTGAAGTCTGCATTGACGAGGTAAAGAAGTGCGGCAAGCATGCACAGGGCTGCATCTGCTACACAACTTCACCTGTTCATACAATCGAGAAGTACGTTGAAATGTGCAAAGAACTTGAGAACATGGGCGTTGATTCCATCGCTATCAAGGACATGGCAGGCATCTGCTCACCTAAGGAAGCTTACGATCTCGTAAAGGCTATCAAGGACGCAAAGATCAAGGTACCTCTCTTCTTCCACACACACCACACAACAGGCATGGGTCCTATGACTCTCCTTAAGGCTGTTGAAGCAGGTGTTGACGGAATCGACTGCGCTATCTCCACAATGGCAGGCGGCACATCACAGCCCGCTACTGAGACAATGGCTTACACACTTAAGCAGTTCGGCTATGACTCAGGTCTTGATATGGACAAGCTCAAGAAGATCGCTGATTACTTCGTACCTGTAAGAAAGAAGTTCCTTGACAACGGTACACTCAATCCTACAGTCATGGGCATCAAGGCTGACATCCTTAAGTATCAGGTTCCGGGCGGAATGCTCTCCAACATGATCGCTAACCTCAAGGATATGCACGCTCTCGACAAGTTCGATGAGGCTCTCGCTGAGATCCCTGCAGTACGTAAGGACATGGGTTATCCCCCGCTCGTTACTCCTCTTTCACAGATGGTAGGTAACCAGGCAGTTCAAAACGTCCTCCTGGGCGAAAGATATAAGAACATCTCCAAGGAGATCAAAGCTTATCTCCGCGGCGAATACGGAAGAGCACCCGGTGAAGTTAACCAGGAGCTCATCGACAGATGTTGGAAGCCTGAAGAACTCGTTAAGGGCAGATATGCTGATTCCCTTGAGCCCGTTTTCGAGAAGACAAAGAAAGAACTCGGCGACAAGGCCAGATCTGACGAAGACGTTCTCTCTTACATAGCTTTCCCTCAGGTTGCAGAGAAGTTCTTTGCAGCACGTGAAGAGAAAGAATCCAACACAGTCAACTACACCATCGAGAAGAAGGAGGATTAATGATGAATCCTGTTATTCAGTTGGCAGTTGAACGTGGACAGGAACTCACGATCGGTGAGATGTTCATGAATGCCGGCATCGTTATCCTTGTGGTTTTCGGTGTTCTTTTGCTGATGTACATCCTGATCTCCCTTTCAGGAAAGATCATGGAAGCTATCACAAAGGCCGGCAAGAAGGAAGAGCCCGCAAAGGCAGCACCCGCCGTCGCAGCTCCCGCTGCTGCAGCTGCTCCCGAAGAAGTATTCTCTTCCGGATCATTGAAGCTCAAGGACTGTGACGAGAAGACCGCTGCCATGATCATGGCGATCGTTGCAGATGACTCCGGAATCCCGCTCGAAGAGCTCGTATTCAAGTCCATCAAACTGGTTGAAAAGAAGTAAAGGAGAAAGTCCATGATTTATAACGTAACTATCAACGATAAAGTATATGAGGTAGAAGTTGAGAAAGGCAAAGCCAATCTCATCAGGACAACAGCAGTTGCTGCTGCTCCTGCACCCGCACCTGCCGCAGCACCCGCTGCAGCTCCCGCTCCTGCAGCTGCTCCCACAGCACCCGCTGCCGCTGCCGCAGCAGGCACAACACCCGTTAACTCACCTATGCCTGGTACGATCCTTGACGTTAAGGTCGCTGTCGGTCAGGCAGTTAAGGAGGGTGAACTCGTTTGCATCCTTGAAGCTATGAAGATGGAGAACGAGATCTATGCACCCTGCTCCGGTTCTATCGCTCAGGTCCTCGTAACAAAGGGCCAGTCAGTAGATACCGGCACACCCTTGGTATCTATTTCTTAATCAGGGGGTATCAGGGTAATGTTAGAAGTATTAAAAAATCTATGGGAGACATCAGGTGTAGCTACCATGACATGGCAGCAGGGCGTAATGATCTTCGTCTCTTTCCTCCTGTTGTATCTCGCTATCAAAAAGCAGTTTGAGCCTTTGCTCTTACTCCCTATCGCATTTGGTATGCTCCTTACCAATCTCCCCTGGCCCGGCGGCGGAATCTTCCACCCCGAATGGTTCGACGGAGAGATCAACTGGGCTGCATTAGGCGGCGGATTCATTGATCCTGAGACAGGCAACCATATCGATCCCGGTCTTTTCGACTTCCTGTACATCGGCGTTAAGATGGATATCTTCCCCTGCCTCATCTTCATGGCAGTAGGCGCTATGACAGACTTCGGACCCTTGATCTCAAGACCTTCGTCCTTCTTCATGGGCGCAGGCGCTCAGTTCGGTATTTCCTTTGCTTTCGTAGTAGCATGCCTCCTGGGCTTCGATCCCCAGGGTGCCGCTTCCATCGGAATCATCGGTGGTGCTGACGGCCCGACAGCTATCTATCTCACATCAAAGCTCGCACCTGAGCTACTCGGCGCAATCGCTATCGCAGCATATTCTTACATGGCTTTGATCCCTATGATCCAGCCCCCGGTAATGAAGCTGCTCACATCAAAGAAAGCGCGTCAGGTAAAGATGGAGCAGGCAAGACCTGTATCCAAGGTAGAGAAGATCTGCTTCCCTATCATCGTTACAGTTGTCTGCGTTCTCATCCTTCCTTCCGTTGCACCTCTCCTCGGCTGCCTCATGCTTGGTAACCTCTTCAGAGAATCAGGTGTTACAGACAGACTTTCCGACACAGCTCAGAATGCTATGTGCAACATCGTAACGATCATGCTCGGTACATCCGTTGGTGCTACAGCAGTCGGCGCAAGATTCCTCAAGCTCGAGACACTCATGATCATCGGTATCGGTCTCGCAGCATTCATCTTCGCTACAGTCGGCGGTCTCGTCATCGGCGACATCATGTATGTCCTTTCAAAGGGAAAGATCAATCCTCTCATCGGCGCAGCCGGCGTTTCTGCCGTTCCTATGGCAGCACGTGTTGCTTCAAAGGTCGGTCAGAAGGAGAATCCTTCCAACTTCCTGCTCATGCATGCCATGGGTCCGAACGTTGCAGGCGTTATCGGTTCAGCAGTTGCTGCAGGTATCCTGCTCACACTCTTCGGCTAATAAGAGTTGTAATTAAATAACCAATTAAAGACTCCCCGCAGCTATGTGGGGAGTTTTTAGTTGTCAGGATAAAAGGCAGCCTCTGTCAGTTTTCGAGATCATGGATTCAAAGTGGAAATCCGTGACTTTATGAAATACACTTTAGGCATGGGGAAAAAAGGATTTACAATTCTGATCATTACGGTGATCTATCTTTGCGCAGCGGGTGCCACCCTGCTGCCGCTTTTCGGCGGGAACAGCATTTCCGATGCCCGTGTTAAAAACCGCAAGGCTAATAATGTAGTTATTTATTTCTTTTATCTTTACCGGAAAATCAGGGCGTTTTCCGCGCTTTTTTGAAGCTGGGCTTTGTCGGTTTTGTCGGATTTTGTCGGTTGTTTTCGCAAATTCGCCTTCCATAATTAAGGTATGAAAATAACTGATAAATACATCCCGAGAGAATACCTTTCTCTTAAAATAAATTACTGCAGACAACGGCTTAAGCAGTTGCCTAATTTTTCTGTAAACGAACGCCAGATCCGTGGAGTACCAAAAAAGATAATTTGCGCAGATGGTCGTAGGTGCTTTATTGATTCCAAGTCCGGGAAAGTACTGCTTGATCTCAAGCACGAAAAAGAAGAACTTGAGGCACAACTTCAGATCTATGAGTCCATTTGGCAAGTAAACTTCAGAGGAGAACCTGTATCTGATCTCGTTCCGTGTAAGATAAACAGATTTTTGACCATTAATCCCGGTCAGTCTGTATCCCTGGATAAAGCTTTTTTCGACAGTCTGAAGAATGATGACAACAAAAAATACCAAAAGTACAAAAGCAACTTTTTCAATGGTATCTACTACAGATCAGCAACAGAACGTGACATAGCCATTTTTTATACTGAAATGGGTATACCTTTTAAGTACGAGCCATCAATCTCAATAGCGGGACTGACCAAGACCATTAATCCGGATTTTGCTTTGTATATAAAGGAACTCGATTCCTGCAAATTCCATGAGCATCTGGGAATGAAAGAATATGCCGATTACATGAGAGATACAAAAGTAAAATATTCCAACTATATTGGTGCCGGCTTAATTCCGGATCTTGATATCATCTTTACCCAAGAAAAAGAAGATGTCCCATTTGATATCCGTTTTCTGGAGGCAAAACTTAACAGTTCCATATACGGATCAATAATCTGCCACGATCCTGAAAATGACTCCGGCTGATCCCGGAAACGGGTAATGCAACCTTTGTTGACGAATTTGTTGACAGTTTTGGCCCAATATCAGCAACAAAAATGTCAACAAAGCCATTGTTGACGAATTTGTTGTCGGTTTTGACCAAATATCAGCAACAAAATCGTCAACAGCTCATTATTCCCGAAAACATCGCGGCATGCCATCTTTCCCGGCCCACGAAAAATAAACCCAAATAAAAACCCCTCCGGAGGAGTACTCCGAAGGGGCAAATCGCTATTGATTTAATTAAGCCTTAGGTCCTCTGGGTCCTGTAGGTCCGTTAGGAGCCGTCGGGGGAGCCTTGAATGTTCCCGGGAACGGTGTAGGAGCCTGAGGTGCTGTAGGAGCTGCAGGTCCAGGTGCAACGGGGGCAACCGGTGCAGGTGCTACGGGAGCAGGTGCGGGCTCTACCGGTGTAGGAGCTACAGGTGCCGGTGCTACCGGAATGGGAGCTACCGGAGCAGGTGCAGGTGCTACAGGTGCAGGAATTGCGGGTGCAATAGCGCCGTCTGTTGATACATTAACGGTCTGAACATTATCAAGGCCTGATACCGTGATGTTCTTGTTGACCTTAGCATCATAGGTGCTGGCTCTCATGATCTCTCTGATGTCGATGCCTGTTGTTTCCTTTACAGATTCAATTGTCTGTGCAAGAACTGCAGGTACATAGGAGCTCATTGTGCCTACGCCTGAATCGCCGTTTCCGCCGTTGCCGGTATCGATAATTGTAACCTTATCGATCGTGGACAGAGGCTTAGCGATCTCTGCTGCCATTTCAGGAAGTGCCTTAACGATCATTTCCATCATAGCTGCCTGACCGTACTTCTTCATAGCTTCAGCCTTCTTCTCGAGAGCTTCAGCTTCTGCTAAACCCTTAGCGGCGATAGCTGCAGCTTCAGCTTCACCGACCTTACGGATACCTTCTGCTTCCTGAGCCTTAGCGAAGAGGTCTGCCTCAGCCTGAACCTTGCGGGCTTCAGCTGCCTTCTCACGCTCGAACTTCTCAGCTTCAGCGTTTCTCTGTCTCTCATAGAGAGCAGCGTCTGCTGCCTGCTGCTTTGCGAACTTCTCAGCTTCAGCCTTCTTCTTGACTTCAGCGTCGAGAGCCTGCTCTTTAACTTCAGCTTCTTTCCTCTTGAGGTCGACTTCCTTCTCCTGACGAGCGATGTCGGCGTTGGTCTTTGTGACCTCGATGGTCTTACGCTGAGCTTCTCTCTGAATCTCATAAGCTGCATCAGCTTCAGCCTTCTTGGTATCCTCAACTGTCTTAAGTTCTGCCTTTCTGATAGAGAGTTCATTCTGCTTTACAGCGATCTCTGTATCAGCTGCGACCTTAGCGTCATTAGCTTCTTTCTGAGCCTGAGCCTGAGCGATTGCGACGTCTCTGTCAGCCTGTGCCTTAGCGATGGAAGCATCCTTCTGGATCTTAGCCATGTTGTCCTGACCGAGAGCGTTGATGAGATCCTTCTCATCCGTTACGTGCTGAACGTTGCAGGAGATGATCTCGATACCCAAACGCTTCATGTCTTCCTGAGCCTTCTGCTGAACCTCGTCACCGAACTTCTTTCTGTCGTTGCAGAGGTCCTTCAGTGTGATCGTACCGATGATCTCTCTCATGTTACCCTGAAGGGAGTCAACGAGGGACTCAGCAATCTGCTGCTCTTTCATGTTGAGGAAGTTCTTCATGGCGAGCTTAACGCCTTCACCTTCGCTCATGACTCTTACCTTTGCGACTGCGTCGATGTTTACACCGATGAAGTCTGCTGTAGGTACGTAACCGTCTGTCTTGATGTCGATCGAGATCTGCTTGATGAGGAGCTCGTCCTTTCTCTCGAAGAAGGGCATCTTGAGTCCTGCTCTACCGATCAGGATCTTCGGCTGCTTTCTAAGACCTGAAATGATGTAAGCCTTATCCGGCGGTGCCTTTACATAGCTTGCAATTACTATGATGATTACTACAACTGCGATTATCGCACCTGCAATGATCGGGCCTGTTAAAAAATCTGGCATTTCCTTATCCTCCTATTTCTTAAAAAACCCCACACCAATTACGTTTGGTACGGGGATGCATAAGATATTGCTAAAGATATTTTACATTATGGGTACCCCCGGTCAAGAAAAATCGTATCCGGGTAAATCCGATTTGTATATTTGAATAATTTGGAATATCCCGTTTTATGCGGGTTTGATATTTTTTTACAAATACAAGAGAGGCCGCCCTTCCGGGGCAGCCTCCTTGGCATAATTCCCTGTTTTCGAAAAGTTTATTTCTTCCAATAACCAGAAGAATCAAAAGTATAACTGTAACCGTCGATGGTAAATGTCGCATTCTTGGCATACCACCCTGAATCGTCTCCATACCACCAGCCTTTTGCATCCTGACGCCAGGTAGCCCTGTACTTATATGTCCAGGATCCGTCTTCATTGAGCCAGTAACCGTCACAGAACTCCTTGGCTGCCATTGCGCCATTGGATTTGAAGAAGTACCATACTCCTCCGATCTGCTGCCAGCCGGTTACCATAGAGCCGTTGGACTTGAAGTAATACCATTTACCGCTTATCTGCTGCCAGCTTGTCCTCATGGCACCGTCGTTGCCAAGGTAATACCAGATGCCGCCGAGCTGCTGCCAGTTCTTTTTCATCGCGCCGTCACTGCCGAGATAGTACCAGTAGCCTTCGATCTTCTGCCAGTCTTTCAGCATCACTCCGTCGCTTCCAAGGTAATACCAGTTGCTGTTAATCTCTTGCCATCCGGTCTGCATTATTCCTTTTTTATCGAAGAAATACCATGAGCCGTTTATTTCTTTCCAGCCGGTAACCAGGCTGCTGTCTGAATCGTAGTAATAATACTGTCCGTTTACCAGATCCCAGCCGGGAGCATGAGCCTTATAGTAGACAGACAGGTTAAGACCCTGCACGTTGTCCCAGAAACAGGCTGTTCCCAGTTGATAAGAATCGCTTGAGACATATTCCGCTCCGTTGAAAACTGCCGTTACATCCTTTTTGACATCGTCCGGGAAACAGTGCGTCTTATCCGAAGGGACCAGGTTGATGTATAAGCGGTATACCTCTCCTTCTGCATAAGTATCTACGTATTGAGTTGTGCCGTCGTGTTTTACCCAGCACATAGTGACAACAGTATATCCGGCTTCTCCGGCATTGGTCGTGATGCCGTCTGTCGTAGGTCTTTCACCCGGCTTAGGAAGAGTAATGTTATTTATTTCTATATGAGTGATCGGAGCTGTGAGCAGAGCATACAGGGTCTTGTTTCCGGTGATCCTGTCTTCCGGCCTGACAGGCTTCGTATAATCAGGATCTTTATACCAGCCTTCGAAAGTCCAGCCGTCATAGGGCTCTACTGTCTGGAAATAATCCGACATCCTGCTGTTGCGCGCTACTCCCGATACGGCATTTATCGGCTTTGCATGGCCGTTAAGATCGTAATTGACCTCAAAAGTACTTATCCCAATCCATGTGGCTTTGACCGTTGTCGCCTTTGTGATCTTAACCTGTTCACCGGGCAGGTAGTATTCGGAATCGATCTGCCATTTATAAAATTCCTTGCCGGAATCCGGAGGATTGAAACCGCACTCAGGCAATGTATACAAACCGTTTTCTTCGACAGAAACAGCGCTCATCCTGCCGGAACCGCCATTGGAATCGAAAGAAACATTGTAGTAGCCGTCAGTCGGAACTTTATAGTAGACGGTAATGTACAGCTGGGACGAATCTCCCCAGAAACAAGCCGTTCCCGGCTGATAAGAATCACTTGTGACATATTCTTTTCCGTTAATGGTTACCTTAAGATCATTTTTGACATCAGACGGAAAGGCGTATGAAGATGAAGACGGCAGAAAACAGAAATACAAACGGTATGTCTCACCCGCTTCGAACGTGCCGTTAAATTCCGTGGTGCTCTTGTTGACACTCCACATTATGCGGTGCACGGTATATCCTGCCGATGAAGCATTGGTCGTAATGCCTGCAGTCGTAGCGGTCTTTCCCTTTTCGGGAACGGTAACGCCACTGATCGAAATATTATTGATCGTGGTTATCGCAGCAGCCGCAACGGGATCATTACCCAGGATGACCGGGATCACACCAGCAGTTATCACTGCGGCCAGCAAAACTGCAAACGCTTTTCTCACTGTGTTCTTAAAGATAGTCTGCATTAGAAGCATCCTCCTGTCCTTGACGGATATGTAGCATGTGAATGGTTAAATAATCCTTTAACCGTCAAATATATTGTATATATTATCACCTGGCATAACCTTAACAAGGCGAAAAACAAAAACCCGCTTTCACTATCGAAAGCGGGCGAATTGTTCCTTATATATAAAGAAGATATTATCCGAAGAAATAAACGAATCCCAGAACGTGGAGGACGACACCTGCTATACAGAAGAAGTGCCATACCATGTGGGAGAACTTGAACCTTCTCTTTGAGGGCGCGAAAAAGATACCGACTGTGTAGACGATCGCACCGGAAAGAAGGAGCCAGAAGCATACGAGCGATGTGTTCTTATAGAACTCGATGATCCTGAAGATTATTGCCCATCCCATTGCCGCATAGATGAAGTAGGTAAAGCCCTTGCCGACCTTTGTGTGGTAAGCGAGCGCGGTAACGAGAACGCCGGCGATAGCCATTGCAGCTTCCAAAGCCCAGAGCACTGCGCCGGAAATGGGATCTAAGATATTGATGCAGATAGGCGTATAAGCACCTAAGATAGCGAAATAAGCCACACTCCTGTTGACCTTGTTCATGACCCTCTTGTGAGGCGTGCCATGCTTCATCAGGTGGTATACCGTGGACATGATGAGCGACAGGATCAGTGTGATTATGAAAGCAGATCTGCCGATAACGGACATTACGATATGAGCCTGCGAAACGCCCGGTTCAGAAGATACAGCGATATATGTGTTTATGGCTGCGAAAGGGAGAAGTCCCAACAGATAGAGAACAACTACGCCGGAAGTTATCGAGTTACCGACTTCCTCACCGAAAGTCTCATAGGTCTTGTGAATACCTCTCTGAACGGCGCGCTTGGAGCTTTCAAACCATGTAAGATCCTTCAGACCTTCCTCGAGGGGGTCCTCTCCGGTTTGCGCGGCATGCTTTTTATCATCGCTTCCCGCAAGCAAAGTTTTCCAGAATTTATTGTTCTTTGCCATTGATCTGATTCTCCGTCCAGTTATTCAACCGATATATTTTACAAGGAGAACGGTATGTTTTCAACCTTACGAAAATAATAAGGAAACAAACAGACGGTTATTTACCGGTATTTTCGGAAGACGGGGCTCCTAACGGAATCGCCTCATCGCCCGACGGCTTGGGTGCGCCTAAGGGAATGGCCTCATCGCTTTTCGGCTTCGGAGCTCCAAGGGGGATCGCTTCGTCACTCTTCGGCTTGGGCGCGCCGAGCTCGATAACCTCATCAGTCTTGGGCTTTTCTTCCTTAGCCTGACCGGCTCCGAGTGCTTCGACCTTCTCCTTTTCGGGCGCTTCAACACCGATATGGACAGGTCTTACAGGAGCTCTTACGCCGGCACGCCTTACGGTACGGCCTTCCTTCATGGCAGGCTTTTCCTCAGGTTCGGAAGGCGGAAGCACCTTCTCCTTTTTCTTTTCTTCGGCCAGCTTTTTCTCAAGCTTATTCTTGCGTGTGATATCAGCGGGTGTCTGCGCTGTGACAGGTGCGCTGATGACCGTGCCGAGAACTTCCGGCTTGTCCGGTGCCTCAGGCGCGGATGAAACGGGCGCAGCCTGGTCCTGTGTCATGGGGTTGAGCTGCTCGGAAAGATATGCCCTTCTGTAGAAACGGATTATCCTGAATAAGATCGGCCAGATAACCGCAACGGGCAGGATCCAGTAGACCACCTTGGATGCGGCGGAATCGCCGAGAAGTCTTGAGAGCGCTGCGAACGGAGCCTGCATTACCGCATAGATGGCTCTTAAGCAGAGGGCTCCGCCGATGTGAAGAAGGCTTGCATCGTCACCCTTGATGAGTTCCTGTGCAGGATAGAACCAGAGCGGGAAATAGGCTAAAAGGCCGTAAGCTGCAAGACCCCAGTTGATCCATTCCTTTTTCTTGAAAGCCGCGAAAAAAGGCAGGAAGAATATGAAGAACAGAGCATAGAGGACGCTTGCAAAACGTTCGATGAGAGAGAAGTCTCTCGGGATGATCGCTTCATAAGTGAAATAGAGCGGCTTAAAGCATACGAAAGCAAGCGCTCCCGCGATGAGTCCCAAGAATACACATGTAAAGTAATCTCTTCTCATATATCCATAAAAAGCAGTGTTTAGTCCGGGTTCTTCATCCTTGCGGACAAAGAACCTTTCCTATTTTAATACAAAACACATTGATTATAAAATGCCCTGCTCTTTATGGCTTCCGGACAGTAACATGAAACCGCCCTGGCTTAAGCTATGCCAAAGGGGCTTATTCCGGCTGTCCGTCCATTCCCTCAAGAGGTCTTAAGTACTTAACCTTAAGGGATGTGATCGTGACGCCGCCTGAAGTGAAGTGGGCGCGGAAGACGCAGTTCTTGGTGTACATCATGCACTCGGTCGTCTTCGTGACAAGCTCACCGTTCGTACCGTTCCAGGTGATAACGCCTACAGGGATGCTCGTAACAAAGAGCGTCATCGGGATCTGCGCAAGTTCGCCCAGGTTGGAGCGGCCCGTAAACTCAAGAGAGATGTGGCCTGAACGGAGGCTCGTGATGCCGAAAACGAAGTCCTGGCCGCGCGAAGTCTTTGTCTTGCATTCGATTGTGACTTCATCGTCCAACGTGTAGAAGACATCGGAATCGACTTCAACATCGTCGTCTTCGAAGGGACTGTCAACGTGATTGATAGTTACGGCCTTTCCTTCAAGACGGTCCATAGCAGGAGTGTTCATAGCAAAGTTCAGGATGTTGATCGCATTCCTCTGGAGCTCTGCACGGGTGATGTTCGTTCCGTCGCCTTCAGTCAGTTCTTTGTATGTATCAGCTTCAGGAAGATTTTCCTTCTCGACGGTAGTGCATACCATATAGACGTCGTTCTGGGATCTTGCCATGACGGAATGATCTTCGAGCGAATACTTCTCGGCAAGGGATACTTCCTTGTTGATATATGCCCACCAGTCGGTCATTACGAGACCCTTAAAGCCCCACTGTTCACGGAGGATCATGGTGTTCTGGTCGTAGTTGTTGGCGCTGTAGTTGTCATTGATCATGTTGTAGCTTGTCATGACGCTTCTTGCGCCGCCTTCCTTGATCGCGATCTCGAAAGCGGGAAGGTATATCTCGCGGAGCGCTCTTGATGAAACGCGTGAACTCATGCCGCGTCTGTTGGTCTCACGGTTATTGGCACAGAAGTGCTTGATAACAGGAGTTACGCCGCTCTTTTCGAGAGCCTTGACCTGAGCTGCAGCCATAAGTCCTGTGAGAAGCGGATCTTCGGAGAAGTACTCGAAGTTACGTCCGTTGAGAGGATGTCTGTGAATGTTGATGCCGGGACCTAAGAGAGCATCGATCTTGTTGGATAGCATCTCTACGCCGAGATAGGTATAGAGCTCTTCGACGATGTCAGTATTGAATGTCGAAGCAAGGCATGTTCCGTTCGGAAGCGAGAATGCCTTCTTGCCGGAGTCGAGTCTCATGCCTGAAGGACCGTCGGTGCAGCAGAGCGTGGGAACGCCAAGCGCCTTGAGCTCTTTGGTGATACCGCCGTATGCAGCAGCAGTTCCGATGGTGACCTTGGGGCTTCCCATTCCCTCGCCTCTGATGATGAGGCAGAGATCCTCGTCAGTCAGCTGGGCAACGAATTCTTCTATGGTGTTCTTACCGCTCTTAACGTCAGAAAGCCTGATACCGACATCGCCTGTCTGGGGGATCTCAGGATTTACGCGCTCCATTCTTGTAGCGAGGTAATCTGTTGTTGCCAGAGGGGTGTCCTCTTCGCCCTTGCTGTATGTTCCGTCACCATTGGGGATTGCGATGAGACGCTTATATGCCTTGAGCGGAGCTAAAGCCGTGCCGAGTTCTTCGAGCATTCTGTCTTCAGCAAGATCGAAAGAACCGATGGATGAAGCGGAGATGAAATCACCTCCGAGGAAGAATTCATAAGTACCCTTCTCGAGAACAAAACCTGTTGTGCCGGGATCTGTACGGCCGTCATCGTCAAAGGATGCGAATCTTCTGACGGGAGCGGTTATGGTAATGCGCTCACTGCCGCCGGCCGGGATCTCACCGGTCTTAGCAAATCCTGAAAGGACTCTCGAAGGCTTGGAAAGCTTTCCGTCAGGTGCCTTGCAGTAGAGCATTACTGCCTTCTTGCCCGACAGGCTGCCGGTGTTGTTGACTGTAACGCTTACGGTTACGACATCATCCTTTAATTCAAACCCGGGATCAGTCAGATTAAATTCCGTATAGGACAGTCCGAATCCGAAAGGATAGAGAACAGAAGTCTGGTCGAATGTAGAGAAATATCTGTAGCCTACGAAAATATCTTCGCGGTAGATATCTTCCTTAAGGTCCTTGCAGAAATTAGCTGTAGAAGCATATTCATCCAGGGACTTTGCGATCGTATCGGGAAGGCATCCGGAAGGATTTGCCCTGCCTGAAAGGATGCGCGCAACGCCTGTGCCGCCGGTCATGCCGGCCTGCCATACATAGAGAACGCTCTTGATGTCGTACTTTTCGACGAAAGACATGTCGATGATATTGCCGACATTTAAAAGGACAACGGTCTTCTCGAATGCAGAAGAAACTTTGGCGAGCATGTCTTCTTCGCCGTCGCTTAAGTAGTATGCGCCTTTTTCAGCTGAGTTATCGCGGTCTTCGCCGGCAGTTCTCGCGATCACGATGACCGCTACATCATTGCGTCCGGAGAGTTTTTCAACAAGTTCTTCAGATACAGGCATCTCGGGCTGTGACCATGCCTCCTTGCCCCAGCCGAGTCCTGCATCAATGGAATTCTCAGAATCCCATTTGTCGTATATGTCCATGAGCTCTGTATCAAGATTGATATCAGGGCAGTCATTGAGACCTTCTCTTATGTCCGTAACGTGGTTAACGTTGACCATGCCGCCGGAGCCTGTTCCGGACTTGTAGTAGTGTGTCTGCATCCTTCCGAAAAGAGCAACGTGCGATCCCTTCTTCAAAGGCAGTACGCCGTTCTTGTTTTCGAGCATGACGGTACCTTCGCAGGCAGCCTTGATTGCAGCTTCTATATACTCATTCCAGTTAAGGGTCTTCTCAATCATCGAAAGGTCCTCCGGGCGCGGATTTTTAAAACACCAGAAAGGCGTTACAGCATTGAATATACAGTAATTCAAAACCGGACTACATTATATTACTTAGATTTATCTTATTTTTCTTGTTTTCAAAACTAACAGGGTGTAAACAAGAGATTAACAATCGGGAATAATGCGGATATTATTATATTTTTGCAAGGTCTGTGATATTTATTTGGGTAATACAGACCTATAATCTGCGAAAATAAGACCGGCAAAGGTATATATGGCTCCGAGAAGAACAGACACAGACATGACAAAGGGTTCCCCGATGTCGATCATACTGAAGTTCACGTTTACGCTCCTGCTTGGCAACATCGCGCAGCAGCTCTATAACATCGTGGACACCATTATCGTCGGAAGGTATGTAAATCCTCTGGCACTCGCAGCCGTAGGCTCCACCGGTACCATCGTTTTCCTCGTCATCGGCACGTCGAACGGCATGGTCACGGGGTTCGCCGTCGTGACGAGCCAGAAGTACGGAGCCATGGACAGCAAAGGCGTTAAGGCTTCCGTCACCAACGGTTTCTACCTTGCCATGATCGTGGCCGCGGTCCTGACGACATTAAGCCTCGCTTTTATGAGGCCGCTTCTCGTGCTGATGAACACGCCGGGTGACATTTTCGAGTACGCGTATCAGTACATCACGACGATATGCTGCGGCATAGTTTTCACGATCTTATATAACCTCTGTTCGTCTTACATGAGGGCTATCGGAAACAGCCTGATGCCGTTGATATTCCTCATCTGTTCGGCCGCAATGAACGTCTGTCTGGACCTGCTATTCATCATCAGGTTCGGCTTAGGCACACAGGGCGCGGCGCTTGCAACAGTCATTTCTCAGGCGCTTGCGGTCATCCCGTGCATCATATTCATTTATGCGAAAATGCCCGCATTAAGGCCTTCCAAAGAAGACTGGAAGATAGACGGCCGGACCATCCGCCAGCAGTTAAAGCTCGGCATTCCGATGGCGATCCAGTACAGCATCACCGCTTCCGGAACCATGATAATGCAGAGCGCTTTCAACACCTTCGATTCCATTGCCGTAGGCGCCATAACGGCTGCGAGCAAGTTCCAGGGAATAATCACTCAGGGAATGTTCACGGTCGGCCAGACCATGGCCGCGTTCGTCGGACAGAATTACGGCGCTCGCAACATGAAGAGGATCAAACAAGGCGTAAGCAGCGCTGTGAAGATCTACATCGTCTATTCGATCATTGCCGCAGTCATCGTGATCTTTGCCCTGCCCCATGTACTGTGGATATTCTTTGACTCTGAAGTAGTCGACGTATCCCTTTATATCCCGTGGGCGCAGACTTATATCACAGAATGCGCGGTCTGCTATTTCTTCCTCTCAGTGATATTCATTTACAGGAATACGATACAGTCTGTAGGCTATGCGGGGATCGCCACGCTTTTGGGACTCGTCGAGCTCTGCGCGAGGATGATCACGTCCTTCTATTCGATAAAGGTCCACAACTACTATATCGCTGTCGCGTCTGACCCGTTCGCATGGATAGCAGCAGGCATCGCCGGCATGGTCATCGCGGCATTCATTTTCAGGAAGATCAGTAAAAAATGGGCCGAAGAAGACGCGCTTAAACAGTAAAGCGCCTTATCCCTCCGTTGTCTCTGACGTCTCGGAAGTGTTCTCAGTCTCTGATGTTAACGTGTTAAATACATCGAACTCGTATCCGATGATCGTATCGTCGTAGTAGTTATAGAACAGGATGCAGTAGAAGCCCTCTTCGATGATATGGTCAGCAGTGTAAGTTATGCGGATCTCGCTGGGATACTTGTCGACGATCTTGCCTGACGTGTAAAGGTGCGTCCAGTTCGGGCTTGTCTCATTGGAAACCCTGTAAACGTATTCCCAGATGTAATCGGAAGCATTCGGGCTCAGGACAAGGACGATCTCGAAAGTGTCGGTATTGGTGTAACTGTCGGTATACTGGTCCCATCCCTCACCTGTCATGTAGATTCTTTCGACCATGTCGAAAAAGCTTCTCATGTAATTGAGATCGGTGTTTTTGTAATCGTAAAGCGGGACGAGGCTATCGGCATTTGCAAGGAGCACCTTGTTCCCAACCTTCTTGAACTTCAAGGTGAAGACCTGGTCTATGGTGTCGGTAACATCCAAAAGTCTCGAATTGAAATCGCCGGGATTCAGGAAAACATCCCTTTGCAATGTGACCTGGTTGTAATCCTTATAGGAGAATGTTACGTCTATCGTGCATTCCTCGCTCCAGAATTCAGTCTTGAAGGTCTCCTTTTCGACCCTGCTCGTGATGGTGCCCGCGATCATGTTCTCGACCATTTTCTTCTTGTCGGTATTGGAAAGCGAGCCGTCCGCTGACTCCGGGGCCACCGGCATTGCATCGCCGATCAGTTCGGGCGTTTCGGAACAGTATTCTAAAAGATCTTCGTAATCGCACTCTGCAAGAGCGTCTGTGATCCTGCCAACGGTCTCGACGATGTTCTTCTCGAACTCAATGCGGTTTTCTCTCGAGTGTGTCTCAAGAGTAGAGTTCGGATCTGCAGGCAGGCTGCAGGATACGAGCGACATCGTGAAAAACGTGACCAATACTGTTGCGATTAACTTTTTCCCCATCTGAAAACCTCCGGATAAGGACAATTATATACCAAAGAAAACCGCTCCCGGAGTTAATGCTCCGGAAGCGGCGATATTTACTTAAGATAAGATGCTAAGATCAAGCCTTACCATCGGAACCGAGAACGTACTTAATCTTGTGAGCAACCATGTCCTTAACTGCCTGACGAGCGGGCTTAAGGTACTGACGGGGATCGAAGTGATCAGGATGCTCTGCGAAATACTTACGGATGTTACCTGTCATAGCAAGACGGATATCAGAGTCGATGTTGATCTTGCAGACTGCGAGTGTAGCTGCCTTACGGAGCTGCTCTTCAGGGATACCAACTGCGTCAGGCATGTTTCCGCCATACTGGTTAACCATCTTAACGAACTCCTGAGGTACGGAAGAAGAACCGTGGAGAACGATCGGGAAACCAGGGAGTCTCTTGATGCACTCTTCGAGAACGTCGAAACGGAGCGGGGGAGGTACAAGGATGCCGTCAGCATTTCTTGTGCACTGAGCTGCTGTGAACTTGTAAGCACCGTGTGATGTACCGATAGCGATAGCGAGTGAGTCGCATCCTGTTCTGGAAACGAATTCCTCAACCTCTTCAGGTCTTGTGTAGCTCTCGTGACCAGCCTCAACAACAACCTCATCCTCGATACCGGCGAGAGTACCAAGCTCAGCCTCAACAACTACGCCGTGATCGTGAGCATACTCAACAACCTGCTTTGTGAGTGCGATGTTGTCCTCGAAAGACTTTGAAGAAGCGTCGATCATGACAGATGTGAATCCGCCGTCGATGCATGACTTACAAAGCTCGAATGTATCACCGTGGTCAAGGTGAAGAGCGATCGGGATCTCAGGATTCTCAATAACTGCAGCCTCAACGAGCTTTACAAGGTATGTGTGGTTAGCATAAGCTCTTGCGCCCTTTGAAACCTGAAGGATAACAGGGCTCTTGAGCTCACCTGCTGCTTCTGTGATTCCCTGAACGATTTCCATGTTGTTTACGTTGAAAGCACCAACAGCATAACCGCCGTCATAAGCCTTCTTAAACATCTCAGTCGTTGTTACTAAAGACATATATATATCCTCCTGATATTTTTATTGACGCTATAATCTTACAATCTTTTTATCAAAACTCAACCGCAAAAAAGGTGAAAGTGCGGTTTATTAACAGAACTTTTCCATATATAAGGGCGTATTGCCGTCAAATGATTTTCGCTATACCGGAAACCTTACTCTCCGAGCTTGGCACCGCATTTGGGGCAGAAAGCTTCCGCATTCTCGATCCCGGCTCCGCACTGGGGACAGACGACCTTAGAGGCCTCTCTCTCCTCCTGGGCCTTCTTTACCTCGGCTTCCTTCTTGGCTTCTTCCTTGGCATCGTCTCTTTCAGCCCAGTCGTTTGCCTTGTTTACGACGGTAGCGCCTGACTTGACAATGGACTTACCGAGCTGCTTGAATGCGCCGCCCAGATCCTTGCCGGTTTCTTTCCAATCATCTTTAAGAGCCATATATGAACCTCCGAAAATCTATATTATTTCCATTCCAAAGGATATTCGAGAGATACCCGAAAATCAACCCCGTATGAAGATGGGATTGCCGTCAGTGTTGCGAAATCCCCCCGGAAAAGGTAGACTTTTCGAGTGCTTAACAAGTTATGCGGGAGGAATGGACATGGCAGATGATATCCAGGTTAATGACGGCAGACTCGTGGTACCTTACGACAAGGACCGCAAGACGATTACTTTCTACGACACCTTTGTCGACATCAACGGAGACGTCATCAAGTATGACGACATCGCGGTCATCCAGTCCGGAGCATTGAACTCCTCCTCCATGATCTACTTCTACTTCAGCAAATCTTTCACCTATAACTTCGACTTCACGACATACGACGGGGTCAAGCATAAATTCAGACGTAACGGCTATTCTGCATACGGAATCGGCACATATAAGCGCATCAAGGCGGAATTCGAGACAGTCTCTCCCCCGTTCTACAGGATCGTAGTAAGAAGCGTCGGCGAGCGTCTCATCAACAGGATCGAAAACGGCGCGACCGCCAATATATGCGGACTCGAGATAACTAAGGACAAGATCACCTACGAGAAGAGGAAGAAGATCATCGTTATCGACAGGTCCAACTTCGACCGCGCTACAAACGATTCGGGAGCCATGACCAACATGGCACGCATCTATGTAAGGGATGAGAAAAAGCCCGTATTTGCGGTATCGCTCAATGAGCCCAACGCAAGGCTCCTCGTTCCGGTAGTTAACTATTTCTTCGAATACAGGCCCAACGAAGCTTCAAACTCATAAGCTGTTTCCGGAAACCTGATATCGCCTGATATCACTTGGGAAGGAACTGTTCTTCAGCATGAGCTGCCTTATGCTTCTCTTTGCGTACGCTGACTATCGTCATCGTGATTCCGAGGATGGGGATCAGCATGACTGCGCCTACGAGAAGGAGCTGGCCCGCGCGTGTCTTTGAACAGTCAAGGAGATCGTAGCGGACGACCCAGCCGTTGGCTTCGGTTGTCTCCATATATTTAAGCGCTTCAACGTAATAGCCGCGGATCTCGCTGTCCTGGTTTTCGACAGTGCCGATGAAAGTCCTGGGCTCCATCTCGATATACTCGGTTATTCCGTCGATATAATCGTAAGTCGCATCAGTCAGGGCATCCAGATATTCCTTATCAGCCTTCTTGGATACTGAAAGGGGCATGATAGAACCGTCTGCCATCCAGATCAGGTAATAGTACTCGTGACTTGTGGGGATGAAATTGTAAGATTCAGTGCCTTCGGCATATTCGCCGAGACATGCTATGGCTTCGTAGGACACCCATCTGTCGTTATATTCCGCTCTGTTGGGAGCTGCCTCCTCATACGTTCCGGCGACGCCTTCGAAAAGAAGATGTCTCATAAAGAACGCACACGTTCCGAACAAGATCAGACCGATGACCGAAACGATTGCAAGAGAAACTGTATTTTTCATGATAAAACCCCCACACGAAAACTGCCTGTTATTGTATCACATGAAACAGTTCTGCTGCGTGGGGGATTCCTATTATCCTCTATCCTGTTTTACGGGCTGTTAGTTTGTGCGCCGGTGCCTGTCACTTTTTCGCGATCGTGGCAGTAAAGACTCCGTCTTTGATATCCGTCTTAAGCTTAAGACCGTGCTGCTCGATTATCCTTCCGGCAATGGCAAGACCCGTGCCGGACGTGAACTTGTCCTTAGAGGTCTTATTCCTGACGGTGATGTTTTTCTTTCCGATGTTTACTTCGATCTTCGCGTCTTCAGACCTGTACTTTCCGGCATTGTCGAGCAGGCAGAAAACAGCCTGGCCGAAATAATCCCTGTCCATTTTGATCGATGTGTCACCGCTTATGACGGGCTCTACGCCTGCCTTTTTCGCGGCCTCCTCGAAAACCTCCTTAACGGACCCCTTTTTCAGGACCGGATTGGTCTTCTCGGCCGTCTTAAGGACCGCCTCGATATCGCGGTTCATCTCAGCGGTCTTGGCAAGGATCCGGTCTGCGTAATGGTTCTTCTCATCGCCGTTAACGTCCTTTAAGTTCTCTGCGTAACCTCCGAGTATCTGCAAAGGCGTCTTCATGTTATGCGCCAGCGTATCGATGAGGTTGTTCTTGTAAACGTTATTCTCGTAAGCCTTCCTGTACTGCCTGTAAGGCCTGATGGCTGAAAGCAAGGCAATGCCTGCACAAAGGATAAAGAGAACGATGCCATAGCATAATAAAAAGTGTCCGTAATATTCGTCGAAAGACTTTACGGTCGAGACGATCTCTATCAGATACTTCTGTCCGTTGATCTCATATACCGTACGGCTGCCGATGGACCTGTGGCCGTTCTCATCGTATACCATCGCACGGAAATACTCACCGCTGAATTCATCCGTTTCCGGATCGTTCTGACAGGCCTCATTGAATTCGGACACATTCTTTGCCAGGAACATCCCGCCATGCTCCGCGAAGAACGCTTCAGGATATGCGTGATAGTCCATGATCATGGGTGACGAAACATATTCCGGCACACTGTCTGAATCTGAAAGATAAAGATCCGCCTTCGCCGGATCCGTAAAATCCCACTGCTTCCCGAACCTTTTACCGGCCATCAGTTCAGTGAGCTGGTAAACCTTTCCGAGGTGCAGGGTTCCGTCTTCAATGTAATATGAGCCGACCTGAAAATACGGAAAATCTACTATGCCTATGAGTTCCGATATCCTGTAGTACAGATCGTAATTGCTGTAATAGCCGTCAGCCATGCTCGTGATGGTAAAGGTGCTTGCCATGCGCGTATCCATGTACGGCCTTAATTCCCAGGCTTCATCACATCTCATGTAGTCGTAGCGCATGTTGAATTTTTTATCCGGATCAGACTCAAAATGGCTTCTCTCTCCGGAAATAAGATCTTCATTCTTAGTGACATAGACCCACTCGTGAAGGTTGATCTCAACGGGGATATAATCGTAACCCGTCTCATGTATCACGGTAAATGTTCCGTCATCTTCTATCTTCGCGAACTTCGCATAATCCGAGCTGTAAAAGTGGCATATCATGCCTATAAATCCCGCATCGGTCTTTCCGCTTTCGTAGCTTTCAAGTATTTTCTTATACTGCCTTTCGAGCCCGGTAAGGCCTCCAGACAGCGAATCCTCATACCGGTCATTGAATACCGCATATGTCAGACCGAAAATAACAGCTCCTATAAGTAATCCCGCGATTACCTTCGGCAAAGCAAAACTAATGTATTTCTTCATCAGGTAACACCCCCTGCCCGCAGATCCACTGCGCTGCCGGTATCTCCCGCTGATCAGACCGGCTTAATCAAACCTGTAACCGACTCCGACCAGTGTCTTGATACGCGCGCCTTCTTTATTCAGTTTCTTCCGGAGGTTCTTAACGCGGTTGTCGATGACGCGCTCGGAAATGTACTCATCACCATTCCAGACAGCTGCGAGCAAAAGCTTTCTCGTGATCGCAATGCCCGGATGCTCCATCATGTACTTCAGGATCAGGTACTCCTTTGGCGGCAGATCGACAACTTCCCCTGCAACGCGCACTTCAAATCTCAGCGGATCCAAAAGGATCTTACCGCTTTCGATTATCTTTGACGGCTCCTTTTCGGGTGTTGCCCTCTCAAGGATCGCCAGAAGCTTGCTGTACAGGACGGCCAGCGAGAAAGGCTTTACGATGTAGTCATCAGCGCCGAGTTCGTAGCCGTAGAGAACATCCTCTTCCCTCACTTTGCCGGTCAGGAAAACGATCGGTACATCCGATCTCCTCCGTGTGATCTTGCAGAGCTCAAATCCGTCCAGCCCGGGCATCATGATGTCGAGAAGGATAAGGTCATAAGATTCGTTGAGGATCTTGGACAGGCCTATATTCCCATCCTCAGCAAAATCGAGCACGATCTTTTCGCGCCTGCTGAAATAGTCGCCAATGACCTCCCTTATCTGTCTGTCATCTTCCACGAGCAAAACTCTGTACATGAGAACCTCCGCTCAAGAGTATGTTATCAATTCAGTGTATCGTTAGTGTATCGTTTTGAAAATGTATCCCCACTTTAAAATTTGTGAAATTGATAATCAGTTTCATATTGACACCGGAGTGCCCCGCCCATATAATACGTTTCCGTACCAAATAATAAGTAAAGAGGAATATACGCGGGCAATAAGGCCGCCGGAGAAAAAATGAAAGCATTCGGATTCAGAAAGACAGCTTCCCTGCTCCTTGCAGGATTCATGCTCTTGGGAGTCTGCTCATGCTCGGCAGCGAATATGAATGCAAACGGCGGAAAGAAGCTCAGCGTTGTTACCACGATATTCCCGGAATACGACTGGGTAAAGCAGGTCGCCGGCGAAGAACTGCAGGATATCGACCTGACCCTTCTCGCGGATAACGGCGTCGACATGCACAGCTTCCAGCCGACGGCGGGAGACATCATAAAGATCTCTTCGTGTGACGTTTTCGTTTATGTGGGCGGAGAATCGGACGAATGGGTCGAAGATGCACTCAGGGAAGCGGTCAACAAGGATATGCAGGTCGTAAAGCTCCTTGATCTTCTGGGCGATAAAGCCGTTGAGGAAGAGGTAGTTGAAGGCATGCAGTCAGAAGAGAGCGGCGAATGCGAAGAGCCCGAATACGATGAGCATGTCTGGCTCTCACTGGGGAACGCAAAGATCTGCGTTAACGGGATCGCCGATGCAATGGGCAGGGCTCTGCCGGAGAAAGCAGAGGCGTTCAAGGCTAACGCAGAAAAGTACAACGGCAAGTTGGACGAGCTTGACGGCAGATACAGTGACGCAGTTAACGCTGCAGAAAAGAAGACCGTCCTTTTCGGCGACAGGTTTCCTTTCAGGTATCTTACTGACGACTACGGACTTAGTTACTACGCGGCATTTACAGGATGCTCGGCAGAGACGGAAGCAAGTTTTGAGACTGTCGTTTTCCTGGCCGGAAAGATGGATGAAATGGGACTTAATTCGATATTGGTGATCGAGGGATCTGACCAGAGGATCGCGAAAACCATAATCGACAATACCGCAAACGGCGGACAGGAGATCCTCGTTCTGAATTCGATCCAGAGCGCAGGCACAAAGGACAACACGGATTATCTGACGATAATGGAAAGCAATCTCGAAGTGCTCACAAAGGCTCTTAAGTAAAGACAGGGAAATAAAAGATGGACCAGCTGGTATGCAAAAATCTTAAACTCGGTTACGAGAACATCACCCTCACTGAAGACCTGAGCTTCAGCGTCGAAAAGGGCGATTATCTTTGCATCGTCGGCGAAAACGGCGCGGGAAAATCCACGCTCATGAGAACCCTTTTAAGACTCCAGAAGCCCCTTGCCGGAACCATTGAATATATGGATGACCTGAATGCTGCAAAGATCGGATATCTTCCGCAGCAGACGATCGTTCAGAAGGACTTCCCGGCTTCGGTTTTCGAGGTAGTGCTTTCAGGATGCCAGAACAGCTTAGGACTCCACCTTTTCTATTCAAAAGCAGACCGCAAAAGAGCGATGGATAACATGAAGCGCCTCGGCATCAGCGACCTTGCAAAGTGGTGCTACAGGGACCTCTCGGGCGGCCAGCAGCAGCGCGTGCTCCTTGCAAGGGCTCTCTGCGCTACAGAGAAGATGCTCCTTCTCGACGAACCTGTATCAGGACTTGATCCGAAGGTTACTTTGGAGATGTACGAACTCATCGAGAAACTCAACGATGAGGGCATCACGGTCATCATGATCTCCCACGACATCGCATGCTCGGTCAGATATGCCAAGCACGTTCTTCATATCGGAAATGATTTCTTCTTCGGCACGGTAGACGATTACAGAACATCAGCTGCCGGCAGAAAATATCTTGAGGAAGGACATCATCACCATGGTTAATACGCTTATCGAGTATCTCTCATATCCCATGGTAAGATACGCCCTGATCGTCGGCGTGCTGATAGCGCTCTGCTCATCTTTGCTGGGAGTTATCCTTGTCCTCAAGCGTTTCTCTTATATCGGTGACGGATTGTCTCACGTCGCATTCGGCGCCATGGCAGTCGCCGCCGTAGTCGGACTTACCGACCAGATGATGCTGACTCTTCCCATCACCATCGTCTGCGCGATACTGCTCTTATGGACCGGCCAGAATGCGAAGATAAAGGGCGATGCCGCGATAGCCATGATCTCGGTCGGCGCGCTTGCATTCGGTTATCTTCTGATGAACCTGTTCCCTACTTCATCAAATGTATCGGGCGATGTATGTTCTTCGCTTTTCGGTTCCACGAAAATACTCACGCTGACCAAATCCGAAGTGGTCTTAAGCGTTGTGCTGTCGATAATCGTTGTTGTATCTTTCATCGCACTTTACAACAGGTTTTTCGCTGTAACATTCGATGAGAGTTTTGCTAAAGCCGTCGGCACGAAAACAAGACTCCTCAACTTCGTCATCGCTACCATCATCGCAGTCATAATCGTACTTGCAATGAACCTTGTAGGCTCGCTCCTCGTATCCGCACTGGTAATCTTCCCCGCTCTTTCCGCGATGCGTATCTTCAAGAGCTTCAGGTCGGTAACCGTTTTCTCCGCGATCCTTTCCGTCATCTGCGCACTGCTCGGAATAATCCTCTCCATCCTGTGGGATACGCCCGTCGGATCGACGATCGTAATCACGGACATCGTGGCATTTATCGTGTGCTCTATTGTTGGAAGGATCAAAGGCTGATCTTTACGCCTTTCCCTCTTTGAACATCTTCATCATCTCATTCGTGAGACTGTACTCGTCTGGCTGAAGCTCGACGTCTTCCCTTGATCGCCACTCGGCGACCTTGAGTTCGCCTTCGTCCATCCTGATGGTATCGTCACCGTCGACATCGCAGTAGAAACCGACAAGGATATCGTCGACGATGCCCCACGGCTGGGACTTGTAGTAACGGATGTTCTTTACCTTAAGACCTGTTTCCTCCATCGCCTCTCTTGCGACGGTCTCTTCCAGAGTCTCGCCGATCTCTGTAAAGCCTGCAACGAGCGCGAAATGCGCAAAACCGGTCTTGTATTTGGTCACAAGGATCTTATCCCCGTTGGTGATGCCGACTATGACCGCAGGCACGATCCTGGGGTATACCAGATTGCCGCACTCACAGCGGATCGCGCGCTCTTTGTCATCGTGAAAAGTCTTCTTTCCGCACCTTCCGCAGTATGCATTGTTACGGTACCAGTTAGCGAGCTGCAGCGCCGTGTATGCGAGAAACACCCTGTATTTCCTGGCTGTTCCGGAGCGTCTGAAAGATCTCACGTTTACGAATTCATATCCTTCCGGAAGCCCGGTATCTTTATCATCTGTCACATCAAAAAGAAAGTAGTTCTTGTCGCCGTCCAAAGAGAAAAGGTATGTCAGTCTTTCGTCTTCTGCATTAACTTCCTTTCTCAAAGGAAAAATGTCACCTTTAACAAGGACTTCGTTGTCTCTTATCACGATCACGATGCTGTCTTCTGCCGGTTTTCTGTCCGGATAATAATGATTATTGAGCTTGTGGGGATAGATATCTTGGATCATGGCAAAATCGCCTTTCTTGAGTTTTCAAGATTTTAGCACAGTTCCGCAGATTTAAAGGTTGCTTAAAGATTAATTCAAACGCCTGCTATACCATATAGTCAGAAAAGCGAGGTGCGATATGGATTACACACTTAATAACAAAACTCTTAATACCTGCCTTGTCGGCACATGGTCATGGGGCAAGGGCTCCAACGGTTCGAAAATGGTCTTCGGCCAGAATTTTACGGAAGACCAGCTCCGCGGGGTTTTCGAAAATGCATATAAAGCGGGGTTTACCGCCTGGGATACCGCAGAAGTTTACGGCATGGGAACTGCCGAATCACTGATCGGCGGATTCATAAAAGATAAACCGGGTGTGTTCATTTCCACCAAGCATTTTCCCGGAAAGAAATACAAAGAGGGCGAGACGCGCCAGGCGCTTGAAGCTAGCCTTAAAAGGCTCGGCATCCCTAAGGCCGATCTGTACTTCCTGCACTCTCCCAAAAACATCGAACAGAACATGAAAGAGATGGCCGCGTGCTACAAAGACGGCCTCATCGGAAGCATCGGTCTGTCAAACGGAGATCCCGAGCAGATCGCTCTGGCATGCAAAGTCCTTGAAGAGAACGGCGCGCATCTTGATGCGATCCAGAATCACTACAGTCTTCTCGCGATGGAAAGAGAAGAAACCACACGTCAGTTCTGCAAAGAGCACGGGATAATCTTTTTCGGTTACATGCTCCTGGAGCAGGGCGCGCTTTCGGGACACTATGACAGCGCTCATCACTTTGAGACTTTCTCGATGAGAGGCCTGATGTTCGGCAGATCAAAGTTCAGGAAAGCCGGTGCACTGATAAACTACATCCGCGAGCTGGGTACAAAATACAATATAGACCCGTCTCAGATAGCAATAGCGTGGGGCGTATCAAAGGGAATCGTCCCGATCGTAGGGATCAATAAACCCAGGCACGTCGAACCGCTCGCCAAGGGTCTGTCTCTGGAGCTTGGCAGCGATGAGATATCCAGGCTCGAAGAACTGGCCCTGGCGTCAGGGATCAGACAGAAGGGTATGTGGGAGTAAGATCAGATCTTAACTGTCTCAGGCGCAGCTGTGAATGAGCTGAATGTCGCTGTAGCATCCTTAAAGAAGAGCACCTGTGTGTTGTCATCGTCAGGGTTGTACATGAACTTGAGTTCAGGATACTTCTCGAGCATTGCGACCTTTACGTCACGTGAATCATCGTTGATGAGCTCGCCTGCGATGCGGAGCCATGTGCCTGTCTCTCCGTCAAAAGCGCAGAGCTCAGCCTTGGGATTAGCTGCAAGCTGCTGTGAAACGGGCTTTACCTTGCCTGTCTGGATATAGAGCTTTCCCTCGTAAAGAAGGATCGTTCCGAAAGGTCTTACTCTCGGCTGGTCGCCGTCAACTGTTGCCAGATAATATGTCTTTGTCTTGTCCAAAAATCCGCTTACTTTTTCTATGCCTTCCATATTCAAATTCCTTTCTGGTTTTATATTGCAATTTTCACACCGCCTGCACTTACCGTCAACCGCCTGAGGCCGCGCGGCTTTGTATAAACAAAGATAAGATTACTGCGATAACTGATGCTGCAAAGAAAGAGACGGTTTGTTGATTATCCTGTTATTGTCAGCCATTCCGGTCCCTTATACTTCGTAATCGAAGCTGCTCCTGATCTTTACGAACGGTCTTACCTTCGTATCCGCAACTTCTACGTGAAGAGGATTTGCGGAGTATGCCTTCAATGCTTCATAGCTCTCGAAAAGAGAATCGAGCATCACGTCGCCGCTCGAACTTGCAAGCTTACCGGTATTTACCTTTATCTCGGCAATGCCGGGAACCTTTCCGAGAAGACCTTCAAGACCTGCCTTGATCCCTGCTTTGATCTCTTCTTTTTCGCTGTCACTGTACTCGTCTTTGAGTGTCCAGACTATTACGTGTCTTACCATGATGCGCCTCCCGGATTTCCTTTTTCGCATTAGCGTTACCATATCAAGGCAATGGCTATTTACCAGCTTGTGACTGATATTTATAAATCTCCGAAATGAATATATCATATCGGCTCTTTAAGGGCACTAGCCTTATGCCTCTACCT
>JHXJ01000019.1 GCA_000621765.1 Ruminococcaceae bacterium AB4001
CTAAATCTGAAATTAGTAATTGTTCCAAGCCGCACTTATTACAATTCAGTTTAGTTGGTTACGCGGGAGCTGATCCCTACCTGCTTAATCGAATGCTTATAACAAGGGGTTGGCTGACAGTTTGGTTTACGGATGCAAGATCCAAAGGGCTGTACGTCAGGCCAATTACTCCCCGTATTATAAGAAAAAGTGCAACTGTCTGAGTTAATTACTCTCTAACAATTACACTTTCTATGGTACTAAACGGCCGTCCCGGATATTCCCGGGACGGCCGTATTCTTTACATTGAAATCAAATGTCACTTCATTACGACCAGTTCGTATTCGCGTGAACCTATTCCTATCTTCTCGGCATGTTCCAATGTCTCAGCCCAGGAAACGTTCGGATTGCTGTTGTGCCATACATCACCGTGATCGTGGAAATGTTCTCTTCTCATGTTGTCACCTAACTGGCTGTTGCTTACAGGTTCAGCCTTTTGGCAGAGATCGACACATGCCTGGTCAAGTGCAACGGGATCAAATGAAGCAAGCATTCCAATATCAGGAAGTATGGGCGCGTCGTTCTCTCCATGACAGTCACAGTTGGGCGAAACATCAGTAATAAGGCTGATGTGAAAACACGGTCTGTCACTTACTACCGCAGCAGTATACTCTGCCATCTTTCTTCCGAGCATTGAAGCCGCATCCCAGTTATCGTTCTCAATCGCATCGAAAGCGCAGGCTCCTATGCAGCGGCCGCAGCCCTTGCACTTTGCGGGATCGATCCGCGCTTTATTGTTTTCGTATACGAACGCATCAGATCCGCATTCCTTGGAACACCTTCTGCATCCCCTGCATCTGTCAGTGATGACATGCGGATGTCCGCTCTGATGCTGCTGCATCTTCCCTGCCCGGCTTCCGCATCCCATTCCGATATTCTTGATCGTGCCTCCGAAGCCTGCCTGCTCATGGCCCTTAAAATGTGTAAGCGAGATAAAGATGTCGGCATCCATGACAGCGCGTCCGATGTACGCTTCTTTACAGTATTCGCCATTAGGTACCGGAACAATGATATCGTCAGTTCCGCGAAGACCGTCAGCGATTATTATCTGGCATCCGGTAGTAACCGTATTGAATCCGTTAATGTTAGCGCAGTCCATATGCTCCAGCGCATGCTTGCGGCTTCCGGGGTAAAGCGTATTGCAGTCAGTAAGGAAAGGAAGACCGCCGTTTTCTTTTACTATGTCAGCAACAGCCTTGGCATAATTAGGTCTTAAATAAGCAAGATTGCCAAGCTCGCCAAAGTGCATCTTGATGGCAACGAACTTGTTATCCATGTCGATCGTTTCTATGCCGGCGAGCTTAATCAGCTTCTGAAGTTTTAATGTGAGCGGAACACCCAAACCCGTGCGGAAATCAGTAAAATACACTTTTGAACTGCCCATGCCTGTCTTCCTCCTATTACTCTGTAAATCTGTAAATGAATACTCTTCAACAGATGTCATCATAAATACTGTTTCATTATATTATTTTTCCCGGTCCGGTTATTTCATAAATACACTATCTGTGTTCCATTTTGTATTCAAATATTAAATAAGATGACTGATATTAATCTTTATGAGAAAATATACAAGGTGATTTTATAATCGTGAGGTGCTCTATGGCAGATTTTCTAACAGGTCTGACCTTCTGGAAGGTCGCAGATCAGATCGTGGCTTATCTTTACATCATCCTCTTTATCTGGGGAGGCTCAAACAAGTTCGGCAAGAAGCTCGAGTTCAATGACGACTTCACAAGTCTTGACGTCATGAAATCGCTTCGTGGTTTTGCTGCCATAGGAGTTATGCTCCATCACATCTCGCAGGAATATTTCCTTCAGGAAGAAGGCGTCCTTTCAGCATTCGTCAATGCGGGTGCTTATTTCGTTGCTATCTTCTTCTTCTGTTCAGGCTACGGACTCATCAAGAGTCTCGATACCAAGAAGGATTATCTGAAGGGATTCATCAGCAAGAGGATCGTTAAGTCAATCGTCGTCCCGTTCTACGTAAATGCGATCATCTACGGTCTGTTTTTCTTCATCGTTAAGATACCTCTCGATAAGACACAGTGGGTCACCAATCTCCTGGGAATTACCATGATGAACGAATATGCATGGTTCCCCATCGTCCTCGCGATACTGTATCTCCTGTTCTACCTCTGCTTCCGCTTTATCAAGAACCGTCCAGTCTGCTTTGCCATTATTTTCGTGTTCATCATCGCAATGGGAATCGGTACCTGCATCAACGGCCACTTTGCATGGTGGGCAGGTGAAGATAACTGGTGGATGACCGAAGAGGGTTATATGTCCGCAAAATGGTGGATGTACGAAAAGGTCTTCTGGTTCAACGGAGAATGGTGGGTCAACTCCGCTCCCGCATTCCTCACTGGTCTCATCTTTGCCAGCTACGAGAAGCAGATTGTTTCTTTCTTCAAGAAATCATATGCACTCAAGTTCCATGTGCTCCTGATCATAACCATGATCTTCTATCAGCTCTCATCATTCGGTCAGTCCAAGTTCGGATACTGGACAGAATACAATATGAACGGACCTGAGATCGGCAATAAGATCGTTACTTTCTTCTGTCAGGTTCCGTTATTCCTGGTACTCACGCTTACCATCTTCGTATTCCTGATGAAATACCATGTTAAGAATCCGGTACTGGCTTTCTTCGGTAAATACTCACTCCATACTTACCTCATGAATCTCGCAGCAATAATGCTGATGCGTTTTACCGAGTTCGGCGTGCTCTTTGACTACGGCAAGGGCAACTTCCTGATATTCGGTCTGTCAGTTCTTATCCTCTCCACATTGTTCGGTGTCGGAGAACAGAAGATTACTGAGAAGGTTCAGAATTTCCTGTTTAAGGACAGGAAAAAGCAGCTCGCATTTACCGCACCTGTCATAGAACCCGCTCCGGAAGAAAAAGATTCCTCAGACGGAAATACTGAGTCAACATCAGCAGATGATTCAAAAACTGAGCCTGGTGAGACTTCAGAATCCGAAGCAGCTGATACTTCAAAAACAGAATCAACTGAAACTTCAAAATCAGAGACAGCTAAAGCTTCCGGATCAAAGTCAGCTGAAGCTTCAAAACCGGATCAGGATAAAACGTCAGACAAGAAGTCAGATAAAGCATCTGAATCAAAGTCAGATAATGTTCCCGAATCGAAGCCTGATAAAACTCCGGATTCAAAAGCAGCTAAAAAAACAGATAATGCTCCGGCAAAAAAATCCGGAAAAGGCAAAGGTAAGAAGTAATCTCACTTTTGAGGTTTTTAGTCTAAGCAATAACAATGAATTAGGGGTTGTCTCTTAAGCTAAATGCTTTTGAGACAACCCCTTGTAAAGTTTTTGTTCTGAGCCTTAAGATCAGTAATTATCCTTTATAAATACTGTCTGGTATGAGGATTACTTCGATCGGTCTTCCTTCAGGATTAATACATGCACCATTGCTGTCGAAATCATAATACCTGTCATTGATCATAAGGTATTCAACATTGGATTCCGCTACTCCGTAATTAAAGTAATACCACTTGTTTCCGTATTTCAGCCATCCGTCTTCAAATACTACTCCGTTGGAGTCAGAATAAGTCCAACCATAGTCTTCCTTATCCCAGCCAATGATCAAAGCACCGTTCTTATCGAATTTATAGGAGTCTTTATAACTGATATCATAGAAAGTAAAGATTCCATTCATAGCAGCGGCGCCATATGGCAGGTAATACCATTTTCCGTTTATCTTCTGCCAATCATACAAGAGCTTGCCGTCAGAACCATAATAGAACCAACAATCATTCGGCTCTGAATCTTCATATGCGACCGTTACCTTATACCAGCCCCTGTAGTTTTGATTAGGATTAATGCATTTTCCGTTTTCATCAAATACATAAACCTTATCATCAACTATAGTATATCCCTGTTCTTTAGTTACCATTCTTCCGTCGGATTCGAAGTAATACCAGGCTCCGTTTATATTCAGCCACTTATTGCGGTACATTTCGCCGCCTGCTCCGACATAAACCCAATAATCAACATCAGACCCGGCATCGGATTGATTCTGACCTTTTACATGATGCCAGCCTTTGACAACCTCTCCTGTTGTATTCTTGCACACTCCGTTGCTGTCAAAATCGTAAAGACGGCCGTCGATAAAGTATTTCTTCGCATTGGTAACCATTTTGCAGTTATAATCAAAATAATAGAAATTGCCGTTATACTTAAACCATCTGCCGCTATAAAGATAGCCTTTGGAATCAGAATAATACCAGTAACCGTCAACTTCCCGCCAGCCTGTAAGTATCTTACCTTCATTTGAGAAATAAACCATTCCGTATTCGTAACCATTAGACGGATCGTTTGTCCATACAAGTCCCGTTGCCATCTGATAGCAAAGTTCGGTATCGTCATTATAATATGGATCGAAATAGTACCAGGAACCGTTTATCTTTTTCCAATGATCCACTGCTTTGCCATTTGAATCAAAATAGAACCAGATATCCTTCTTTGGATTAAACCATCCGGTTACCATTCTTCCTTTTCCGTCGAAACAGTAGTTATCCCCGTTTTTATCCTCATACCAACCATATGTCATAAGGCCGTATTCACCAAAACGGGAATCTCTGGACCAGCCTTTCTTTTCGCTGAAATAATACCAGTAATTGCCGATCTTTTTCCAGCCGACATAAGCAGCGCCATCAGAACCGACAAATCTCCAGTCCCTTATGTTAGAGTACTCGGGCATCTTTTCGACATTGTCATTAAGTTCCCAACCTTCCGAGATCTTATGCTTTCCGCAGTCGATCCACGTATTCTTTTCCATGTGGCCGTTCGAATCGAAATGGTACAGTTTTCCATCAATGTATGCCCATGTATCGTGCAATACATAACCATCTTCCCAGAAATAGTACCAGTTGCCGTTAACGTTCTTCCAATCGCTGGTTACATATTCGGTGGAAGAAGTATAGTAGCGCCAGCCTATGTCATCGCTGCCCTGCCAGCCTGTCGAGTCTGCCAAAGAAGACAACGAAGCCAAAGACATTATCAGTCCCGCGGAAAAGGCAGCAACTAACACTTTCTTAATTCCCATTTGAATTCCCTCCTTTTTTAGTTTCAATAAATTAATTATATCAAAATGTAAATTTCTATTTATAAAAATCAGAGGGCTGGATTTATGCACATTGCATTACAAACCGGTCTAAAATTCCAGGCCAGTCCTGTTTTCCGGGAATAAAAAATCCGGATCAGCTGCTGCCCATCCGGATCGTTCGTTTTTGTCAGTCTTTTTTCTTTTTCTTGTTCTTGTCTTTTTTCTTCTTTTTCTTGCTCTTCTTCAACTTCTCATTTTCGCTATCCGCAGATCCCTTATCTGTCTTCTTCGAACCTGACTTAAGTGAAGAGATTCCGGATATCACTATGTCTATGGTATCCCGGTTTACTGAATAATATGCACATCTTCCTTTGCGGACGACATTGACCAGACCGGCATCAGCAAGACACGCCATATGATGCGAGAGCGTTGGCTGCGTAAAATCAAATTCCGCGAGGATCTCTTTGGCAGTGAGCTCACCTTTTGAAGCAATCAGCGAAAGGATCTTAAATCTGGCGCCTTCAGCAAGAACGCCCAGCTTCTCGATCATCTGGTCTTCTTTAGCAGCCATCAGGATAACTTATCAGGCAATGAGCTGATCCTTGAGAGCTTCTTCAAATTCGCCGAGATTTGCGCAGGCAATTATCTCTGCGTTATCTTCGAGAAGGATCTCATCTTCGCCTCTTACGAGCACAGTCATGGGCACGCCCATCTTACGCAGGAGGATAAGCTGATATTCCTTAGAAGTCTCGCATGACAGGTACTTGCACAGAAGCCTTAATACCTGCTTAGCATCCTCAAGATAGATGCCGGAGAGCTTCATAAGATGATCTACTACATACATTGCAAATACATCATTGAAATCAAGAAGATCTTTCATCGGGAAAACAGAAGTGAAAGCTGTAACAGACATTCTGCCTACGATCTCGAGATCCTTGAAATCCTGCATCGGGATCTTAAAGCTCTCTACATTAGCCGAGAAGAGTTCCTGCATCTGGTCAACTGACAGTTCGTTCTTAAGATCCTTGATGCGGCTGATCCTTGCCGTGATCTTATCCTCAGGGAAAAACGTTGCCTGACCGATCTCTGTTGCCTTATGGATAAACCAACTCTCGGGGATCAGGCCCTGACGCTTCCAGCGATAGAGTGTTCCGTATGAAATGCCTTCTTTTATAAGCAGATCCTTCTTAGAAATAAGCCTGTCTTCCATAAAACCTATTACCAACTTTCCTTATATTCTTGATATCCCGATTGTAGAATAACAATGTTACAGACATGAGACATCAGGATAAAAAGAAGGCAACAAATGACCTATATAAAAGGTTGCCTCCAAAAAGGAGACAACCTTTTAATGGCTTTATGTTTCCCTGCCCGTTTGGAAATCAGGACATCAGTTGAACTTTACAGATCCGATGATCTTTTCCAAAGACAAAAGAATATTGCTTCTGATCTCAGCCGGGAGAGCTACACCTACGATGATTATCGCGATGAGGCAGATAATGAAACCGATGATGTAATAAGCGAGGATCGCTTTCTCAAAATTCTTAACGTTTCTGTTGCGTCCTGCGATCGAAAGGAACAATGTCACAATAAAACCGATGACCGGGATCGCGCTCAGGAATGCGAGCCAGAAATACTTGGATGTTGATACAGGTCTGTACTGCGGAGGACAAGCATCGATAAGTGCCTGCTGGGCAGCTCTCTTCTGTCTCTTCTTCTCGATCTTGGCATCAGCCTTCTCTTTGGCTATTCTCGCCTTCTCTTCTTCCTTAGCACGTGCTGCTTCCTGCTTTGCTGCATCCTTGGCAGCCTGTTCCTCAGCCTTTTTGGCAGCTTTTGCAGCTGCTTCAGACTCCTTGGCAGCCTTCTTTGCGGCTTCAGCGGAAGCTGCTGCTACGGCAGCGGTTGCTGCAACAGGTGCTTCTGCGGCTTTCTCAGCTGCTTTCTCAACAACCTTCTCTTCAGCTGCCTCAACAGCTGCAGCCTCTTCCTTAACGGCCTCTACTGCTGCCTCTGCAACATCTTGGATCTCAGGTTCATTCTTGCTATTCAAATCGTCTGCCATATGAAAGCACCCTCCTTAACTTAATAGTCTGATTATAGCATAAGCACTACTATTAAGCATCGCACAAAAAGCTTTGGGAACGAGGGATTACAGCGTCACCTGATATACCAGCGGTGTCTTACGTTATATGCCTTCAGTACTCTGATAAGTCCGTCACAGATAGCGAGTGTTCCGACGATGAGCATATATACCTTGAGCGTGTTTTCAGGAGCAAAAAGAATATAGATTCCGCTGACTGCCCATACAGCGCTCATGATTATCAAAAGAACTGCAAACTTCCTGTTATGGGTCTTTTTGGCCCTAGCCATGCAGTTATACGAACATGCGAAAAGGAGAGCGGCGAATATACCGCTCGCCATTACAAATAGAGCGCCTTCCTTTACAAAAGTGATTACAGTTGTGGCGACCAGCGCCGATGAGACAGTGGCATCTACGAGATGAAGCTGGAAATTCCAACTGTCTTTCTTCATTTTCTTTATCGTAAGCGTGATCGAAATAACTGTCGCAGCAAGCAGGAGCAGTCCGACAAGTATGAACATAAAACCTTCCGGAATGAGGAAGATCAGAAGTCCGGCAAGTATCATAGCAAGGCCCTTGGCAAGGTCGGATCTTCTGAACTGTCTGTAAAGGCTTGATTTTGTTACCTTCTTTCCTGCCCCGTCCAGGAAGAGCTGGTCCGGAAGAGCAGCGGCGTCGAGCCTGAATCCCTTGTCTCCGGAAACAGTCCTGAATACACGCTCCCATCCTTTTATTCCAAGCGCGTTGAACTCCTCCAATGTCTGTGTTCCGTCCGCGCTGATCGAATCAAAGAAGGCATTGATAAATCTCTTTCTCTCTTCGATATCGACAGTATAAATCCACTTATCGATTCCACTGTTGATCCTTGCCGCGAGCGGATCCAATCCGTCGGTCGCGATCAGAAGATCACCGTGATCGATGCCCCATGAACAAAGCTCGTGCTGCTCCATCATCTGCCTGTCGCTCTTGATGATGTAGCAGTCATCTATCTCCGGAGCGAAAAGACTTCCGACTATAGAAAACTGCGGGATTATCCTCGTAGTTTTAGGATTTATCCTCTTAAGAAGATCTAAGTCGAGGACCTCCGGACAGAATCCCGGTCCGTCGTTGGTATAAACATGTTCAACGCGGTCGAAAAGAACATCGGGCAGGACTGCTGCCGAATACACTGCCAGATTTCCTCCCTTTGAATGACCGCCGATCAGAACGGTGTCGAAAACATGCAAGGCCGAACGGACATAATCCTCAGCCATCTTTTGCGCTGAAGTCCGCATGAAGCTCGTCATGAAGTCTTCCTTCCACCCGGCTATGGTACAGTCTGTTCCCCTGAAAGCAACAAACGCCCACCCGCCTTCCTTTTCGGGCGAGAACGTCATAGCAGAAAACTGCATTGAATCATCCTCATTTAGGATATCCATGAAAGAAGAGATGTAGAGATTTCCGAACCGTTTCGAACTGGCACAGATCTTGACCAGCGAAGTAAATCTTTCGCTGTCGTCAGGTGCCATTTTGCGGATCGAATAGCCGAGATTCGTAAGGCTGTTTACACACTCACGGAGCGTCATCGTTCCGCCTTCTTCAAACATCTCGGGAATATCTTTTAAGTCGAGATAACATAACTGACTGAGCACGATATTATCGACTCGTGAAAAGGGTCTGCCTTCAAAGCCGGTTCCGCCTACCCAGCGGACATAGTCATTTATGTTATCCATATCAAGTCATTTTCTGATCAGGCGTTTTCGATCGAATAATATACGACTCCGTCTTCAAGACCGCCGCGCTTAAGGATACCCATCTCTTCGACGGTTACAAGCTGGAAGCCTGCATCTACCAGAGCCGGAACGATCTGTTTTGTTGCATCAGCAGTTGCCTGATAGAGGTCATGCATGAGAACGATATCACCGTCTTTAACCTTACCGACGATCTTGCTGACTATCTTATCCTTATCTCTGCTTTCCCAGTCACGCGAGTCAACACTCCACAGAATTATCGGACATCCGCAGGACTCCTTAAGAGTATCGTTAAATCTTCCTTCAGGAGGTCTTAAACATGTCGAAGGCTTTCCTCCGATCCTGACAAGTTCATCATCTGTTCCCTTGAGAACTTCCTTCTGCTTGTCAGCATCAAGATCCGTAAGTCTGTTATGACCATATGTGTGATTTGCCTGCTGGAATCCCAATTCGGCTTCACGTCTTGCAGGGTCTTCATTCCATGAGATCCTGTCTCCGACAATAAAGAATGTGCAGCGCTGATTGTATTCGACAAATGTATCAAGGATCGCATCAGTATAGATCGAAGGACCGTCATCGTATGTAAGGGCTACCATCGGTTTAGTACCGTCGATCTCACGCCAGATCTTTCCGGTATCATCAAAATAATACAGATGCTTATCGGCGATGGCGCGCTGCCCCCTGATTACTTTTCCGCCGATAAAACCATAGCGGTCGCCATCCATCTCAATGATGCCGTCAGCGCCTTCACCGGTTCCCTCATTGAAGAAGTATCTGTCGCCGTCAATGTCCATCCATCCGGTCGTCAGGAAACCATTCTGCTTATCAAAGAAATACTGTTTTCCGTCAATAACCGTAAGTCCGGAAGCGATAGCTCCATTCTCGGGAGAAGCATAGCATTTTCCTCCCTGGGCATCGCCGCTCCCTGCCAGTTCAAACCAGCCGGTCGTCATCATTCCAGTCTCAGTACTGTAATACCTTTTGACTCCGTTAACTTCCTGAATACCTGTCTGAAGAACTCCTTCGGAATCGAAAAGATAACTGTTACCGTCGATCACCTTCTCACCCGTAACCATGAGATTCGTTGCGGGATCAAAATATCTGACCGTGCCGTCAGACAATTGTTTCAGTCCGGAAGCAGGTTTTCCGTTATCCTCATAGTAGTATGTGCCCTCATCAGTACGTACCAGACCGCGCTTTACAAAAAGCTTCTGATACCCGATAAAAGCACCAACGCCCAAAATAATAAGAACGGCAACAATGCCAATTGCGCCTAATGATCTTTTATTCATTTTATTCTCCTTGGTTTTCCTATATTTCCCCGCATAAGTTTATCACGCACCAACAATCATATGTGAAACAATTGTGTTACATAATGAGGCAAAAACGAGCCATTTTCCGTTGAAAATACAGAAGAAAACCTTTCAGCCGCGAGCTTCCTCAAGGAGCTTTTTCAGAAGCAGATACCTCTCATACTTTTCCTGTTTCGCGAAATGGACTTCACGGCTCTGAGGATATCTGTCATCGAAAACAAGACTTGATGCCTCATCACCAAACTGCTCGATCGTCAGATCGAACTGCCTGCCGTCTATAACGTTATAACAGTGATAATTCCCGTCAGGTCTTAATATCCCGTACACCTCTCCGCCGAAGATATCCTGTATGAGAAAAGCAGTGATGGAGCACTGTCCGTACGTCTTGTTTCCGCTGTTCCATTTATCTCTCATCCTCGGAGCGCATGTCTCTGCTCTCCATATACCGTCTGACAGGACATCATACAGTTCTTCAAGTGAACTTATCCTTAACTTGCAGCCTTCAAGAGGCTTAATACTCCCTGCATACTCATGTCCCAGAAATATATGATCCATTACATATTCTCCAATCAGTTATTCTCTGGAAATATAGTAACGCATATACACTTTTATGTTAAATGTGCAGACAACAAAAGGCTGCCGCAGTGCGACAGCCCATAAAATCAATCAGTACTTAAGTATTAATATTCAGGTTCAAGCAGACCGTATCCGCCGTCATATCTCTTATAAACTACGCAGACAGAATTCGTGTCACTGTCGAGATATACATAGAAGTCATGTCCTAACATTTCAAGCTGAAGGATAGCGTCGTCAGCTGTCATCGGTCTTAATGCAAACTGCTTGCGCTTTGTGATCTTTGCTTCCTGCTCATCAACGATGTCAAAATCTGCACCGCCGTCATCTTCAAGATAACTTACGATCCCCGGGAACTCCTTCTTCTTTTTGAGGAACTTGGTCTTCTGTCTTCTGATCTGAGACTCGAGCTTTTCAACGGTTCTGTCAACTGCTGTAAGGATATCCTCATCACATGCTTCAGCTCTTAAGATCTTTCCGCCGAACTCCATCGTGATCTCAACTACCATATCAGGTCCGTCAGGTCTGATGCGGACTTTGAGCGTGCCGTCGTCGCCGGAGAACTTGTTGAACTTCGAAAGCTTAGCAGCAATCTTCTCTTCAAGTCTGTTACCGATGCGGATACCGTTGCCCTGTGTAGTGATCTTCATAAAATCACTCCCTTCCGTTTTAAAGTTTCAAAAGGCTTTGACCTTTGATTTAATTATAAACGATTGGGAGTGTTAATTTGATTAAATTTGTATTAATTTGTCAGCCGTCAGTCTTCGTGTTCTGACCAGATATTCGTACCGCCTCTATCGAGCGCGACGATACCGGTACGGCACATTTCGATGATCTCGAACTTCTTCATGTATTCGATAAACGCATCGATCTTCTGGCTGTCGCCCGTTGCTTCGATACTTATTGCTTCATCGGTAAAATCGATAATCTTCGTTCGGAAAATATTTGTCGCTTCTACGATATCCGCGTGCTGCTTTTCAGTATTCCTTACCTTGATAAGAAGAAGTTCTCTCTTGATACAATCTTCCGTTGATAAGACGATTACTTTCTTAACGTTATAGAGTTTTCGAAGCTGTGAAACGACCTGATCCTTATCGTTCTTTTCAGCAGTAAGAGTGATAGTAATTCGTGAATACTCAGGAGACTCCGTCTCACCTACCGTCAGAGAGTCGATGTTATATCCTCTTCTCGTAAACATCGCAGTTACACGTGAGAGGACACCATACTGGTTATCAACGTAGATTGCAATGATGATCTTATTTCTCGGCATCGCTGATATCCTCCCTTCTCAAAATGAGATTATTGAATGTTCCTCCGGGTTTGAGCATGGGAAGAACAAGGCTGTCTTTCTTGATCGTAAGATCGATTATCGCAGGACCTTTAACTTTATATGCCTTCCTGAAAGCTTCTTCGAAAGACTCTTTATCCGTTGCCTTAAAACCCTTCGCACCGAATGCCTGGGCAAGCTTTACGAAATCAGTCTTACGGTCGAGATTCGTATTTGAATATCTTCCGTCGAAAAACACTTTCTGCCATTGTCTTACCATGCCGAGCGCATGGTTATTGAAGATGACTATGGTAACAGGAATGTTGTAAGACACAGCCGTGGCAAGCTCGTTAAGACACATACCGAAGCTTCCGTCACCAGTGATCAGAACGCTTCTTGTATCAGTTCCTAGAGAACTTCCGATCGCAGCGCCTAAACCGAATCCCATTGTTCCCAAACCGCCTGAAGTTATCCAGGTGCGCTTTTGTCTGAACTTGAAAAACTGTGCTGCCCAGCACTGGTGCTGGCCTACGTCAGTAACAAGTCTTGTGTCAGGTTTTACGTTATCGGAGATGATGTTGATCGCATCTCTCGGAAGGAAAGGCAGACCTTCATAAGCATTTGTTTCTCTCTGCTTTAAGTCTTCAACCTTTTTGATCCACTCGGTATTCTTGCGCTGCGGACAAGCCTGTGTCAGACGCTGAACATAATCTTTGATGTCGCAGCAGATACCGAGATCAACAGGAACGTTCTTGCCAATTTCCGCGCGGTCGCAGTCGACATGGATCTTAGTTGCAGACAGTGAGAATTTCTCAGTCTTTCCCGTCGCCCTGTCAGAGAACCTCGCGCCTATCGCGATTATCAGATCTGCTTTTGCAAGTGCAACTGAAGAAGCATATCTTCCGTGCATTCCCTGCATTCCCAAAAATCTCGGAGCATCGGAATGGATCTCGGAAAGACCCATCATGGAGCAACCGACAACTGCGTCGATCCTGTCGGCCAGTTTTAAGATGTCTTCACCTATCGAAGTCCTTACTGCACCGCCTCCGAAATAAATGTAAGGGCGCTTGGATTCCTTGATGAGCTGAACGGATCTTTTAATATCGTTCTCATCGCAGACAGGTATCTTTGCAAGTTCAGCAACAGGCTTTTTCTTAAAGTCGAAAACTGCTTCCTGAACATCCTTAGGGATATCGATAAGGACAGGACCGGGTCTTCCGGACTGTGCGAGTTCAAACGCTTTCCTGACAACATCGGCAAGCTTCGAAACCTTGTGAACGAAGAAATTATGCTTTGTTATCGGAAGCGTGATACCCGTGATATCGATCTCCTGGAAAGAGTCTCTTCCGATCATGGAATTTCTAACGTTTCCAGTTATCGCAACGAGAGGGATCGAATCAAGATAAGCTGTGGCGATTCCCGTAACGAGATTGGTCGCGCCGGGGCCGGATGTAGCTATGACTACACCCGTTCTTCCCGTAGCTCTGGCATAACCGTCTGCAGCGTGCACTGCGCCTTCCTCGTGAGCAGTCAGGATATGTCTGATCTTATCCTGCTTGTCGTAAAGCTTGTCATAGATATCTACGACCATACCGCCCGGAAAGCCGAACACGGTATCGACACCTTGTTCTATCAGCGTCTCAACGAGTATCTGCGCGCCGGTCATCTTCATTACGAATCACCTCTTGATTTCACTTTTCGCGATCAGTGTCAGACAACCTGGCATGCTGAGATCATTACTCTTCCGCCGGAAGCACCGTTAATGGTAATGATGTAGTAACCGGGAACGATGTTGTCCGAATCGGTGTAATCGAAGTAATAATTGTAGGCACCGTCTTCAGCTACTCCTGTTACTGTACCTGAAGCAATTGGTGTCTGAAGTTCTCTCTGTGAGAACATGCTGTCACTGCTGTAGTAGTAAGAGAATGTGAATTCCTCATCCGAATAAGTATTGGTGGTTACCGTCAAAGACAGCTTGGTAGCATCCGCGTAGTAAACGGAATCGGACTTGAGCTGTCCTTCATCAGATACCCAGTCACACTCTCCTTCTCCAATGGCGCAGTTAGAATCGTAGATAACAACGAAACCAACCATTGTTGAAGCATCGACTGTACCCTCATCATAATCTCCGCCTGTCGAATATTCGTCATTGCCTCTTTCAGCATTGATCTCATAAGCAGGCTTACCGGGTCTTAACTTAAGATAGAAGTCGTTGTTGTAAACATCATAGATATCAAATCCGATGTAGCAGTTTACAGCGTCGTAATTTACTGAAGAATATCTGTAAAGAGTTGTTGCCTTATCGTATGTAACGGCATCACCAAGCTCCTCGTACTTCATCGTGCCTGATTCAACATCATAATATTCTTCTACGAAGATGAGAGTATCATCATCGTTAAACTGATATCCCTGATTTGAATCAAATGTATCGTTGATGATATCAGCGTTATAGTAGCCGATGATCTTTCCTTCCGGCTCGTCGGAGCTGAAAGCGATGACAACATAAGAAGTCTGACCGTTTACTACCGCCTCGGCACCAAGATACTTATACCACTTTCCGTCGTTTGCTACTTCGTACTTAAGGCACTCGCAGGTAACGTATCCGAAGTCGTTGAAGTATACCCACTTTGTCGGGTTCTGAAGGATTATGTATCCGTTACTGTCGATCGTATACTGGTTGTCAGTACCGAGATAATAAATCCTGCTTGTGTCGCTTTCCTTTGTATATGCAAGAGTAACCTTGACTTCACGGATGATCTCCCAGTCCTCTTCGGTCAGCTGGATGGCTTCATATTCACCCATGTCAACGATGAGGCCCATTTCTTCAAGGTCATATTCATTACCGGACTGGATCTGACCGGCGTCAGCAGGCTGGACATACCAGTCACCGGCATAACCTGTTGCCTTAAGGATATAGAGTTCCTTACTTACGAACTTATCGTAGAAACTGATCGTTGTATCACTGTAGCCCAATGTCAGGAATGTGATTCTGGCTGCATCATACATCTGGGGATAGAGGAATGGAGCATATGTTGTCATACCGTGAGCGTAAGTATATGAGTTGTTGCTCTCGGTGAAAACGCAGTTTCCTACTTCGTTGATCAGTGTGCTTGCAGCTGATTCGATAGCCTTGTCTCCGCAGTTGATGTACTTGCTTGCAAGAGTCGTAAGGTCTACGGAGTCTGTAGATTCAAAGCTTCCGCAGTCGTCTCTTAACTGAACGTATTCAACATAACCCTGCTGTGTAAATACTCTTGAATCCAATGCCGCGATAAATCTCTCATATGCTTCGAAAACTTCATGGACGTTATCTGTATCGATGGCAGACATACATGTATCGATACCGTAGTATCCCATGCTCTGCTGGGTATTCTCGATATTATCCATGTAATCTCTGACGATGAATTCGCCGTAGTCTTTTGCGTCTCCGTCAAAATCCTTGCCGATGAAATTCAGGAAGTTGGTGTAGTTGATACCAACATCGTAATAAGCACTTCCCCACGTAGGGCTCTCAGCTGCGATGATGTACTCGGTATAAGGATCAAGAGCCATGGCAACTTCAAGAGATCCCATGAGGCATGCGTTGAATATGATCGACTCGAATTCGATGTCACAATTGCCGATAGCGGAAGCCATCTCGATCTCTGTGAGTGTACCGTCATGAAGCTCATCCATACCGAATCCGAGAGGAACTCCGCCGCCGTGATCCCACATGACGAGGATGTAGTTTTCAGCAGGGAATTCTTCCTTTGCGAATCTGATGAAATCTTCAAGAGTTTCAGGTTCTACCATGCTGACATCACCAAGGTTATCAAGTTCATTGATGTTACCGTTGATGATTGAGAAACGCTGTGTCATTCCGTCCTGCATGTAGTTGTTTCTGAAATCGGAGCAACCGCCTGCCTGAAGAACGATATTAACGTTCTTTCCCGGGTTGGCAGCCATCATTTCCTTGATGTCTGCTGACAGTGTCGAACCCTGTGATTCAAGATCTGTTCCGATCGCATATACCATAATGGTTCTTGTAGCTACTTCAGGAACGGGTTCTGTAGTTGTAGTCTTCTCGGTTTCTTCTGTCGTTTTCTTTGTATGTTCTGTCTCAACAGGACGGTTGTTTACAAAATAAGCTACAGCAATGACTGCGCCGACGATTATTGCAAGACCCAGAGCAGAAAGACCTATGATGAGACCGATAAGTCCCTTCTTCTTTTTCTTGGGAGGCTCTGCATTTGCAACAGGCTGTGCTGCAGGTGCCTGAGGTACTGCATTTACTTCACCAAAAGCAGTCTGCACGGGTACCGGTGCAGGTGCAGGAGCAGGTGCCTGCGCATAACCGTTCTGGTACATAACCGGAGCAGGTGCGGGAGCGGGTGCAGGTGCCGCTTCAACCGGAGCAGCGGGTGCAGCCTCTACGGGTGCGTAAGGTGCAGGTGCCGCTTCAACCGGGGCAACAGGTGCAGCCTCTACGGGGGCCGCTTCAACCGGAGCAACGGGTGCAAAAGGTACACCGGGTACCGGGATCACAGGTGCTACAACCGGCTCATAAGCAGCTCCGGCCTGTACCGGAACAGGATCCGGCAGATTGGAAGGCTGCATAGGCTCGGGTACGGGCTCCGGCAAAGGAGACGGCTGAACAGGTTCAGGTACGGGCTCCGGTAACGGAGACGGTTTTACAGGTTCGGGTACAGGCTCCGGCAGAGGTGCCGACTGTACGGGAACCGGTTCAGGTTCCGGCAAAGGTGCTGCCTGAGCAACAACCGGCTCGGGAGCAGGTGCAGCAGATTCTTCTGCCATTTCCTTCCAGAACTCGCTCAGGTTATTGCCGCATCCGCCGCAAAACTTTTCCATTCCTTTTAGTTCTTTTCCACAATTAGGACAATGCATATATTTCTCCTCTTAAATTTTGTTCATTCCTAATATCTGCCATGATGGCTTTTTCCGAGTGCCTCAATATTTTGCCACACCTGTTGTCCATGTGCCATTCTCTATAACAGAGAATATGCTTACGGTCAACCTGTTGGCTGCCGGTTACCTACCGGCGAAAATGCGTCATATATCTAATCTCCTTTTCCTTATCTGTCTTCACGGTAGTAATTGCGTCCTATAGCCTGCGGTTCTCCACTCTTGTTTTTCGAAGAAAGAGAAGAGGTAATGAGAACTATGAGCGTTATGATGAACGGCAGTGCCGAGAAGAAATGCGAAGGGATTTTCGTAAGCCAGCCCAATGTATCAGGGAAGGTATACGCCAGAGCAGCATTCTGTACTCTGAGAGTATTGAAGAATCCGAAAACCAGAGTTCCGAGAAGAGCCTTTGCAGGGCTCCAGTTTGCAAAGATTACGAGTGCGATCGAGATCCAGCCGTAACCGTTGATCCAGCAGTTTGAACCTTCGAAAGTTCCACCCATGTTAAGTCCCATGTATAGACCGCCGAGGCCCATGATCCCGGAACCGATTATGATGTGCGTATATTTGTAAAGTGCAACATTGACGCCGAGAGAGTCAGCTGCGCCGGGGTTCTCGCCTATTGCCCTGAGCTTCAATCCGGGAACCGTCTTCTTGAAATAGAGCCACATGAGAATGGCGATGATGACACCCAGATAAACTAGTATTCCGTGAGAAAATAACGCTTTTCCGAAGAAAGGGATCTTCGATAAGAGTGGGATCTCAAAAGCCTGTGACTGGACATCGAGCCTTGTTCCGCTGAGCTTGGGCCAGCCGCTTGCACTGTTGGATAAAGCGTTACCTATGAAATAATAGAATGCGACACCGAATGTGGTAATCGTAAGTCCCGTTACGTTCTGGTTGGCCTGCAGGGTAACCGTCAGGAATGAGAAGAGAAGACCGACGAGACCTGATGCGATGAAGCTTACGACGCAAGCTACGAAAAGACTGTCAGTCTTTGCTCCCGCAAGATATCCAACAACGGCACCGATCGCCATCGTACCCTCAACACCAAGGTTAAGGGAACCGGATTTTTCGATCATGATCTCTCCCGTCGTACCATAGAGGAGCGGGATGTTGTAAACGATTATGTTAAAGAGGAACAGCGTAAATACATCAAGCATTCTTTGCATCCTCCTTCCTTACGATCTTGAAGTTTGCGGCAAAGTCGGCAACCAGTACCGAGAACAGGATAATACCCTGTAAGAGATCGGCATAATTGCTGTCGATGGCAGGATACTGGGTGGCAGCAGCCTGACAACCGTACTGCAGGATAGAGATCAATACCGATGTGACAAATACTGCAGGAACGCTGAGCTTACTGAGCCATGCGACAATAATTCCGGTCCATCCGACATTGTTGGTTATCGTATCGGAGATCGTTCCGGCAGAAGATACTGCAAGAGCAGCGGCAAGACCTATCATCGCAGAGGAGATGAACATCGTGCGGAGAACGATCTTTCCAACGCTCATTCCTGCGTATTTTGCAGTGGCGCTGCTGTCGCCGACGACTGAGATCTCATATCCCTGCTTTGTATATTTCAGATAGACAAACACGATTGCCGTAAGAGCGAGCGCGATGAGAACGGACCAGAGAAGTTTAAACTGTCCGATGGGGATTCCTGCCATAACTGCAGAATCCGGGAATGTACCGAACTTCGGCCTCTCGGAGTCATCTCTTAAGAAGAAGTTCCAATCGGCTTTTGTCTCACCGATATATCTTATGACGTAGAGCATGATGTAGTTGATCATGAGGGTCATCAATGTCTCGTTTGTGTTGAACTTTACCTTAAGTGCCGCTACGGCGATTCCGATTATTCCGCTCGAGATCATGGCCGCGAGACACATAAGGAGAACGGTAACGAAATTCGGCATTCCGGTACTGTTGAAAGCGACGATAGAAGCTGCGATCGCGCCGATAAGGAATTCACCCTCGCCTCCGATATTCCAGAAGCGCATCTTGAATGAAAGGCTCAGCGCAAGTGAAGTGATGAGGAGCGGGACAAAGATCTTAAGAAGACCTTCAATGCTCTTGTAGCCGTATCTGTTTCCGACAAGTCCTATCGTGAACATTCTTCCGTAATAATCCAGCGGATTAATGCCTAAAGCGACAAGAATTATCGCGCCGATAATAAGCGAAACGAGTATTCCGATCGCATAGTAGATCAGAGTTCTTTTCAAACGGGCATCAGCTCTTCTTACCAGATGATATTTTCTCATTAGGCTTTGCCCTCCTCATCAGTAATAGCTGAATCTTTTGCGATACCGTCAGTCTTTCCTTCTTTGTTGACGATATTGACCGTTCCCGTCATCATGAGACCGATATCTTCCTTGGTCGTATGATCGCTGTTTACAACGCCCTGGAGCCTGCCGTGACATATGACCATGATCTTGTCGCAGAGAGCGAGCATAACATCAAGATCTTCACCGACGAAAAGGATGCCTACGCCCTTTTTCTTCTGCTCGTTGAGAATATTGTAGATAGTGTAGGATGAATTGATGTCCAGTCCTCTTACAGGGTAAGCGGTAATGAGAACATTTGGTCCGGACTTGATCTCACGGCCCAAAAGGACCTTCTGGACATTACCGCCGGAAAGACGTCTTACCGGAGTCTCTGTCGAAGGCGTAACGACCTCAAGTCTGTCGATGACTTTTTGGGCTTCGATGCGCGCAGTTTTTCTGTCGACAAAGATACCCTTTGATTCGTTGTAATTCTTTAGGATCATGTTGTCGGTTATGGACATTGAAGGAGCAAGACCCATACCGAGACGGTCTTCCGGAATGAAACTCATGGAGATGCCGTGCTCGAGGATCTTCTTAGGAGACATTCCGACGATGCTCTCGCCTTCATGGATCATCTGTCCTTCTTCGATCTTACGAAGTCCTGCGATCGCTTCGCAGAGTTCTTTCTGGCCTGAGCCCGCGATTCCGGCAACACCGAGCATCTCTCCGCCTCTTATGTAGAAATTGATGTGGTCGACCGCGATCGCACCTTCATCATTCTTAACCGTGAGATCTCTTATCTCAAGAAGAGGATGGGTCTTATCCATTACCGGTCTTTCGATATTCAGTTCGATCTTACGGCCTACCATGAGTTCCGTAAGAGTCTTTTCATTTGTTTCTTTGGTAACTACCGTATCGATGTATTCACCGTGTCTTAAAACGGCTACGCGGTCAGAGATAGCCATAACTTCATTGAGCTTATGAGTGATGATTATGATCGAATGACCCTCTTCCTTCATCTTACGGAGCACGGCGAAAAGACGCTCAATTTCCTGAACGGTCAGAACTGCAGTGGGTTCGTCCAGGATTATTATCTTCGCGCCGTAGCAGAGGACCTTAAGTATCTCCAGTGTCTGCTTTTCGGATACCGCCATGTTGGCGACTACCTTATCAAGATCTATGTCAAAGCCGAACTTTGCGGCTGTATCTTCGATTTTTTTACGGACGTCCGCTCCATGCAGGAAACGTCCCTCATTCCTTATTCCGATACGGATATTCTCGAGCGCCGTAAACCGCTCGACCAGCTTGAAGTGCTGGTGAACCATTCCTATCCCGAGTTTTCCGGAATCTTCGGGAGAATTGATCTCCACCTTTTTTCCGTCAATAAAAATAGAACCGCTGTCGGGCATATAGATGCCCGACAGCATGTTCATAAGTGTCGTTTTACCTGATCCGTTCTCGCCAAGCAGAGCAAGGATCTCGCCCTTGGCAAGGGACAGGTTGATGTTCTTATTGGCCGCCACAGGACCGAAGCTTTTAGTTATTCCCTTTAGCTCTATGGCATATTCCATAAAACATCCCCCAAATCAGTAATTTCCGTTATCAGTTAACCTGAGTAACGCCTTCAACGTAATAGTTCATTGAACCTGTGATAACGCCGTCCTCAACAGAAGGGCCGCCTGCAGCTACGATCTCTGCGCCATCGTTTGTAACGAGAGCAGCATTTGTCTTTTCAACTGCTACAGAACCAGCACTGCCAGAGAATGAGAGCTTAACGCCGGAGAATACATCCCACTCACCGTTCTTCATGAGGTTCTTTGCGAGCTCAACTGCTTCCTTAGTCTCAGGTTCGCAGTTGGAAGAAAGAGGTGAAATGTCAACAAGACCTGCGTTCAGACCTTCATAGTAGATACCGACCTTTGTCATGAAGTTAGCCGGATCTTCCATAGCTGCCTTCATAGCTGTTGCATAGTAAACATCCCAGTTCCAGATAGGAGCTGTAAGATGAGCTGCAGGAGCCTCAGTTGTCATGTCTGAGTTGTAGCCGCATCCGAAAACGCCCTTCTCGTTTGCAACGATCTGAGGCTGTGAAGAGTCGCAGTGCTGAGCGATAACGCAGCATCCGTATGTGTCGATGAGAGTCTCAGCTGCCTGTCTCTCAAGCTGCTGGTCGCCCCATGTGGAGATCTCGTAAACACTGACCTTTGCATCAGGGTTAACTGCCATGCATCCCATTGCGAATGCGTTGATACCGGAACATGTCTCAGCATATTCTGTACCCCATGCGGATACATATCCGATGTTGTTATTGCCTAAAGCGAGAGACTTATATCCAGCTGCGATACCTGCAAGGTAACGTGCCTGATAGATTCTTCCAAAATAGTTATTGAAGTTCTTGTCGTTGGAAAGATATCCGGTTGCATGAGAGAAGATGATGTCCGGATATTCCTTAGCCTTCTCTTCGAAAGCGTTGATATAACCGAAGCTGATACCGAAGATGATGTTGCATCCGTTACCTGCGAGCTGGTCGATAGCCTGCTTAACCTTCTCGTCGTCCTCAGGAACGTTATCAACGATGAAGAGATCCTTTGCAGGATCAAGGCCGACCTTCTTCATGCCTTCGGTAACACCCTTGTGATGTGCATAGGTGTAACCTGATGTGTCGTTTTGGCTGTTGATGTAAATAGCACCTACCTTGAAAGATGCCTTGCTTCCGCCACCATTGCCCCCGTTAGCTGAACTGCAGCCTGCAAGTGCGAAAACAGAAGTAACTGCAAGCGCAGCAGCTACTACCATCGAAATGAGTTTTTTCATAAACTGCCTCCTTCAAAAAAATATATGCAAAGCAAATGCATATCGTAATTAATCTTCAGGTCTTTACTGCGGCCTGAATTCAAGTGAGTCGTCTGTCATCCTGTCGATTATTGCAAGAGACTCGACCCTTATGCCCTCTGCACGGAGAGCATCTCCTCCGCCCTGGAATCCCTTTTCTATCGCGATCGCGCAGCCGGCAAGCTTGGCACCTGCCTGAGATACGATCTCAATGAGACCGTTCAGGGCATTGCCCTTGGCCAGGAAATCATCGACTATCAGGATGGTATCTTCGCCAGTGATGTAATCACCTGATACCACTACGTCGTAAGTCTGCTGATGCGTATAAGAGTAAACCTTGGAAGTAAGTATGTTTCCGGTGACATTCAAAGATGAATGCTTCTTTGCAAATACTACAGGGACACCCATTGCAAGTCCTACCGCAAAAGCTATAGCAATGCCGGAAGACTCTATGGTCAAGACCTTGGTAACATTGTCACCCTCATAAAGCCTGGCGATCTCATCGCCCATGCTCTTAATAAGATCAGTATCTATCTGCTGATTCAGGAAACTTCCTACCTTGAGCACCTCTCCCGGAAGGATCTTGCCTTCGGAAAGGATCCTTTGTTCTAACTCGCGGATAAAAATCACCCCCCTGATCTAGGAAACACTTAATAATATTATAATTATTACAAACGTGTGTCAAACGGGTTTGGAAGATTTCGAACACTATTATGCGGCAGGTGTATAATCTCCGATCACGGATGTGATATAGTCTGCCAAGGCATTTGAAAAATCGGCTCCTCCGGCCACTACAGCAGATTCAGGCAAAGGGTTTTCCGTATAACCTTTCCCGCGGCAGTAATATATCGAGCTGCCCTCCCCGCTGTGGACCCTGCGGTGGGAAAGGACCGTACAGAGCAATTCTGATGCATCATCACCCACAGCAATGACAGGCACGCCGTTTTCCGCGATCGAATTAAGCAGCGCCTTGGTTCCGTTCTCGGTTAGTTCAGGAGTTCCCGTGATCACTATCAGCATGTGTGAAGGATACTCGATCGGGACATCATCGGCAACGACCGCACCCTTTTCCGTATATTCCGTAAAACTGAACGATGGTCCTTTTACCGGGAGATTGTCATTTGAAGCGCTCTGCGGAGCGACGAACCTGATAACGGGTGAAAGCTTTTCCAACTCTACAGGAGCCTGACCGATCCAATAGATGGCAAGATCCTCTGAAGCCAAAGCTTCCAGTTTTGCGTCAAGTTCAGCCTTGCGGTCGATCGCTCCCTGTCTTTTCTTACTCGATCCGAAAAGGATGGCGACAAAAAGGAAGAACATCGCCGCAAGAACAGTCAGTATGATTATTCCGGTCTTACCCTTACTCATTCTCAGTCATCTTCCCTTGTAGCAAACGGCTTAACGCCTTCTATTACTTTTTTCGCGAAGTCCTCGGAATCCGATACGACCATGGCATCCATGTTATCGAGATAGGGAAGACAGTATTTTCTAAGGTTTTCCAAAGTATATTTCAGAGGTTCGCCTTCGCCTTCGGCATTCGCGACTATGAGCCAGATAAGACGGTCAGTACCGTTCTCCCTCATAAGTCTCACCCAGATCTTAGACACGGTCGATTCAATCTGGAGATAACCGTCCAGGGCTTTCTTAAGTTCCGGAGGATATTTATCCGGCTCTCCGACCTTGGCGGTTCCGTCGCCTCCGATGCCCATCTGCGCGGCTATCATCTTGAGCATTTCCTTACCGAACAGGACTTCCTCCGAACCCGGGTTGATAACAAAGCCCGAGAGATCCATTTTCGGCGCCATGACAACATCGATGAGATCTGCAAATCCGGCAAGCACGCCATTCTGGTGCTCCTTCTTACCTTCGAACGCAACCTCAAAACTGTCTGAATCGCAATAAACGACCATGTACTTCAGGCCCTTGGAATCGCTTACGGCATGAAAGCTGTAATTGCCATCGCTGCCATCAACGGGAACGATGAATCTTGAGACTGCAGCTTCTTTAAGAACGGCGATCATGTTCTCTTCAGAGCTGTCCTGACGGATCCTTCCGAGAAGCTCGACCAGTTTCTCATTTTCTATACGTTCGATCTTGTTCGGATCATCACTCATCTTTATTACCTCTTATCTTCAAAATACGGCTTTGACAGCCCATGCCCAGAACATCAGTGTAACGAGCATGAAAATCATCGAAAGTGAAACGGTGCGGGCGCAAAAATGCGGAGCAACATCGTGATTCTCAGAATATATTACATTCATTGAGCCGCAGGGCAAAGCGCACATCAGTACCGCAACGCTCTTTGTCTCGGGAAGCATTGGTACAAACTGCGCAAGCAGCATAACCGCTCCCATCATAAGTGCCGGAAGGACAACAAGCCTCAGTGCCGATACAATATATGCTTTCTTATCGGTAATGAGCTTTTTGATCTTTACGCCTGCCAGCATGGAGCCCATGACCATCATGGACATCGGCACCGTCATATCACCTATCAGTTTAAAGGTCTCACCAATAAGCGCTGGCATCCTCCACGGAATGATGAAGAGGATTATCGCAAGGAAAGATGCGACCGAGACAGGATTCTTGAATATCTCCACGAACCTGAACTTCGGTTTGCGCGAAAACAGATAGACTGCATACGTATAGAAAAACAGATTGTAGCAGAGGTTAAATACGGCAGCCAGAAGAAGTCCGTAGTTTCCAAACAGAGCTTCCATGAGCGGAAACCCAACAAATCCGGTATTTGCAAATACCGTGCATGTAACCATGATCCTCCGTTCATCTTCCGACATCTTCGCCTTCTTTAATGAAAGCCTGAGGACGAAAAGCGAAACAGCATAATACCCTATTGCCGCAGCGGCCAGGATGATCATTCCGTTCACTGCCTCATTCGAGTAGGTGTGCTGGCTTGAATTCAGGATCATGAAAGGCAGCACTGCAGTAAGCAGTATCTTTGAAAGAGCCTTTTCAGCCTGCTGGTCAATGACCTTGGTCTTGTTCAGAACAAAGCCCAAAGCAAGGAAAACGAATATCTTGAAAAATACAATATAGACCTGAATCATCTGATCAGATAAGCCCTGCACGGCGAACCGTCGCATCCTTCAATGTTGAGAGGCGCAGCATTCAGAAAATACTTTCCTTCATCAACTCCATCCAACACTATGCCTTCGAGAAGGACCATGTCAGATCCCAGCAGGATCAGGTGCACTTTCATCGGAGCTTCAACGGGACCTACCGTCTGGCTTTCGTTTCCGAGAAGCAGAAGCTTTTCTTTCGCAAATACCTCTGCGGCCTGTTCGGTAACCGTTACTTCGCCTGCGATGAGTATCCTTTTGTCAGCGCCAGCCTGCCTAGCCCTGCTGACGATCTCAACTGCCTTTTCAGCAGTGATATCGCCTTCATCTCTTGCAACGAAGCAGTCTCCGACAAACGGTTCCAGACCGCACTGTCCTATCGTTTTTCCTTCATTTACAAAGTGAAAAGGAGCATCGACATGAGTACCGTTATGAAGACACATCGAGAGCTTTGAAAGATTGCATACATCGCCATTTGCAATCCTCAAAACGCTTTCGGCGACCGGGCTCGGATCACCCGGATATACTCTGCAGCTTAATACTTCCTGTGAAATGTCGATGATCATTTTTTTACCTGAAATAAATCCTGTTCAAATTCCTGTACCAATCGTTATCGATCGCATCAAAGTCTTCTTTTGTAAACCTTACCACCCAGTTTCCGGTAGGTGTTCCGGGAACGTTCATTCTCGTATCTCCGCCGTAACCAAGCATATCCTGGATCGGGATGATCGCTACATCGGCATGGCTCATCCAGAGAGTCTTGATTATCGCTCTGCAGGATGCGCTGTGCGCGCCGCCGTCGCCCCAGTTATCACCTGTAAAACCGCAGTATTCAAGGCATGTTTTCCTGACTTCCTCAGGGCTGTCCCAGAGCCATCCGAGCAGCGTGTTGTTGTCGTGGGTTCCGGTGTATGCGACACAGTTATTGTCGAAATTATGAGGCAGGAAGGAACTGTTATCTCCGGGATAGAATGCAAACTCCATTACGCGCATTCCGGGGATACCGACCTTACCCATGAATTCGATAAGATCCGGCGTAACTTCACCGAGATCCTCTGCGATAAGGCGTGAACGGTCATTGAATCTCTTGTCGTATTCTTCGAAGAAATCCAGGCCTGGTCCCTTTATCCATTTGCCGTCTCTTGCCGTATCGGCATTTGCGTCGATCTCACAGTAAGATGAGAACGCGCGGAAATGATCGATCCTCAGATAATCAAAGAGCTTGAAATTGTCTTCAAGTCTGCTCATCCACCAAGAGTAGTGATCTTCTTTCATCTTCTTCCAGTCATAGATAGGATTGCCCCAGAGCTGTCCGTCCTCGCAGAAATAATCCGGCGGAACTCCTGCAACGCTCTCGAAAACAAGAGCTTCCGGCTTGGGTTTTCTGGGCTCCTTCAGAGGTTCACCCTTCTCGTCCGTCTCACCTTTTGCAGATTCCTTCTTATACTTATCAAGAGCTTTCTCATACTCTTTCAGGACCTTGTTGATCTTTGCGGCAGAAGCCATCTTAAACAGATCCCTTCCAGCCCAGACATCAGCCGAATCACCTGATACATAGAAAGGGATATCTCCTATGATCGATATTCCGAGATCGTTGATCTCCTTCTTTATCTGTGTCCATTCATCAAAGAACAGATACTGAACGAATCCGTGATATTTATAGTTGTCATTGTTCTTAAGTTCTGCAACGGCCGCTTTATCGTAGTTCTTGAGTCTTGTATCAGACCATTCCCACCACGGCTTTCCGAAATCCGCATCTTTAACGGTCTGGTATGCTGCAACGTCCTGAGCCCACTTGTTGTCCTTGAGGAACTTTTCTGCCTTTGCGAGCAGTTCCTTATCCGCGCGCTCAAATGCTTTTCTTAACAGCTCATCACGGTTCAGTCTCAGGAAATCGTAGTCTATTCTCCACTTGTTCTGGTTATATTCGGCCTGACCTACTTCAGCAGGAGTCAGAAGTCCTCTTTCCATAAGTCTTCTGGGATCGATGAACAGCCAGTTGCCCGCAAATGCCGAGAAACTCTGATACGGCGAATTGCCCATTCCGGGATAAGAGAAAGGCAATACCTGCCAATATTTCATTCCCTGTGAAGCCAACTGCTTTGCAAAGTCGATCGCTTCCTGTCCCATTACACCCGTACCAAACGGTCCCGGGAGTGAACTGATGTGCATCAAAACACCGCCGCCACGTCTCATTATTTGTAATTCCTCTTTTTCTTATATATAATTACTTGTCTCCGAAAGAGACTATCTAGATATTATACATTTATTGAGGGCAAAATGAATTCAGTTGATGAAATTAAAAGACGCCGCACCTTTGCGATCATCTCGCATCCGGACGCCGGTAAGACCACCATCACAGAGAAGCTCCTTCTTTACGGAGGCGCCATCCATCAGGCCGGATCGGTAAAGGCACGTAAGGCCCAGCGCCACGCTACATCCGACTGGATGGAGATCGAGAAAAAGCGTGGTATCTCCGTTACTTCATCGGTTATGCAGTTCGAATACGACGGCTGCCACATCAACATTCTTGATACTCCCGGCCACCAGGACTTCTCCGAGGACACCTACAGAACACTCTGTGCTGCAGACTCCGCAGTAATGGTCCTCGACGGTGCTAAAGGTGTCGAGGCCCAGACCATCAAGCTTTTCCAGGTATGCAGAAGACGCGGTATCCCGATCTTCACGTTCATAAACAAGATGGACCGTGCGGCAAAGAATCCTTTCGACCTCATGGACGAATTGGAAAAGGTATTGGGGATCAGATCCGTACCTATCAACTGGCCTATCGGAACAGACGGCGACTTTGAAGGCGTATACGAGAGAGCTTCCCGCAATGTCCTTCTGTTCGACCGCGAAAACAATGACCATGGTGCATCCATGGTTACCCAGAGCGTATCAGGCATCGACGATCCGAAGCTCGATGAGATGCTCATGACAGGACACCTCGAGACTTTAAGAAACGACATCGAACTGCTCGATATGGCAGGAGACGAACTCGACATGGACAAAGTCCTGAACGGCGAGCTCACACCTGTATTCTTCGGTTCCGCAATCACCAACTTCGGTGTTGAACCGTTCCTTCAGCACTTCCTTAAGATGAGTCCGGGACCGGCTCCTCACCACACGACTGACGGAACTGTCGAGCCTGAAGATACGATGTTCTCCGGCTTTGTATTTAAGATCCAGGCTAACATGGATCCTTCACACCGTGACCGCATGGCATTTATCCGTATCTGCTCAGGTCAGTATGAGAAGAACATGACCGTAAACCTCATGCGTACCGGAAAGAAGATAACTCTTGCCCAGCCCCAGCAATTCATGGCGCAGGACAGAGCCATAACAGAAGAAGCTTTCGCGGGAGACATTATCGGCATTTTCGATCCCGGCAACTTCAGGATCGGCGATACGATAATCTCCACTAACCGTAAATTCGAATTTGATCCTATCCCGGTATTCGCACCCGAGAACTTCGCCCGCGTAGAACCCAAGGATTCCATGAAGAGAAAGCAGTTCCTTAAAGGAATCGAGCAGCTTTCCCAGGAAGGCGCAGTACAGCTTTACAAGCAGCCTAATATCGGTACGGAGACTTATGTAATGGGCGTTGTCGGTATCCTCCAGTTTGATGTTCTTGAATACAGGCTGAAATCCGAGTACAACGTCGATATCGTAAGAACACCTCTTCCTTATCGTCTTGCACGTTGGGCCAAATCAGAAGTTGAGGGTTTTGACGCTAAAGAACTGACACTCACTTCCACATCTCTCCTTGTCCTTGACAGAGACGATGCTCCGGTCGTGCTTTTCGAATCGGAATGGGCAGTTGACTGGGCAATAGACCACAATGAGAAGATGAAGCTTTCATTCGAAAACATCAATTCAAAGGATTGATCCCGGATCAATACAACTTAATTAATCAAACTTAACAGGGGCTGGTCCGAAGACCAATGTCATTAAGATAAGGTCTTACAAACCTCTATGAGTTGTGTATAGGGACAATACCCATTAAGTTAAGCACTATGCAAAAGAAAAAGCACTCGTTTTTAGTGAACGAGTGCTTATTTTCTGTCCGAATTGTCCGTGTCTGTCCGTATGATGTCCGTATGTTGTCCGAATTCCTGTCCGAAATAGGCTTAAAGTGGGAGTTTAAGCGTGTTTAACAAACCCTTGCTATATAAGGGTTTCAATTTAGGGCTTTAAGCGGGAGTTTATGCTACTCGGTAGACAAACCATACTGGCGGTTTGGTTTTGACTTTTCGTTGGTCAGTTCGCCCTGTTCGTACAGGCTGAATGTATTTGCTTATCTCGTCATATATACACTCTAACGGCTTTTGATTACGCCTGTGGAAGAAATGACGGACTATATGGCAAGCCATCTTAAAATCAACGGCATATAACTTCTTATGCACGACATTGACCTGATTAACACAGGCAGAAACAACATTATACATAATGATATGAGCATAGATTTCCATATCAATAAATTCGTCTTTTTTGCTATGGAAATTGATACCACCAAGAGCATATTTAAGAGAACGAAAAGATGTTTCTATATCCCAACGCTTGTGATACAACTCTTTCATACGCTCAACGGGGAACTCATTGCGGTCAAGATTAGTAATAAGGACTTCCCAACTATCCTTAGCCAAATATCGCCTGTAATCTGTATAAAACAAGGCTTTAAGCAAAAAACACCCCCCACCCCTCTTTTATGAGGGGGGGGGGGTTTTTAACGCTCAAACTATCATCGTTCCTATCAGGAAGAGCTATTTAACTATAAGGGAATTTAGTAAGAGAAAAAAGGGAGACCCCCCTCTTTTTAGCAGAGAGGGGTAAAACCAATGTCAAGTGCTTAACTTAATGACATTGGTCCGAAGACCAACCCCTGTTTTAGTAAATCAACGTTTGCTGCTTATCAAAGCGGATATCAGGTGAAACGGTTCTTGCAGACACCGTTTGTACCGAAATCATAGATCTTATTATCCATTTGATACAGACCGGTTACCATATAACCACTGGTGAAATAGTAAGACTTACCGTCTATTACTCTCCAACCGGAATATACAAGCGCACCAGTTTTTTTGTCAGCATACATATATCTGCCGTCCTCAGCCTTGATCCAACCGGATGTTACCTGTTTTCCGTTTTCGTCAAAATAATAGCTTGCTCCGTCAATGCTTATCCTACCCACAGCCATAGTCGGATAGCTATAGTAACCTTCATAGAAGTAGTACCAGCTTCCTTTGTACTCCAGCCAACCTGTTACAGCCCTGCCGGCAGTATCAAAATAACACCATGCTTCTTTAGCGTTATAACCATAGTAGCCATAGTAGTAGTCATAGGGATAGGGATAATCATTGAGATTTTTCCAGCCGCCTGTAAATAATTCTGCGGTCTCAGGATCAAAATAATAGTAATACTCCTTAACCTTTGCAAGACCTTCATAGGCATAGGGATTAGCATTGGTTCCCTCATTGAAGTAATAGTATTTACCGTTTATCTTCTGCCATCCTTTGAGAGCTTTTCCGTTCGAACCAAAATAGTACCAGTTGCCGTAATAGTATGTCTTGCCGTTTTCTTTATAAACACCAGTGTTAAACCAGCCGGTTATCATGGCACCCTTTTCGTCAAATGCATAATAAGTGCCATCGATCTCCTGTAATCCGTAAACCACACCACTGGGATAATAATAGTATGAATCGGAAGGATATGCATAATAGTACTTTCCGCCGTCATAGATCCAACCCGTTGCAAGTGTGCCGTTACTCTTGAAGTACAGCCATCTTCCATCGTACTCTACCCAGCCGGTCTTCATTATGCCGTTTTTGCCAAAGTAATAGTAGTTTTCATCAAGTAACTGCATGCCTCTGAGCATATAAGGGGCAGAACTTGAAGATGCATTAGTGAAGCAATACCACACACCATCGAGCTTCTGCCAGCCGGATAAAGCCTTACCGTTTTTGTCAAAATAGTACCAGTTATCACTATATTCAACCCAGCCGGTCTGCATCTTTCCTTCATGATTGAAGAAGAAATGAGCTTTATAAGAAGAATCGTAAATCAGTCCTGTTCTCATTATGCCGCTGCTGGTATTGAAGAGATACCACTCACCGCCAATCTGCTGCCAGCCCTTCTGCTTTACATCGTTTTTATAGTAATACCATTGATTGTTCTCAAACTTCCAACCATTTTTAGCATATGAAGGCTCTTCAGTAACGGAAGCTTCTTCAATCTCAAAAGTGACGATCTCATCAGATACTTCAGCTGTATCAACTTCAGCTGCATCGGCCTCAACTGCTACATATTCCGATTCATCAACGATCACATTTTCTTCGGTTTCCGCGATCAATTCTTCCTCATCAGCTGTAACAGCATTCTCTTCGAGTGCAGTTTCTTCTGTTGCATCAACAATTACATCATTCTCTGCAACAGCATCATCTTCCTTTGTTTCTGTTTCAATATCTTCAATAACACTGGTCTGTTCTACGTCTTCAGCAGCTATTTCCTGAGTTTCATCAGCCAAAGCCATACAACCAAGTGACAAAACTGTCGCAGCAGCTACCGTAACACATGCCAGATGTTTGAAATCTGTTTGTTTTTTCATGGAGTACCTCCTAAATTTCTATTTAACTCCTTATCACCGATCAGCCTTTGGGAGCATTACGGCAGACACCGTCAGTACCGAAGTAATAGAGCGTTCCATCGATATAGCGATATCCTGTAACCATTTGTCTATAGTTGAAATAATAGGTCTTTCCACCTATCGTCTGCCATCCGGTTGCACATTCGCCCTTCGTGTTTGCGTAAGAATACTTGTCATTATAATTCTTGAACCAACCGGTACACATTGCACCATCAGAGCCGACATAGTAGTAAACTTCACTCTCGCTGTCATATATATAAGAGTTGATACGCATATACGGAGTGTCTGATTTTCCGCCAAAATAATAATATTTTCCGCCGGACTTTAACCATCCTCTTTGTGCTTTCCCGCTCTTATTGAAATAGTACCAGTCGTAGTCTTCAGAAGTGCTATAGTTATAACCGACTTTTTTCCATCCGTCCTGGCACATCACGCCTGTCTCATAATCGAAAAAGTAGTAATCTCCATCGATAGACCTAAGACCGTCGCGATACATATAAGGGTCACCTGACGGCATGAAGTAATACCATTTACCGCCGATCTGCTGAAAACCTCTGACTGCCTTACCGTCTTTATCGAGATAGTACCAGTCGCCAGAATAATAAGTCTCACCATCAAATGTTACAACATAGGTGTTATACCAGCCTCCGGTTACCATGACACCATCCGTACCCATGACATAATAATCATTGGAATCGGGGTCCTTAACAGCACCTGTCCTCATGAAATGATCTGAGTCAGAGTTGAAGAAATAATACTTTCCGCCTATCTTTAACCAACCTGATGCAGCCTTACCGGTATTCAAAAAATAACGATAACTGAAACTACCGTTATAAGTTTCAACCTTAGACCATCCCTGTACCATGGCGCCAGTAATAGGGTCCAACATGTAATAATCTCCATCTATCTGACGGTAACCAGTCTGCATTTTTGGTTGACCGGATTCTGAAAAGTAATACCATTTTCCGGAAATTTCTATCCAACCGATTGCAGCTTTTCCGTTGCTGTGGAAATAGTACCAATCATTGTTAAAGCGCTGCCACCCCTTGAGCATATAGCCAGAAGGTCCGAAAAGGTAGTAAGTTTCATATTCTTCATCCTTACGCAGACCCAGATACATTCTGCCGTTGTTGTAGGAGGATGAACTAGTCTGAAAATAATACCACTTTCCATCAATTTCCTTCCAACCGGTTACGCGTTTCCCATCTTCATAGAAAAACCAATAATTATAATTATTATCGAAGTACCATCCGTTTTCAGGTATAGTAACATCAGATGCCTCATCCGTAACAGTTTCTTCAACTTCTACGGCATCCAACACTATATCCTCTTCCCCATCAACGACTATCGTCTCACTCTGATCAACACTTTCGTCTATGCCGTCAGCCTCATCAGCCAGGGCAAGGCAACCAAGTGAGAACACAGTCGCTGCTGCTACCGTGACACATACCAGATGCTTTAAATCTGCTTGTTTTTTCATGGTAAACCTCCTAATGAAAATTTAACTAATTTATTATATTTAATAATAAGGGTATTTTCTATCAATAATATTGCTGAAAAATAAAAAGGTTGTCTGCCATTTCAGCAAGACAACCTTAAATTATTCTTCTGTTTGTCAGTCTGCGTCAGTCCGAAGGTCCGGGATCATTCGAATCATCCACATCATCAGGTCCGGGAGCCGGTGCCGGAGCAGTATTTCCACCGTAAACGGCAGGGGTTTCAGACATAAGTCTCTCATACGCATCATCACTCTGCGCAGCACTGTTTACGGTATCGGCATCGTATCCTTCACCGGGATAAACGGAACTCAGGTTACCGTCAGCCTCATATATCTTTTCGAACTCGGGTCCGTCAACCGTAAGCTTATCGATAAGTCTTTTTGCAAGTCCTTCAACGACATTGCGTTTCTCGATGAGGATCCTCTTTGTTTCTTCATAGCATGAATCGATAATAGACTTGATCTCTTCATCGATCTCTGCTGCAGTCTGGTCTGAGTAGCTCTGGACCTGACCCATTGAATATCCGAGGAATACTTCCTCATTCTCATCACCAAACACCATGTTGCGGAACTTCTTTGAAAGGCCGTAACGTTTGATCATGTTCTTGGCAATGTTATTGCACTGCTGCAGATCGGAAGCGGCGCCGGTAGATACCTCTCCGAGGAAAACCTCTTCAGCGGCACGTCCGCCCAATGTCATCTTGATCGTATCAAGAAGCATCTTTTCAGTATAGAAATCCGTATCCTCGATCGGTTTATAAGCGGTAAAACCGCCGGCACTTCCTGCAGGAACGATCGTAACACGGTCGACCTTCTCGAATTCTGAAGTCGCACGAAGAACAACTGCATGTCCTGCCTCATGATAGGACGTAAGTCTCTTAACCTTGTCGCTGAGCTTCTTGGAATTCTTCTGGGGACCCATCTGGACTCTGAAAGTCGCATCAGTGATCTCCTTCATGGTGATCTCTTTCTTATTGTGGCGCGCCGCCATAAGTGCAGCTTCATTAAGAAGGTTCTCAAGATCTGCGCCCGTGAAACCAACGGTAGACAATGCAACCTCATGGAGATCGACATCTTTTGCAAGCGGCTTCTTGCGCGCGTGTATCCTGAGGATAGCATCACGCTCATCAGCATCAGGCATATTTACCATGATACGTCTGTCAAAACGTCCGGGACGAAGCAGAGCGGGATCGAGTACGTCGACTCTGTTCGTAGCTGCCATTACGATAACGTTTGAAGTAACATCGAAACCGTCCATTTCAACGAGGATCTGGTTCAATGTCTGCTCACGTTCATCCTGGCCGCCGCCCAGGCCGGCACCTCTTTTACGTCCTACAGCATCGATCTCATCGATGAACACAACGGAAGGAGCTTCCTTCTTCGCATCAGAGAACAGGGATCTTACACGGGAAGCACCTACACCTACGAGCATCTCTACGAAATCAGAACCTGAAATGTAGAAGAACTTTACTCCTGCTTCACCGGCTACCGCTCTTGCAAGCAATGTCTTACCTGTACCGGGCGCACCATAAAGGAGAACGCCCTTGGGGATCTTCGCACCGAGTTCCTGATACTTCTTCGGATTCTTCAGGAAGTCTACGATCTCATGCAGTTCCTCTTTCTCCTCAACAGAACCGGCAACATCAGAAAACCTTACTTTATCTTTATTCGGATCTGATACTCTGGCGCGGTTATTACCGAAACTGAATACGCTGTTGCCGTCCCTGCTCTGCCTTGTAATGCTGAGGAAAAGGACGATCACGATAATGAGCGAGATTGCAAACATTGCGATATTAACTACCAATGACCAGTCAAAAGGCTGTGAATAGTTATATCCCTGAATCTTACCGTCTGCTGAAGCAGCATCGAGCTTTAAGACAAAATCATCAACATACTCATAAGGGATCTCCTGAGTCAGCTCAGCTGAAAGACCGTCAGAATTCTTATAGGTTACTGTTACTATCGTTCCCTTGATCTCAACCAGGCTTACCTCATTGCTCTCATCCTCAATGATGTTCATGAGGTCTGACAGCTTGGACTTCTCCTTCTGACCGTAGTTCCCACCGAATACGATAGTGGAAAACGCTATCAGGACAATTATCATCAGGATATAGAATATAAGTCCTCCGCCTATCGGCCTGAAACTTTTCTCGTTCTTTTCTGACACTTCTCTTATTCCTTTCTTACGATTCTCACGTCATCAAAATCTCTATATTCACCGTCAAGATCAAGACCATATCCGACTATGAATTCGTCGGGGATCGTGATCCCGTTATAATCAGGCACAAGATCATTGACTCTTCTGCTCGGCTTGTCAAAAGCCGTACATATCTTAAGTGACTTGGGTTGTCTCTCAAGGAGTTTCTCCCTGAGCAGAGCCAATGTTCTTCCGGTATCGATGATATCTTCAACGATCAGGACATTCTTGTCTTTGATATCGTAAGACAGGTCCTTCTTGATCTTAAGTTCTCCGGTCGAAAACTCTCCGACATATGAAGACACCTGCATAAAATCTACGATAACCGGCATTTCAAGACGTCTTACAAGATCGGCAGTGAAAATGAAAGCTCCTGTCAGGATTCCTACTACAACAAGAGGTTCACCATTATAATCGCGGTTGAGTTCGCCGCTGACGCGGTCGAGCATTTCCTCGATCTCAGAATGAGAAACCAATATCTCATCAGTATTGATATTCATCTCACTGCTTCCTTTCTATCGCAAACATTACCAGTCTGTCAGACTTAACGTCTTCTTCCCTTTTGTCTGCAATGTATCTTTCCCGGCTTACCTCATTAGTAAATCCGAGACTGTGTCCGAACCCCGGCAGCCACAGCACATCATCATTCAGTCTTACGAAAAGGACCAGCCTTCTGGCAGATTCAGGTATCTTAAGGTCGGTCATAAGACGCTTGAGTTCTTTACCGCCCCCGGAACCTGCTCTCCTGATATGAAGTCCTGTTCCAGCACCGTCGGAGTTGCTCAATGTGATCCTGCCTTCGCCGATCGCGGTTATAGGGCAAAACCACAAGAAATTATTATACTCTAAATCACCCTTATTCTCAATTATCCGCGCCTTCAGTTTTAGGGCAGAATTAGGGATTTCCACCGAAAAATCGCCCTCCGGAGGGATGTCACCGAGGTCTATGACAAGGTCAATGGGACCATCAGATAATAAAAAGCCCATTTTACGTGCTATAGCACAGGCAACCTTTTCCACCCCGTTCTCTGTTGCATAAGCAAACAGATCACCGTGTCTGTAAGCTTTTCTTCCGAACGGCATATCCAAAGTCACTTCGCCTGACACATCCCTACAGGACAGCTGGGCACATTCTTTAAGATTGGTCTCCTCAAAATCTATCAGGTCACCGAATGTTTCCTGCCAAAGCAATCTGAGCACCCTGGACTTAACTGCCGGATGAAGATCCTTTATCCCATCAGTTTTCAGCGCCGGATGGCCATCTAAAACCACACGGCTGCCGGCATACGCCCTGAATGAGAAATCACTGATAAAATCAAGGTCATCACTTAACAGTTTATATGTCCTTGCGAGCGGAACTGACGGTTCTTCACCGTAAAGCTCAGCTATTCTCGGGAAGATATCATTGCGCCACGTGTTACGTGTCCCCATAGTCGTCAGGTTTGTCATGTCCGTGGCATATCCGATCCCGCGCTCATCAAGAAAAGCGGTCAGTTCCTTTTTATTAAGGCACAGAAGAGGTCGTATTATCCTGCCTGATCTGCTCTTCGGATTTACCAGACCCTCAAGACCGGAACCTCTGAAGAGGTTCATCATCATGGTCTCGGCAAGATCATCCTTATGGTGGGCAACGGCTATGCGGACCTGCTTTTTGTACTTTTCTTCGAGTGCTTTTGAATACTGTTCGAAAGCTTCATATCTTAAGATCCGTCCGGCTGTCTCCTCGGAAATATGATTACTCTTTGCAAATCCGGCACAGTCAAAATCCAGGACCTTGAGCTCAATACCCATGCGCTCACACAAAGCCCTGACCTGATCAGCTTCATCATCACAGATTCCGGGTCTTAAATGGTGATTGCAGTGGAAGGCCACGATGTCCAGGTCAATGTCTTTACGGTCTTTAAGTTCTTTAAGGATAGTGAGCAATGCAACGGAATCAGGACCACCGGATAATCCGACAACTATTATTCCGCAATCAAACAACCCGTTATCCCCGGAAAATGCAAGGACTTTATCTAAGATCGGATCTGTAGCGGACTCAGCCTTATCGTTTCTCAAATCCCAAAACCATCCGGGAAGCTGTCATTGGCCTGGGCAAAGAATCCGTCATCACCGTCTTCGGGCGGAATGTACGCCGTGTCAGGTCCGTCAGGTTCCTCAATAGGAGCCTCATCCGTCGTTACATTGTCAAAGTCATAATTCTGGGATGCAGCATCTCCAGATACAGTTCTGGTATACGGACTGCCGCCTTCTTCACGCGGATCTTCCTTATTCAATTCGATGAAAGTCGTCTTGCTCGGGATCCAGCAGACCGTGTCTCTTCCGGTCTTTCCGTGGCGGTTCTTGGACAAATAAATATATGCAGTCTTAGGATCATTCCTGTCTGATACAACTTGCTGCTGCCTGTCATCTTTATCAGACGGATTCTCCTCATCATCTTTCTTCTTATAGTAATCAGGTCTGTCGATAAACATTACCGTATCGGCATCCTGCTCGATCGCACCTGAATCTCTCAGGTCCGAAAGCTGGGGTGTATGGTCATCTCTCTGCGCAGCTCCTCTGGAGAGCTGTGACAGGGCAATGATCGGAATACCGAAATCTTTAGCGAGGATCTTCAGGGATCTCGAGATTGCAGTAATCTCCTCATTACGTGATCTTCCGCCAGAACCGGGAAGCGTCATAAGCTGTAGATAGTCTACGATAACGAGCCTCGGCTTTGTCTTCGGATTCGCATTGAGCTGGGTGAGTTTGGACTTCATCGTAACCGGATTGGTATCCGAATTATCGTCAATATAGATCGGGAATTCGGACAGTTTTCCCAAAGCATTCATTATCTGCTTTTTATCGCTTTCGTCCATCTTCCTCGAATAGATGATCTCGTTTACAGGCTTATCCATGGAAGATGACATGAGTCGCTGAGCGATCTCCTGCTTGCTCATCTCCAATGAGAATATTGCAACGGGGTTCTGGTTGGCCGCAACGTTTGCAGCCATGTTGATCGCCAGAGCTGTCTTACCCATCGCCGGACGCGCTGCAAGTATATTAAGTGATCCCGGTCTTAAGCCTCCGAGCATCTTGTCGAGCCTCTTAAAACCGAGTTTGACTTTTCCGCCGCCTTCCTCATCACGTATCTCGTTCGTGATCTCGGTAACGGTATATTTCAGGATATCAGCCAGACCTTCAAAGCCCTTTGTCTCGCCAGGACCTTTAAGACGTGATATCTCATTAACGGCATAATCCACCGCTTCAGATGCACGCATCTCACCGGCAAGAGTCTTTGATCTGATCTTATCAACAGCCTGGATAAGCTTGGTCCTGTCGCTTCTCTCCCTGATGGCCGTAATGTAACTCGTAAGCGCCGACTGTACAGCATTCTTATCACCGACGCGGTAGAAATATCTCTGTCCGCCGGCCTTGTCGGCAAGTCCCCTTCTCTCAAGTTCAGAAAAGACAGTGATCCTGTCTATCTGCTCGTTGGAGAGGAACATGTCGATTATCACGCCATAGATGACCCTGTTGCGGGCATCGGTGAAGTCGCTTTCAGCGATCTTATTCTCGACTGTCTTGATAACCACTTCGTCGTTGCGCATGCAAAGAGCGAGAAGCGCCATCTCGACTTCTACCTCGCCATTGGAATCCGAACCCTGGTCGATTAGATTATTCAGATAATCAAGATCATCAGACATAGTCCCGTTAAGCCTTCCCGTTATCCGTTACGACTTCAACATTGATATCTGCGGATACCTGCGGATGAAGCTTGATACGTGTCTTGAACAATCCCGTATTTTTGATCGGAGTGGAGATAACGACTTTCTTCTTATCTACGTCAAAGCCTTCCTTCTTCAGGCTGTCAGAAATATCCTGTGCGGTTACGGCACCATAGAGTCTTCCGTCGGCACCGCCTCTTGCAGTTACTCTGAATACCTTACCGTCAAGGATCTTCTTTGCTTCCTGAGCTGCAAGCAGAGCCCTGCGCTCATGTTCGGCCTTTGCACCGGTCTGAAGCTTGACCTCATTAAGATTCGCGGAAGTCACTTCCTTGGCAAGTCCCTTTTTAAACAGGAAATTCCTTGCATAACCGTCGCTGACATTAACGACCTCATTAGCCTTGCCGACATTCTTTACATCAGAAAGAAGTATGACCTTCATATAGTAACCTCCACGATAATCCCGCTTATTTATTAAAACAATCGGGCAATCACCGAAGAGCATATCACATGCCTTGGGGAATAGCCCGATCGTTATTAAACTTTATTAATTATAGCGTAGCTTCTGCGATTTTTGTTAAATCACGACTACTATTGTCCTAAAAACGGATTACTGAACCGTATAGGGCAAAACTGCAACCTGACGTGCACGCTTGATAGCTGTTGTAAGCTCACGCTGATGGATAGCGCATGTGCCTGTCATTCTCTTGGGAAGGATCTTACCGTTCTCGGTAATATACTTCTTAAGTGTGACATCATCCATAAAATCGATTGACTCGACTTTGTTGGCACAGAAGGCGCAAACCTTTCTGCGTGTTCTTCTCTGCTTCATTCCGCCGGCAAAATCTCTACCACCGGCTCTGGGTGCTCTGTTCTCTGCCATTTTGAGTGATCTCCTTCACAAATTAAATCTCAAAGGGAAGCTCACCGGGCTGACCTTCTTCGAAACCGCCGGGTGCAGGTGCATCTATCTGCATATTGGGAGCAGTAGGCGCGCTTGCGGCGATCGAATCTGCTGAAGGCGGGTTAAAGGACTGTGTAGGTGCAGGTGCAACGGGTTCGGAACGATATGCGTCACCGCCGGGTGCTCCTGATGATTCTACAAATTCGGCCTCATCGACAACGACTTCTGTAATGAATCTCTTCTGACCGCTAGCCTGATCATCATAGCTGCGTGTCTGAATGCTTCCTACAAGGCCGATTCTGTTGCCCTTACGGAAATACTTCTGAATGAAGACTGCCGTCTGACGCCAAGCGACGCAATTGATGAAATCAGCCTGTCTCTGGCCGTTCTGATCCTTAAAGCGTCTGTCAACTGCTACTGTGAAGTTGCAGAACTGGGTCTGATTGGAAGTCAACTTGATTTCCGGGTCCTTTGTGAGTCTTCCGACTAATTCTACTTTGTTCATTTACTGTTACCTTCCTGTCTAAAGTGATTACTCACCGACACGAACAATGAGATAACGGATAACGCCATCGGTAATCTTGAGAACACGCTCAAGTTCCTTGGGGAAATCGCTATCGGCAGTAAATACTGTCTGAACATAGTAGCCGTTCCTCTGACCTTCAATCTCGTAAGCCAACTCACGTGTTCCGATAGTGTCGAATGCATCTATCGTAGCGCCGGATTCGATCTTAGCTTTAATTGTGTCAGTAAGAGAAGCAATTCCCTCTTCACCTGCTGCGGTGCTGAGGATTGTGATCAAACGATATTGGTTTGCCATGTCATTCACCTCCTTCTGGACTTTACGGTCCGGTCAATGCCGGACAAGGATACCGCCCATATATAAGCGGCATCGAGAAGAATAACACAGCTCAGGAACCAAAGTCAAGCATTTACCTGTTCCGAAAGCTGTTATCGCCGTTCATGTCCTGCCTAATTCTTACAAGGCAGATTCTATCAACCCGAAAATCAAAATTCCACACTTTCAGAGCAGATTGAGACTAATTTAGGGGGTGTGAGACTAGTCTCAATTTTTTATTGTCCCAAAAACTCAAATACGGGATGCGCCGATCTCCTTGAGAATGTAGGGGAAGAGTATCTCGAGCCACGCATTCAGCGCTTTTGCTGAATGAAGATATGTCTCGTAATTTTCGCCTGAAGGATCAGGAATGGAAACGGACATTATCCTTCCGCCGGAGTCTTTCATAACGAGACCGTTTGCAGCGGCAAATGTGGAAAGTGAAAATACTTTATCCTTTATCTCCGGAAATGCTTTTACTATGCTGAAAGCCTGATCGTCCCTGATGGTAAGGATAAGATCGTTTTCGTCATAGACGGCGGGATCGGCTCTTCTTGATTCAAAGAATCCAAGGCCGTTACCTGTAATCTCTTTTACCGCCCTGCTCATGAGCTCATCCGCCTCCATGCCGGACATGGCCGTGAGACCTGCGGATTCGCAATATAACTCAACACCCGTGTCATCAGTCTTTATAGAAGTATATGGTTCATTTTTATTTATAAGTCTTCTCATAAGAGATTCACAGCAGGCAGAAAGCGATGTGTTGTTATCATCCACAAACAGAATGGAAGCAGTAAATGTATCCTTAAATGCATCCAGTTCCAGAGGGAGTCTTTCCGGTCTTGCCGGAGCAGGCATTCCGGGAGCGAGAGCCTCTTTCTTTCCTGCGGCCTTGCCAAGCCTGTTCATGTATGCGACTGAAAGCCCTTCGCCGTCAAAGCCCTGTGCAAGAATAACGTCAACTTCCTGGACATCCAGATATCTCAGTCCCTCAAACAGGCCGTGGGATGCGCATGACACATCTACAGCCGGTCCGTAAACACAGAACTCTGTATGAGCGGATAAGATCTTGTCATTCAGTTTCTCATAGACAGCCTTGATCTCCTTACCGCAATAGATACCTATTCTCGCAAAAGGATTGGATGAAAGGATCTCGCGGGACCTGAGGATAAAGGGCGATGCGATGTTGACCAGTTCCTTGGCTTCATCATCAGTAAGTTTCTTCAGATCAGCCACGGTAAAAGTATTCTTATCGATCTTTCCATCAGTTCCTGCAGCATCATCTCCGGTTATCTTTGTGCCTTCAGGCATCTTCATGATCTCTACCTGAGCAAAAGGCGCATAGTGACGGTATTTCATTCCCGGAGATCTTGGAGTCTCATCTTTATCTGCCATGCCGCTGATAACTGCTTTACCGTTCTTAAGGACATTCTCAATATCGGTTTTGGTAACTGCGCCGGGTCTCAGGATGACCGGTTCGGTTCCTGTACAGTCAACAACAGTGGATTCCAGACCGAATTCGGATTCACCGCCGTCGATTACGGCATAGATATATCCGTCCATGTCTTCGAGCACGGATCTCGCACTGGTAGGAGACGGTCTTCCGGACAGATTTGCCGACGGTGCCGCAACCGGTATTCCCGCATATTTCAGGAACTTGTTGGCGACAGGATTTGAAGGCATTCTTACGCCTACGGTATCAAGTCCTGCCGTTGTCTGGTCAGAGATGCACTCTGCCTTTTTCATTACGATAGTAATCGGACCGGGCATGAAATTATCTATCAGCACCTGGGCGAGAGGTGTGATCTCGGAAACTATCTCACTGATCTGTTCCTTATCACCGATATGGCATATCAGCGGATTATCTGCAGGACGTCCCTTAGCTTCGAAAACCTTTTTCACGGCTTCCGCATCTCTGGCATCACATCCGAGTCCGTATACAGTTTCCGTAGGGAAACCTATGACTTCGCCGTTTCTGATGTGCTCGGCGGCATCCTTGATTCCCTTATCGTCATTTGAATCTATCAGTGTTGTAGCAGAATATATCTTTTTGCGTTCCATAACAGCCTCTCGAAAATCAATCTTCACCGTTTCCAGCGTCTTCCGCAGCCTGTGCAAGTGTCAGTGCATCAACTATCTCATCCAAATCTCCTGCGAGTATCTGGTCAAGCTTATAAAGTGTAAGTCCGATCCTGTGGTCGGTAACTCTTCCCTGATGGTAATTATATGTGCGGATACGTTCCGACCTGTCACCGGTTCCGACCTGGGACTTTCTCTCGTCGTTATGTCTGTCAACATCAGCCTGATGCGCGATCGCCCACAAACGGCTCTGCAGGACCTCCATCGCCTTCTCTTTATTCTGGATCTGGGATCTTTCGTCCTGACAGGTAACGACCATTCCGGTCGGAAGGTGCGTGATCCTTATAGCCGACGACGTCTTGTTTATGTGCTGGCCGCCCGCGCCCGATGCCCTGAACCTGTCTATCTTCAGGTCAGCCGGATTGATCTCCACATCAGTCGGCTCAGCCTTAGGAAGAACAGCAACCGTGGCAGTGGAGGTGTGCACTCTTCCGCCTGACTCTGTCACGGGAACTCTCTGCACCCTGTGCACGCCGCTCTCAAACTTCATTCTCGAATACACTCTGGTACCGTCGATCTCAGCAACGAGTTCCTTATATCCTCCGAGTTCAGTCGGACTGGCATCGACAAGACTGATATCAAATCCCTTGAGCGCGGCATACCCCTTATACATCTTGAAAAGATCGCCTGCAAACAGAGCTGATTCCTCGCCTCCGGCGCCTGCCCTGATCTCAAGGATTACCGATCTCGAATCTCTAGGATCGCCCGGAGTCAGATAGATCATGAGTTCCTTTTCCAAAGCAGCGAGCCTGTCCTTTGCATCTGCTAGCTCGGCATTTGCAAGGCTCCTCATCTCATCGTCGCCTCCGAGCTCTCCGCTTTCCAGAAGATCAAGTATACCCTCGATCTCTTTCTCACAGGCTTCGTAGTTGTTTATTGCTTCAACCTGGGGATTAAGAGATGCAAGCTCCTTGGAATACTTCGTGTACTCCTCCGGACGTGAAGCAACCGCCGGATCGCTAAGGGTTCCGGTCAGCTCCTCATATTTTGCCTTGATCAGGTCTGTCTTGCTCTTATCTATCGACATAGTTATATATATTTATCACATTAAATACTTATTTTCCAATTTGCGCACTTCAATTCAAAGGCCGCCCCGAAAAGTCTTCCGGAACGGCCCGTTTCTTAATTGACAGTTAAGATCAGCCCTGTGGTACCTGAGGCTGCTGAGGTGCAACAGGTGCAGCGGGAACCGGTTCTGCAGTAACTACAGGCTGCGGTACAGCAGGCTGCGGAGCCGGAACGCTTGTCAGTACCTCATATTCCAGCTTATGCCTCAAAGGTCTCTGGCAGCGCGGACAATAAACAAATCCGTGCGGATACCATGCCCTGTGTCCCAGGTCATAGGTATGGTAATCAAACTCATAGTAACAATACTCGCATCTGCAGTGGAAAGTCGGGTTATATTCCGCATAGCCCGGAACCGGATAAGGATTTACAACACCGGAGTTCTGAACCCAGGGTTTTCCTGTAGCAGCATTTATGGGTTGCTGCTGAACCGGAGCAGCGGCAGGAGCCGGAGCAGGATCCCCAGCTGCAGCACCCGTCTGAACACTGCGGAAATCGAAACCGCACTTCATGCAGAAATTAGCTTCATCCGAAACCTGAGTTCCGCACCTCGCACAAAATTTACTCATCTTAGTTCCTCCTCTTATTCCATTTGAAAACAATAATTAATTATAAATCGACATAAATATACAGGTCAAATAAGCAAAACTCTTTTACTTTCTTCTCTGTTTCCGCCCGGGAAAATATGCCAGCTCACCGGCAATATATTCAAGATGAACAACAGTATCTTCAGGATCTGCCCCCACGCACTTTAAATCATTTTATTCTGTTGTGTCAGTATCTGCCGGATTAAGCCTTCTTAAGATTTCCTTTACTTCAGGAATGGCATCTGTCAGTGCTTCAACACACTTAGGATCAAACTGGGTGCCTTTGCCTTCTTCAATTATCTCCATGGCCTGGGAGAGCGGGAATGCCGGCTTATAGACACGCTTGGATGTCAGCGCGTCGAACACATCTGCAACGGCCATGGCCCTTGCAGATAACGGTATTTCTTCGCCCTTTAATCCTTCAGGATATCCTGTGCCGTCCCAACGCTCGTGGTGGTAAGCTGCCATATCGCGTGCATCAGATAAATAATTGTCGCCCTTAACATCACTTATTGCCTTTTCGATAATAGCCTTGCCTGATGTGGTATGAGTCTTCATGACCTCAAATTCTTCTTTGGTGAGTTTTGCAGGCTTGTTGAGCACATCATCCGGAATAACTATCTTACCGACATCATGTAGCGGTGCGGATTTTACTACGTTTTCAATATACTGAGGAGTGAGCTGGTCTTCGTAATAGCCTTTGCGTCGCAATCCCTCAAGTATGATCTTTACATAAGCTGCAGTCTTTTGAATATGGGCGCCGGTACCGGAATCGCGTATCTCAACCATATCAGCCATCAGATTCATCAGTCCGTTCTGCATCTTTAAGATATCTTCGTTATACTGACGGATGTCGCGCAGCTGCTTTGCCATATCAGTTTCCATCTTGCTGACGGTTTTATACAGATCTCCTACTTCATTATTCGAACGGATCTTGATCTGTCCGAGTTTCCTGACACTCTCATCCATCGCATCCTGATCACCGATATTCATGATAAAGTCATTTGCAGCATCAGTAACACTGGTAATCGGATATATGATCGAACGCTCGATTATAAACAGATATGATGCAATAACAAAGATGGTGAAGATTGCCACAAAGATAACAATAGAACGGATATAGTGAGTCCTGTCAAAGTCAATATTTACGATATCGGTCTCGACGCATAAAAGTCCGGCAGGGTTTCCATTGCTGTCAAAAATGACCTTGTATCCGTTGAGCATATGACCGTATTCATCGGAGAAACCTTCAATAAAACCGCTCTCCTTCCTTCCGCTCTTTACGGCTTCCTGAAGGACAAGTATGGTTTCATCCTCAAAACTTCCCGCTTCACAGGGTGTACCGAGATAAGTATATGTCCCGCCATTTGCCAATTCTTCGGAAGTCTTGGTATTGATGGCATAAGTGAGAGAGTGAATATCATTAACGTCCTCAAAGTAGATTGCGTACAGATAATCAATATCAGAGTTTTCCTTGATCGTATTCAGGGCTTCTCTCATTGTTTCATATTCATCCGGCATCTCGCGGGCAGATATCATGTCACCGAATCCATGATCCGATGTCACCGTAAAAGCATAATCAAGCACAGTTGCAGCGTATTTTTCGTAGTTCTCTTTCAGATTCTGCTCATAAAGACGATAGCCGATAAATGCGACAGCTACCGTGAGAATACAAATCGCCACAACAGAATAAAGTGCTGAAACGATCTTAATGCTTAAACCCTTTCGCTTTTTGATCTTCAAATCCAATACTCCCGGAACATAAAATATTTCGTTATATATTGAATTCTACTAATTATGTATAAGGAAACTTGATACTGCCTGTAAATACTTTAAAAATATTTTATTATCAGGCATTTTCATCGCAAAGCACTGGGTTAATCCTTCGATTTGAAATATATCCTGGTAATCGCAGTCTGATCTCCGGTAAGAGCAACATAAACCGTGTCATCATCTGTCAGGATCTTTGTAACGCTCTTGAGGAGAATGCCGCCGTTTTCAGTAGTTGCAGTAATAGTTTTGCCGTCTCGTTTGAGCGACACATGACAGTCAAAACCTTCTTTGTTTAATCTCTTCCAGCTATCCCAGCCGTCAAAACTGTTATTCTTATTCAAGATCACATTATTGGTTGCAAGGTTTCCCGTCTCCCAGACCTCACCGTCAAGTCTTATAAGCGCAAACTCACGGTAGTCTTCATCAGTTACTTTTCCATTTGATGACGTAAAAATACATACAAACGGGCAGTGCCAGATAAGCCTTGCCGTCGGAAGACTCTTCGCATGGAAATCGATTTCCATTGATTTTTTCAGAATAACTCCGTCCGACGCATCAGTCCTGTATCCATCCACCTGGACATTCGGGACATCACCTGCTTCACCATCAATATAGGAAACCAATTCAGCAATACGGGGAATGTAATTATCAGGTATTTTCTCATCAGAACGATTAATGGATCTGACGTTTAGATGGTAATATGCGCCCGAAAAGCTCAAATAGCAGTATCTGGTACTGTCAGGAAGAGCAACATTATACTCGACCATCTTATCCTCACCGATTATCTTTATAAGAATATGGTCTTTCTGCCTTACTGCTTCGATCTCATATTCCCCACAGACTTTGCTGACCGAAATGATCGAAGAAGATTTCATGTTCATAACGTTTGGCTTTATCACTCTGGCTTCACCCAGATTATAGTTTCCGTCATATCTGAGTTCGGCATATTCGGTATAGAGCAATTCTTCAGAAAGTTTGTCTGCCGTATGAACTCGCCCATCCAAAGCATCAAAAAGCACTATTACAGGCAGGCAGTCTTTCTCTTTATACCCTTCAGTCGGTGTTATGCGTATACGGATATTCAACTTGCGGTCCGGAATAACCAAAACACCTTCCGTATGGACATTTCTGTAACCCATATAAGTAAATTCATCATTGCCGGAAAATTCTTTTACATCCTCTCTTTCGCGCATAACATATTCCTGATCCTGATCGATCATATGGATCATATGCTTCGCAAACTGAGGATCGAACTGTCCGCCCATCTCCTCGATAAAGATCTGTCTTACCGTTGCCTGTGGGAGCGGATCTCTGTAACTTCTTTTGGAAGTCATGGCATCGTAAGCATCAGCCACGGCAATGATCCTTGCAAGTTCCGGAATATCGTTTCCCTTGAGTTTTTCAGGATAACCTCTTCCGTCAAATCTCTCGTGATGGTGATGAGCGCCGATACTGATATAAGGGAATTCGACGATACTCGACAGGATCGCCTTGCCGATGGTCGTATGTTCCTTTATCTTTTCGTACTCGTCCGGAGTAAGCTTTCCCTTCTTATTGATAATTTCATCAGGTACACCGATCTTACCTATATCGTGAAGAAGTGCCGCATAATAAATCTCTTCGCACTCTTTGTCATCTTTGCCGGACAACTTGGCAATCATTCTTGAATAGCCGGCAACTCTTGAAGAATGACCGTGAGTGTACTTGTCCTTAGCGTCGATTGCGCTGGCCAGTGCTTCGGCAGTCTGTTCAAACAGTCTTTTCATACTCTGCTGCTCTGCAGTCAGCAGTTCTATTCTAAGATCGTTTGCGCGTTCATATGACGCGTTCATATCCTTCAACGCAAACAGATAGAGCAATAAAGCCATTCCGGCGACAGTGGTATTAATAAGCGAGAGCCCATACAGCTTTATCTGCACAAGCGAAGCGAGAAGCGGTAAACACGAAAACAGGATCAGCGATAAACTGATAGTGGAATTCAGCTTCTTGTAGTTCTCGACGATAACTGTTACCTGCAGAATGAGCATGATTGCCGGAATCAGATAGCACAAAATGAATCCGGGACCTCTCTGATAAGTATTTGAGGCATCGAAAGAATAATAGAAATCCGTAAACTGGGATACTATGAGCATTACCTCACCGGCCAATCCCAAATAGTTTACGACCTTAAGTCTCTTGTAACTATTCTTACTGTTAGTATCTTCATACAAGGTGATGATATAAGCATTGAACGCATATAAAACACCAATATTCATAGTGAAGACAAGAAAATTACTGATCCTGACGATCCAGAACCCCGCTGCTGACGGATCTCCCCTGAATGCATAAGCAAAACAGTCAGCCAGCATAATGACCATTGAGCAGATCTCAACAGATAGAAGTGCTATACGTCTTTTCCTGGGAAGTGCTTTCATGAACAGTACAAACACAGCAATAACAGCGCACATACTGCTCAGGATCATCATTATATTCACTTGATTTTCTGTCAATAATTCAAGCATATCAACCAACTATCTAAAGCTTCGCCAAATGCATTAAGGAAAAGGCCTCAACTCAAGACAGTCTCCATCTTTTAATTTACAATTATCAACCGCTATTTACATTTGGTCAAGAAAAATAAGTAAGAACTATTTTTACTATGATATTTAAGAAACTGATGAAAAACTTCCTAAAATACAGGCGGAAAGAGGATTTTAGGGACAAAAATATAAACAGTCCAATGCCCGGAAGCATTGAACTGTCGTGGTGGATGCTACAGGACTCGAACCTGTGACCCCCTGCACGTCAAGCAGGTACTCTAGCCAGCTGAGCTAAGCATCCGTTTCAAACTCAGAAAGTATACCTTGTTTTATCCTGTTTGACAATCTGTTCTTCTGATTATTTCGGACAGTATTTTATTAACAAAATGTAAACAGATCTTTGTTAACATTTGCAATTCCGAATGTTACAAATAAGCTTTTTATTACAAAAATCGAATTAAATTTTACTATATCAAAGCCCCTGCAAGCCCTCAAAACCCATTATTTTTGCCCGTTTTCAATACATTCTGCACAAAAAACCAGCCAAGTGATTGTTTACAAGCACAAAAAAGAAGAAAATGTGGAAATTATGAACACTTTGTGAACTATCTGTGATATATTTGTTTCATAAAGCAGAATCTTAAAGGGGGAGGCGGCTTATGAGAAGAATAGGAAAAACACGCAAGGGTTTCACTCTTGTTGAGATGGTTTTAGTAATCGCGATCATTGTTATCCTTGCAGGTGTCCTTATAGTTGGTATCGGATCTTATCTTAATAAGGCTAAGATGGCATCATCTTCTATTTCTGCTCACAACAGTTCCGTAGAGTACATAAATGCCGAAGTAGACAGGCAGCTCGGAAATTAAGTTTATTGATAGAGAAATTGCATGCCTGTCTTAAGGGTGATCAGACATCAAAACCTCTTATCCATAAAGTGAAGCACGCAAAAAGCCTCCCATTTATGGGAGGTTTTTTGTTGGCGTTTATTCTCAGAATAAGTCTGCAAAATTAATTATCAGCTCCGCTGCGATACAGACAAATACCAGGATAACCACAGCCTTCTTCTGGTTTGTTTTCTCGATCTTGCCCGTGAGTTTCAACAGGTCGATAAAGCACATGACCAGATAAACGATACCTAACACGCTGCAGATCACTGCATTATTAAACCAGAACCTGGAATCCAGTTTAAAGATAGTTATTATTCCGAGCGTCAAAAAGAATACGGCGCAAACTCCTAACAGAATGTAGAGTTCCTTGGCGATCTTATTTTTCTCCTCTTTGGTATAGTCTGCCACCATAACCAATGTTTCTTTCATATCCTTGTCCATGTTTTCGTCCCTCCTTTTGCCATTCAGCATTTCGCGAAGGTCGACGTCATAGAAATCGGCAAGTTCTATAAGAACACTTATATCCGGCATCGTATTTCCGTTTTCCCAACGCGAAACGGATCTTTGAGATACGCCGAACTTGTCAGCGATCTGCTCTTGAGTCAAATTTCGTTCTTTTCTTAAGTCTTTCAGAAAAGATCCTATTTTGGTTTGATCCATTTTCGTTACCTCCATATGCCGGATAGTACTATTTTGCATGCCTGTTGAACACGACACGCACTGAGTAAACCCCGTAAAATGCGGGTAGACAGGGGTGTCCATATGAAAATCAAATAAACTATATCTGAGGTCACTGCTGACGGCTGCGTTTCTCACGGTCCTTCTTCTGCTGCTCTGAAAGAGTCACAAAAAACATGATCATGTACAGGATTACAGCAACAGCAAGAACATAACAGAACCCCAGGAATACCAGATGTCCAAATGGGGTTATATAGCCCAGAGCAAGCAAAGCCGCGCATATAACAAGAAAACCTACGAGCTTCGCGATGGAAAATGGTCTGTTACAGTTTCCCCTTCCGTTTTGTCCGCTTGCGACAACATTATAGATCTTGCCCCTGAAACGGCACCCGGAAAGCCAGACCGGAACCAGTACGTATCTGAACATGACATTCGTATACTCAGTAGAAAACTGAAGATGGGAATAGCAGTCGGCATTTTCATGTTTCTTAGGGGCTTCCATGATTATCTTCTTCAGGCCGTTTGCCTTGGCGGTTTCCCAGGCCTCATCAATACCTATCGTGTAGATCTCAGCCGACATTCCGGAAAGCATTTCCGGTGAATATGCAATTAAGTCTTTTGCATCAAACGAGGCCACTTTAATGAGCATTTGATCGTTAATGAACTTCCTGCTGGCACAGATACTGAAATCTTCTATGTGTTTTTCAACGATTCCGGTCTTCTGATACCAGTTCGTCCTCTCGTTGTCACCGCTTCCGGCTGTGTATCCGAATCTTCCGCTGTATGTCGTCACGGTATCGGCAGTAAAAGTCCAGAACGGGATATAGATCGGTGTAAGTTCTTCAAGCAGCTTTCCTCTTCTGAATTTCTCCGGTGCCCAGAAGGCAAATTTGTTCCACTTGTAATATCTTTCGACGACTTCTTCCTTGGTGATGGAAAACGGGATGATCGCACCCGGAGCTACACCGCAGTCTGCCTGCTCTGCAGTAAGGACAACTGCAGATCCGCAGAAAGGGCACATGCCGGACATCTGGTCCGAATCATAGAGCATCTGTGCTCCGCAGCTGTTGCAGGTGACAAGCCTTCTCGTTATACCCCAATTGGTATTAGAGCCCCTCAACGCCGACGCAAAATCCATCTCGCCGATGACCGTGCCTTCTTCCGGACGGTGAAGTCGCCTTATTGTTCCGCAGAAATCACATACTAAACCATAACTGGCAACATCATATCTTAATGTGCCGCCGCAACTAGCGCATTTCATATTCCCTGATCTCCCCTATTCAACTTCAGAAAAACACCACTTTTGTAAATGTCATTCAAAAATGACATTTATATAATACCATTCAAAGTGATCAATATGGAAATTGTTATGTTCAGTTCAGTTCTTCAAAGACACGGAACCTGTTATCAGGATCTGCTTTTGCCTGATACAAAGCTATATCTGCCTTTTTGAATATCTCGGAATAGTTCTTTTCGAGACCACTGTATATGGAAATACCTATACTTACTGTTATCTTTTTATCCTTGTCCGGGAGTTCGACGCTTTGTGCCGCACCTTCGACTATCTCATTGGCGATCTTATGCGCAGTTTCCATGTCATTGGTGTTCTTTACAAAGACGATGAATTCATCTCCGCCAAAACGCCCGGCAACCTCTTCTCCGGTAAACCTCTTCCCAAGAAAACTGCCGATCTGGGTAATCACACGGTCTCCAACATCGTGACCGTATGTATCATTGATCGACTTAAAATGGTCGGCATCAAGAAGGAACATAATGCCTTTATTTTTCGATCCGTCAGCCAGGAACTCATTGATCTCCCCGGTCAGGGCACTCTTATTCTTCAGGCCCGTCAATTCATCGGTATCTTTTTGTTCATTTATCTCTTTGGTAAGGACAAATTCTCTGATACGTATGGAATTGGCAATGACATTAAGTATGCATCCTACGATCGTGAAAGGGATAACATTCATGAGATCAAATACCCAGACATCATGCGGTTTAACGCCGTGCATCCACACGAGGAAAACAGTCGATGCAGCGAACAGCTCTATGGTCATGAAGAACGGTTTGTCTATCATGAACATCGGCGTAATCAGCAGAAGAACGATAAACGTTACCGCATTGGATTCGGGTTTGTTCTGCGTGATAAAACAGCCGAAAAGGAAAAGAACCGAAATGGAAAGATATATCACCAGCTGAGCTACGATCGAATCCTTCTTCAGATAGAAGAAAAGAAGGATCGCAATGCAGGAATAGAAAAAGGCAAACAGATAAAACCACCTGTTGCTTTCCATCGCACTGAGGATCGAAGAAACAACAAACAAGACGCCGAATGCCGCAAACATGAGAAAATGCAAAATCTTCCATACTTCGAAATTCGAGACGTATGCGTCTTTTTTCAGCGCATTATACTCATCCTTCTCGATTCCGCAGTAGAAATAATAATTCCTCAACCGTCTTAATGTCTGCATAAAGCCCCTATCCGTCTGAAAAGTATAACTGATATAAGTTTACTATACGGAAAGCCCGGTGACATCAAGGCACTTTTAAGGTTTTGTAAACAGAAACAGAAGAAATCCCCTGCTGATTTTTTACATTTCAACGAAAATATAACTTCCGGCAAATTAAGCCGGGAAGCATTAATTGTATCTGTTTTGCACCTGTTCGAGTGTCGGATACGATGGTATTGCTCCTTTGGCGCCGACACTTATGGAGCAGTACCGGCTCATAAAAGCCAGCGCCTCATTCAGCTTTTCCGCACTGATGTCCGATATGTTTTCCTTTGTTATTCCGAACTCATTGAGCTTCCAGAGGAACGAACCGATGGCTGCATCTCCGGCACCGGTGGTATCAACCACTTCGCACGGCATAACATCAGTATGACCTTCAGCATTCTTCGTAAATGCGTATGCGCCGTTTTTCCCGCATGTGAAGAGCACGAGTTTAATGTTGACGTCAAACAGCGAAGGCAATGCCGCCCTGATATCATCACAGCCGGTGATAAACTCCAGCTCCTCATCAGAGATCTTGAGGATATCAGCACAGGGCATAAACTCATCAACAGCCTGTTTCAAAGCATCTGAGTTCTTCCACAGAGGGAATCTCAAATTTGGATCGAAACTTATGAGACAGCCTTCACCTGATGCAAGTTCCACCGCCCTTCTGTGAGCTTCCTTCATCGGAAAATCTCCCAGAGACACACTGCAGAAGTGAAGCGCAAATGCATCTTTAAAGACATCTTCAGGAACCATTTCCTTATCGTAGAGCATGTCCGCAGACGGATTTCTGTAAAACGAGAAAGTCCTGTCACCGTCTTTGTCAAGGCTGACAAAAGCAAGTGCCGTGTTCGCCTTATCCGTAAACAGAATATGCGAAGTATCGATACCCACCTCTTTAAGGTATCTTTCTATCTTGTGACCGAACGGATCGTCACCTAACTGTGTCAGGAAAAGAGCATCTCCTCCAAGTCTTGAAAATGCTCCGCACACGTTCGCAGGAGCTCCTCCGACCGCCGGAAAGAATGATTCAACGTCATCAAAAGCACAGCCTTTTTCAGCCGGGATAAAATCGATCAGAGCCTCACCGATCGCGATAAGTTTTCCGTTACTCAAAACCTCTTACCTCCGTCTTCGTTATTTTCCTGATCTTAAGACCGCATCCGGTTGCTTTAACAACAGGTGCAGCAGAATCGGGATAGAACCTTGAACTCATTACATATCTTCCGCCGTTCCAGAATAATTCCAGACTCGATTTGTCCGCAATTACGGTGATGTCTTTACAAGCTCCTATGACAGCTTTGCGGATAGTTCTTCCACAGCCTTCATCACCTTCAAATTCCAGCGAAGCAATACCTTTCGAACAGGAGATCTTTGCTCCTCCGATACGGATATCAAAATAACTGTTCCCATCATCAATATCAGCATGGAGCGCGTACGGAAAAACTGGGGCTGATTCTGTCAAAGGCATCTCACCGCCCTCGTAATTAACTACCGGTGTCTGGATAAGACAGCCATCCTCACCAACATTTAGTTTTCTCGGCACCGTAAGACAGTGCTGCCATCCGAGTTCTGTTGTCGGATTGCTGTAAGGTATATCACCAATGCCCATCCAGCCGATGATCAGCCTGTCACCGTTCTTGTCTATGAATGTCTGCGGAGCATAGAAATCGAAGCCGTAATCGTACTCTTCAAAACTGCCTTCAAGAGCGCCGTCCGAATACTTAAAGTAACCGGCGCTGTACACGTTCTGAAATCTGAATTCCTCATGTGGAACACCCTGTGGGGACATTCCAAGGAACCACTTATCTCCGACATTAAAAAGATCAGGGCATTCCCACATATACCCGAAATCTTTCTTCGATAAGAACTTCACGAAATGCCATTCATCCGGATCGTCTGCTTCATAGAAAAGTATGCCGCCTTCATCATCTAAAGTTCTGGCACCAAGCACCATCTTCCACTTTCCGTCTTCGATCCAAACTTTAGGATCTCTTACGTGGCATGACATGTTTGAAGGATAATCGGAATTTCTCAGGATCACTTTTTTCGCGCCCATCGTAATGCCGTCATCAGTAACGACATGGATCTGGTTAGCTTCACGTCCTGCGGTTACGTAATCGTAGTCGCCCGGGATCTCTACGTTTCCGGTATAGAAGATGTGCATCTTCCCTTCACGGATGACCGCGCTGCCTGAAAAGACACCGCTTCTGTCTTCTGGTATATCGGGTTCAAAAACGATGCCGGTGTAATCAAAGCTCTTCATGTCATCCCGGCTCTCAAAATGTCCCCAGCACTTCCGTCCTTCACCAGCTGCGCTGTCGGGAGAGAACTGGAAATATACATGATATCTGCCGTCAAAATAACACAGACCGTTGGGGTCATTGATCCACCCTTTTTTCGGTTCGAGATGTATATCCTGTCTCCAGTCGTCAGTCATACGGCAATTAACTTAACCCTGTCCTATGCCATATGCGAATATCTCAAACCACATAAACATAAGGAAGATGATGACAAACAGCAGGGATATTCCGAGCTTCTTAATTCCCTTTGCCGAATCTAAAGAAAAAATACCCATTATTGCAAAGACCAGGCTTACAAGTAACAGAACAATTTGAATATACGTATCTGCCGGGCCAAATATATATTGAAACGACATATTATTTCTCCCCCTTTGCCGCGCATCTTTATACCGGTAACTTTCTTCTCAGATAATGTCATTTTATCATTTACGGCTATGAACCCATAAGATCCGTTTCGATCTCATTAGTCTGCCCTTGATAAAGTTCTTAATCCCTTTCGTTAAAGCACTGTTAAAAGTAACCATATCTATCATCCAAACGGAGTATTTATGGTTAGCTGATCGAAATTACCGGTAGCCGCTGCCCATATAATAAATCCGATGGAAAACACTAACAGGACGGCAAGTATTATCATAATTACTTTGCCTGCCGGATGAGCTATGTTTACCGTTCCGCCGTAACCGAATCTCTTCTCGACATTAAGGCGCGTATCATTCGGATTGTAATAAAACATTCCGAGGATCCAGCAGTCATCATCATCGAGGAGTTCCAAGTCCGTATCACGTTCGTATCTCTTCTCAATGGAAGCCTGTAATTTCGCAGCGATCACAACTATTGCCATCAGCACAGCAATATATGCCAGGACACCTGCCAGAATTGCAATATCATTATAGATAAACATATACAGTGTCATTAATACTGCGATTGCAAGAGCATTGACCCATGACATTGCAATAAAGAAATCTCCCCAGCACTTTTTCTTGGCCCTGTTGTAGTTCGCATTTACGTTACTGTCCTTAGAGATAACCGTATTTCTGACGTTGTCCATCATATATGCGACAGGCACTAATATAACAGCGACAAACAAGAATGATGCCGACACCGAAGTTAGTGCATATTTCTCGATAGCAAGAGTATCAACAATCTTGATAACACCGAAATCGATAAGTACAGCAAAACCAGTTTCAAGAAACACTATTGCATTCGGCAGGATCAGCCAGGGCATCTTCAATCCGTGAACTACGCTTGTGTTTTTAAGGTCAGCATATACCGTTCCGGATTTTGTAATGCCGAGTTCTTTCTTAAGGCTCTTCAATTCCGTATTGCCCTTTCCAAAGGGAATGGCAATGAGGAACAATGCAAAGACGAGAAGCATCAGCGCAAGCATCGTAACGCCCGTTGTAGGTACGAGGACCAGGATCACGGTCGCAATGCAGATGATGGCTGTAATTATCAAGGCGCTCTTACGGCAGGAATCTGCAAGTGCCTTTACCTTCTTAGCTGCATCACCCTCATGGAATTTCGGGTTATCGCGCACACCGAATATCATCTTCCTTTTCTCCGGATTCTTGGGAAACGCGAGAACAAGCATTACAAGAGCTGACGTAATAATGCAAATTGCCAATATTAATTTAACTAACCAGTCCATAACTGATCCCCCATTCAATAAAACTCATCTATGAGTTTCTTAAGTTCTGTTTTCGGAACGCCCGAGAGGCGAGCTTCGGAGACGATCCGTCTTAATTCAGTTTTATTCTCTTCACTCATGACGCCGCTCTTGGCAATATTGTCTCTTACCCTCGCGCCGTTCTTTCTGTCCGTCATTATGTAACCTTCCTGCTTTAAGAGCTGGTAGGTCTTACTGACTGTCATGGTGTTGATACCGATCTCGAGTGCCAGAGCTCTTACGGTCGGGAGCTGCTCCCCGCCCTTTAATTCGCCGGATGAGATGCCCATGACTATCTGATTTCTTATCTGCATGTAGATCGGCACATCAGAGTATTCGTCTATCCGTATGATCATTAAGTAGCCTCCTTAGATTTCTTATCTTTTCTGATAACTGCGATACCCATGATCACTGCGAGGATTATCAAAGGTAATCCTGCGATGATTCCGTTAGGTCCAGGTCCGAATATCATTAATTTTGCCAGATCAGAGCTATTGGCATTTGCATACACAATAGGAAATGTTGCTGCAGCATTTATCGAACCGTGAAGGAGCGCTGCATACCATATGCACTTTGTCTTGCTGTACACGATTTCTTCTAATATTCCAATCGTAATACAGAAAACCGTAAATACGATCAGACCGAGCCACGGGCTGCCAATGTAGTCTAATCCGTACTCATATCCTCCGATAATCATTGCCGGGAAGTGGAAAGCTGCCCAGATTACACCACCGATGATCCATACAACAGGTCTGCAGAATTTCTTATTAAGCTCCGGATAAAGGAATCCTCTCCAACCTGCTTCTTCACCTATGGCTGTGATTATATTAACAAACGGTGCATATATGAGCGCAGCCATGCTGACTAACAAATATGTCTGAATGCTCATTCCGGACTTTGCAAGCTCTTCAACAATATCAACACCTGCTGCCTCTGCTGAAGCAATATAATAAGATCCTGATGTGTCAAAAAGGTTCTGGAACAACATATAAAAAAGCACTGCGCCTGCTGCAAAAACAGGGATCACGCCATACGCCGCGAAAACAAGCCAACCGATGTTGCCCTTGAATCTGGGCTTCCATCCCATACCCTTGAAACTTGCTTTGGAGATAAGCGCTGCTATAAGCGGAGCAAACATGCAGACTGCAAGTCCTACCTGAAATACAGTTGTTCCGGTCTGTCCCGGGTTGTTTACCATATAGAGCGATACGGCAATCTGTATGGTCCACGCAATCACATAGGTGATGACCAAAAACTTAATTATTTTCTTTGTATCCATAACTATCCTTACTTCCTGCACACTTTTTGTATGCTTTGTATTAGTCCTTGTAATACAGAGCATACACGCAGGAAATCTCTGTGTCAATAGTTTTCGGAAGTTATTGGAACAAGCAGAATTATTTCAGGCTTAGCAGATAGCGATTATCATATCCAACCGGTTTCTGATAACGTATCTCAATTGTGTTTTTTACTAACCACGATTCCCCCAATATATGAGTTCTTCATGAATCCGGGGAAATACAGGAAATACACTTCTGTTCCTTTTCTGTAGATTGGTGAATACGGCGCTTCTTTAGCGCCAGCTCGTCGCTAATTCTTGCGCCACCAAAATCGGTAATTGCTGCGCCACTTCCGTCGGAATCACAGTGCCAAACCTCCGGCAGATATAATATCTGCACGTTCTTATAGAACGAATAATTTATGGAGGTGGCAGATATGCCAAACTACAAAGAGATCGCACGGCTGAAAGCAGCCGGGCAATCGAACAGGGCTATTGCTGATTTTCTTGGGCTATCCAGGAACACAGTAAATGCTGCTGTTGCACGAATTGAAGATTCAGGCCTAAGGTTTGAAGATCTTCAAATACTTACCGACGCTCAAATCAATGAAGTGTTTCCGCCGACTTCTGGCCGTAAGGTCGAAGGCGAATACTACATGCCTGACTTTGAGCAACTTAAGAAGGAACTGGCAAAGCCCGGAGTAACACTTCAACTCTTATGGGAAGAGTATTCTGACAGGTGCAGGTTATCCGGATTGAAGCCATACCAGCTTACGCAGTTCAAGAAACACTTCAACGATCACCTGAAGAAGACAGGGTTCAAAGACATTATCCAGCACAAAGCCGGAGAGCAGATCGAAGTGGATTGGGCAGGCGTACGTCCTTATTGGCAGGATCCTGATTCCGGAGAGAAGGTATATGGCTGGTTGTTTGCGGCAGTTCTTCCGTTCAGCGGTTTAGGCTTTGCCTATGTTACACCAGACATGAAGATGCCGAGCTGGATACAATGCCATATTAAGATGTACGAGTTCTTTGGCGGTGCTACGACAATACTAACACCAGATAACCTTAAGACAGGTATAACCAAGCATACGCGTGACGAACTCGTTATTAACAGTACTTATCAGGATATGGCTGAGTACTATGGAACAGTAGTTGTTCCAGCAAGAGTCAGAACTCCCAGAGATAAGAACCAAGTCGAGAATCTTGTATATCAGTTTGAGAAAGATGTTATCGGCAGGCTCCGCAACTGTCAGTTCTTCTCCATAGATGAATATAACGACCAGTTGCTTCTTGAAGTTGAAAGATTCAACAACAAGCCGTACCAGAAGAAAGAAGGCACAAGGCGTTCCGTATTTAATGAGGTTGAGAAAGCGACGTTGCGCCCTTTACCTGTGCGGAGATATGAGATGGCGACATACAGAACAGCGATAGTCCAATCGAATTCTCATGTTGCATATCAGAAGAACTACTATTCAGTTCCGTATCAGTATCTTGGCAAGGAAGTAACCCTCAAGATAACGTCACATCACCTTACGATCCTCTATAACAAGAATGTATTAAGCGAGCACGAACTGTTATGGAATAAGATCGGCGCATACTCCACTATACCGACTGATATGCCTCCTCACAGCAATGCATACGGAGAGTGGAACAGCACGCGGTATCTAAACTGGGCCAAGAATAAAGGACCGAACGTCTATGAAGTGATCTACAGGATATTTGCAAGCTCCAATGTAGAACAACAGCACTACCGAACGGTCCATTCCATCCTTAAACTGGCTTCTGCATATTCCGACCAAAGACTAGAAGAAGCCTGCAGGGTTGCTCTTAAGCAAATGAACAGCCCCCGCTACAAGGATATTAAGCACATTTTAGAGACAGGTGAAGATTTATGTCAACATCAAGAGTCTGCACCAGGCAAATATACGAGAGGCGGTGATTACTTTGGACTCTAAGAAACTCGAAGAGATCACGGCACGCCTTCGTGAGATGAGATTGCCTGTTATGGCCAACCAGATAGTCACAATGTATGAGGCTTCAGAACTCAATGACGTTATTAAAGTGCTGGATATTATCACTCAGGAAGAACTGATGTCACGTAAGAACAACACTGCTGACAGATACCGTAAATCAGCACACCTGTCTCAAGGCTATGCTGAACTATCCGGAATAGACTATTCGCCAGAACGTAAGATAAACGAACGCGTGATTGAGCAGCTTTCTACCGGCACTTATATAGACAAAGCCAGGAATGTTGTTATCGTGGGTGCATGTGGCACTGGAAAGTCTTACATAGCCAATGCGCTTGCTTCGGCCGCATGCAGGAAACTCCATAGAACCATGTATTGTCGGATGTTCGAATTGATCTCGGATATAAAGCATATGGAGATGCCGCGATTGAAACGGCGGTATGTCTCGCCTGATGTCCTTGTTATCGATGACTTTGCTAACACGCGGATGAGCGAGGATGACGCATTACAGATATTCAAGGTTATGGAGTATCGATATGGCTTTAAGACTACGATTATTGCCTCGCAGCTTGAACCAGCGGAATGGCACAATAACTTTGGTGCCAGCCAGCTGGCTGATTCAATACTAGACAGGATCGTCTCGAATGCCTATAAGATTATCTTGAGTGGAGATTCACTGAGACCGAAGAAACTGGAAGACTGATTATGCGTATGGGCGCCGGGTAACCGACGCCCATTTTGGCACAATATTTCGCGATTTTAGTGGCTCTGCCTCACCGATTTCGGTGGCTCAATCCTGACCGACGCAACTGGCTCTAACAGAGCGCCGTATTCAAT
>JHXJ01000020.1 GCA_000621765.1 Ruminococcaceae bacterium AB4001
GCATTCTGTAAAGGATCTTCCACACGGGATTGTTGAAGAAGTGGCGCGACAATGCGTTGAAATGAATTCATGCAGATACAAGACGTTCAAGCAGGTTCTTGGGAAGATTCAATCCGGTGAACCGTGTTCTGAAGAACATCTTCCGCAACACGATAACATCAGAGGAAAGGACTTCTACAAGTAATGGTGAACGACTATGGCGTACAGACAAAAAGACTATACATACAATCCCAAACTTACAACTGAAGAAAACATTCTGTTGGACCGACTCTTCAAGTTTAAGTTATCTCATATGGCAGAAGCGTTAGAGCAGCAATTCCTGAACCCTAACTCAGAACTTGAAGATTTCCATACCAGAATAACTGCTCTCATTAACTACGAATGGGATCAGCGGCAATCCACCAAGTTCAATAAACTGCTTCGCAAGGCAACGCTGAAGTATCCGCATGCAGACTTCGATAAATCTTTGTATGAGCCTGACAGGATGCTTGATACCCATACAATAGAGAAACTTCAGACATGTAAATGGATCGATGAGCCCAAGAATCTTCTGATAACCGGAAGTGCCGGTGCCGGCAAGACGCATATTGCCAATGCTTTCTGTATAACAGCACTACAACAACTGAGGACTGTGAAGTATATCCGTGCTAACACGCTCTTGCAGCAAAGCGAGAAGGCCAGAAAGACAAACTCAAGTTATGAATATACAAATGAGATGTCTTCTTACGATCTTCTGGTAATTGATGACTTCGGTCTTATGGAACTGGATCTTGAAAAATGCAGAGATCTCTTCGAGATTATTGAAACGCGCGACTCAAGGAAGGCCACAATGATTGTATCTCAGCTGCCCGTCGCAAACTGGTGGGACTTGTTCAAGGACAGCACTTACGCGGATGCCTGCTTAAGCAGGATGACTGCAAAGGCATATCGCCTGGAATGTAACGGCAGAGATATGCGCAAAACAGAATAAAGTAATTCTATAGCGTCACTCCGTGCCGCTTGAAGCGGAACAGCATGCCGGTCTATCGGAATCGGCATGCTGTTTTAGCGGAATTTGCATGTAGTTGCCGGTAGATAGCTGTTCAATTACTCGTTCGTTAATCTTTCGTTCCGGTCGGTAATCTATACCTGACAGTTCAGCATAGTTCTGAGATAAATGTGCTGACTTCCTATATCTGTCTGCGGTATTGTTCTTACGAGATATCAGTTCTTCTCGGGTTAAAACATCCAGAACCTCTACGATATCATTTAGTTCATTGGCCTCGCACATAGTTACAAGCTGGTTAGCCATAGCAGGCAGTCTCATCTCACGTAGACGAAGCGCAATTTCTTCTAGTTTCTTATAACTCAAAGTAATCACCACCTCTCGTGTACTTACCCTTAGGCGGCTCCTCTTGTTGACATAAATCTTGCTCGGTCTCTAAAATATGCTTAATATCCCTATAGCGAGGTCGTTCCATAAAACCAAGAGCGGTCTTGCAGGCATTCTCTAGTCTTTGGTCGGAATAAGAAGATGCCAGCTTAAGGATGGAATGGACCGTTCGGTAATGTTGTTGTTCAACACAGGAAGACGCAAATATCCTGTAAACGACTTCATAAACGTTCGGTCCTTTGTTTTTGGCCCAGTTCAGATATCTGGTACTGTTCCATTCTCCATAAGCATTGCTTTGCAGTGGCATATCGGTAGGAATCGTAGAATATGCACCAATCTTATTCCATAGCTGTTCGTGCTCGCTCAACACTTCTTTGTTATAAAGGATCGCTATTCTGTGAGATGTTATCTTTAGTGTTACCTCTTTACCTATGTACTGATATGGTACAGAATAGTAGTTCTTCTGATATGCGATATGTGAATTTGCCTGAACAACAGCGGCCTTATATTCGGCCATCTCATAACGCTTCATTGGTAACGGCCGAAGCGCGGCTTTCTCTACTTCATTGAACAATGTGCGTCTTGTTCCGGGCTTCTTCTGGAATGGCTTATTGTTGAACCGTTCAACTTCCTTAATCAGTTGGTCGTTATATTCCTCGATAGAGAAGAACTGACAATTACGCAGCCTGCCGATAACATCTTTCTCGAACTGATAGACAAGGTTTTCTACCTGGCTTTTATCTCTTGGGGTTCTTACTCTTGCAGGTATAACAACCGTTCCGTAGTATTCAGCCATATCCTGATATGTACTGTTAATAACAATCTCGTCTCTTGTATGTTTGGTTATTCCTGTCTTGAGATTGTCTGGTGTGAGTATAGTTGTAACCCCACCAAAGAACTCATACATCTTAATGTGACACTGGATCCAATTTGGCATCTTCATGTCGGATGTTACCCAAGCAAAGCCTAATCCGCTGAAAGGAAGAACTGCTGCAAACAGCCAACCGTATACTTTTTCTCCGGAATCAGGATCTTGCCAACATGGTCTGACGCCGGCCCAATCTACCTCAATCTGTTCGCCGGCCTTATGCTGGATAATGTCCTTAAACCCGGTTTTCTTCAGATGGTCGTTAAAGTGTTTCTTAAACTGTGTCTTCTGATATGGCCTTCGGCCGGATAGTCTGCAGCGGTCTGAGTATTCTTCCCACAACAGTTGAAGAGTGACGCCTGGCTTAGCGAGTTCTTTCTTCAGTTCTTCAAAGTCAGGCATGAAGTACTCGCCATCGGGCTTCCGTCCTGAATTGACTGGAAACACTACACTAATCTCAGCTTCGGTTAACCGCGATAGATCTTCGAAGTCAAGACCGGATTCTTCGATCCTTGTTACAACCTGATTCACCGTATTCCTGGATATGCCCAGTGCTTCGGCAATGCTTCTGTTAGATTGCCCAGTCGCTTTAAGCCGGGCTATCTCTTTGTAATTTGGCATTTTGCCACCTCCTAAATGTATTCATTCCTAAGGAATGTGCAGATATTATATCTGCGTTTTAGGGGTGGCACTGTCGTGCCGACGTAAGTGGAGCAACAATTCCCGATTTTAGTGGCGCAGTAATTAGCGATTTGCTGGCGCTATGACACCGTCGTATTCAGAAGGCACTATACATGCAGTTCAATTCTATGGCGGCATTACCAAATACTTTGTTCCTGACAATCTGAAAGCTGCGGTTACCAAACATTCCAAGGATGAACTGGTCTTACAAAGCGTGTATTCTGACTTGGAAGATTTCTACGAAACTATAGTTCTTCCTGTTTCCTCTCCGTGTACTGGTACTGCACTGAAGGAAGCGGCATTAGTTCGTGTTTTTCTTCTTCCCAAGTATCGCTTCGGCTATAGTCACGATTCTTCAGTAAGCTGTGGTTTAGATTGTACAGAGCTGCATGCAGATCAAAGTTGAACTGATCTATCGTGAAATACTTGCGCTCCTCCAGTTCCAGGAATATTCCTTTCTCAAGTATTCCGACGGCGTTCTCTACTGAACTCTTATACTTTGGATGCCGGACCTTGGCAGGAAGGATAACTGTACCGTTGTGTTCAGCCCAATGTTTTGTTTATTAATCTCTTCTAAATAAATCTCTTGTATAGACCTTTTCTTCAACATCATCCAAAATGGGATCGTATCTATTAGCGATAATACATCCACATTTCTTTTTGAATTTCTTTATGTCATTAACAACTTTTGAACCAAAAAAGGTGCTACCGTTTTCGAGCGTTGGTTCATATATTATCACGGTGGCTCCCTTTGCTTTTATTCTCTTCATAACACCCTGAATAGAACTCTGACGGAAATTGTCTGAATTTGACTTCATTGTAAGTCTGTACACACCAACAATGATCTCTTTTTCCTTATTCTTATCAAATTTGTTGTTTGAATAGCTATAAGCTCCGGCCATTTCAAGAACTCTGTCAGCAATGAAATCTTTACGAGTTCTATTACTATCAACAATGGCCTGTATAAGGTTCTCTGGAACATCTTGATAGTTAGCAAGTAACTGTTTAGTGTCTTTCGGGAGACAATATCCGCCGTAACCGAATGACGGGTTGTTATAGTAATCTCCGACTCTAGGATCAAGACTTACACCTTTAATGATGTCAGCAGTATTAAGACCTTTAATCTCAGCATATGTATCAAGTTCATTGAAATAGGATACTCTTAAAGCCAAGTATGTATTAACAAAGAGCTTGGTTGCTTCTGCTTCTGTTGTACCCATTGTAATAGTTTCTATATTTTCTTTTATTGCACCTTGCTGAAGAAGTTGAGCAAAAATTAATGCTTGTTCCTTGTTTTTCTCATCTGTGCCAACAATTATTCTGCTAGGGTAAAGGTTATCGTAAAGAGCTTTGGATTCTCTTAAGAACTCAGGCGAAAAGATGATGTTGTCCATATCAAATTTCTTCTTGACATTGACTGTATAGCCTACAGGGATTGTTGATTTTATAACAATAGTAGGTTTTTTTGCTTTGTTCTTAGTTACATCCTTAATCTGCTTTATCACGCCTTCGACAGCAGAACAATCGAAGAAATTCTGCTGAGGATCGTAATTAGTTGGTGCAGCTATGATGATGAAATCAGCATTTTTATATGCTTCGTCACCATTTGTTGTAGCTGTTAAGTTAAGTTTTCTTTTGCCATTTTTTGATTCATCAAGGAACATCTCAATGTAATCGTCCTGTATGGGGGAGATGAGATTATTGAGCTTTTCTACTTTCTCGGGGACAATATCCACTGCTGTTACCATGTTATATTGTGATAAGAGAACTGCTAGTGAGAGACCGACATATCCGGTACCAGCGACAGCAATTTTGAATTTAGTTTTATTAACAACTTTGGGTGTTGTAGGGGCAACAAATAAATCTGCTGGTTCAAAACAGAGAGCTTCTCCAAGTTTTTCAAGTTGTTCAATAGAAGGTATGAAGGTTTGAGATTCGATTCTGGAGAGTAAGGAACGGTTAATGCCGGTTATTTTAGCTAATTCAACTTGAGTAAGGTTTATTGTATTTCTTTTATTTATAACTGTTTCAGCCAGCAGTTGTGTTGATAATTTCTTCATTTTATCGTCCTCTCCGTGTTATTATATTTAACATTTGCTTGCATAATGTCTCAAATTTATGCCGAGATGTTAACACACAAAAGAAAAAAGTCAAGCCAATAGATTGATTGAATATGTTTTAAAATGATGATGTATAATTTTGTTTGTAATATTTCTTTGAAATATGGAGGAGTCAAAATGAAGATTACTGTTGCCGGTGTTGGCTATGTTGGACTTTCGCTTGCTGTTTTACTTGCTCAGAAGCATGAAGTAACTGCAATTACTACAACTGAAGCTAAAGCAGAGAAGTTAAATCAGTTTATAAGTCCTATTCAGGATGATGAGATTGAGCGTTTCTTTGCTGAAGCAAGAGCGGGTAATCGCACGCTTAATCTTCATACAACAACAGATAAAGCATCTGCTTATGGTGCTGCAGAATTAGTTATTATTGCTACTCCAACGAATTATGATGATGTAAATCACTTCTTCGACACATCTGCTGTAGAAGATGCTATTGAATGGACTCTTAAAGTTAATCCGGATGTTCTCATGGTTATTAAATCTACAATACCTGTAGGATATACTGAATCCGTTAGAGCTAAGTATGGTGTGAAGAATATTATATTTAGTCCTGAGTTCCTTCGTGAATCTAAAGCTTTGTATGATAATCTTCATCCAAGTCGAATCGTTGTTGGTTGCTCTGATGAACAAAAAATCGAAGCTCAGATGTTCGCCGAGTTGTTACTTGAGGGTGCACGCGCAGAGGAGGAGAGAGCGGGTGTTCCTTCTCAAGAAATTCCTGTTCTGATTTCTCACTTAACTGAAGCTGAAGCAATTAAACTTTTTGCGAATACATATCTGGCAGTAAGAGTCTCATATTTCAACGAATTGGATACATATGCTCAAACCAAAGGCTTGGATACACAGATGATTATTGATGGTGTGTGTCTGGATCCTCGTATTGGTGGCCATTATAATAATCCTTCTTTTGGTTATGGCGGTTATTGTTTGCCTAAGGATACAAAGCAGCTTCTCGCTAACTACAAAGATGTTCCTCAGACAATGATTGAAGCAGTTGTTAAGTCCAATACTGTACGTAAAGATTTTATTGCAGATCAAATCCTAGCCAAGAATCCTAAGACTGTAGGAGTTTACAGACTTACTATGAAGTCAAATTCTGATAATTTCCGAGCTTCGGCTATTCAGGGTGTTATGAAGAGGATCAAGGCTAAGGGTATTCCGGTTATTATTTTTGAGCCAACACTTAACGATGGCGATTTATTCTTTAATAGTCTTGTTGTAAATGATTTGAACAAGTTTAAGGCTGAAAGTGATGTTATCGTTGCTAATCGTTTTGATTCTGATGCATTAGGAGACGTTTCTGACAAGGTTTATACAAGGGATTTGTTTAGGCGAGATTAATATGTCAAACGTGAATTATGAGCTCTGCTCAACTATTCATAATCTGAAACCCGAACATTAGCATGGTATTTATCGTTGATCTTAAGGTCATAAGAGAATAGGGAAGAAAAAATACTGTATTGTTCTGCAAAATGGAAGTTGTGTAAACAGCTTCCATTTTGCATGGGCGATAAGGGTAGTTGATATTATCTGTGTTTTTTCTCATTCGAGTTTTTTATGTTTTGTTGTAATATATCCTTGTGGATACAGTACAAAAGACATTATTGACGCTTATTAGCAAGTCTCAGTTTGGTACATCAGCTGATGTTGATTGGGATCTTATCGATCTTGATGCTTTATTTGATGAGGCTATGACTCAATCTGTGATTGGGCTGATAGCGCCGGAAATCCCATCTGATAAATTAAATATAAAATTTCAGGAAGAAATATATAGGAGAAAAGCTGCTTATATCCGTTATTGTCATGCGGAAGACGGATTAAAGAGAATTCTCGATAACGCAACAGTACCGTTTATAATTCTTAAAGGTAATGCTGCTGCTATATATTATAAGGATCCTTCAAGACGGATGATGGGAGATATTGATTTTCTAGTTCCACAAGATAAATTTTCTTTTGCTAGACAGTTGCTAATAGATAACGGATATATCATTAATCATGAGTCTCCTGTATATTCTAGACATATAGGATTGACTAAAGAAGGGATTTGTTTCGAACTTCATCATCATTTCAGCCATTATGACCTAGATATAGAGTCATATCTTATTGATGGCTTGAATAATCGTGCTGGTATTATTATCGACGGACATGATATTCCGATTCTGCCCAAACTAGCTAATGGACTCGTGCTACTTGAACATATGCGAAGTCATCTGAAATCTTCTCTTGGTCTTCGCCAGGTCATAGATTGGATGATGTATGTTTATCGTGAACTCGATGATGAGTTTTGGGAATCAGAATTCGCTTCTGTTTGTAGAGAAATAGGAATTGATAAGTTAGCAATAACTGCTACCCGTATGTGTCAGTTATATCTTGGTCTCCCTGAGACTATAACTTGGTGTAAGAGTGCTGATGTTAAGACCTGTGAATTACTTATTGATTCTCTTTTAATCTCTGGTAATTTCGGCAGAAAGAATGGTGATGGTCATTCTGTCGAGAAAGTAAGTACTTATATTAAAAGTAAAGGTTTTTTTCCTTGGCTTCAACATGCCGGAGAACATAACTGGCAAGCTTATCACAAACATCATTGGTTAAAACCATTCTGTTGGTTATATCAGATATTCCGGTATGCAAAGCAGGGCATAAAGACAGGAAGAAACAACAAGCAGTTGAAGTCTGATATTGACCGTAGTAAAGACAGATATGAGTTATTAAAACAGCTTGGTATAGATTAATTGGTTATACCAATGGTTTTAATGTGCTCCAATACCTCGTTTGCCCGTTCATCTCCAATGCCAACCTTTTCAGCATATGAGAGCCAATTGCCTATTATGGATTTTGTTTCATTTATTACATCCATACAATAAGTTTTTGTTAGGCCCATGTTTTCGCCGCTTGCGATCAAGTCCTCATCGGTAATGTTTAATTCTTTATCGTTAATAGGCATCTGGTGTCTGGATATCCACTGATTGTTTGGACTATATGCAAATGTGAGATCGTAGGCAGGAGACAGGTCCCATACACCTTGTCTGTCCATGATGAACGAGAAGTTCTTTACGTGGTCATCACAGTTGACTGTAAATACATTAAAGACCATTCTCCTGAAGATCTCTTTAATGCCTTTTATTCCGATACCGAGTTTTGTTGCTATGTCTGCATATTGCTCATAGCTGCAGACACCAGGGAAATTATAGTTATAGTGACCCATTGCAGCCAGCGTCTGGACATGAAGCTTTTCGCCGTTTACGCGGTCAAAACGTCTGGTTATGAAATGCTTTAATCTGTCTTTTTCGAGAAGACGGCACTCAGACATGTTGATTCCAAGATCTATAGCCATGAGGTAGTATGCATACTCGATCAAAGAGAATTGCTTGGGATCTTCCAGCTGATGGTCGCCGTTTTTGCTTACTCCGTCAAATTTGATGAGCCAGGGTTCGAATCCAGGTTCTGATTGAGACTGATCAGGTCGGACAATACCACTCTGTTCATTATATGAGATCAAAGCTTTGGCTCTTGCACCTCCGGCGATGGACCCGATCAGTGCCAGTTTGTTAAAGTCAGAAGTATCGATATCTGATTCATTGATGTCGTTCTTTGATAGTACGAATGAAGCAAGTCTGGCCATTTCAGTAACATCAATGTCTGTATCAATTGATTCAGGACTTGCTTCAGGTACATATTCCAATGCTCCGACACCTCGCTTGCCGGTAATACAAAGTCTATCAATAGCATTAAGGCTATTGATATCTTTTCCATGCAGAGATAACCATTTCCTGATCACGGCAGTTCCGAACTTATCCGGAAGAGAATCAGACAGCAAACCGGGCAAGCCGTAAAAGGCATCAGTTCCCATAAGTTTGGGAAATGAATAAACGCAACCTAAAAGAGGCATCAAAATAGGGGAGAGTTCTAATCCACTATCAAAAAAGTCCGGATCGTATTGGAATTCTGGCAAATCCTGTTGTCCTGATTGGCGGATAGTTCCAACTTTTCTGCCCCAAAGAAATACATTTGCTGAATCTGTCACTTTAAGTTACCTAATCATTTTTAAAAATTATACTTCTTTGATGCCTATACAAAAATATGTGAATTTTATGATTTAGACATATGCACGAATGAGTATAGCTTTAAGTGAAAGAATATTACTTATTGTAAACATTTGCATGATGAGAAGTGCTTTGCATTTAGGTGTATAATTATATTTTTAATATAAATTGAAAGGTGATTTTGATGAGTACTATTATTGTTACTGGCGGAGCCGGATTTATTGGTGGAAATTTTGTACATTATCATCTTAAAGAGCATCCTGAAGATAGAATTGTTTGTATAGATAAGCTCACCTATGCAGGCAATTTAAGCACTCTTGCTTCTGTAATGAATAATCCGAATTTCAGATTTGTTAAACTGGATATATGTGATAGGGAAGGGATTTTCAAACTTTTCGAAGAGGAAAAGCCTGATGTTGTTATTAACTTTGCTGCAGAAAGCCATGTTGATAGAAGTATAGAGGATCCGGGTATTTTCCTTCAGACAAATATTATGGGTACAGCTACCATGATGGATGCATGTCGTGAATATGGTAACATCAGATATCATCAGGTAAGTACTGACGAGGTATATGGTGATCTTCCGTTAGATCGTCCGGATCTTTTTTTCACTGAGACAACCCCAATTCATACAAGTAGCCCTTATAGTTCATCAAAAGCTGGCGCTGATCTTTTAGTAATGGCTTATTTCAGAACATATGGTTTGCCTGTAACAATCAGCCGTTGCTCAAATAATTATGGCCCTTATCATTTCCCGGAGAAGCTTATTCCACTTATGATTGCTAACTGTCTTAATGACAAGCCTCTTCCGGTATACGGTGAGGGTAAGAACGTTCGTGATTGGCTCTATGTTGAAGATCACTGCAAGGCAATTGATCTTATAGTTAGAAATGGAAGTGTAGGCGAGGTTTACAATGTCGGCGGACATAATGAGATGGCTAATATAGATATTGTTAAACTCATCATCAAAGAACTTGGCAAGGATGAGAGCCTTATTACATATGTAACTGATCGTAAAGGACATGATCTCAGATATGCCATTGATCCTACAAAGATTCATAACGAACTTGGATGGCTTCCTGAAACTAAGTTTGCAGATGGAATTAAAAAGACAATTAAGTGGTATCTTGATAATCGTTCTTGGTGGGAAGAAATCATAAGTGGAGAATATCAGAAGTACTATGACAAGATGTATGGTGACAGTAATAACGGAGATTATCTATGAGAATATTTGTAACCGGTGTTTGTGGTCAATTAGGACATGATGTTGTTAATAATGCTGTTGCAAGAGGATATGATGCAATTGGCTCTGATATCCAACCCGTTTATTCCGGTGTAGCAGATGGAAGTGCTGTTACAGAAACAGCTTATGTACAGCTTGATATTACAGATAAAGACTCCGTTTTTTCAGTAATTGATGAGATTAAGCCTGATGTGATAATTCATTGTGCTGCGTGGACAGCTGTTGATGCAGCTGAAGATGAAGATAACAAAGAAAAGGTACATAGAATCAATTCGCTTGGCACACAGTATATTGCTGAAGCTGCAAAATCTTTAGATGCTAAGATGCTATATCTGTCAACTGATTATGTATTTGACGGAAAAGGCGATAGACCTTGGAAACCAGATGATAAATGCTATTCTCCACTCAATGTTTATGGTCAAAGTAAATTAGATGGAGAAATTGCCGTTTCAAGTATTCTTGAGAAATATTACATTGTTCGAATAGCTTGGGTATTTGGTCTAAATGGAAAAAATTTCATAAAGACAATGATTAATGTTGGAAAAACTCATGAACAAGTCCGAGTTGTTTGTGATCAGATAGGCACACCAACATATACTTTAGATCTTGCAAGATTATTGGTCGACATGATTGAGACCGATAAATATGGCTATTATCATGCAACAAATGAGGGTGGTTATATCTCTTGGTATGATTTCTGTGTTGAATTCTATAAACAATATGGATTAACAACTGAAGTTATACCTGTTACAACAGCTGAATATGGACTGTCCAAGGCTGCAAGACCATCAAATTCAAGACTTGATAAAACTAAACTTATAGAATCAGGTTTTACACCGTTACCTGATTGGAGAGATGCTGTTAAAAGATATTTAGAGGAGGCAGAACTTTAATGGCTTTTACTTTTGAAAAGACTAAACTTCCCGGAGTAGTAATTATTCAACCAAAAGTCTTCGGTGATAAACGCGGATACTTTATGGAAACATATAAGAAGACCGATTATGAAGCCGCTGGTATCAATAAAGAATTTGTACAGGATAATGAAAGTTCCAGTACAAAAGGAGTATTGAGAGGACTTCACTTTCAGAAGAATCATACACAAGGTAAACTTGTTCGTGTTACACATGGCGAAGTGTTTGATGTTGCTGTAGATGTAAGACCTGGTTCATTGACTTATGGTCAGTGGGTGGGTGTTACATTAAGTTCTGAGAAGAAAAACATGTTCTATATACCCGAAGGCTTCGCTCATGGATTTCTTGTATTATCTGATACAGCAGAATTTGTTTACAAATGTACAGATGTCTATGATCCTTCATCTGAAGGCGGCATTCCGTGGAATGATCCAACAGTTGCTGTTGATTGGCCTAAAATTGATGTCCCGTATAAGACTAGTGAGAAGGATGAAAAACACGAAGATTTTGCTTCTCAGGATTTTTCTTGGTCAGCAAAGTGGAACTAAGGAGACGATAATTCATGAAAGGTATAGTACTAGCAGGTGGTTCTGGCACACGTCTTTATCCTTTAACAAAAGTAACTTCAAAACAGTTGCTTCCTGTCTATGATAAACCGATGATTTATTATCCGTTATCCACATTAATGCTTGCGGGTATTAGAGAAATTCTAATTATATCTACACCTGATGATACTCCCAGATTTGAAGCTTTATTAGGTGATGGTAGTCAATTTGGAATAAATCTTACATATAAAGTTCAACCTAGTCCTGACGGACTAGCTCAAGCATTTATTCTTGGCGAAGAATTTTTAAATGGTGAAGCTGGAGCCATGGTTCTCGGTGATAACATATTCTATGGAATGGGCTTTAGATCGATTTTAAAAGCTGCAGTAGAGAATGCTGAAAAGAATGGAAGAGCTACGGTATTTGGTTACTATGTACCTGATCCTGAAAGATTTGGTGTAGTTGAATTTGATAAAGATGGTCATGCTATTTCAATCGAAGAAAAGCCTACAGATCCTAAGAGCAACTATGCTGTAACTGGACTTTATGTTTATCCTGCTGGTGTTTCCGATAGAGCAAATAAGGTAACACCATCTGCGCGCGGTGAATTAGAAATTACAACTCTTAATGACATGTATCTTAAAGATGGTCTTCTTGACGTTCAATTATTAAGCAGAGGCTTTGCATGGCTTGATACAGGAACAATGCAGAGTCTTTTACAAGCAGCAGAGTTTATTGAAATGGTTCAGAATAGACAAGGAATAACTATTTCTGCTCCTGAAGAGATAGCTTACATCAATGGCTTTATAGATAAAGACACACTCATGGAGAGCGCAAAATCTTATGGTAAGAGCCCGTATGGTGAGCATTTGAAGGCGGTTGCTGAAGGGAAAATAAAGTATTAATTGAATAGTTATTAATTTTATTTATCTAGATAGGATGCAATTATGACTAAACTAAAAATCTCTTTCTTCGATGCAAAAGATTACGACCGTCAGTCTTTTGAGGCTGCAAACAGTTCGGGTGAGTTTGAGATCCGTTTCCTCGAGACAAGACTTACACCTGATACATATAAGCTTGCAGAAGGCTCAGATGTCGTATGTGTCTTTGTTAATGATGAGATCAACTCATTTGTTATAGATAAACTCTATGAGATGGGTATTAAGCTGATTGCTCTTCGCTGTGCCGGTTATAACAACGTTGATGTTCAGTATGCATATGGCAAAGTCCACGTTGTACGCGTTCCTGCTTATTCTCCTTATGCGGTAGCTGAACATGCCATGGCTTTGTTATTAACTTCCATACGTAGAATTCATAAGGCATATATCAGGACCAAAGACTTCAATTTCAGTCTTGAAGGCATGACTGGCTTTGATCTTCACGGTAAGACTGTTGGTGTAATCGGTACAGGTAAGATCGGCCGTATCTTTATTGATATCTGCCGTGGTTTTGGAATGAACGTAATAGCTTACGATAAGTTCCCGGCTGCTGATTCCGGTATCGAATATGTTTCTTTGGATGAACTCTGGAGCAGAAGTGACATCATATCACTGCATTGTCCTTTAACTGATGAGAATCGTCACATGATCAACACTGATACTATCGCTCAGATGAAGAAGGGAGTAGTCATCGTCAACACTTCCAGAGGCGCTCTGATCGACACTGAAGCTCTCGTAGAAGGAATCAAGGACCGTAAGATCGGCGCTGCATGTCTTGATGTATACGAAGAAGAATCTAATATATTCTTCCATGATTATTCGAACCACATAGTCAATGACGATGTCCTTGCAAGGCTTATATCAATGCCTAACGTTATAGTTACATCACACCAGGCATTCTTAACAAGGGAAGCGTTATCCAATATCGCAGATACAACGCTCTCTAATGTCAGAGAATTCTTCGCTTCAGACACATGCACAAATGAAGTCTGCTATAAGTGTGGGAAGATCACTGACTGTAAGCAGCTGCACGATAAGAAGTGTTTCTGATAACAAACTCAAATAGTTTGACAATCAAAGTATTTAAGATATAATAAGGTCGCATTAAGATGTATATATCTTTTGCGGCCTTTTATGTATTAATCTTTTGGAGGAATATATATGGATTCAATGTGGCAACAAAGCATTGACCGCTTAAATAGCAGAAGGGAAGCAGTAGCTGCCGCAGGTGGCGCTGACCGTATCGCCAAGCAGCATTCTTCAGGCAAACTGACTGCTCGTGAAAGAATGGAAGCTCTTTTCGATGACGGTACATTCGTTGAATTAAACGATGAGATCTCTTCCAGATGCTCTGATTTCGGCATGGATAAGAAGAAGCGCATCGGTGACGGTGTCGTTACCGGTTACGGATATATCCACGGAAGAATTGCATTTGCATCTTCCCAGGATTTTACTGTCGGCGGTGGTTCATTGGGTGAAGCTCATGCCATGAAGATCTGCAGGGCTATGGATAAGGCCATGGAGATGAAGGCTCCCTTTATCTCTATCAACGATTCTGGCGGAGCAAGGATTGAAGAAGGTATCGACAGCCTTTCCGGATATGCCGATATCTTCTATAGGAATACTATCGCTTCAGGCGTTATCCCTCAGATTTCTGTAATTATGGGACCCTGTGCCGGTGGCGCATGCTATTCTCCTGCAATTACTGACTTTATCTTCATGACCGATTATTCGCAGATGTATATCACAGGACCTGCTGTAGTTAAGTCAGTAACAGGTGAGGAGATCACATCTGCTGCATTGGGCGGTGCTTCTGTTCACAGCTCAACATCAGGTGTTGCTCATTTCGTATATCCTGATGATCTTTCATGCCTTAACGGCGTTCGTCAGTTACTAGGATATCTGCCTCAGAGCAATGAGGATTACACTCTTACCGTTCCCGGAAGAACAGTAGACAACAGCGCTTCTTTAAGCGATATCGTTCCTGCTGATTCCAAGAAAGCTTACGATGTAAGAAACGTTATTAATTCTCTCGTAGACGAGAACAGTTTCTTTGAGATCCAGGAATCTTTTGCCAGAAACATAATAATCGGATTTGCACGCATTGACGGTGAGACAATAGGTATCATTGCAAACCAGGCTCTGTATATGGCTGGTTCACTTGAGATCAATGCATCCGATAAGGCTTCACGCTTTATCCGTTTCTGTGACTGCTTTGATATCCCGCTCCTTACGCTCGTTGACGTTCCGGCTTTCTTACCCGGATCACAGCAGGAGCACGGCGGAATCATCAGACACGGCGCTAAGCTTCTTTATGCTTATTCTGAAGCTACTGTACCGAAGGTAAGTCTCATCATGAGAAAGGCTTACGGCGGTGCATATATAGCAATGAACTCTAAGGGCACCGGTGCTGACGTTGTTTATGCTTGGCCTGTTGCAGAGATTGCAGTTATGGGCGCTTCTGGTGCTGTCAGCATCATCGGCAAGAAGGCAATTGAAGCTGCTGAAGATCCGGCAGCAAAGAGGGAAGAGCTTCTTTCCGAATATAACGACAAGTTCATGAATCCTTATATTGCCGCTGAGCATGGATATGTTGATGAAGTAATCCTTCCGGAAGAGACAAGAACAAAGATCGCTTCAGCATTTAAGATGCTCAAGACAAAAGACCGTACATTGCCTTATAAGAAACACGGCAATATTCCGTTATAAGGAGGAATTAACGTGGAAGAATCTTTGATCGTGGCAATGGCGGTTGCCTGCATTGCAGAAGAGAACGGCGTGGACATCAAGAACGTGGTAGTCAGGAACTTCCGTGAGGTCCAGAAAAGCCCTCTCGCACAATATATCGCAGATAACAATATTTCATATCACAAATATCAGTTGGGAGAATAACAATGAGTAAGTATCGTATAACAGTAGAAGGCAAAACATATGAGATGGACGTCGAGCTTATCGGCGCTAATGGATCAGTACAGCCTGTTGCTAAGGCTGCACCTGTAGTTACTGCTCCCGCAGCAGCTCCTGCACCTGCAGCATCAAAGACTGCTGCAACTTCAACAGGAGCAGTTATCGCTCCTATGCCGGGAACGATCCTTAAGGTGTTAAAGGTTCAGGGCGATTCGGTAAAGGCCGGTGAAGTCGTACTCGTACTTGAAGCTATGAAGATGGAGAACGAGATCGTAGCACCCGCTGACGGAACCATCTCGATCTTAACTCTTACTGCTGGCAGCACAGTTGCAGGCGGTGACTTACTCTTTGAGGTCAAGTGAGGAAACTTTGATGTCTGAACTCTTTAATTCAAATACTCCTCTCAAGATAACTGATACGATCTTAAGAGATGCACACCAGAGCCAGGCTGCTACACGTATGCGTCTGGAAGACATGCTTCCTGCGTGTGAAGTGCTGGATAGCATCGGATACTGGTCTATCGAATGCTGGGGCGGAGCAACTTTCGACTCCTGCATGCGTTTCCTGGGAGAGGATCCTTGGGAGAGATTAAGGACCTTAAGAAAAGCTCTTCCCAATACAAAACTTCAGATGCTTTTACGTGGACAGAACCTTTTGGGCTATCGTCACTATGCTGATGATATGGTCGAGGAATTCTGTGCCAAGTCTATTGAGAACGGTATCGATATCGTCCGTATTTTCGATGCGTTAAATGATGTCCGTAATATGGAAGCTGCCATCCGTTCTGTAAAGAAATACGGCGGTATGGTCGAAGCTGCCATGAGCTATACAACAAGCCCTGTTCATAACGAGGATTACTTCGTTGACAAGGCTGTCGTATTGGAACAGATGGGCGCTGATACCATCTGCATAAAGGATATGGCAAATCTCCTTCTTCCTGCAGATGCATATAGTCTTGTTAAAAAGCTGAAGGAGAAGGTGTCAATCCCGATCCATCTGCATACACATAACACGACCGGTACAGGTTCAATGGTATATCTCATGGCTGCTATGGCAGGCGTAGATATAGTTGACTGTGCTTTATCGCCTTTTGCTAACGGCACATCCCAGCCTGCAACTGAATCTCTTGTCGCTACGCTTCGCGGAACTGATCGTGACACGGGTCTTGACCTTAATAAGCTCAATAAGGCTGCAGTACACTTTAAGGGTGTGGCTGCCAAGATGGAGTCTGCCGGTACCATCTCATCCAAGGTGCTCCGCGTAGATCCTAATACTCTGCTCTATCAGGTTCCGGGCGGAATGCTTTCAAACCTTATTTCTCAGTTGAAGCAGGCTAATGCAGAATACAGACTTGAAGAAGTTCTTCAGGAAGTTCCGAGAGTACGTAAGGACTTTGGTTATCCGCCGCTTGTTACTCCCACAAGCCAGATCGTTGGAACACAGGCAGTCTTGAATGTTCTTATGGGACGTTATAAGAGCTTTACCAAGGAATCAAAGGGTCTGCTCCGTGGCGAATACGGCCAGCTCCCGGGTGAGGTAAATGAGGAGATTAGAAAGCTCGCTATAGGTGATGACCAGGTAATTTCCTGCCGTCCTGCAGATCTTCTTGAACCCGAACTCGTTAAGATCAAGGAACAGTACAGCGATATAGCCAAGTCTGAAGAAGATGTCTTATCTTGCGCAATGTTCCCTCAGGTCGCTCCTGAATTCATTAAGAAGCGTGACGGCGGTGATGTCCGTGAGATAAACGTCGAGTGGATCAAGTAAGGATTAACACTATTGATTTAAGGAAGCTGAATAATAAGTTGCAATAATATGTTGCAACTTATTTTTTTGCAATTATTTAGGACAACTTATTCTTTCTGAGAGATGCTTTTATCAATCTTTCAGCGATCATGTAGAGCAGTATACCGATTACGGCTCCAAGCGTATTGTGAATGATGTCGTCAAATTCGAACAAGCCTCTGTGCGTGAACAGCTGGGTAAGTTCGATCGCGGCAGAGAAGAGAAAGCAGGGGATAACAGGAATAAATCGCCTGGCCTTGTTAAGGAGTACAGACAACAGAGTCCCTATCGGAATAAACAGTACGATATTCCAGAATACCTCTGATCTCAGATCTGTTCTTCCGTTCGCGATAGCTCTATATGACCAAAAGGGAATCAATTCATATTGTGCACTGGGAGACGGTGTTCTCTCTATTATCGTTATCGCGAGTACGAATGAGATAAAGAATGCCAGGACAGAAATGACAAAACAGTCGGAAAGCTTTAACTTGCCATTTTTATAGAAGATAAATGCGGCGAAACCGGCTAATACTGCCAGCATAGACCAGACTGCTACCGACTGAACAGTGACTTTTGAGATTGCATAAGCAAAATACAAGTCGATAGAAGATCACCGCCTAACTAAGAAAATCGTATTGATAATATATTTTTTGCTTATTTTATTCAATATTTGAAAGATTTTACCCTTTGATATAAGATTTCTATGAAATATCAGATATTTTATAAATGTGAGGACTTTTAATGAAGAGTGTTGCTTTACTTACTGCCGGCGGTGTTGGTTCAAGGGCCAGACAGGATATCCCGAAGCAGTTTCTGCATGTAAACAATAAACCGATAATCATATATACGATGGAAGCATTCCAGCAGCATCCTAATGTGGATGAGATCTGCGTTGTAATACTCAAAGGCTGGGAGGAAGTTCTCTGGGCTTATGCCAAGCAGTTCAATATTACCAAGCTCAAGTATGTAACAGTTGGCGGCGAGAGCGGTCAGGAATCCATCTATAACGGACTTAAGGCCATCCGCGAGTCATCTTCAGATGACGATATCGTCCTCGTTCACGACGGTAACCGTCCTATGTTAAGTCTGGACATCATCACTGACAGCTTTGTCAAATTCAAGGAATTCGGTTCCGCTGTTGCAGCTATCCCTTGTACGGAAGTAGTTTTCGTATCTCAGGATGGACACGAGTCTGATAAGACAATTCCAAGAGAAGAGCTCTGGAGGACACAGACACCTCATACTTACAGGCTAGGCGAGCTTATTGCTGCCCATGAAGAAGCAAAGCAGAAAGGTATCACCAATATGGCAGCTTCCTGCCAGCTGATGGCGATGTTAGGGAAAAAGACATACTTTTCGAAGGGGTCCGAGAAGAATATCAAGATAACCACGACAGAGGATATCGAGATATTCAAGGCTCTTCTGGCTGCAAAGAACGAAGACTGGATCAAGGAATGATATGAGACTTATCGATTCTCAAGTCTACAAAGATGATCTTACTAAGGCTGCTTCAGGCTCGGATCTTTCTTTCCTTAAAGATAAGAAAGTCCTTATCACTGGCGGCACCGGACTTATCGGATCTGCCGTTATAGATCTTATCCTGATGAATAACAGCATAAACGCTGCAAATACGGTAGTTTATGCTGCTTCAAGATCTGAGAGTAAAGTTTCAGAACGGTTCGGCTCGTCTGAATACGTAAAGTGGCTCTATTACGATGCGTTAGAACCGATCGGGTTCGATGAGTCCTTTGACTACATCATTCACTGCGCCGGAAATGCAAGTCCCGAATTATATGTGAATAAAGCAGTAGAGACCATGCTTATGAACTTTACCGGACTTAACGGGCTTCTTTATTATGCCGTTACTCATCCCGTATCCGGCGTTTTATTCCTCTCTTCGAGTGAAGTTTACGGTATAAAAGAGACAGAAAAGCCTTTTTCTGAGGGCGATTACGGGTTTGTGGATCTCCTGCACGTAAGATCTTCTTATTCAAATTCAAAGAGGGCGGCTGAGACTTTATGCTGTTCATATTCTGGAGAATACGGCATAAGGACAGTCATTGCTCGTCCTGGACATGTTTTCGGACCGACTGCTGCAATTAAGGATAACCGCGTATCTTCGCTCTTTGCTTATGAAGTGGCTAAGGGAAAGCATCTTGTTCTTACTTCATCCGGAAGCCAGATTAGATCTTATATGTACTGTGTCGATTGCGCCAAAGCACTTCTCTTAATACTTGAGAAGGGAAATTCAGGAGAAGCTTATAATGTCTGCGGCAAAGAGACTACCATGATAAGGGAAATGGCAGCTATCCTGGCTGATGAAGCAGGTGTTACCATGACTTATGCCGAACCGACGGAAGAGGAAAAGACTCAGAACAACCCGATGAACAATTCCTCTCTGGAAGGAACGAAGCTGTTTTCTTTGGGTTTTGAGCCCTGTTTTACGGCAGAAGAAGGATTAAGGCACACAGTCAGGATATTGAAGGACATCTTAGACTGAGTTTTCCGATTGTTTTCATGCAATATTAAAGGCGGTCCGAAGCATTGCTTTGAACCGCCTTGTTTAATCTAGTCTGTTCTAAAAAATCAGTTCATCTCGCTGATTGCAGCAAGGATGATCATAAGGAACCAGAAGGCGAAGTAAGCTGTAACGCAGCATGCACCGATGAGTCCGCCCAATGAGAGGTACTTACCGATTCTTGCCTTACCGAAGAGCTGGCCGGCTTTTTCGGTGAACTGCTTAGCCTTGTTAAGGCCGATAGCGCCGAAGATGATGCCGAGGAAGCTGAGGAAGAAAGAGCAGGCAAAAGCGATAGACATGATACCCATGATCATGACGCTCTTAGCAAGCTCGGGATCGTCTGTGATAGGACCGCCCATGGGAGTTACAGGAACTGACTGAGGCTGAGCATATACAGGCTGAACGGGAGCAACGGGAACTGCCTGGGGCTGAGGTGCAGGTGCAGGAGCCGGCTGATAAGCGGGAGTAGCCTGATAAGCAGGTTCAACGGGAGTTGCTACCGGAATTGCAGCAACAGGAGCTGCCTCTACGGGAGCTGCTACGGGAACGGGCTCAGCGATAGGCTCTGCTACAGGTGCAGGTGCTTCAACGCGCTGTGCAACTGACTCTACCTTTGCGCCGCAATTGGGGCAGAAAGCGTTTCCTTCTTCGAATTGTGATCCGCAATTAGTACAAAACATATATTATCCTCCACTCATTTTTAATTGGATAAAGAGATAATACCATTCTTAATGTCTTGTATCAATTTATATGAAATTTATTAATCGTTCAAATTTTTAACCCTGATTTCGCGATATAATGTGAAATATCAAATATTCATTATTCCTTTATTCGGGCTTTTGAAGGGAGATCTATATGAACAAACGAATATTTACCAAACTTTCGAGCATTGCTGTCACTATGGCGATAGTAATGTCTTATGGCATGTTTATCAATGCAGATGAGATCAATACGACTGTCTCATTCGAAGAGACCGTAGTTTCCGATGCCGGACCTGACAGTACAGAGATGGCAGAGGGATTTATCGAGCAGAAGATGTCGAGGGGCGAGGAAGCCTGCTATGCCAAGTACGACTATTCGACATATCTTTCCGGAGCTAACCTCATAGCATTCAATTATCTCCGTCCGGAGATCGTCAAGATTGCTAATGGTGAGGCAACTTCATCGAAGATCGTTATCCCTGACAGCGTTCTGACGATTACATACTCCAACGAAGATCTTGGCATTGACGACTTCAGAACTGCTTCACAAGAAGAAATCTCTGCAGCTCTCGCTGAACATTCGGAATTTACTACCAAACCGATAATGGATGCATTGCTCATGAGCTCTCCTTACGAACTCTATTGGTACGATAAGACGAAAGGATGCAGCATCAGATACAGCTGGAGCTACAATTCAACCAAACTCAGCCTTTTAAACTTCGAGTTTGACTTCTCGGTTGCAAGTGAATACCAGGACGGTGACCTTTATACCGTCAACAGCAGTTTCGCTGAAGCGCTGGACAAGGCAGCTGCTAAGGTCAACCTGATAATAGAGCAGAATGCGGGTCTGGATGATTACAATAAGTTAATGGCATATAACGACGCTATCTGCCTCCTAACAGACTATAACCATCCTGCGGCAGACGGTGGTGTCAGTTACGGCAATCCCTGGCAGCTCGTCTGGGTATTTGACGGTTCCGATTCAACAAAGGTCGTATGTGAAGGTTATTCAAAGGCTTTCCAGTATCTTTGCGACAATTCCGCATTTGATTGTGACACCCTCTATGCTATCAGTGTTTCAGGCTCGATACCCGAAGGCAATCATATGTGGAACATAGTCCACATGGATGACGGCAAGAACTACCTTGTTGACGTTACAAACTCCGATCCCGGCGGAAACGGCAATGTAGGCTACAAATATTTCCTTAAGGGTGCTACTTCCGGTTCAGTAAGTACAGGATATACTGTTAACTCAACAAAGTTCACGTATAAATCAACGGTAATTTCTTTTATTGACGAAGATGTTCTTACTCTCGCTTCATCAGATTATGAGTATGTTCCTGCTGAGGAATACGATCTCACATTAGCTGACTGTACAAACGGTTCTGCAACTCTCTCGAAGACTGAGGCCAGGGCAGGTACTACGGTCGAAGTCACCGTTAATCCTAATACCGGCTTCGAACTCGATACCATTAAGGTAAACGATGAAGCTATAACAGGTACTTCCTTCACGATGCCTGAAAGCGAAGTAATTGTTGAAGTAATTTTCAAGAAGTCAGTATATTCATTAACACTTGGCCAGCTTCAGGACTGTACTGCAACATTAAGCGATACATCAGCAAGCTATGGTGATATTATCAAAGTAAACGTAACTCCTTCTGAAGGTTATGAATTCGACTATATCAAGATTAATGGTGTTTCTGATTCATCCAAGTCATTCATTATGCCGGCAGAAGCTGTCACTGTTGATGTATACTGCAAAAAGACAGACTATACTTTATCAATCGGTGTTGAAGATAACTGCACAGCAACCCTTAACCATTATATAGCCAATATAGGTGATGAGATCACTGTTGATGTAATTCCTGCAGACGGTTATGAATTCGATTACATCAAGGTCAATGGCATAGTCAATAATTCGACATCGTTTACTATGCCTGCAGAAAATGTAAAAGTTGACGTCTATTGCAAGAAGATCGACTACGTAATCACTGTTGTTGCATCAAACGGAGATTTGAACGTTCCCGATACGGCAAATGCAGGAGATACTATTACAATTACTGCTTTACCCGATATTGGATATGTACTTGATTCAATTACTGTAAACGGCGAAACCATTGAAGGCAATGAATTTGTAATGCCTTATGAAAATGTAACTATTGAAGCTGTTTTCGAGCTTGCTGAATACTCTCTCTCGATCAGAGCTGCAAATGGCTGCGAGGCTTCACTTTCTGCTGCTACAGCTAATTACGGTGATGAGATTACGGTTACCGTTACTCCGGATACCGGATATGAATACGATTATATCCTCGTAAACGGTATCAAACAGACTGAACTGACATTTGCGATGCCTGCAGAAAATGTCATTATCGACGTTTACTGCAAAGCGATCGAATATAATGTACTGCTTGATCAGGCCGATAATTGTGATGTAACTTTAAGTAAGGATAAGGCTTTCTATGGTGACGTGATCACTATAACTGTTGATCCCGATGAAGGATATGTGCTTGATTATGTCACGGTCAACGGTACTAAGATTGACGTTGCTGCATTTAGTATGCCAGCTGAAGATGTTACGGTAATTGTCGTTTGCAAGAAATGTGATTACCAGATTAAGATCGATACAGTTCAGAATTGCGATGTCTCATTAAGCGCTTCCAGCGCTAACTTCGGTGATGAGATCACTGTTACTGTTACTCCTCTGCAGGGATATGGTCTCAGCTATATCAAAGTTAACGGTGAGGTTATTACCGGAACAAAATTCATTATGCCGGCTAATGATGTCTTACTCGAAGTCGTATGCGTAATTAAGGACTTCAGCATTACACTTGGTCAGGCTGATAACTGCGAAGCTACATTTAATACAACGTCTGCTAACTTCGGTGACGAGATTACTGTAACTGTTGTTCCTGCTGATGGTTATGAACTTGACTACATCAAGGTAAATAATGAGATCGTTTACACCAATACATTTACAATGCCTGCTGAAGACGTTACGGTTGATGTAATTTGTAAACTTATCGACTATGCGATCATCGTTGAAGATACGACAGGCGGAACCGTAACAGCACCAGAGACAGCAAATGCAGGTGATTCTGTTACCGTAACTGCAACTCCTAATGAAGGTTATAAGCTCGGTTCTATCAAGGTAAATGGTGAGGCCATAACAGGCACATCTTTTACAATGCCTGCAGGTGAAGTAACTATTACCGTTACTTTTGCCAAGATATCTTATAAGATCACTGTCGTAGGCAATGACTATGGTACTGCTAAGCCTTCTAAGACAAGTGCTCATATTGGTGATAAGATCACTATTAAGCTTATCGGCGATGTCTATACTGAGCTTGAGTACATTAAGGTCAACGGCGAGATCTTGGAAGGCACAACTTTTACGATGCCTGCTTCCAACGTAACTGTTGAGGTAGCTTTCAAGCCTATTCTCTTTAATATCTCAGTTACAACCGATGGCAACGGTACAGCTACCGCAACATGTGATTCTGCTGGATACGATGATGAAGTCACAGTTACCGCAATACCTGCTGAAGGCTATGAACTCGATAAGATCACTGTAAACGGTACAGAGATCGAAGGAACATCATTCTTAATGGACGGATTCGAGACCAGCGTCGTTGTTACATTTAAGAAGTCTGTTTATTCCATTACACTCGATAATGTCGAGAATGGTTCAGCTTCGCTGTCTGCAACTTCTGCAAGCTTGGGTGATGAGATCACAATTACTCCGAAACCTGCTGAAGGATATGAATTGGATTCTATCCTCGTTAACGGTGAAGCAATTGAGGGTACATCGTTCATAATGGACGGCGTTGATACTAATGTTGTTGTTGCTTTCAAGAAGACTTTATATTCCGTTACACTCGAAACTAATAAAAACTGTTATGCCGAACTGTCCGCAACTTCTGCAGGCTTGGGTGATGTGATTACGATTACTGTTAAACCCGTTACTGGATACGAATTGGATTCTATCCTTGTTAACGGTGAAGCTATTGAGGGCACATCGTTCACGATGCCTGCCAAGGATACGACGGTTGAGGTTAAGCTTAAGGTAGCGGCTGGTTACAATAAGGTTAAACTCGATTATGACCCCAATATTGTAATTCTTGAAGGCATAGACAATGAAACTGTCGCACTTAAAGGAATGACAATTTATGTTAGGGTAGCCATTCAACCAGAATATCAAACAACGTATCAAATTCTTGGCCTTATAGTGGATGGAACTTTTATTGAACCTAGTGAAGATGGTAGATATTTAATTGTAATTTCGAGTGGAGATTTTGAGTTCAAGGTTTTATATGGTGAATTACGAAATGGCTGGTTTGATGTATACGGAAACACATTTTTCTATGAAAACGGACTAAGAAAAACAGGTTGGGTTGAAGATAATAATAACTGGTACTATTTAGAGCATGATTCCGGTGTAAGAGAAACCGGCTGGGTCAAAGACAGCGGCAACTGGTATTACATGGATGAACAGACTGCCGAGATGCAGACAGGCTGGGTCAAAGACAACAACACCTGGTATTACATGAAAGATTCCGGCGCTATGGCTACCGGATGGGTTCAGAATAATGGCAATTGGTATTATTTATCCAATTCCGGAGCAATGACAACTGGATGGAAGCAGATTGGTGGCAATTGGTATTTGTTCGATAACAACGGCTCTATGAAAGTTGGTTGGGTTAAGGAGAATAACGATTGGTATTACTTAAAATCTAACGGTGAAATGGCTACCGGATGGTTTGAAGTAGCTGGAAAATGGTTTTTCTTCTCCAATTCTGGCGCGATGGTAAGAGGCTGGTTATCCCAAGATAACAATTGGTACTATTTGAAAGATTCCGGAGAAATGGCAAGCAATGAATGGGCTATTATTGATAATGATTATTACTATTTCTACCAAAACGGAGTAATGGCTGCAGATACTACTATTAACGGTTATTATGTAGATAAATCAGGTAGATGGATAATGTAAAATTATTTAATTAATGAAGGGCTGTCGCAGTAATTATGTGGCAGCCCTTAATTTTCTTTTTAGATTTAAATATTGTAATTAAATAATTTATCAGCACTTGTCCGAATAGAAAATTTGGTTTGCGATTATATCATCAGATTTTTGAATATGCATTATGAGGTAGAAACATGAAAATCAAGGCATTATTGACTTCCATGGCAGTGGTTGTGATCAGTTGCGGCGTTTTAATGTCAGAGGCAGCCACGCTTTATGAAAACCCGGTATCTAAATTTGAATCTTATCAGGTTAATTTTGTATATGATGATGTAAATACTGAGCATGAAAAAGTCCAATCTCAGTTTACATATAATGACGGGTATTTCCTTCAGGATGCAACAAAGTTGAATGGTGAGATAGCCAAAATGTCTGTCGCTTTGGCTGCAACTGCTTATGACATTGATGATATAACCTCTGTTCTGACTAATTCCAAAGCTGACGGCGGTATGGGATTTACAATAGAGAATTATGATACCCAGAGCATATCTTATGATGACAGCAGACTTTCGTTATATGATAATGACCATGTAGCCTATACTATTGCCAGTAAAAGAGTCAATGGGTATATGGTTTATTGTGTTCCTGTAAGAGGAACAGGACCTAACGCCGAGTGGTTTAGTGATTTTAATTTAGGCGAAGATATGATACATGAAGGGTTTAACGCCGCCGCTTCTGAGTTATATGATGATTTAAGTTTTTTCCTTGATAATGATGGTGTTTCTTCTTTAAATACGATAGTTCTTCTTACCGGTCATAGTAGAGGCGCAGCAGTAACCAATATTGTTGCCGGGTGGCTTGATGATGATAATCAGATTCCGGATAATCAGATTTTCGGTTATACATTCGCATGTCCGGGTGTCAGTTTAGGTGCTGACCATTCGTTAAGGAACATCTATAACTTCAACAATCCCGGAGATCTCATAACACTTCTTCCGATGGAAGATTGGGGATATGAAAGAAACGGTATTGATATTGATGTGTATAGCGGAACTTTACCTACAAAAGATAATGTTTATTATCAATTTGACCGGATATCTAGTATTGACTGCCGTTCTGAAGATAATCCATATACTTATCTTAATCTCATCAGAACGCTGATACCGGATAAAGATACTTTTATGAAAACCCAATATCAAGTGTTATTCAGGTTTATAGCATATGTTTTAGGCGGAAAGAATAATGTTGAAAACCCATGGGATATGATCTCATATAATAATTATGAGCTCTTAGGTGTTATCGCAGTTACTCTCCTTAAGTTACAAAATGACTTCAAGAACGGGAACATACTTGATAATGTCTACAAGTTCTTCGTTGATTACAACCTTAACGTCAACGAATCATATGAAGAATTAATCCGTGCTTGTGATTCCTGGCTTAAAACAGATAATCTTGATATTGATCATCTTGGAACGACATTAGAAGGTCGAAGAATCAATGATTTGGTTCAAGTAAATATCAAATCAGAAGCTGACATATATCTTGCAAAATCAAAGATGCAGGATTTGTTAACCAGGGTCGGATGTTTGGCGAAAGATAATATGAGTATGATTTCTTTATTTATAAGTCCAAGCGGAAATATAATAGATTCTATTACTCATGGTCATGTTCAGTTCTTTTATGTTTCATTGATTAATTCGTTATTCCTCGGCTATAGAGGCTGGTACTATTATAATAGTACTGCGTTTGAGTTGTGTGGTGATAATTCATTCGACGGTTTTTCTTACAATTCCATAATGGATATAGGTGAAGAGTGTTTTAGTAATTCCCAAAGTATCAAATCCGTAATTCTGCCTGAGAACTTATATAGCATTCAAAAACTTGCCTTTTATGAATGTCGAGATCTGTCTGGTGAAGTTGATCTTCCTGTAGGTATCAGAACAATAGGGGAGCAAGCATTTTATTACTGTCAGAACATAACCGGAAAGATAGCGATTCCTGATGGTGTAAAAGAAATAAAAGATAATTCCTTTGCATTATGCAGCAATATCGTAGAGGTTATAATTCCTGAATCGGTTCGTAAAATTGGCAAGTCTTCATTTATTGGTGATTCTCGTATACAACGATTAACAATACCTTGTTATACAGAATTTGATACAACATATAATGATTCTTCTTTTGGTGAATTAAATCAGCTCGAATATGTATCAATTACAGGAAGCGGATCTTCAATCGATTTTTCGGAGACGTCTGTAAAAGGTCCTTGGAGTTACAGTAAGACAGATGAACTTGTAATAGAAGTATCAGAAGGAATAACAAGAATAGGCGATTACTATTTCTATGGATGCGGTAATCTTAAAGAACTGAACATACCGAGTACTGTAAAAGAAATTGGTAATTATGCTTATTGCAGTTGTAATAACAGTGATACTGTGGATGCATGCAAGCTTAATTTGCCAAAGGGTTTAGAGAGTATCGGCGAATATGCATTCTATTATTGTCACAGAATTAATGGAGACATTAATCTGCCTGAAGGTCTTACATATATAGGAGACTATGCATTTTTACAATGTGAAAGCTTAACAGGTGAAGTTGTTATACCAGAAGGAATCACTGAGATAAATAAAGGTGTTTTTTCTTGCTGCTCAAGTATCTCGAAGGCAACTATTCATAACGGAGTAATTTCTTTAGGCGATGGTGCTTTTTCTTATTGTAGCAGCCTGAAGGATTTAACGATTCCCGGAACTAATTTTGTCATTGAAAATGATACGGTTTTTAAAAAATGTGATTGTATAAATTATGTTCTCATAACAGGTCAAGGCGAGATGGTAATCTGCAAACCGGATACTTATTCTTATTTTTATGATCTTGATATTAAATATTGCACCTATACCCCTTGGTATATTAGTACTGCAGACTCGATCGAAGTAGAAATATCTGATGGAATTACCAGTATACAAAACTATGCATTTGCACTCTGTGGAAATTTGACTAGCATAAACATTCCAAGTACTGTAACAAAAATCGGTGACGCTGCATATTTCGATTGTTCAAAAGCTTCCGGCAGACTTGTTTTGCCAAGCGGTTTAACAGAGATAGGCGTCGCGGCATTTGCTGATTGTAAAAATCTTTCAGAATTAGACTTGCCGTCAAAAGTTCGAAAGATAGGAATGTTAGCTTTCTATAATTGTGAGAGCTTAACTGGTAAATTGGTAATTCCAGATGGAGTAAAAAAGATTGAATACAGGACCTTCATGAATTGTGATCAGATAGAAGAAATTGTCATTCCGAAATCTGTAACTTCTATTGGTCAGTCTGCATTTTCATGTAGGAATCTCAAAAGATTGACCATTCCTTGTTCTGCGTCATTTGATTTTTCAAGTGATAATAGTTCATTTGATAATCCTATCGCTTTGGAATATGTTTCAATCACAGGAAGCGGATCTACGCTCGATTTTACTGAGAAATCATCTAAAGGACCATGGAGTCACAGTAAAACTGATGAGCTGGTAATAGAGCTCGCTGAAGGAATTACAAGAATAGGTGATTACTATTTCTATGGATGCGGTAATCTTAAAGAACTGAACATACCGAGTACTGTAAAAGAAATTGGTGATTATGCTTATTGCAGTTGTAATAACAGTGATACTGTGGATGCATGCAAGCTTAATTTGCCAAAGGGTTTAGAGAGTATCGGCGAATATGCATTCTATTATTGTCACAGAATTTACGGAGACATTAATCTGCCTGAAGGTCTTACATACATTGGAGACTATGCATTTTTACAATGTGAAAGCTTAACAGGTGAAGTTGTTATACCTGGAGGCATTGAAGATCTTAATGTTGGTGCGTTCGCAGCATGTACTAATATTACAAAATTAACTATTCAAATTGGTGTTAAGACCATCGGTTCTGGTTCGTTTAGTGAATGCGGAAGTATTGAAAGCATTACCATCCCTTGCAACACAGAGTATGTGAAGAGTGGAGATAGTAGGTCTTTCTATAGGTGTCCTGCAATCGATAGTGCCATTATTATCCATGATGAGGTCGTAGATGATGCAGTTGAGCCTGGTTGTGTTAATACAGGCCTTACAGAAGGATTACATTGCTCTCTTTGCGGTCAAGTTTTCGTGGCTCAGGAAGAGGTGGCTGCGACGGGTCATAAACCTGTTACCGATGATGCAGTTGCACCTGATTGTACTCATTCGGGATTAACAGAAGGATCACACTGCTCGGTATGTGGTGAGGTGCTTGTAGCTCAGGAAGAGGTGGCTGCAACGGGTCATAAAGCGGTAACGGATCCTGGAAAAGATCCAACATACAGTGAAACCGGACTTACCGAAGGATCCCACTGCTCGGTATGCGGTGAGATACTTGTTCCTCAGGAAGTAATACCTGCGCTGACACCTGAACATGTCGGCTGGTATGAAGAAGATGGTAACAAATACTACTACGATGAAGAAGGAACAAAGGTTACTGGTTGGCAGAAAATCGAAGATTCCTGGTATTATCTTGATCCTTCGACAGGCGCAATGACAACAGGATGGCAGCAATCCGGCGGTAGTTGGTATTATCTTGAACCAGGAAGCGGTGTCATGAAGACTGGATGGCTAAACGTAAACGGTAAATGGTACTATCTGAATACTTCCGGTGTAATGCAGTCCGGTTGGCAGAAGATCAGCAACACCTGGTACTATTTCAACAGTGCCGGAGTTATGGAAACCGGATGGGTGAAGACAGGTGGCAGCTGGTACTATTTCGAGAATTCCGGTGCCATGGTCAAAGGCTGGAAGCAGATTGGAAAGACCTGGTATTACTTCAAAGATTCCGGAAGCATGGCCAGCGGATGGATGAAGATCAGTTCCAAGTGGTATTATTTCGCCGTTTCCGGTGCAATGGTTACTGATTGGATCGAAATAGATAAGATCTGGTATTATTTCGAGAGATCAGGAGCGATGGTCACAGGATGGAAAGAAATCGGCGGTAAGAGTTACTATTTCGCTTCATCTGGCGAGATGCTTACGGGATGGAAATCCATCGATGGTGAATGGTATTACTTTGAATCGTCAGGTCAGATGGCTACAGGCTGGCTTGAGATAGGCGGCAAATGGTATTATTTCTTTGATACCGGCATCATGGCATCGGACACTGTTATAGATGGATACTATATTAATAAAGATGGTGTCTGGGTGAAGTAAATTATAAATTTGCTTATTTAGAGGGTTGTCTCATGGGCTTTTTGTCCGTGAGGCAACCTTTTTTCCTGAACGGATTGCCACATTTCTTCTGAATACAACTGTTTTATTGATTCGGATTTATTGGTTTAATCATAATGGTGAGTATTCCGGTATGGTGATTATCCGGGATATATGGTTTATTTTTTGTCGGGTAAAGGAAATGAGTTTTATGAAAAAGCATTTGTTTTCAAAAGTAACCAGTGCAGTTTGTGCAGCATCTTTCATCCTGTCATGCGGAAGTTTTGTTATGGCTGATGTGACAGACGGTGAAGGAGAGGGCGAAGTTCCTGCAGAAGAAAGCGTGGAACTTCCTGAAGATTATGATCCGGATGCATTTATTTCTTTTGATGATTTCGAATACAGCAATGACGATCTTGCTGAATCGTACATCAACAGAAAAATGTCCATGGGTGATGAAGCCTGTATGGGCAATACAGCCATCCGCGATACGCTTGAAGGCTATGAACTTGCTATTTTCGATAATCTGACTCAGCAGGTCAGAGATATTGCTGACGGTAAAAAGACGGATACTGTTGTCGTGATTCCCAATGAGATCTTTATGTATAGTCGTCCGAAAAGCGATTTCAACGCGGATGTCAGCAAAATGGATCCTGATTTTTTGAATTATTATATGACGATGTATTTGCCGGTAAATACGACAAAGCTCATGTATGCGGTGCTCTATTCTTGTCCTTATGAATTATATTGGTTTGATAAGACAAAAGGCATTCACGTTGACTTTGAGACTGAGATCGTTGGAGATGAAGTTGTAGTCTATAATCTGACATTTGAATTTGCTGTTGCTGAAGAGTACAGGTTCGATTCGGAATTATCGGTAGATCCGGTTTATGGTCAGGGCGTCAGGAATTCTATGGCGAATGCTCAAGCTATTGTTGATAAATGTGCCGGATTAGATGACTTCCATAAGATCATGGCATTTGACAAAGAGATCTGTAAGCTTACTGATTATAATCATGCCGCTTATGCGACGGAAGAAATAGTATATGGTAATCCCTGGCAGATCATTTGGGTATTTGACGGAGACAGCTCAACTGATGTTGTTTGTGAAGGATACGCCAAAGCTTTCCAATATCTTTGCGATAATTCTGCTTTCGAGAACGATTCCGTACGTTCACTGCTCGTGAGCGGCGACTGCGGCGGCTCACATATGTTTAATATCGTTCGTATGGATGACGGCAAGAATTATATTGTGGATATTACCAATTCAGATCCGCAGGGCGAAGGCAATTACGCAGCAGGTATTATCCTGAAAGGCGGTACAGGTTCAGTTAAAGACGGTTATAACGTTGTTAAAACGCTTTTTTATAAAATTAATGCTGATATGGTGAGTTTATATGGCGAAGAGGCTCTGACTCTTTCCGAAGACGACTATGTGTATGTTTCGCCGACCGGAAAGCATGAGATAGTAGTCGGAGCAGAAGTGTTCTGCAAATCAACGCTCTCGACTTATTTTGCCGATGCCAATGAGATCGTTAGGGTAAATGTTACCCCTAATCCCGGTTATGAATTCGCTTATATTAATGTAAACGGTGAGAAGATCTACGATACTGCATTTGACATGCCTGATAAAACAGTCAGACTCGCAGTGGTCTGTCAAGAGATTCATTATCCTATTACATGTAACTCAGCTGAAAATGGCACTGTTAATCTTTCTGCCGATTCTGCATCTGTCGGAACTGTCGTCTATATTAATACTATTCCGGATGACTATTATATGCTCGACTATATCAAGGTCAACGGAGTCCTCATTGATGGTGATTCGTTCACTATGCCGGCAGAAGATGTTACCGTGGAAGTTGCTTTTAAATCAGCAGAACATGCTATAAAGATCAATGGTGATGATAATGGACAAGTTTATATTAACAATCGATTTGCCAATGCAGGTGATGTCATCAATCTCAGCATTGTTCCTGCGCCCGGATATGAACTCGTTTCTGTCACAGTCAATGGAGAAGCGTTCAGCGGCGATTCATTTGTAATGCCTGATGAAGATGTAAATATCGATGTTGTCTTCAACAGATTAATGTATTCGATAACGCTCAATTCTTTCGACCACGGAAAAGCAACGCTATCCCAAACTACTGCCGGTTGTGGAGATGAGATTGAGTTGACTATTACTCCTGATGAATGGTATGAGTTTGACTCCATCATGGTCAATGACACCATTTACCATGATACGAAGTTTACAATGCCGGATATGGATGTCACTGTTTATGTAAAACTTAAGTCCGTAGAATGTGAAGTTATCCTTAAATACGATACCTCACGCGGTGAATGTACTATGGTGTTGGGACCTGGTGAGGAATCAAAGGATATAATTTATGTTCCTTACAATACGCAGCTTACTATTATCATTGATATTTTCTCAGGATATTATCTTTCCGATATAAAAGTAAATGGTAAAGCTGAATTCCTCGGCAATGCACAAGGTGCTAAAAAGGAAATCGATCTTTCAGTATCAATTCATGAACGAAATGTTGTTGTTGAGATCATTCTGAAAGAAGTAATCGATGCGCCTGACGGCTGGCTGCTCAGAGACGGAAAATATTATTATCTCTGGGATCAGACATATGTTACCGGCTGGCTATCAAATAATGGTGAAAGGTATTATCTTGATCCTGAAGAGGGATATATGTATACCGGTTGGCACATGATCGATGATAACTGGCATTATTTTGATCCCAACGGAAAGATGCATAATGGCTGGTTGAAATATGGAGATTCCTGGTATTTCCTTTACGGACCTGATGGAAATATGAAGACCGGATTCTTGAGACTTAAGCAAAATGCATGTTATTACTTCTCCTCATCCGGTGTAATGCAGACAGGTTGGCAGGAAATAGAAGGTGAGTGGTACTTTTTTGATAATTCAGGTTTAATGCAGCTCGGTTGGAATAGCATTAATGGCAAATGGTATTATTTCGATTACAATGGTAAGACTCTGGGCCGAATGTTCAAGGGCTGGAAATTTATTGGCGGTCAATGGTATTATTTCGCTTCTTCAGGTGAGATGAAGTCCGGCTGGCAGTTAATAGGCGGTAAATGGTACTATCTCGAATCTTCAGGAAAGATGGCTACCGGTTGGTTGGAATATAAAGGAAAATGGTATTACCTTGAAAATTCTGGCGCAATGTTTGATTCCGGATGGAAGCAGATCGGCGGCAAGTGGTATTTCTTCTATAATGACGGAGTCATGGCATCAGATACTTCGATCGACGGCTACTATGTTGATTCAAGCGGTGCATGGGTAGCGTAAAATATTTTTTGAGACTGTCTTCGGGCAGTCTCAAATTTTTATGTAGAGTTATCGTAATTGTGAAGGTGATCCGTCGATAGACATCGGGAACAGCCTGATCTCATGCATTCGGCTTCTTCCGTTGCGAATGTCTCTAAAATATTATAATATTTAGCGGAAATTCCGATTTTTGCCTAAAAGGGAGTCTGTATTTGAGTTATGAGCTGACAGCAGTTCAAAAAGCTTCGCTTGCTTTGTTTAAAGCAGGCCTTACTGGCGTTGCCTGCGCGCTTCCTTCAGATACAGATTGGAATCAGATACATCAGATCGCTCTGGATCAGGGCATGATATGCGTAGTCTATAACGCGATCAAGATCTCGAAGATCAATGTTCCTTCTGACATATTGCGCTTATTTCAGGCTGAGGCTCTTGCCACTATAAGGTCTGACCATTTGCAGATGAACGAGATCAATGCTCTGTTTTCCGAGTTTGAATCTCATGATATTGATTATCTGCCTTTGAAAGGCATTGATTATAAGGCTCTTTATCCAAAGCCGGAATATCGTTGGATGGCTGATGCCGATATCTACATCAGGAAGGAACAGTATCAGGAGATAACCGGGATATTGCTAAGCAGGGGATTTGTTTTCGACTGCGAGTCTGATCATGAATATATCTGGGAGAAGAAGGGCGCATTAAAGCTTGAGCTCCATAAGGTCATGACAGATCCTTCTTATCAGATCTATATTTCGAGATTCAGGAACGGATTTGAGATGGCCGGAAGGATCGGAAAGACCCACAGATACCGTTTTAGTCCGACTGATCAGCTCTTATATGCAACGGCGCATTTTACAAAGCACTATATGTCCATCTGCCCGAATGTCAGAAACCTTCTCGACATGTACTATCTTTCGAAAGATCCGGGTGTTGATAAGGTTGAACTGGAGGAACAGCTTACTGAATTAAGGCTCAATACTTTATACGGCGCTGCCATTAAGGCTGTTAAGGCATGGCTCTCGGGCAGGCCTTTTGACGAGACATCTGGTCTTATCATGAAGAGGACTCTTACAAATTCAGCAGAATTCAATGAGAAGCGCAAGTATTTCTTCATTGCCGCAAGCATGAACAAGGGTGATTCCAAACTGACTGACGCTTCGAAGAAAAAGACTTTGATGTACAGGCTTTTCCCGCCGGTGCTTATCATGAAATACAAGTATCCGGTATTGAGGAAAGCTCCTGTGCTCCTGCCGTTCTGCTGGATTCACAGGGCTTTTGAAGGCGTATTCTTCAAGCATAAGCTGGTCAATGTCTTCATGAAGGAATATAAGGAGTCTCCTGAACAGGTAAGGCAGTATGTTGAAGAGATGGAGACCTTAGGCCTTGAAGAATGGGTTGAGCGGGTAGATCTCAGATGATGGATTATTCCGGGCTCGAAGATAAACTTACAAATATGCTTTTCGCACCGAGAGATCTTAAACTGATCTCTTGTCTTGCAGGTGAATCTGCAGATGACCTTTCTGTACTGACTGAAGGTCTTGAGCCTGATACCGAGAATCTTATCTATATGCTTGCGCTCTCACAGATAGGATTGCGCCGTGGGTTTGATTATCTGCCTGAAAAGACTGCGCCCAGGATAAAAGGTTTGCATGGCGCAACGCAGATAAGGAATATTGCTGATCTTAACTGGTTTGAGAAATGTATCAGTATTCTTGAAGATAAGGGTATTTCTGTCATGCTCTCGGGTGATGCTGTATTCAGACTGGTCTATTCACCTGAAAGCCCCAGGATATTCAACAAATATGATCTGGTTTTTCCGACTGACAGGTACGATGAAGCTGTTTCAGTTTTGAATGCCGCTTTTGAGAACGATGAGAAGGCCAGTGATGGCGCTAACGGATTATGGAACACTAACCGCGAGCGATTTGTTTTCTGCAAAGGCGCGATGAATGACAGATTCATAAAAGACGAGAGTGAATTGTGGTCACGCGCTTATGAGATCGATTTCCGTAAGCATAAGGTCCTTGTGCCATCGCATGAAGATATGCTTTTTAATTCTCTTGTAATTCCTTTCGGTCCGTACGCGCTGGAAGAAGACATAAATCTCAGAACGAGAAGATTTTCGGACAGCCTTACGATATTAAGCTATGCTCCTGACTTAGATCTTGATCTTGTTTCTGCAAAGTCGCGTGCTTATGGGCTGTACGACACTGTAAGGTTCTATCTTGGTGTTTTGAGCAGATTCGCTCCGGATAGGTATCCAAGAGAAAGATGGGAGTCTTATTTCTCTAATACTGATACATACGGGAAGTATCTTGAGTTGATGATTAATTTCTGCGAAGCCAGGAAAGAGGGGCCTGAAGCCGGAGTCAGGTATGAAGTTAAGTCACCTAAAGACGTCATCAGGAAGGCTAAGATCAGGGCTTGTAGAAATAAGCTGCTTGAATTTATGGAAGAGGGCACAAAATGAGTAACGGCGGGCATTTTCTGACAGATTATTTCTGTTCGGTCGATAAGAGGATCGGAAAGCAGAATGAAGGTGAAGGAACTTCTTTCCGCATTAAGGTTTGCGGCAAGATCATCGAGCAGCGTTTCACTTTGAAGGCTCATGCCGACAGCGTTAAGAAATACATGGTAGGTATCCTGACTGAAGAGACAGGTGAACCTGATTCTATATTCTACTATTGGACTGAAGATGTAAGCGTTTATGAACCGCCGCAGGCAAAGACCGAGAAGGCAGTCTGGCAGTGTAAGGACGATACGGGGTTTCTGCGTGTTACTCCCGGTTATGGAATGGTTGGCGTGGACTTTAAGCGCAATATCTACTATTTCTGCAGGGAGCCCAAGAGCAATCCGGAATCAATGCTATACGGTCATGCAATGATAGTTGCTTTCGGACAATGGGCGAAATACAATAACATGCTGTTGCTTCACAGCGCCTGCGTAGGTGTAAACGGCAGAGGGATACTGATCTCCGCAAGGGGAGGCGGTGGCAAATCAACACTGGCGGTGTCCTGTCTTTTGGGCGGATTCGACTTCGTGTCTGATGACTATGTTCTCGTAACAAAGGAAGGTCCTCTTAAAGCTTTTCCTATATACCGTACAGTAAGCCTTAATCAGGACATGAATGCTCTTTTAAAGCCGGGCCTTGACATAGTCAGGATAGACCGTGACAGAAAAGATAAGCTCATGCTCGACGCATCTTCTTTTAAATTTAGCGAAGAACTGCCGATAGATGCTATAATATGCCCTGACGTTCGCGATATAGACAGTCCGGTCATACAGAAGACCAAACCCGGTCCTGTTCTGGTAAAGCTTATAGATTCAACTGCCAGCCAGCTTGGGGTATTCCGTGATCCTGAACCGTATCGTATAATGTCACAGCGTCTAATCGGGCTGCCGGTATATGAGATACTTCTCTCACCGGATCTCGGGAAGAACAGGGAAGCACTTAGAAACTTTATAAAAGAGGAGTTTTGACAATGTATAAACTTAATGAAGCAAAGATGTTCTATGATATCGCTGACGGCCAGGCTGTAGTCATCAATTTCGAGACCGGCATGTATTACGGATCAAGCCCTCTGGCTTCTGCGATCCTCGACCTTCTTCTCAAAAATGCAGATCCTGCGAAGATCTTAGAAGCAGTTAAGAGCCTTGCAGGCTGTCCTTCAGATATCGATGCTTCATTCAAGGCATTCATTGATGAGCTTATCGCAAAGGAAGTAGTCGTAGAAAGCGGTTCTTCCGATGACGTTGAGATCAAGTTTGACGAAGCAGCTTACAGAGAAGGCTTTGAGCTCTCATTCAATGAATTTTCTGAAGTACAGGATCTTCTCCTGGCTGACCCGATCCACGACGTTGACGTCGAATCAGGCTGGCCTGTTTTAAACGACGACAACGACAACAAATAAGCGGAGGAATTATTCCTTGGAATTGACGATCGGCCGGCCTTATACGGAGGAATTGGAATCTTGTTTCCATCTCTGTTCTGATATTGAGGCAGACGGCCGTTCGTTTACTTTATGGTTCTCCGTCGATAAGAAATATTCGGATTTCCTCATAACTGACAGGTGTGATGCATTCTTTGCAGTTCTCATTACTGAGGCAATGCGGAAAGGGTATACGGTCAAAAGCCGGACACCTGTATCTTCTTCGCTCCTGTATCAGTTCAGGGAACATCTTATTCCTACATTAAGCACTGTTTTCAGCAGTTATTCTTTGATCAGCATAGATATCCCGTCAGTCAGAGCCTTTCGCGAAAGCACGGGATATTCGGCACGTTTTGCTTCATACTCATCCGGCTGTCTTACTGTAAATGCCGGACTTGATGGTTCATTCGATGAGACTATAGTTATCAGTTCGAACATTGAGTCTGTTTTTCCTGAATCAGAGCCGCATGCTGTATTCATGAGGCAGATGGCCTTTATCCTTTCTTTGCAGAATGGCATAGACAGGCTTATCTATCCCAGGCAGATGCTTCCTTTTTCGGAAGGCTGGGATGTAAATACCACTAATCCGGAAGAATGGTTTGAGGTCCTTGCGACGCAGTCTTTCAAGACTGAAGATACGGCAATCTGTCTGATGCCTGTTGAGTCCGTTGTTTATGATTCTAAAGGTGAGATCAGGATAGGGACGCCTTATATCATTAAAGAAGGCGGAAAGACTAAGCTTTGCGCTGATTCGTTTATTCCCGGCTGCGAGAAGAAAACCCTGTTTATCGAAGTTGCAGATGAATACGGAGATTATTTTGCTGTTGACAGGGCGGACGCGTTTATCCTTCCGTTTATTCCTTCTGCAATGAAGAACGGATATGACATCTGTTCTGAAGCTCCGGTCTCAGCAAGGCTTTTGGATCAGATAAACTCTCTCATGATACCCATGTGTTCAGCTAACATCGATGAGTTCAAGCTTATCAGTATAAAGGCTGAGAAGACCTGTTCAGTATTGCCGTCCGAAGGTGCGGTTGCGACAGGGTGTACGTGCGGAGTCGACAGTCTTTACACAATCGGTCAGATGAATGGTTCTGATATCGACGGATATAAGCTCACGCATTTGATCGTCGCGAACTGCGGGACTCTTGAAAGTGACGATAACGAGAAAACACTGGATATTATGGCTGCCAAAATGGAGAACGGCATCGCAAAAGAACTGGGGCTTCCGGTAATGAAGATCAATTCGAATCTTGATCTGATTTTCCCTGATGAAACTTATCTTGCCGTAGCCATGTGGAGACTTCCTGCGCTCTTCCTTTCATTGCAGAAGCTCTTTGGAGTAATTTTATTTTCATCATCTTATGAATATACCAGATTCGCTTTTGAAGTTACCAATTGCGATTACTATGAGACATTTCTTTTCCCGTGTCTTGATCTGGACAGGTTAAGGTTCTATCCGTCAGGGTCTCAGGTAAGACGCATCGATAAGATATCGATGATGTCCGACTGGGACATTGCAAAGAAATATCTTCACCCGTGCATATATGTCAGGAAAGATATCAATTGCGGACACTGCGGCAAGTGTATCCGCACGTTCGCTTCCCTCTATGGCATGGGGAAACTTGATGATTTCAGCCGGGTCCTGGATGTCGATGAATTCAGGAAAGGCATTGATCTTACGATAGCGAAGATCATATCAAATAAGAACCAGCAGCATTACGGCGAATGCTATGTCGTGCTCCGGGATAACGGCCTTATTACTAAGCGTTCAGAAGAACTTGCCGCTGTGCTTTCAAGGTCAAAGCGCGTAATCGAGAAGAATAAAGATGAGATAACCAAGCGCCTTGCTACGGGTCTGAAGATCTCCGTGCTGATAGTCGCATATCAGGCTGAGAAGTATCTGGCTTCATCCATCAACAGCGTTCTTTCTCAGACCTATAAGCCGTTTGAGATAATAGTAGTTGATGACGGTTCAACAGACGGGACCGGGCAGGTTGCTAAGTCTTTTTCTAATGTGCGCTATATCCGCGCGGAGCATAAGGGAATAGCTAATGCAAGAAATCTTGCGGTTTCCGAAGCATCCGGTGATTATGTTGCTTATCTTGATGCTGATGATATGTGGATGCCCGATAAGCTTGAAAAGCAGGTTTCTTACATAACTTCTCATCCCGGCTGCAGCATCGTTTTCACGCACTACGAAAACTTTACTGACATTCCTGCAGAAGGATTAACTGACAGGCAGAAAGCAGTTCTGGACAAGGTCGTATATCCTTATCTTGCAAGCGCGCTGATAAAGAAGGATGTATTCTCGGTTTACGGATTCTTCGATACAAAGTATACTTACGGCGAAGATACGGAATGGCTCAAAAGATTGCAGTTTGCAGGGCTCGACATATCTTCCGAGATACCTGAGGTTCTTTACAGAAGAAGGATTCACGATCAGAACATCACGCTGTCTCATAAGACACCCGGCCAGAAAGAGATCCTTTCGCTTATGGCAGATGCCATAAGGCACGCCGAGCAGATCAAGAAGAAAAAAGGAGAGCAGGAATGAGCCTTAAGCTTTCAGTAGTAATTCCGGTTTATAACGCAGAGAAATACATAGCAGAAGCTGTTAATTCAGTACTCAGCCAGGAATGGGACGGGGAGAGGGAGATCATCGTTGTTGATGACGGCTCCACTGACAGATCCTGCGAGATCGCTTCTTCATTAGGCTGCAAGGTCCTGCATCAGAACAGGCTCCGCGCTGCAAACGCAAGAAATACCGGAATAAAAGAAGCGACAGGTGACATGATATTTCTTTTGGATGCTGATGATGTAGCTTCCAAAGATTCTCTCTCAGTATTATTTGCGCCTTTTAAGGCTGATCCTGAGGTTCTTGCTTCTTTCGGCAAAGTGGTGGATTTCTATTCTCCTGACATGCCTGAAGAAGAGAAGGGCAAGATAAAGATTAGGACTGCACCTTATGGAGGTATCCTGCCAGGGGCATCTTTAATTTCAAAGTCTGTTTTCGACAAGATCGGACTTTTCGATTCGACATTAACGAGCGGGGAGACTGTAGACTGGATCGTGCGTCTGAGATCTTCGGGAATGAAGACTGTACAAATAGAAGACACTGTCCTTAACCGCCGTATCCACATGACCAATACTGGCAGGACCGACAGAGCCGCAGAGATGAAGAACTATGCAGCTCTCCTGAGAAAGAGGATGGGCAATCAATGAACCAGACGGTCTCTTTACTGGTCCCTGTATATAACAGCGCGGCATTCCTTCCGCGCTTTTTGGACTGTGTGATTGACCAGACATACCGGCCAATAGAACTCATTCTTGCTGATGATGGTTCTACCGATTCTTCCGTTGAAGTTATACATTCTTATGAGGAGAAGCTTAAAGGGTCTGATATTAAGCTGATCTTGCTTACGCTTCCTCATAAGGGACAGGCTTCCGCTGTTAACTCTGCGCTTAAAGAAGCAACAGGTGAATTTCTAACTTGGTGCGATTCTGACGATTACATGCTTCCTGCGTGTATCGAGAAGAAAGTGTCTTATCTTATTGAACATCCTGAGGTAGGAATGGTAAGAAATGACGGTCTTGTTTTCGATGGCGACACAAATGAAGTTGTAAGAAGCAGCACCAAAGAAACAGACAGGTCCGATAAGGACATTTTCGATGAGCTCCTGTGGCAGACGACATACTGCTTTGCGGGATGCTACATGGTTCGGATGTCTTTGTTCGACGAGTGCTATAAGGACCGTGAGATCCCGTTGTCTTTGGAAGGGCAGAACCTACAGCTGCTTCTGCCGCCTGCGAGCAGAACTATCTGCGGATTCGTTCCGGAAGTCCTGCATCACTATTATCAGAGGAAAGCAGGACACTCGAGCATGAGCAGGAGCTACACCCAGACCCTGGACAGGATCAACGGATTTAACGATCTGTTCCTAAGGATTCTGCCTTTCTGCGACTGTGATCAGGAAAAATATAAGGGCGTTATCGAAGAAATAAAGAAGAAAAACATAGAGCAATTAAGGTATTCTATGATAAAGAGAGTCAAAGAGGAGATGAGCGGAACGTGAAGATAGGATTAGTCACATTTCATGAAGCGGATAATTTCGGCGCTGTCCTTCAGGCGTACGCTCTTCAAAAGACCGTCGATTCTTTGGGCGCAACGAGTTCTTTTGTAAACCTTCCTGTTATTCCTAAGCAGAACAGTTATCCTCTGACCGGACCTGCTGCCGTATTTGCGAAGAAGATAATGGCAGAAGGAGAGGTCAGGTCAGCTCATTTCAAGGCGTTCAGAGATGAATACATGACTATCTCAAAGCCTTATACCAAAGACGATTACAGGGCTTTGGATTCCGACTTTGACAGATTTATCGCAGGAAGCGACCAGATTTGGAATCTTAGGATCCCTGATGTCGATGACAGATATTTCCTGCCTTTCGCAGATCCTTCCAAGAGATATTCTTATTCAGCAAGCTTTGGCGGAGATGAATTTCCGGAGAATGTTAAAGAGTGGGCAGGAAAGCAGCTTTCAATGTTTTCCGCGATATCAGTTCGTGAAGAATCCGGTGTAGCTCTTGCTGAAGAACTTTCCGGGAAATCAGCATTCGTATCTTTGGATCCTACATTGCTTCTTTCACGTGAAGACTGGCTTACGGTCGCATCTGATGCGCCTTCAGAAGATTACTATCTTTTGTTCCTGGTTAAGTACGATGCCGGGCTTCATAACAAGGCTAAAGAAATGGCTGAAAAAGACGGAAAGACCTTAAAAGTCATTACAGCAGCCTTTATGCCTCAATTGGGATTTCCAGCTTGGAGCGGCGTAAGTGTAAGGGACTGGGTCTCACTGGTATCTCATTCATCCGGTACATTTACCAATTCATTCCACGGATGTGCTTTCTCACTGATATTCGGAAGACCTTTATGCGTCGGCATGCTATCTTCTGAGCTCGGCAAACGCAACGGCAGGATAGTTGATCTCCTTACAAAATTCGGCATGGACAAGAGCCTTGAAGGCGAACTTAAAGCAGTTGATCCGGATGAATTCACAAGGATCATTGAAGCTTCCAAAGCTGCTTCTGTCGATTATCTTAAGAGCGTGGTTCAAGATGGATAAACCTTATGTGAGCAAAGACAAATGCTTCGGTTGTGAAGCCTGCAGTTATGCGTGTCCTGTAAGCGCCATAAAGATGGAGCCTGATGAAGAAGGCTTCCTTTATCCTGTTATAGACGCGTCGGTCTGCATCGACTGCGGAAACTGCAGCGGAATCTGTCCCTCCGAACCTGATGCTCCGGCTTCTTTACGGTTCTTCGCACTGAGAACTCTTGATAACGATATCCTCTATAAGAGCACATCGGGCGGAGCATTTTCGCTCATTGCTAATTATGTGCTCGAAAAGAACGGCGTCATCTGCGGTGCTGTTTACGACGATGACTATAGAGTCATTCATAAGGTTTCTGATGACATCGCACCGATGCGCAAACCCAAGTACGTACAGAGTTCGATTGGATCTTCCTTTGAATCAATAAAGGCTGCTTTGGCTGAATCAAGGCCGGTTCTCTTTACAGGAACCCCGTGCCAGTGCGAAGCAGTTAAGAATGTCTTCTTAAGCGATGAGAATATAATCTACGCGGCTTTGGTCTGCAGGGGAGTAGCTTCTCCCAAGCTCTGGGGCGATTACGTCAAATACCTGCAGAAAGATGGCCGGCTCACGTCTTATTGTTCACGCGACAAGCGTAAGAACGATGATGCTCATACAGTCGCTTATACTGTTGGCGGCAAAGAAACCGCGGTACAGTATCTGTCTGATCCTTTCAGCAGGATATATGCCAAGGAGCTTCCGTTAAGACCTTCTTGCTATCAGTGTCCTTATGCATGCGTCGATAAATCCTTTGACTTTGTTATCGGTGATTTCTGGGGTGTCGAGAAAGTGTTCCCGGAATTTGCTGACGGAAAAGGAACTTCTTTAGTCATTACTGGTTCCGATAAAGCCTCAGAGATATTATCGGCTCTGGAAGATAAGGCTATAATCAAAGAGACTCAAAAGGAGAACGTGATGCAGCCCGCATTGGCTTCTCCAGCAAAGGCAAGCATGTTAAGGCGTTTCCTTTTTAAGGACGTTGCGACAGCAGGTCCTGACGGAATATGCGATATCCCGAATATCCTTAAGAAGTACGGTTCATAAAGGCGGCATGAAATGAAAGAGAAGAAGATCAGGAAATCTACCGTTAAATGGATCGCCAAAAGGTCGCGCGCAGCATTGGGCGACCTCATCGTGTTATTCATCGTTAAGATCTTACAGGGCGCTGAAGGTGTTGTTTTCGCGTTCCTGCTCCGAAATATAGTAGATGCCGCCGTCGCTCACAACATGGACATGCTCGTATCAAATGCAGTATATGTCTGCATCCTGATCGTACTCGCCGTTGTCCTTTACTGGTGCGCGCAGTATTTCGTCGAGAAACCGACCGCAAAACTTACCAAACATCTCCGCGAAAGGGCTTTCAGCGAGCTCTTAAACCGCTCATATCCTGATGTCGTTAAGGTTCATACCGGAGAGTGGATGACCAGGATCAATTCTGATTCTTCGGTCATAGCCAATGCGATAACAACTATAATCCCAAGCACTGCCGGCCTTATAGTCCAGCTCGTGTGCGCCGTTGTATCACTGTTTCTCATTATGCCCGGTGTCGCCTGGATAATTGTCCCGTTAGGCGCATTCATGGTCGCCTTGTCTTTGTTCCTCCGGACGAGGCTTAAGAACTACCATAAGGAAGTCCAGAAATACGAAGGTGAGGCATACAGCTTCTTTACTGAGTCATTGGGCGGAATGTCGGTCATAAGAACATTCTCTAAAGAAAACCAGATGGCAGATACGGCTGGAGAGAAGCTGGACAAGATAGTTTCCGCACGCCTGAGAAGAGCACGATTCGTAGCAACATGCGGCACAGGTATCTATGGCCTTGTACGTGTCGGCTACTATATCGCAGTACTGATCTGCGGAATTAGGATCTACGACGGCCTCATGACCTACGGCACTATGCTCGCGATCCTTCAGCTCGTCCGTCAGGTAGATTATCCGATGGCAGAAGTATCCCACGGATTACCGCAGTTCTTTAACATGATCGCCAGCGCTGAGCGCATGATGGAGATCGAAAACCTTGATCCCGACCACGAAGGAGAGCCGGTTGCTTCCTCTGAAGTTAACCGTTTCTACGAAGAAGAACTGTCTGCGATCGGACTTAAAGATGCCTGTTTCCATTATGACGATGAGGAAGATGTCCTCCATGGCTTCAACCTGCAGATCAATAAAGGTGAGTTTGTCGCATTTACAGGTGAATCCGGCTGCGGCAAGAGTACTACCATGAACATACTCATGGGACTTTATAAGCTTAGTTCCGGTGAAGCATATATTCTTGACAGTAAGGGTGGGGAGCAGCCGCTTACGCCGCTCTGGAGAGCTCTTTTCGCTTATGTACCTCAGGAAAACCTCCTGTTCAGCGGCACTCTGAGAGAGGTCGTAACTTTTGGTGATAAAAATACTGTTTCTGAGGAGACCATTTGGCAATCGCTCCGCATCGCATGCGCCGAAGATTTCGTCCGTGAACTCCCGCAGGGACTTGATACACCTTTAGGTGAGCGCGGTTCCGGATTATCTGAAGGTCAGATGCAGAGGATCGCGATCGCACGTGCAATCTGCAGCGGACGTCCAATCCTCATGCTCGATGAGTCAACGAGCGCTTTGGACGAATCAACTGAGCGCATGCTCCTCGATAATCTTAAGGAAATGACTGACCGTACTGTATTAATAATCACTCATCGTCCTGCTGCTCTTGCCGTATGTGATAAGAGGGTGGAGTTTAAGCATAAGGATTAATGAGTCGTTGTGTGGTTTTGAGCCATTTTGAACACTTCTAATGCTTATCTGAACATTTTCGTTACTTCAATTAAGAATTCGGACTTACAGTTCTTGAATGCTCGGCGATTTGCCCGGCGTGCGCCGAGGTTTTGAAGTGGTACCCAAAAGAATCTGGAATGTCGAAAACTAAGAACCGTTTTTCCATCCGTTCCTCTGTGTTGACAGTTTTGTTGACGATATTGGATCAGATCCGTCAACATTTTCGTCAACAATGGCTTTGTTGACGATTTTGTTGCTGGTTTGGAGTCTTTTTCGTCAACAAATTCGTCAACAGCAGCGCGTGATTATGTGAAATTACTGTCTGTTATCTTGACAGAGCACCAGGAGGTTTTTGCTGAAACTTACACATAAACTTACGGCTCAGCCGCAACTTTGCCGTAACTATTAAGGGTTTATCCAAAAACTTACACATAAACTTACGGCCCAGCCGCAACTCTGCCGTAACTTTATCCCCAAACCAAGCTTATCAAATTTTTTAATATATATTATTTAATTAATTTATAGTAAAATAATTTGTCAGTTTGTGCTTAGACCCTTATGTGCTTCGCGGTTTAAGAGGAAGGTTTTAGGAAAAACAGTTAATGAAGACTGCAGTGCTCTTGCCTGTTTACAACCCGGATGAGAAGTTCCTTCGCCTGGTCGAAGAGCTTCATAATCGTGGCTTTAAAGTCGTTGCCGTTAATGACGGCAGCCTTGAAAGGTGCGACGAGTTCTTTAAAAGAGCCGCAACTTACGCTGATGTCATCGGTTACAAGATCAATAAGGGCAAGGGATATGCTTTAAAGCGCGGCTTTGAGTATATCGGCAAGAACTTAAGTGACGAAGTCGATTATATCGTTACGGCTGACTCTGACGGCCAGCACGCGCTTGAAGATATCGACAGAGTTGCATACCTGACCAGAAAGACTGACGGAATCGTTCTGGGAATGAGAGACCTCTCTGAGAAGATCCCGATCAAGTCCAGGATCGGTAATGACATGTCCAGGATCGTCTATACTATAGTAACTGGCGTTTATCTTCGTGACAACCAGTCAGGATTAAGAGGTTTCCCTGCAAGGCTCTGCATGTGGCTGCAGGATATTCCCGGAAATAAGTATGAGTATGAACTTAACGTTCTCGTTACCGCCCACAAAGAAGGCATGAAGGTAACGGGTATCGATATCAAGACAATCTACGAGAACAATAACAAGAATACTCATTTCAGGCCGATAAAGGATACCATCAGGATCCAGAAATCACTCTGGGGATACGGACTTATCTCGGCGTTACTGTATACGCTTTATACGCTTACCGTTTCTGTTATCGTCTGGTTCGGTATACCGCATTTTTACTATTGGCTCATCGGTATCTATATCTGGGTCACAGCAATGCACGCCGTTTTGAATGTTTTCTCTGCAGGTATCAGGCACAGGCAGAAGATAAGCGTCATCTATTACATTACGTGTTCGATCAAGTATTGTCTGGCCACCTTGATCATGCTCCTGTTCTACTATCAGGGCTGGTTCATGTTCCTTGGCGGCGTAATATCACTTTTGCTTATATTAGTGCTAAGCTATATTTTCGGCAGATCAGGAATACTGGGAAAGGTTTGATTTATGGATAAGTGTGATTTTGAGTTAGTTGAGCAGATCATGACTTCCGGCGGGCTCGTTGAAGCTTATGGCAGGGAAGTTGTCGCTCATCCTGTTCCGGAATATGGCAAGGATGACGGAAAGATGGATCCCAGAGAGTACTTCATCAGGAGTGCGATCTATGCTTTCCAGAAGTCAGTTCCCATGAAGTTCTCGATCGCAGGACTCCGTCAGACGACCAAGACATACTGCCTAGATATGTGCACAAAAGAGATCGAAGAAGATTCTTTCGAGATCGAAGTAAAGGGGAGACCGGTCAAGGTCTTCACATATTGTCTTGCAGGCAAGACTGAAGAAATGCCTGCAATGATCTATGTCCATGGCGGTTCGTTCATGGCATCCAAGGCTGAGTTCTATAAAGAGCCCTGCAGATACGTGGCAGAAGATCTCGGATGCAAGATCTTCAATGTCGAATACAGCCTCGCGCCCGAAAATATTTATCCTGCAGCGATCGAAGATATCTGCGGCGTTATCGCTTATATCTATGAGAATGCATCATCTTTCGGGATCGATAAGGAAAAGATCGGTATTTTCGGAGATTCTGCGGGAGCAAATCTTGCTCTGGCAGCTATTCTGGACAATAAGTCCGAAGCTAAGATCTCTTATGCAGGACTGTTCTATCCCTGTGTAGACCTCTTTTCGCAAGACAAGCTCTACGACTGGAGTCTCGACATGTATAACATCGCAGACGAACAGCGCGAGCTCATTGAATCTCGTCTTCAGCTCGGAAGAGCCGACGGAAACGGCAACAACGAGCTCATGGCTAACATTCTCATGGCATATTCCGGCGGAAAGTATGAGGAAGTTAAGCGCAATCCGGATGTCAGCCCCATCTATGCTGATCTTAGCGCAATGCCTTATACAGGCGTATTTACTGCTGAATTTGACGGTCTCAGGATACAGGCTGAGTATTATTCATGCCTTTTGGATAAGGCCGGTGTTCCTAATGAGCACATCAGATATAACGGCGTTTCACACGCTTTCCTCGATTATTTCGGCATACTGCCGCAGGCACAGGCATCACTTCTTGAGATGTGCGAACAATTAAGAAAGGTTTGGAATATTAAGGGATAATGGTTTCCAGTATTGTAACTGAGAATATTGCGGCGTTACGGGAAGCGCCTCAAACGTTTGAATCGATCTATACGATAATAAAGAACCGCTTTACCAGTGAGACTTTCGGTGAATGGCTCGAAGACGGACAGATAAGACAGATGTCTTACTATGAGCTTTACGAGAGAGTTGATGAATTCACAAAAGCTGCCGTTAAGTACGGTGCCGGCGGATCCAGTAAGTTCGTCGGAATCTATCTCGAGAATTCAGCTGACTGGGTAGCTCTTTTCTGGGGACTTCTTCAGGCAGGCTATAAGCCGATTCTCCTTAACACAAGACATAACATCGGTATCACTAACGAGATAATCAAGGATATGGATCCCGTTTTCGTTGTGTCGGAAGACATAAGGGTAAAAAGGGCAGTGTCCATAAAAGATCTCCTCGATGCAGGCAAGGATATAAAGTTTGATAAGTCCATGGTCAACTGGGCTGATGAGATCATACTGATCACGAGCGGATCGACGTCAAAGCCCAAGATCATAAGCCACAGCGGAAAGACGATCTGCCTTCAGGTCGAGATGAGCGAATACATCGTAAGGACTAACCAGTCAATACAGTACAACGCCAAGCTCGACATCCATAATCTCGCATTCCTGCCATTCTATCACATCTTCGGACTGATCGCGACACTGATGTGGTTCATGTTCTTTGGAAGAGGATTCGTATTCCTTCCCAAATACGATGCACAGAGCATCCAGTTCGTATGTAAGAGAATCGGAGTTACGCACTTCTTTGCAATCCCGCTCGTATGGAACAAGACTGTCGCAGCTTTGGAGCGCGAAGTCGAGAAGCAGGGCAAGACAGAGAAGTTCAACAAGGCAATCAGGTTCTCCAATAAACTGCAGAACATTTTCCCTCTGCTCGGCCCCATCATTGTTAGAAAGATTATCTTCAAGAAGGTAAGACGCCAGCTGATGGGCGAGAGGCTTACTTTCCTCATCTCCGGCGGCGGTTTTATCTCACCCAGAACACTTGAAGTCCTGAACGGACTGGGTTATTCGATCTATTCCGGCTACGGCCTTACAGAGTGCGGTGTCCTTTGTGTTGAGCTTTCAAGAAAATCTCAGTTCAGGTGCGGTACGAGCACAGGTAAGATCTTCAGCAACGTTAAGTATAAGCTCAGCGATAAAGGCGAGCTCCTTGTACCGAAAGATCATACAATGAACGGTATCTATGAGAACGGCAAGTTCACTGAGTTTGAGGAAGATTTCTATCCTACGAACGATCTCGTAAGCATCGATGAGACAGGAAGACTTCACATCATAGGACGTCTTGATGATGTCATTATCGGACCTAATGGTGAGAATATCTCACCTGAGGAGATCGAATCCAGGATCGACAACGGAGCGTTCACGCAGAAGGCGTTGATTAACGTTCAGCTTCCCGGCGAATCCGAGAAGAAGATGGTCCTCGTTCTTGCTGATGACGGTACAATGGGAGCTTTCGAGAAGGCTTCTTCATTAAGATCCGTATTTAAATCCATCGATACACTGACGATGTCCGAAAGACCTGTAAAGGTATTGAACCTGATCGGCGCAATGCCCGAAAACTTCAAGGGAATTGACCGCAAGGGCCTTGCAGCAAAACTTGAGGACCAGTCACTTTTCGCTACAGAGTGCGTCAAGCCTACTGACGAAGAGGTAACGAGAACAAGAACCGCTGAATATACAGAACTCATCGGAAAGATCTGTGATGTTTTCGCTGAAGTATTGAATAAAGATCGTTCCGAGATCTCGGAGACATCTAACTTCATTTCATTAGGCGGCGATTCGATGCAGTATGTCGAACTGTTATCCAAGGTATCTGAAGCTACAGGCAAACAGATCACCATGACAGAAACACCGCTTATCACACCGATGGCTTTGGCTGATTATCTCATCGAGAAGGAAAAGGAGACACGCGATTAATGTTCCTTATCCGTTGGCTTCTTTACCTTAACAGCATAATCCCGGCGCTGATCCTTTTCCCGATAAAGAAGATCTATCTTCGCAAGGATAAGAAGGAGAAGTACAAGGGACCTGTTGTCATTGCAATGAACCATACTGCTTTCCTCGATTATGTCGAAGCGCTTCTGGCATTCCCGGGAAGGCGGAAATATGTCCTTGTCGGCGAACAGTTCTATAACTATAATCCCGTTCTGACTTTCTTTATGAAGGCCATGGGTGTTATCAAGGTAAATGCAGTTACAGGTAACATGGATGCGGTAAACCAGGCTGTTGAACAGATAAACAAAGGACATTCTATACTTATCTTTCCTGAAGGACATATTGAGACTGAAGGAAAGCTCATGGAATATAAGCAGGCTGCAGCGCTTATCTCATTGAGCGCAGGCGTTCCGATCGTTCCTGTCTTCCATAACGGAAGGATCGGTCCCGGTAAGCGCGACCTCATTTTCGTCGGAAGCCATATGTATCCTGATACATACATGACAAGAGATGATCTTGAGACACTGCAGGACAGGGCAAACGCTTTTACTAAGGATCTTCAGGACAGGACTGAAACCTACAGACAGTTCTATCTCAGGAATTTCCTTATCGCAGACGGCAAGAAGCTCAAGCGTCCGAAGTATGCCGGATTCCTTTATAACTTCATGAAGACCACAGCGCTCCCAGGAATCAAGGGACTTATGAGAACGAAGATCACATATGGCGGTGATCTCGCACGCGGAACCAGATATATCGATAAGGGTATGGTCATTGTCGCAAACCATTCATGGTGGATCGATTCGGCTTTGCTCTACTATGTTTTCCGCCGTGTTTACTGCAGGAGTCTTGCTGCAAAAGACGTTGCAGAAGTTAATAAGTCATGGGGCTTTTTCGAGAAAGCTATGGGATGCGTACTGCTCGACAGGACCGGATTTGACTGGAATTCCATAAAGATAATGATGGACGGACTTAAGAATAACGAGCCTTTCATCATCTTCCCGGAAGGCCACATGAATTACGATGATGAATTCCTTGAATTCCATAAGGGACCTGCCATGCTCTCGATCTACACAAAGAGACCGATAGTACCCGTTTATATCCATACTTCATATAAATTGTTCAAGCCTACGAGATTTGTCATCGGAGACCCGATAGAGTTTGACAAAGAAGGGCTTCTAACAGATAATGAGTCGATAGCCAAAGCAAATGAGATGATTCGCGAAAGCCTTTATAAGCTTAAGCGTCAGGCTATCTCTGAGACCAGGCCTGAGATGAATTCTTACATTAAGAAGGTAAGGGTTCAGATGAAGAAGAATCTTGCCGAGATAAGCAGCGAGATCGAAGAGGCCAGGAAAAACAGAGAAGGGGGAAAATAGTTTTTATGGATTATATTCCTGAACTGTATTCCATTATTGCGGATACATATAAGACCATGGACAGAACTTTTGATGTTCCGCTCGAGATAATCACCCCTGATTCTGAATTGGAAGATCTCGGTATAGACAGCTTCTCTTCCAGAGTAATGCTGATGAATATCGAGAGCAGGATGAATGTATCATTGCCCGTTGACGAGAGTTATGAGATCAAAACAGTGGGCGATGTTATAACAATGATTAAGTCTTCAAAATAATTTATTTATAAGGAGAAAGAAAAATGGCTGATTATGTAATTCTCACAGACAGCTCAACAGATCTTACAAAAGATCTCAGAGAAAGATTCGGAATCGATGATTATCTTCCCGGTAATATCACATTCCCGGACGGACACACTGAAGATTCCACTCTTGACTGGGAGAATATCTCACCTCAGGACTTCTACACATCAATGTCCAAGGATTCCATGTACACAACAGGTATCAAGAACATTGAGCTTCAGGAGGCTTTTTTCGAGAAGTATCTTAAGCAGGGAAAAGATATCTTAAGCATCTCTCTTTCCCACGCTCTTTCAAATACTTACGACTCATGCCGCAAGGCTGCTTCCAACCTTCAGGAGAAATATCCTGACAGAAAGATCATCTGCGTTGACTCTCTCCGTTATTCCGGTGGAGACGGACTTCTCTGCTCACTTGCAGGCGACATGAAGAAGGAAGGCAAGTCCTTAGAGGAAGTTGCACAGTGGCTCGAAGATAATAAGCACAGATGCCACCAGACAGGTACCGTTGACGACCTTAAGTTCCTCGCAAAGATGGGACGCTGCTCCAACGTATCCGCTTTCATGGGTTCTCTTATCAACATCAAGCCTATCGCTGAGTTCAACCGTGACGGTATGAACCAGATCATCACAAAGGTTACAGGTTACAAGAAACTCTTCGCTGCAATGATCGAATACATGAAGGCTACGATCGAGCCCAACCCGAAGAGAATCTTCGTATCCCACACATTCCGTAAGGCTCAGTGGCTCCAGCTCCAGGATCTCATCCGCGAGGAGTTCCATCCTGAAGAGATCATTCCCACAACAGTAAACATGGCTAACGGTTCATCAATCGGCCCCGGCATGGTTGTTGCTTTCTACATGGGTAAGGAGATCTCCGAAGGACTTGTAGAAGAGACCAAGATCTTAGAGGAAATCAAGGCTAAGTTATAATGAATCCTGTTCTGCTGATCGTACTCTGCATTCTTGCGGTAATAATCATTGGCGGTTTTGTCTACATGTGGATCTTCTGCATGAAGATCGCCAAAAAACAATATGCTTACATGTTCATCAGGGACTCGAAAGAGAAGTGGGCGAGAGGTAACAGCGCGCCCGACAATCCCGAGCATACAGTCATGTTCGATACAGGCATGAAGTGGGGAACTGAGAATGCTCCCTACATGAAAGAGATCGAGATGACTTCTTTTGACGGTCTCAAAATGAAGGGCGAATACTTTGATTTCGGCTACGACAGAGCCTGCCTCATCATGGCAGGCCGTGCCGAGACATGTAAGTACTGCTACTATTTTGCAGATCTTTACCAGAAGAATAAGTTCAACATAATCGTTGTCGATCCCCGTGCTGCCGGACTCAGCGAAGGCAGATTCACGGGTGCAGGTATGCTTGAAGGCAGGGACGTTGATTCATGGCTTAAAGCCGTACATGAGCAGTTCGGAATTGATCATTTCATGATCCACGGTATCTGCATCGGTTCAGTTGCTGCTATTTATGTTGCATCTGAGCATAATCCTTATGTTGATGCCATCGTTCTTGAAGGACCTTTTATCTCGTTCTACAACGTTTTGAAGCAGAGAACGAAGAACCTCGGAAAGCCTACGTTCCCTGTATGCCTCCAGATGGGTCTCTTGTTCAAGAAGAATGCAGGGATCAATATTTTCGCAAATACGCCCATAAAGGCGATCCCCAAAGTCGAAGTACCGCAGCTCATGATCTGCGGAAGACAGGACGTCTCATCTCTGCCGAAGTACTTTGACAGGATCAATGATGCATCGGGTTCAAAGAATAAGAAGATCGTCTGGTTCGATGAGGGTGCTCACTCACACTTGAGGATCAGGAATCTCGAAGGTTATGACAAAGCCGTAACTGACTTCGTAAATGAAGTTTATTAATTGAAGTTAATTAGGAAGAGAAGAAGTTAAAATGGATATTTCTATCTTGAAGAAAATGCTGATTGGCGGTGCCAAGAAGATCCTGGATAACAAGCAGGAACTTAATGACATGAATGTTTTCCCGATTCCGGACGGTGATACGGGAACAAACATGGATAAGACCATGGGCGGCGTTCTGCAGGTACTCATGGAGATCGGCGACAGGGATCTGGAATCATCCGATTTTGACGCTCTTTATACCGGCGCGCTCATGAATTCACAGGGTAATTCAGGCGTCATCTTATCCCAGTGGCTCAAGGGTTTTCTTAAAGCTTTCAAGGACTTCGATGAACTGAATGCCGGCTCTTTATATGCAGGTTTCCTTTCAGGAACAGAAAGCGCTTACAATGCAGTAGCAGAACCTGTTGAAGGTACATTCCTCACTGTCTGCCGTGAAGCGCAGGAAAATGCCGAAGATAATCTCGACGAAGACACTACAGCAGAGCAGTTCATGAAGGATATCGTTGAGGGTGCTGCCGAATCTCTGAAGCACACTCCGGAACTTCTTCCTGTTCTTAAGGAATATAACGTTCTGGATTCAGGCGCAATGGGCTTCGTATGCCTCGTTACAGGTATGCTTGAAGCTCTCGATGAATCATTTAATATCGACCTTTCAGAGTTTGAGTCTGTTGCTAAGACCAATGCCGGCGCAGCTTCAGCAGCTGCAGTCGGTGAAGGACTTGCTGAGTTCGGTTACTGCACAGAGCTCATCATTAAGATCGAAGAGGATAAGGTCGAATCATTCAATGAGACGCTTGTCACTTCTGACATGAGGGATTTCGGTAATTCTCTCGTACTTGTCAGGGAAGGGGACAGCGTCAAAGTCCATATCCACACATTAAAGCCTGAGTCTGTCATGGCTTACTTCCATAAATACGGTGAGTTCATCAAGCTCAAGATCGAGAACATGACGATCCAGCATAATGAATCTGTTTTCGCTGCCAAAAGAGATACAGCGATCGTAGCTGTAGCTGACGGTGACGGTATCGAAAATCTCTTCAAAGATCTTGGCGTAACTGCTGTCGTCAGGGGAGGCCAGTCGGATAACGTATCCGTAATGATCCTCAGCGAAGCATGTAAAAAGACTTCTGCCAAGAACATAATCATCCTTCCTAATAACAAGAACATCATTATGACGGCTGAGAAGGTCAAGGAACTTTTGAAGGACCGTAAGATCAGCATAGTTCCCACAAAGACAATGGCTGACGGATATCTTGTTATGTCCCTGATTAATTCCGATTCATCTTTCGAAGATATCGAGAAGACAATGAACGAAGGCTTGAAGGGCGTACATACAGGTCTTATCGCAAAGGCAGACAAGACAGGCGTCTATAACGGAATCTCCGTAAATACAGGCGATTACATCGGCGTATTGGATGACGAGATAATCACATGCGCTTCTTCAGATCTGAAGGAGTGCTTTGCAAAGTTCATTCCGACAGTTCCTTCTGCAGCAGACTGCAAGTCATTACTTGTAATCTCAGGAAGCGATGAAGATAAGGCTATAGCAGATCTCATGACTGATGAGATCAAGGCAATTTGTCCGGACGCGAAAATTACGTCTTGCGCAGGCGGACAAAAAATATATAATTACGTTGTTGCGTTCTCGTAAGGACGTAAATCTTATAAGGTCAGGATTTGAGATGAAAGATGGAGACGATCATCTTAGACCTCTTTGGAGGGAACAATCGATTTGACGTCCTGAATGACGGCGCTGGTAAAGCGTGGTCATCTGTTTCTGACCTTATTCCCACATCTGTTAACGGTTACCTACTACTCGAGCTAGGCTGCTGAGCAGCCCGTTTTATATTGTCCGGCTTTAGCGTATGCCAAAAATCACGCTCCCGTTTTACAAAAAGAAAATAAACCTATATAATTCAAAGGTTGTTTTATAAAAGAGGTAATTTATATGTTAACTTGTTTTTCAACTCTCGCTTGTCCCGACTTCTCCTGGCAGGAGATCTATTCCATGGCCAAGGACTTCAATTTCAACGGAATTGAGATCAGAGGTCTCGGAAATGATATCTTCTCCGTTAAGGCTCCGCCGTTTACGGATGCAGAACTTCCCAAAACAGTAGCCAAGCTTAAAGAACTTAACCTTAAGATCCCTTGCCTTTCATCCGGTGAGCCTGTCAACAACATGGAGACCAAGGATAAGGCTATCGCTGAGATCAAAGCTTATATCGAGCTCGCTTCAAAGCTCGGCACATCCTTTATCCGCGTATTAGGTGATAAGAACCCTGCTCCCGAGAAGGAGATCGACGATGATGTAGTAATCTCCATCGTTAATGAACTCGTTCCTTATGCTGAAGAATATAACGTAACGCTTCTCATCGAGACAAACGGTGTTTATGCAGATACCAAGAGACTCAAGAACCTTCTTGATAAGATCGGCAACCGTAAGGTCGCAGCTCTCTGGGACATGCATCACCCTTACAGATTCATGGGTGAATCTCCCGTTGATACAGTCAACAATCTCGGCGAATACATCAAGCATGTTCACGTAAAGGACTCCGTCATGGTAGACGGAAAGGTCCAGTATAAGCTCATGGGAACAGGTGATATGCCTCTTAAGGAGATGTTCGATGCGCTTCAGTCTATCGACTATCTCGGATATGTATCACTCGAGTGGGTCTACAGATGGTCCAAAGATCTTGTAAATGCAGGAATCGTTGTTCCTCATTTCGCAGGATACATGGAGACATATAAGCCCAAGCAGAAGACAGAACTCCAGATGGACAAGAGGGGAACAGGTTACTATCCCTGGCCCAAGGAGACCCTGATCGATCTCACATTCCCGGATGTTCTTGATAAGATCTGCGAACTCTTCCCGAACCAGTACGCTTTCAGATATACGGAACTCGACTATACACGTACATATCCCGAATTCCGTAACGACGTAGACAATCTCGCTCGCGCATTCCTTGCAATGGGATGCAAGAAGGGAGACCACATCGCAATCTGGGCGACTAATGTACCCCAGTGGTATCTCACATTCTGGGCTGCAACAAAGATCGGCTGCGTACTCGTTACAGTTAATACAGCATATAAGATCCACGAGATCGAATACCTGCTCAGACAGTCCGATACATGCACACTCGTCATGATCGACAAGTTCAAGGATGCAGATTACATCCAGATCATCAACGAGATCTGCCCTGAATTAAAGGACTCCGAGCCCGGTAAGCTCGAATCTGCAAGACTTCCTGTCTTAAAGAACGTCATCACATGCGAATCCAGAGTTCCCGGATGCTTCCACTGGGAAGATCTCCCGGCTCTTGCTGATAAGGTCAATGTCAGTGAAGTAGAGAAGATTCGCCGCACGATCGACAAGCACGATGTCTGCAACATGCAGTACACATCAGGTACGACAGGATTCCCTAAGGGCGTTATGCTCACACACTATAATGTCGTTAACAACGGTAAGGCTATCGGCGACTGCATGGATCTCTCATCGTTTGACCGCATGATGATCCAGGTTCCTATGTTCCACTGCTTCGGCATGGTACTCGCAATGACAGCTTCAGTTACACATGCTGTTACAATGTCTCCTATCACGGCGTTCTCACCCAGAAAGGGTCTGAACTGCATCAACCAGGAGAAGATCACATGCTTCCACGGCGTTCCTACGATGTTCATCGCTATGCTCGGTCACGAGAACTTCCCGAAAACTGACTTCTCACACATGAGAACAGGCATCATGGCCGGTTCACCTTGTCCGATCAAGACAATGGAAGAAGTTATCGAGAAGATGCATATGCCTGAGATCGTTATCACATACGGCCAGACAGAAGCATCTCCTGCTACGACAATGAGTAAGACGACAGATACCATCGAGCAGAGAGTTAATACCGTAGGACCTTCCATCTTCGGCGTTGAGACGAAGATCGTTGATCCTGAAACTGGTGAAGAGCTCCCTGACGGCGTGCCCGGCGAGTTCTGCGCACGCGGTTACAACATCATGAAGGGGTACTACAAGATGCCCGAAGCTACGGCTGCTGCCATCGATGAGGAAGGCTGGCTCCATTCCGGCGACCTCGCAATGAGAAGACCTGAAGACGGTTACTATAAGATCACAGGCCGTATCAAGGACATGATAATCAGAGGCGGTGAGAACATCTATCCTAAGGAGATCGAAGACTTCCTCTATACACATCCCAAGATCCAGGATGTCCAGGTAATCGGTGTTCCTGATGCTGACTATGGCGAAGAGATCATGGCATGCGTAATCCTTAAGCCCGGTGAAGAAGCTACAGAAGATGAGATCAAGGAATATGTAATGAGCCACATGGCAAAGCATAAGGTTCCCAGATATGTCGACTTCGTTGATTCTTTCCCGATGAATGCTGCAGGCAAGATCCTCAAATACAAGATGAGGGAAGATGCTGTCGAAAGACACGGCCTTGAAGGCGCAAGCAAGATCGTAACTGCCTGATCTTTATCGATTAAATCCGAATGAATTATATGCCCCGGTTGATGACGAATCTTCCGGGGCATTCGTTTTTTTGAGTTCACAACGGAAAAAAAGAATGATACACTTTTTATCAAGATTATTTTATCTGAGCGAATAACAGATAAGATGAATAAGGGAGGGTTATTTATGAATATCAGAAGGATCTTTTTGATCATTGCATGTCTTGTATCTGCCGGTGCGGTTTTCGTGCCGTGCTACATGGTCCAGATTGATTACGAAACTGTTCGGGACGGATACATCACATTGTTCTCGGCATATCCGTACTATGGCATTGCGATCCTTGTATTGGATCTCTTTGTCATCGGCGCGACGGTCGTAGGACTTAAGAAGGGATATGTAATAGCGTCACTGATCAATATAGGTGTTACCATATCTTCGCTGGTCAATATCTATATCAACAGAGAAAGCGCCAGCGCAGTATTGAGAGTAACAAGTAATTTGTTATCTTCTCTGTCTTCCAAGGGTCCCGCTCTCAATTACAGAGTTGAAGACGGCGCCGGATTCTTCATGCTGGTCTTCGCCGCGATATTTATCCTTGTTTCCATGATCTGGAACGCAGTAAGTAACGACGACTGATCTGTCTTTTCGAAAATCAAAAGCAACAAAAAACTGTCATGCGGATATCACGTGACAGTTTTTTATTATGGAGACGTGACTCCGTCGAGAACGCGAGGAACGAAGCGTGCGAGACAATAAACCACCCGCTATGCGGGTGCGCGACAGAAGTTATACAAAGAAGTCACCTTTCCCTATAATCGAGGTGTTCAAGCCAAAATTACAGAAAGGAAAGGTGACAAAATGGCAAACGCCAATCACAGTTTAGCTCACACAAAATGGATGTGTAAATATCACATAGTGTTCACGCCGAAGTACAGAAGGAAAATAATATTCAATCAGTACAAGGCGGATATAGCAAAAATATTGAGGCAACTGTGTGAGTATAAAGGAGTGGAGATTATAGAAGGGCATCTCATGCCCGACCACGTGCATA
>JHXJ01000021.1 GCA_000621765.1 Ruminococcaceae bacterium AB4001
CAAACGTGCACAACTCGAATGAGACTGTACATCTGGGACATATAACAAAGAATGGACCACAGGAGTTAAGAACGGCATTTGTTCAAGTAGCGCTTGGAATGATTCGGTTATCGAAACAGACAAGCAACTGGCGATTGATAGAAGACTATCGACGCAAGAAAACAGATAAAGGTTCTGGCCGGGCGATTATCGCCATGACCAGAAAGATAGCAAGAATAGTATTTGTAATGCTTGAGAACAGAGAACCATTTAACCCCGAACTCATGCTGAGCAAATAGAAGGAAAATACAGCAAACAGCTTAATCTGTTTGACTTTTTATAGGAGAAAAATATGAGCAGTAATAAAAAGAACAGGGATTATCTCAAAAAGATAGCTTACGCAGGTGTGCTTTCGGCTTTGATATTTATAGGTACGGAACTTCACATCCCGACGGCAATAGGTCACATTAATCTTGGCGACCTTGTGATACTGGTAAGTTCATACATATTAGGACCATTCGCATTTATCCCGGCGGCGATCGGTTCAACGTTGGCAGATCTTTTGGCAGGTTATCCGCAGTACGCAGTCGCGACTTTCCTTATCAAGGGTGTAATGGGATTGGTTGCAGGTCTTCTGCTTAAGAGAAACAGCGAAGGAAAAGTATCACTCGGCAGAAAGCTTTCAGCTTCGTTTGTGGCAGAGATCATCATGATCGCAGGATATTTCGCATTTGAATCATTACCCTTTATGTATGGTGCAGCCGCAGCTGCAGGCTCTTTGATTCCTAACGGAATCCAGGCAAGTGCTGCAATAGTAGGTGCGGTACCGCTGATGTATGTAAAGCTGTTCGATAAGTATCAGTTATCACAAACTGCAATTAGCGAAAAAGCATAACACAGCGTGAATATGCTCTATTTGGGATATTCGAGACTCTGATATTGAAAAAAAGCAGGAAGCCAAAAAAGGGTTATCTCACAGATGCTGAGATAACCCTTAGTTATTTTGTTCTGTTTCTGATTACAGCATGTGAGCTCTTAAGTCTTCACCGGAAAGAGGTGAGAGGAGAGCGGGAGCGATATCGAAGACTGTCTTGCAGCCGAAGTCGCCCTTCTGTGAGAGACGGTAGATTGCTCTTGCGTAAGCTGTGAGGACAGAGCCTGTGAACTCAGGGTTGGAATCGAGCTTTAATGAATACTCGATTACGTGCTTGTTCTCGCCGTTAACGCCTGTCTTGCCTGTGCGGAATACAAAGCCGCCATGGTTGATCCTTGAGTGGTCTCTTGCGAACTCTTCTTCGGAGATGAAGTGTACTGTTGTATCGTAATCAGCGAAGTAGTTGGGCATTTCCTTGATCGTCTTCTCGATGAGAGCGAGATCTGCGCCTTCTTCAGCAACTACGAAACACTCTCTTGTGTGCTTCTGACGTGTTGTGAGCTCGGGATTGGAGCCGGATCTTACAGCTTCGAGAGCAGCGTCAACGGGAATTGTATACTGCTTGCCGTTCTTTACGCCGGGAACTCTTCTGATAGCATCGGAGTGACCCTGTGATACACCCTTGCCCCAGAATGTGTAATCCTGACCTTCAGGGAGGATGCAGCTGCCGTAGAGACGGTTGATGGAGAACATGCCGGGATCCCAGCCGCCGGAGATGAGTGCCGTATGGTTACTTGCTGAAGCTGCCTTATCAACATTTGCAAAATGCTCAGGGATCTTGGCGTGTGTATCGAAACTGTCGATTACGTTGAACATTGAAGCGTAATGGGGTGTCTGGGTGGGAAGGTCTGTAGCTGAGCCACCGCAGATGACGAGAACGTCGATCTTATCCTTGAAGCTCTCTGCATCTGAAACAGAAGCAACAGTAACGCCGTCTGTAAGAGTCTTAACTGAGGAAGGGTTTCTTCTTGTGAATACGACAACGAGCTCCATGTCAGGGTTCTGTCTGATCGAGAGTTCGACACCTTTAGCGAGGTTGCCATAGCCTAAAATACCGATTCTGATTGCCATTTGGGGAATCCTCCTTATGTTTGAAGTAACGCGAAAGTTACTCTTTCTATTTCTGTCGAACAGAATTATAGCACATAGCCGGTAACATACTTATGCAGTATGAGAGAGTTTTTAGGCATATTCAAAGCGTTAATGAAGGAGTGTAACAAAAAACGATTCGTTGTATTATAATGCTCCTATGCCGAAATTAAGTTATCTCATCAGGCGCGTTACGCGCATGGATTATAAGGCCATGAATGCCAAGATAAAGGATATCCACGAAAAGAGCGGGAAATCCCGTGTGTGGATATTTTTCGATATGGTCCATTGCGGCAGAAAGTTCGGTGCCGGATATATGGATTACTGGCTCTATGAGATGTACAACCTTACGGATGCCGAGCGTGATACCTATATTACCCGTGGGCGTAACTACGACCTCGTCAAGAGATATAATGATCCCAACTATACTGACCTTATCGATAACAAGATCGAGTTTAATAAGCTTTTTGGGGAATTCCTGGGGCGTAAGTGGATTGAGATAAGAAAAGACAATAAACAGGAAGTAATAGATTTTATTAACAGCCATGACTTCCTTATTGCAAAGGCAGATTTGGGTTCATGCGGCAAGACGGTCGAAAAGATCGACTGCAAGGCAGATACAGCCGAGAATTACTATGAAAAGTTCGTAAATATGGAGCGGCCTCATTTCTTTGAAGAGGTAATCATTCAGCATCCCGCTGTCAGCGCCATCTATCCTTATGCGATCAATACCGTCAGACTGGTTACTATCCAGAGGGATGGAAAGGTGCATGTCGCCAGCGCCTGCTGCAGGTTCGGAAATTACGGACACAGCGTAGACAACTTCAATAACGGAGGCATGACCGCGCCTGTTGATGAGAAGACAGGTGAGATCACAGACTTCCCGATAGATAAGACAAAGGTGCTCTATGAGAAGCACCCCATGACCGGCGCAGTTTTCAAGGGCTTTGTTTTCCCGATGTGGGATCAGGTTTTGGAGATGTGTACAAAGGCTGCCATGGTCGTTCCCCAGGTAGGCTTTATCGGCTGGGATGTATGCATTACGCCCGACGGTCCCGTAATCGTTGAGGGCAATGACTATCCCGGTCACGATCTTTACCAGCTTCCCGAGCATACTCACGATAAGAAGGGCATCTGGCCCAAATACCAGTTCTGATCTGATATTGCCAATCTGTCAGTGTTGGAGTAAAATCTTGATTGTCAACTAAAAACGCAAAGAGGTTTACAATGTCGGAAACAGGCAATTCCAGGCCGAAGGTGGGCAGGAACAGGGCATATATCTATGATCTTGTCCTGATAGCAATATCTGCTGCGCTGATTACGGTATGTTCATGGATCAGCATTCCGATAGGACCTGTGCCGTTTACGCTCCAGACCATGGCGGTCCTTTCTGTGCTGCTCACATGCGGCGGGAGAAGGGGAAGCATAGCGATTGCGGTCTATCTTGCGATGGGAGCCTGCGGTATCCCGGTTTTTGCAGGGTTTAAGGGAGGAATCGTATCCTTTGCCGGACCGACAGGCGGTTTTCTCATAGGATTTCTTGTCGCAGCGTTGGTATATTGGCTTTTAGACAGCCTTTTTTTCAGGAAAAACATGACAGGTCCTGTCAGGACATTGGTTTTCGGTGCCATAAATGCAGTCCTTTATGAAGTGGTCATGTATGCCATAGGCGTTGTGTGGTTTATTACCGTATATGCAGCCCAGACTGGCCCTGTCGGACTTTGGACAGTCCTGGGCTGGTGCGTTTTCCCTTTTCTGATTCCTGATATCGTAAAGCTTGCCGCTTCGGTCTTTATCGGTGAGCGCGCCACAAAACTCGTAAAGAAATAAGGCAAGGTTAAGATATCGTCTCCTCGGTTTTGATATAATATGTGAATTATTAGTCCGGGAAGGACTAAATTCTATGGGAAATGAGGAGTAGTTTAAGTGTCAGAGACCAGCAATTTCATAATTAAAGTCAATGATGTTTCCAAAGACTACGGCAAGTTCCGTGCTTTGGATTCCATGAGCTTTACTGTCCCCAAGGGTTCCATCTACGGTCTTGTAGGAAGGAACGGCGCGGGAAAGACAACTGTAATGAGAGTCATCTCCGGTCTCCAAAAGCCTACGTCAGGTACGGTCGAGTACGGTTTTGACCATAAGAAACTCGGTAATGTCGGAGCACTCGTTGAGCTTCCTTCGATCTATTCGAATCAGACCGCAAGGGAGAATCTCATATACCAGTACATCAATCTCGGGCTTAAGATCGACGATTCGATCGATAAGAACCTTGATTTCGTAGGACTTGGCAATACCGGTAAGAAGAAAGCCGGTAAGTTTTCGCTCGGTATGAGACAGCGTCTGGGCATTGCGATCGCGATGAGCGGCAATCCGGAAGTCCTTATCCTGGACGAGCCCATCAACGGTCTGGACCCCCAGGGCATCATCCAGATAAGAGATCTTCTTATCAGGTTAAATAAGGAAAAAGGCGTAACGATAATCATTTCGAGCCATATCCTTTCGGAACTTTCCAAGCTTGCTACGGATTTCGCTTTTGTAGAAGGCGGAAAAGTAGTAAAAGAGATCAAGGCGGAAGCCCTTGAAGATGCAGGCGGACTTGTGACCGAGTTCTATTCAGGCACGCCTGAAAGACTTATTCCGATCCTTAATGCAAAGGGACTTACCACTACGCTCGATCCGAAGACCGGCATAATCTACGCGAGGGGTTACTATAACCTTACCAATGTTGTTCTTGCTGCAAACGAAGCAGGCGTAAATATCGCGAGAGTCGCTGCTAAGGAGACGGATCTTGAGACTTACTTCGTAAAGCTTGTAGGAGGTGAGTCTCATGCTTAAATTACTGAAATTTGAATTCAGACGAATAATAAAGAGTGTTTTCTTCTGGATCGTAGCCGGATTTTCTTTCATATGGCCGATCATTACCGCATTATTCTACCGCGCGGTATTGTCTCTCGATCTTTCCGACGGCATCAAGTTTTCAGACCTGATCCTTGGTGATGATGAGATAAAGTTCCTTACATGGATGCTTTCTATTGCATTCATGACTGAACTGCCGAAGTTCATAGCACTGTTCACGTGTCTTCATCTCGGAAGAGATTACACTGACGGTATCGTAAGAAACAAGATCATCGCAGGACACTCCAGGGCATCGATCTACGGTTCATACATGATCACCCAGATGGCAGCCAGTGCTTTCCTGTGTTCGGTATACTTCCTGTCAGGTCTGCTGGGTCTTGCCATATCCGGAATCGGAGCAAATATCAACGGCGGCGAGATGTTCTTAAGGGCGGGTGTCGGAATATGCGTATTCCTTGTAATGACCGTCACCTTCGTCGTGCTCTCGCTCATATTCAGAAGACGCGCGCTTCCTATGATCCTTTGCATCCTTATCGCCATTACATCCAATGGTGCTGCAGCTGTTATCGGCAACTACAATACGCCCTCTAAGGCTTGTGATGATTATCTCGAATTAAGACACGAGCGTTATGAGGACCTGGTGGAACTCGGCGTTATGGATGATGATATGGTTGAAGAAATCGAAGAGGAGTTCGGAAAGGATTACTACCTCGGCATTCCGTGGAAGATATTCCATCCTGTATATGTCTTGACGCCGATCGGATATGAAGGCGATTACAGTGCAGGAGGAGCGACGGGTCTTTTAAGCGGCTCGATGGAATACCTGGATGAGATCGATTTCTCTTCAAAATTCATCATTCAGTATATGTTTGATGGTGATATTTCAGGGATTACGCCCCGTGATCTGAAGAAGATCGACTCAATGAGTATATCTTATTCAGAACTCAACCTGATCTATATCGGAAAGTCTTTAGCCTGGATGATAGTCATCGGAGGCTGGGGATATGTATTATTCAGAAAGAAGAATTTGTTCTAATGTTTTATCTTGATCACCGTTTAACCATAATAATCGGAGCTTACGGAAGCGGAAAATCCGAGATAGCCGTAAATATGTCTCTTGCCCAGCGTAAAGCTATGCCGGATAAGAAGCTTTTGATCGCGGATCTCGACATCGTTAATCCTTTCTACCGTTCCTCTGACTGCGCCTCCGTAATTGAAGAGGCTGGAATAAGGCTTGTAACCCCTCTTTATGCAGGTTCCAATGTTGACGCGCCGGTTCTTCCCCCGGATATGTACGTCATTTTCGATGATGAGTCTTATCAGGGTATTTTCGATATCGGAGGAGAAGATATGGGCGCTCTTGTGCTCGGTTCCCTTAAAAAGAGGATCGAGAACACGGATGCCGTCATATACATGGCCGTAAACAGTTTAAGACCATTCACTTCCGACGCTGAGCAAATAGCTGTCATGACAGGCGAGCTCGCTGCAGCGGCCGGCTTTAAGATCGACGGATACTTAAACAACACCAATCTGCTTGAGGAGACCACGCCTGAGATGATCGCTGAAGGTGAGGCAAGGATCCTTGAAGCTTCCGCAATAACAGGTGTTCCTCTTATTGCAAACTGCGTAATGGAGGACGTTGACGTTCCGGAAGGTCTTCTCAAGACCGGCGAACTGTTCAGGATGAGCAGAAAGATACATTACGCTTATTAAATTATTGCAGGTTCCGTCTGCCCCGGGCAGGCCTGAAAAACGCAGTCATATATTATGTAAAAACATTGTTGTTTTATCAAATAAATGATATTATTTTAAACGGCGGAGCAATTTCGACCAAGTAACCAGGAGGAATAATAATATGGGATTGATTAGCTTACTCAAGAATGTGGCTGGAACAACAATTGATTCCTTTACAAGTCAGATTCAGGATCAGTATCTTGAATTTTTTACTCAGGATTCATTAGGCCAGGAGATTCTTGTTAAGAAGGGTGCTAACAAGATGGAGAAGGGTAGAAACAAGGGTAATTCCGAAGTTATCTCCAACGGCTCCGTTATCAACGTACCTGAGGGATGCTTCTGCCTTCTCGTTAACAACGGCGAGATCGTAGATGTTGTATCCGAAGCAGGTGCTTATAAGTGGGATACATCCACAGCTCCTTCAATTCTTGCAAATAAGAATTTCGGTGAGAATCTTAAGCAGTCCATCGGTGACGTTTGGAACCGTATGAAGATGGGTGGAGAGATTCAGCAGCAGCAGAGAGTTTACTTTGTAAACAAGCTCGAGATGATGAATCAGAACTTCGGTACACCTTCACCGGTACCTTATGCAGACCCTGAATATCGTAACATCTATATCCGTCTGAACGGTACATTCTCCTTCAGAGTTGAGAACCCTGTTACGTTCTTCAGAAACATCGTAGGTAATGTTAAGGATGAGTACACAGTTGCAGACTTCATGGGTACACCCGCTAAGCCTCAGCAGCCTCGTCTCGAGTTCCTTGACAACATTACAGAGACACTCAATAAGTGCGGCGGCCCTTACCCGAACGGTATTATGTTCTCAACATTGCCTTCTAAGCAGGGTGAATTCCGTAGATACATGCAGGATTGCCTTGATGACGAATGGCTCCAGAAGAGAGGTATCGTTGTAGAGACAGTTGCTATCGCTTCCGTTACACCTGACGATAAGTCTCGTGAGAGAATCGAGAAGGTCGACGAGGCAAAGCTCTATGGTTCAGATCCGGGCGCTCTCGGTGCAGCTGTTGCTCTCGGCCAGACAGAGGCTATGAAGGCGGCTGGTGCTAATGCTAATGGCGCAGTTAACGGATTCATGGGTCTCGGCATGATGGGCGCAGTCGGCGGCAACAATGCTACCGCAGCAGCTCTTAACACAGCTCAGCAGGCTGCTCCCGCTCAGCAGGGCGGATTCTTCGGCGGCGCAGTAGCTCAGGCTCCTGCAGCAGCTCCCGCAGCAGCTGGTTGGACATGTTCTTGCGGCCAGGGTGGCAACACAGGTAAGTTCTGCAGCAACTGCGGACAGCCTCAGCCCGCTCCTGCAGCAGGTTGGACATGCTCTTGCGGCCAGACAGGCAATACAGGTAAGTTCTGCGGTAATTGCGGACAGCCTCAGCCTGCAGCAGCACCTGCAGCTTGCCCTCAGTGCGGATGGAAGCCCGCTGACGGAAATATGCCTAAGTTCTGCCCTGAGTGCGGTACTAAGATCGGCTAAGTTCCTGAACAATCTAAGCAAGTCAAATTTTGGAGGCTGCCTTAACGGGCAGCCTCTTTTGCTGCAATAAATCCGTAATAGCATGTGATGAATAATTAAGATAAAATAAATAAGTTAAAAAATATGGGAGGTTTCTTAAGATGATAAGAATAGGTATGAAGCACATGATCTCTGTCACGGTCACTGCAGCTACGGTTCTCTCTCTTGGTTGTCTTACTATGGCTGATGAGCTCGATAACAGCAGCGAAACTGCTGTACTGTCTGATGGTGTTGAATGTGTAATCGACACAGAGAACGCATCTATAACAGAAGACCCGTCAGTTGCTGATGAGGATGAAGAGGTTGTAATCGTTTCTATAGAAGAGTCCGTATCAGATGAAGCATCATATGCCAAAAACGGATGGGATGAATATTCTGCAGGCAAGTGGAAATATTACGAGAACGGTACATACGTAAAAGGCTGGAAGGAAATCGACCATAAGTGGTTCTGGTTCAGTTCGTCCGGTGTTATGTTTACCGGTATGCGCTATGATTCTTATTACAAAGCAACTTATATCTTCGGAGTTAATGGTGCTATGATAGCCAACCGTTGGCAGCAGTATGATGGAAACTGGTATTTCCTTAATGGTGACGGAAAAGCTGCCAAAGGATGGAATCGGATCAATGGAGTATGGTATTACTTCGTTGATTCACAGAATCCTTATATGTACAAGAATACGATCAAAGAGATCGGAGACGATGGATGGTATATGTTTGACCGGAGCGGTGCGATGCTCACTGGTTGGCAGAAGACTAATTACGGATGGTTATATCTTGATACGTTCAGCGGCAGAGCGGCTAACGGTTGGAAACAGATTGGAGGAGTCTGGTACTACTTCAATATTTGCAGCTACGGACCGGTTATGGTTGATGATGATATAGTTTATATTCCCGGTACCGATGGAAAAGAAGCTTGGTACGGATTCGACGAGAATGGTGCGTTGATGAAGGCCGGCTGGTTTAACAGTTATGTTGTCGTGATTGATGGCAAAAAATATGAAAACGGCAATTGGTATTATTTCGATTCTAAGGGTAAGGCTGCTACCGGATGGAAAACAATAGACGGTAAGAAATACTATTTCGGAGACGGAACCACCAACCCGCTTGCAGTAATCAATGTAAATAAAATAGCGGGTAAGTATTACTATTTTGACCCTAATACCTGTGCCTTGTTTACTAATGGATGGGTAGATACTATGGCTGCTTATTCTAGTTCATATTCATCCGGTAGTATGGTATATGCCGGAACTGACGGAGTGCTCTATACAGGATGGCAAAAGATAGATGGCACAACATACTATTTTGGTGACGGTAACAGCAGACCTTCGATGAAGACCGGATTTGTACGTGTGGATGAAAAGTTGTACTTCCTGGGAGATAACGGAGCATTGCAGAAGAATTGCATATTCGAATATGAAGGTGAACGTTATATGGCCAATAGCTCAGGTGTACTTGCTGAAAAAACGTGGATAACCTACAACAAAAAACCATACTATTTCCTTGACGGTGGTGCTATGGCTACCGGAATTAGAAAGATAGATGGAGTTATGTATGATTTCGGTGAGGATGGTGTTTGCGTTAATCCCCCTAAATCATGATAACTTACAACTGAGAATAGTTGATGATCTGCAGGAGTATCCGATAAGGGTACTCCTGTTTTTATGGTCAATTGCTGTATAATATTTCAGGATTTTACGTTTTTCCGAAAACGGGAGGATTAAGAAATGAAGTTGGTTGATCTGAAATGCCCAAATTGCGGCGGTAGCATTGTTAAGGACAATAATGTCTTTGTCTGTAATTCGTGCGGAACGGTTATAACTGTTGATTATGACGAATCTGATGTAGAGTACGAGAGACTAAAAGACGAAGAGAAGAGACGCGCCCACGAGAAGGAATTGCTCGAAAGACAGTTCGAACTCCAGCAGAAGGCTCAAATCGAATCCGAGAAGAGACAGCTGAAAAGAGAGCGTCAGAAGTCTATGAGCACTTCTTTAAGGAAGGCGATGTCCTCGGTAATCGCCCTTCTTGTCATATTCGGTATAGGCTTTGGCATCTATAAACTGTACTTTTATATGATGGACAGATATGGCGAAAATGGCGGTTACAGCGGCTCAAATGTTCTTGCCACACCGACGCCTGCTCCTAATTACAATATAACCCCGGATGACCTTAAGGATGATCTGGATGATTTCATTGAAAGCGGCAGGAAGATTCAGATGGAGATAGACCAATGTGCCGTTCAGACCGCTAATGGTGTTATGCATTTCTTTGACAAAACGGATGCAGTATTCCTTGATGCTTATATTGTTTCAAACATTCCGGATAAGAATGAGAAAGAATCCTGCAGACTTGTTCTCATATATGAAGTAACATGGCACAATGATAATGATGGTGACCAGATCTGTTACGATGGCGTATATTTTGATGGAATCAGAGTAAATCCCAACGGCGGGATCATCAGTGATTACGCAGGAAAGATCATCTGGCGCAGTGATGCTGCATGGGGATGGGGAATGGAATACAGTTACGAAGATTACGCCCAGTGTTATCTCGAGAACATCAAGTCTTTGGGAGGAACCGTTACAGAAGTAGTAATTAATTCTGATTTCTCAACGGATACAATTGAAGCGGAGGGTTCCGAACCCGTGGAAACTGAGGAAACGGCAGAAACGGAAGAAACCGAAGGTTAATTGAGCATATGAGTTATTCCCAGGCCATCTCGTAAGAGGTGGCCTTTTTGCTAAATGACTCAATATTTACACGATTTATAATTTGAAAAAATCACTTTTATGGTAAAATTCTTAATCATAAAAAAAGGCGGTATCTTATATGGGTAAATACTTTGGTACTGACGGCTTCAGAGGCGAAGCCAACAAAGCACTCACCGCGCAGAAAGCTTTCCGGGTCGGAAGATATATCGGCTGGTACTATGGCCAGAAGCACGATGACAAAAGAGCGAAGATCATCATCGGTAAGGACACCAGAAGAAGTTCATACATGCTTGAAGCAGCACTTACTGCCGGCATTACATCTTCAGGTTCAGATGCTTATCTCCTGCATGTAACGACTACACCTTCAGTTTCATACTGCTGCAGAACAGACGGTTTTGACTGCGGTATCATGATCTCGGCTTCACACAATCCCTTCTACGACAACGGCATTAAGATCATGCGTGCCAACGGTCAGAAGATCGAGGCAGAGATCGAAGAGAAGATCGAAGCATACATCGACGGCGAGACAGAGGAGATCCCGCTCGCTGAGCGTGAAGCAATCGGTAACGTTGTAGATTACGCTTCAGGACGCAACAGATACATCGGCTACCTCATGACGATCCCTACGAGAGCATTCAACGGAATGAAGGTAGGTCTTGACTGCGCTAACGGCGCTTCATGGAATATCGCAAGATCTGTTTTCGAGGCTCTGGGCGCTAAGGTATATATCATCAACAACCAGCCTGACGGACTTAACATCAATACAAACTGCGGCTCAACTCACATCGAGAACCTCAAGAAGTTCGTTCTTGATAATGGCCTCAACGTAGGTTTCGCTTACGATGGTGACGCTGACAGATGTCTTGCAGTAGATGAGCTCGGTAACGAAGTAAACGGCGACCAGATCATGTACCTCTGCGGTAAGTACATGAAGGAGACAGGCCGTCTTGACGGTAACACCATCGTTACTACCATCATGAGCAACATGGGTCTTTACAAGGCCTGCGAAGCAGTCGGCATCCGTACGGAGAAGACAGCGGTAGGCGATAAGTATGTAGCTGAGAACATGATGGCTAACGGCTTCATGATCGGCGGTGAGCAGTCAGGCCACATCATCTTCGCAAAATATGCGACAACTGGTGACGGAATCCTTACATCTCTCATGGTCCTCATGACCATGCTCGAGAAGAAGCTTCCTCTTTCAATGCTAGCAGGCGAGATGAAGATGTATCCTCAGTGCCTCAAGAACGTTGTAGTTAAGGACAAGGAAGAAGCACAGAAGAATCCTGTAGTCCTTAAGGCTGTTGAAGAAGTCACCAAAGCTCTGGGCAGCGACGGAAGAATCCTTCTGCGTGCATCCGGTACCGAGCCTAAGATTCGTGTTATGGTCGAGGCAAAGACTGATGAGATCTGTGAAGAGAACGTCGACAAGGTGATCGCAGTCATTAAAGAGCAGGGCCTTATGGCAGATTAATGAGTATTACGGCTCCGCATGAACATTCATGCGGAGTTGTTTTATATACTGACTAAAAGATGGGAGAATGAATATGAGAGTAATCAGAAAGAGTAACTACGAAGAAGCTTCAATGGCATGCGCTGAGCTTATCGCTTCACAGATAAGACTTAAGCCCGACTGCAAGATCGGTCTTGCTACTGGTTCCACACCTATCGGAACTTATAAGAATCTTGTTGATATGTATAAGGCAGGAAGCCTTGATTTCTCAAAGGTAACATCAGCTAACCTTGACGAGTACAGAGGATTGGGCGGTGATCACGACCAGTCTTACAGATATTTCATGAATACAAATCTTTTTGACCATGTAAACATCGATAAGAGCAAGACATATGTACCTGACGGTCTTGAGGCTGATGCTGTAAAGGCCTGCACGGATTACGACAAGATCCTTGAGTCTTTGGGCCACCTCGACATCCAGCTCCTCGGTATCGGCGGAGACGGACATATCGGTTTCAATGAGCCTGCAGACGCTTTCTGCGTTAACACACAGTGCATCGACCTTGAAGAGCAGACGATCCAGGATAACGCAAGACTCTTCTTTAACGGCGACCTCGCTGCAGTTCCTACACAGGCTTACACAATGGGTATCGGCTACATCATGAAGTCAACAACAGTTATCCTCATGGCTACCGGCGCAGGTAAGAGAGGCATCGTTGAGAAGGCATTCTGCGGCCCTGTTACACCTCAGGTTCCCGCATCGATCCTCCAGCTCCATCCGAACGTTGTAGTAATCGGTGATGAGGCTGCTATCTCTGACGCTGTTGTTGCAGCTGCCAAGTAATTTCCGGTTCAAGTAATCACTATTACAGCCGTTGTTTTATGCAGCGGCTGTTTTTTATGTGTTATGGCCCGAAAATGATGTCTAAATTGCTATATAAAAGTATTTGCGTATAAAAACAATCAAGTTTATAATATTCGAATATTTTAGCGCGGTAAAAGAGCGCGCGAGGTTTCAGGAGGTTCATCGTGGCAAAAGGTAAGACGACTTTTAACGAGAATCTGTGCAAGGGCTGCGGACTTTGCGTAGCAGCATGCCCCAAGAAAATCCTCGAGCTTGACAAGACAAGGCTTAATGCAAAGGGTTATCACCCCGCCACATGCGTAAATCCCGATGAGTGCATCGGTTGTGCTTTCTGCGCTACGCAGTGCCCGGACGTTGTAATCACCGTTGAGCGTTTCTGATCGGGAGGGAGTTTTATGGCACAGAAAAGAGTATTAATGAAAGGCAATGAAGTAATTGCCGAGGCAGCTATCAGAGCTGGTTGCCGCAATTATTTCGGTTACCCGATCACACCTCAGACTGAAGTCATGCATTATATGGCTAAGAAGATGGTTCAGGTCGGCGGTAATTTCGTACAGGCAGAGTCTGAGCTGGCAGCCATTAACATGGTTTACGGCGCTGCAGCAGCAGGCTTTAGAGTAATGACATCTTCTTCCTCTCCGGGAATATCCCTCAAGCAGGAAGGTATCTCCTACATTGCAGGTGCTGAGCTTCCTGCAGTTGTAGTCAATATCGTTAGAGCAGGCCCGGGTCTTGGCGGCATTCAGCCTGCACAGGGCGACTATTTCCAGGCTACAAAGGGCGGCGGACACGGTGACTACAGAAACATCGTTATCGCACCTGCTTCCGTTCAGGAGCTTTATGAGCTCGTTGTTGAAGCTTTCAACCTCGCTGACAAGTACAGAATGACCTGCATGATCGTAGGTGACGGTACTTTGGGTCAGATGATGGAGCCTGTTGCATTCCGTGATGAGGAGCCTATCGAGACTATCGAGAAGCCTTGGGCAGCTTGCGGCAGAAAGGGCGATTCTTTCCACCACACAGTAACATCTATCTACATCGATCCGGATGTCCTCGAGAAGAAGAATCTTGAGCTCCAGGACAAGTACAAGATCGTTGAAGCTAACGAAGTACGTTATGAAGCAATCAACATGGAGGATGCTGAGATCGTTATCACAGCTTTCGCTACATGTTCCAGAATCTGCAGAAACGTTATCCGTCAGGCAGCTGAGCTCGGTATCAAGGTCGGCATGATCCGTCCTATTACTCTCTGGCCTTTCCCTTACAAGGCAATCTCTGAAGCAGCAGATATGTCCAGCGTAAAGGCATTCCTCGACGTTGAGCTCAATGCAGGTCAGATGATCGAAGACGTAAGACTTGGCGCTAACGGTAAGAAGCCCGTTTATTTCCACGGCAGACTCGGAGGAAATCTCCCGATGCAGAAGGAAATCCTCGACAAGATCGTTGCGATCCACGAGGGAAAGATTGTAGAAGGAGGTAATTTCTGATGGCTGTAGTTTTCGAACCCACAAAAGGCCTTACAGATAAGCCTTTCCATTATTGTCCCGGATGCTGCCACGGCATCATCCACAGACTCGTAGCTGAGACCCTTGTTGCAAATGATGCTCTTGAGACAGCTGTAGGCGTTGCATCCGTAGGATGTACCTACAATTCTTATGAATATATCGCATGCGACATGGTCCAGGCAGCTCATGGTAGAGCTCCTGCAGTTGCTACAGGTATCAAGAGAAACTTAAAGGACAGCTTCGTCTTTACATATCAGGGAGACGGCGACCTCGCATCCATCGGTACAGCTGAGATCGTTCATGCTGCTGCAAGAAGCGAGAATATCACAGTAATCTTCGTAAACAACGCAGTTTACGGAATGACTTCAGGTCAGATGGCTCCTACAACACTCGTAGGTCAGGTTACTACAACATCTCCCTGGGGCCGTGATCCTTCATATCAGGGTTATCCTATCAACGTTTCCGAGTTCTTATCCAACCTCGCAGGCGCAGCTTACATCGAGCGTGTATGCGTAACTGACTTTAAGAACATCCAGAACGCTAAGAGAGCTATCCAGAAGGCTTTCAATGTTCAGAAGAACAAGCTCGGTTTCTCTCTCGTAGAAGTTCTTTCCACATGCCCTACAAACTGGGGTAAGGAGCCTCTGGCTGCTATGGATTGGCTCAAGGAGAACATGGAGAAGCAGTATCCGCTCGGATGCTACAAGGGCGCTGATATCACATTCGATGCTGACGGCAAGTATGTTTCAGGCGCTATTCCTGCAACTAACAACAACTGCGTTAATGTTGGGGAGGTGAAGAAATGATTGATTTCTCTGTAATTTTTGCCGGATTCGGCGGTCAGGGAATCCTCTCCGCAGGCAAGATGGCAGCAGAAGCTGCTCTTTATGAAGGTAAGGAAGTATCCTGGTTCCCGTCATACGGACCTGAGATGCGTGGCGGTACAGCTAACTGCTCCGTAGTTATCTCTGATGAGCCTATCGGATCTCCCGTTGTTAACGATGCAGACGTTGTTATCTGCCTTAACCAGCCTTCAATGGAGAAGTTCGAGAAGCAGTTAAAGCCCGGTGCTTTGATGATCCTTGACTCTTCACTCATTAAGACAAGACCTGAAAGAACTGACATCAAGGTCATCGCTATGGAAGCTTCCGATATCGCTTCCGAGCTCGGCAAGATGATGTTCGCTCCTATCACAATGCTCGGTTGTATGGCTACAGCAACAGGATGCTTCACAAGAGAGTCTTTCGAGAAGTCACTCTTCGAGATCCTTCCTGAGAGAAAGCACAACCTCATTCCTATCAACATGGAAGCATTTGACAGAGGCGCAGCATTCGCTAAGTAAGTTCTTCGAAAAAAGAAATTATCAATGGGGCTGTCTCAAAACAAATGAGACAGTCCTTTTTGTGTAAAATGATTTCAAGGGTAGATAAATATATCTGTTTTAATCAGGAATATCGGTTTTCGGAGAAGTGAAGATGGGTACAGCAGTCATGGTCTATAAGATACTGATAACCGCTTTGGCGGTCATTGCAACTGCGCTTTCTTATACGAAATGCTTACGCATCCGCTCCATTCCTTCTTATAGTGCGTTTGATTATGAGGGATTTGACGAGCCGGTAACAGACTCAATGACAGGGTATTGGCCGGGTTTCTTTACTGTAACGACGGTTATCGAACTTGTTTTGATCTGGTGTTTCAGCATGACATGGATCCGCATTGTCTGTTTGATCCTGAACATAGCCGCTTCGTTCGGCCCGGTTGTTATAATCAATGTGGACAGACTGCTGACTGGTTGTTTTAACAACATGGTATACGATTACAGTGCAGGATATGCCAAGTGTTATTTGACTCCCTTGTCATTAATAATCATACTTAACGGCGTAATAAACACAGTCTTATATATCCTGTTGATAAACGCACGCTAAGGATTCCAAAAGAATAATACTTTTAAAAGCCGGATGTATTCAGTCAAACCTGATGAGTTCGGCTTTCCCGTTTTCTATAAGGATATATGAGGGTACCGAGTCTTCCTTCGGAATGGAAGGGGAGCCCGGATTCATATAGCGTATCTTTCTGCCGTCTTCGTATTCCCAAATAATATCTCCTGCAACATGTGTGTGTCCTGTTAGGAGAACAGCATTTTCAGGCATTACCCTGGGCAGGTTCATCGGATTATAAATGTGGCCGTGAGTTACGAAGAAAACTGTTCCTTCATCGACCAGATAGATGTAATCAGCCAGGATAGGGAAATCCAGCACCATCTGGTCGACTTCTGTATCGCAGTTTCCTCTGACTGCAAGGATCTTTTCTGAGATATTGTTCAGAAGGGAAATGACCCTTTTGGGTTCGTAGTGCGGTGGCAGATCATTTCTTGGACCATGGTAAAGGATGTCGCCGAGCAGTATGAGTTTGTCAGCTCCGCTTTCCGTGAATGCGCTGATCACACGCTCTGCCCAATATGAATCCCCGTGAATGTCTGATGCAACAAAATATCTCATTGTCTGACCTCTTTCGATTTGCTTTGAATAGGATAGCACTATGGGGAATATATCGATAGTTCAAAAATATAAAGCATAGTTTACACTTGCTTAACCAAAAATCTGATAAAAAAACTATAATCTAGATGTGAAAGCATAAAAAATAAGGCATTACGCTGAATTGGAATGAAAAAGATCGCAGTATTCACATCTCATGTTTATGAGCAGATGTCCGGACAGATGCAGAAGGGCATTATTGATGCTGCTTTGGAACGCGGTCTGAAAATCATTTTTTTCGCAAGCTTCGGTGATTCTTACAGCAGCAAACAATATGGTGAATTCTCCGGATATGATGAAGGCGACACGGTCTCTTTTGATATCCCCAATCTTCAAGACTTTGACGGAGTAATTGTCATAACCACATATTTCAGCAAGGTAACGAAGAGACATCTGGATCAGATATTGAAGGATATTGATATACCGGTAGTTAACATAGGCGGACTTGAACCTTCTCACCTGAATATCTGCTGTGATAACTTCCAGACTTTTTCTAAGCTCATAGAGCATCTGGTCGAGCATCACGGCTGCAGGGATATTTACCATCTTGCAGGTGAAGAGGGACACTTCTTTACGACTGAGAGATTGGGCGCTTACAGAAGCGTCCTTGAAGAGCACGGCATTCCTTTTGATGAAAAAAAGGTTTATTACGGAAATCTCTGGTTCAACTGCGGAGAACCTGCGCTCGATTACATCCTCGATCAATGCCGTAAGAACGGTAAAGAGTATCCGGATGCCATCGCCTGTGCCAACGACTACTCGGCTGTAGGTCTGGCGAATACTTGTAAAGCCAGAGGCATCAGGATTCCTGAAGATATCATCATTACGGGATTTGATGCAGTGACAGAAGCTTTAAACGGATTCCCGACGATAACTACGGCCAACCAGCCTTTCTACAGAATGGGATATCACGCTGTAACTACGCTTTTGGAGATGTTTGAAGGAAAGACATTTGATGAGGATATCCGTCTGGAGGGAGACCTCCTGTTAAATCAGTCCTGCGGCTGTCAGTCAAAGTCAGTAGACAGCATTGAGGATTTCAGAAACTCATTCCTGAAGAGGATCGATAATACCGTCGGCATTGCTCAGTCTACGACTAATCTTATGCTCAGCGTAGCAAACGCTAAGACACTTGAAGACTGCTTCAGGGAAGTGAGTGAAAACGCTAAGACCGATACGGGCTTTAAGGATATGCTTATCTGCCTTGCACCTGATTGGGACAAGAAGAGGATCGTAGATGAGGATTTCCGTTATACGGATGAGGAGATGACCGTTGTTGACGGCTACCGCGGTGATCAGCCTGTACCCCGTCAGACATTCAGAAAAAAGGATGTCCTTCCAAAGGATATGCTCGAAGACCCTAATCCGTATTACATTTTCACGATTCACCATTTGCAGTATTACATGGGTTATCTTATCGTGTCTCCGGATATCTTCTACCGTGAACAAAAAGCATTGCAGTCCTGGTTCGTTGATCTTGGAGTTATCCTCGATAACAGACGCATCCAGAGAGATCTCGAAATGACTGTCGCCAGGCTTGAATTCCTTTACAACAGGGATATGCTCACCGAGATATATAACCGACGCGGGCTTGAGGAGTATTTTGCGGGTTACTTTGATGAATGTATCAGGAATGGTACAGGACTTGCTGTAATCGGTTTTGATATGGATGACCTTAAGCTGATAAATGACAGATATGGCCACAATGAAGGTGACTACGGCCTTAAGACTATTGCTTACGCAATGATGATGTCGGCAGCCGGAGATGAGATCTGTGCAAGAGCCGGTGGCGATGAATTCATTGTTTTGGCTAAGAATTATACAGATGAAAAGGCGCAGAACTTCATTAAGAGTGTCAGGGATATAATTGCTCAGAAAGTACAGTTGGACGATAAGCCGTATAAACTTGAAGTAAGTGTCGGAGTCCATATCGTATATCCTGGTGATGATTTTGAAGGCGATACCCACGCTGTTTTCGAGGATTGCCTTAAGGCTGCTGATTCGGCTATGTACATAGAGAAGAGGAAGCACAAAAAAGGGCGTGACTGATTTATTGCAGAACTCCTGTGTATTGAAAACGTAAGGGTGTTCTCTTACTCCCGTTTTTATTGTATAGTTAACTTTTAGTATAGTTATCAAGCAATTTTATGAGGGAAATAGGAATGCCGGATGCAGTATTTTACCGTCACGAATATAAGTACGTGATTTCCTATGCTGATTATTTGGCTGTAAAAAGCAGGCTGAAACATGTTATGACTGCTGATCCTCACACCGGACCTGACGGCAGATACCTTATCAGGAGCGTTTATTTTGATAATTACAATGACAAGGCTTTAAGAGAAAAGATCGATGGTATCGGCAAGAGAGAAAAATACAGGATCAGATTTTATAATGACGATCTTTCGTTTATTTCTTTAGAGAAGAAGATGAAAATAGGCAGCCGGTGCCTGAAATACAGCGAATGCCTTTCAGAAAATGAATTTAACGATATCCTTCACGGCAATATTGATTTCATGAGATGGCACAGTTCCGACCTGATCAAGGAGTTTTATGTTAAGAGCAGGTATCAGGGACTAAAACCGCGTGTGTTGGTCTCATATGTTAGAGAGCCGTTTATTTACAAGGCAGGAAATGTAAGGGTTACTTTCGATACTGATCTCAGGACAAGCCTTTTTACAAGGAATTTTATGGATGAGAACAGTAGAAGTGTCAGCGCGGCCGATACTCCACAGGATATGCTCATGGAAGTAAAATACGATGCGTTCCTGCCGGAGATAATACAGGATCTGATACAGATCCCTGATGTAAGACAACAGGCTTTTTCCAAGTATGGAGCGAGCAGGAGATTCGGATAATTCTGGAGGTACGATATGGGTTTTGGTGATATTTTCAAATCGAGTTTTTTGGAAAATGTATCAGAGTTCTCAATTCTTGATGTTGTTATAGGAATGGCATTTGCTCTTGTAATTGGCCTTTTTATAATGCTGATCTACAAGAAGTCTTTTAGCGGAGTTATGTACTCAAAAGGTTTTGCAATGGCTCTGGTCGGTCTTTCGCTCGTAACAACACTTGTAATTATGGCAGTCACATCAAATGTCGTTCTTTCATTAGGCATGGTCGGTGCGCTTTCTATCGTACGTTTCAGGGCTGCGATAAAGGAGCCTATGGAAATTGTATTTCTGTTCTGGTCTCTTGCGGTCGGTATAGTAATAGGTGCCGGATTAATACCTCTTGCAGTGATCGGATCTCTTATAATCGGTCTGATCTTTGTTATCTTTGTAAAACAGAAGGACGGCAATACTCCTTATATCCTTATCGTTAACTGTGATAATGAGAAGGCTGAGGATGAAGCTATGAAGATTATTTCTGAATCAGTCGATAAAAGCATCATTAAGTCAAAGACCGTCAATGATTCCGGAATAGAGTTTACTGCCGAAGTCAGGATCAAGGATAAGGCAACATCATTTGTCAATAACATCAAATCTGTTGAAGGTGTTACCGCTGCTACTCTTGTAACCTATAACGGAGATTACATGTCCTGAGCAAAGGAGCAGAAGGTGATCCTCAAGAAGCACTCATCAAAGATAATAATCGCACTTATGGGGCTGGCTGTTGCGGCCTGTATTCTGGCATCAGTTTTCGCGCCTCAGCTGACAGAACTTGCCGGCGGAATGAGTGTGGATATGGAATACGAGTCAGCTTTATTCGATACGGATAAGGTCATTGATATAAACATTGAGATGGACAGTTCCTCCTGGAACGATATGCTGTCAAATGCCATAAATGAAGAATACTATGCATGTAATGTCATTATCAATGGCACGAAAGTAAATAATGTTGCCATAAGGCCGAAAGGTAATACCAGCCTTATGGCTATAGTAGAAGATCCGGATTCCGACCGGTTCAGTCTTAAGCTTGAATTCGATCACTTTGTTGACGGTCAGACATGTTATGGTCTGGATAAGCTTATCCTCAATAATAACTTTGCTGATGCCACAAATATGAAAGAAGCGGTTATCTATGACATGTATCAGTTCCTTGACGCAGATGCATCTTTATATAACTATGCAAAAGTGTCCGTTAATGGAGAGTATTGGGGAGTTTACATTGCCCTAGAAGGCATAGAAGACAGTTTTATGCTGAGAAACTACGGAACACAGGATGGTGAGCTCTATAAGCCGGATCCTGCAGATGTACCGAAGGAAGAGCCTCCGATGGGACAGGGAATGGAAGGAAACGCTCCTCCGGACGGACAGGATCAGCCTGCCGGAGGTCCGGGATTTGGCCCGGGACCGATGCCGGGCATGGGAGGATTATTCGGTCCCTCTCCCGTAGATGAGTCAACTATAAGTGAAGCAGGCGGTGCAAGTCTCAGATATATCAATGACGATCTGGACAGTTACCCGGTCATCTGGGCCTGCGAAGTGACTTCGACCAGCAAAACGGATCACAGAAAGGTGGTTACAGCTCTCAAAAACATCAGCGAGGGTAAGGAGCTCGAAAAATACCTTGATGTTGATAATGTCCTGAAGTATATGGCTGTCCATACATTTTCAGTTAACATGGACAGTTTATCCAGCGATATGACTCATAACTATTACCTCTATGAATCTGGAGGAAGGCTTAACATATTCCCCTGGGACTATAACCTCTCATTCGGAGGAGTTCCTATGGCAGGAATCAAGAACGGGACGGAAGTAATAAACTATCCGGTCGATACACCATTCCAGGGAACGGATTTTTTTGATGCTCTGCTCGAAAATGACGAATACTGTTCAAGATACCATGAATATCTCAGGCAGCTCGTGGATGAATATGTTAACGGCGGACGCTTCGATGCAACATATAACCATATAAGGAGCAGTATCGACAGCCTTGTAAAAGACGATCCCACTTCGTTTTACAGTTATGGTGACTATCAGACAGCAGCAGAAATGCTCTATAAGACTGTCAAACTGCGCGCGGAGAGTATTGACGGGCAGCTTAACGGCAGTGTACCGGCTACAGGATCAGGTCAGGAGATGGATCCTGACGCTCTGATCGACGGATCTTCTGTTGACGTTGTTGCTATGGGACAGTTCAGTAATTCCCATGAAAAATTTGAAGACAGCAAGGAACACGGCGATTCTTCTGATGACAGAGATAAACACCATCACGGAGACAAGACCCCGACATCTCCCGGTAATCAGCCACCGGAACTGGCAGGAGCATTACGGCAGGCTTTAACTCCTGATTCCATGAAAAATCTACTCACTTATACGGGGTTGTTTTTGCTGATGATCCTTGCCGTTATCGGTATAAAGCAGATTAAGCGAAGGCAGTAGTTGTCTGTTAATCCTTTACTGTAAACAGGACTATATCTTCAGCTTCATAGGCTATCTCAAAATCGCTATCGTGCAGAAGCGATTCATACAGGTAACTGTCACTGGTCTTGTTTAGGATCAGATTATTAAATCCGTATTTATCTGTAAAATCCCGATAATACATTTCGGCAGATGTGATCGCACAGTATTCGCCGTAATAATCAAATTCCTTATTATTCTGTTCCAGGAATAATTCGGCTCTTCCATCTATATACGGGTGAAACCCATTAAATTCCAGGTATTGACCATCATCAAAATTGGCATAGAGACAAATAGGCGTATCGCTTTCTTTAAGAATGCTAATGGCTTCATCCAGGTTCTGATAATGTTTCATAATGTTTTCTTCTGCCGTTTCAGACCTCGAATATAACAGAATGCACATGATGGCCGAGAAAACAAATAAACCGGTCATGAGTAATGTTTTTACGGCTTTGTTCAATTTGGGTATGTCAGTTGGTTTGACTTCAAGATCCTTTAAGGAGTCTGAAAAAGCCGCCAGGCCAAACAAATAAAAATATGCTATTCCTTTTACATGCATTATCGCGAGCAGAAGAGTTCCCAGGAACAGAAGAATAAACCTTGTGGAAAAGGTGTATTTCTTAAAATATACAAATAACAGTATAAGACCTATAACGATCATCAATAGGACTTTACCATATGAAGTATTCCAACTGGTGGCTGACATCTCCAGGATTGTGGTGTTCAATTTGTCCTGCCCATATGAATTGAAAAGGTATAACACATTTTCTTTTCCATATGGATTAATGAAACCGACAGCAAAACAAACTGCCAGATCAATAAACAAAGCGATGCAATCCTTCCGGTTCTTTTTCTTTTTCGCTTCAAGAATCAGTTCCGCCAGAAATGGCAGTAAGAAAACAAACAGCATCAGCCACATTGAAGCATGCAGATTTATAAGAGCCAGAGAAATAAGCGGAATTCCTAAAAGAAAAGCAATATGCCTTTTCTGAAGGAATTTTTCAAGAAGTATGATCTCGATCTGAAGAAGGAGAATAGTGAATATCTGTGGTCTGGTGAAGATTATTAACGGATATATCAATATATTGCTGCAAAAAGCAACAAATAAGGAAATAAGCTCGTTTTTAGTAATAAGGAGAATCAGCCGGTAGTTCAGATAGCAGATCAATGCATAACAGGCATTAAGCAGGACAAACATACCGATTTTGCCCCACAACGAATACACATGGAAGAAAACCACGGATGACAGCCATTGCTGAACAACTATTTTCATATTTGAGTGCATGGACAGAAAATCCGTAGCAGGGAACCCGTGATTTACAATGAATTCTCCGGTCGGATAGAGAAAGTAGAAATCATTATCCAGGGTTTGCACCTGAAAAACAGCAATCAAAAAAGGATACAACAACAAGAAAGCCTTAAGCAGTTTGGGAAGTCTGTTTTTGATTAATTTTATGTCAGACATAGTTTGGATCCTGAATTAGTTATAAGTAAAGAATATCAAAAAATATTATAAAACAAAAAAAGAGGAAAATACGATATGCATGTTTATTTGCTGACTTTTACAGATGATCTACATGATAATTCTTGAAACACGGATAACCTGGATTAGCGGGGCGGAAGGCAGATGAAAACTGCTTTTTCATCCGAGACTTGCTCGGCAGTTTATCATTTATTGCTATTTTTTACGATATTTTACATATCTTGCCGATTTATCAATATTTGCCGAAAAACCTATAAAATTATTGATTATTTCTGCACAAATGTTACTATTAGTGTGGATTTTTTTATAGCAAATATAGATTAATCCGTTCGAGAGGGGGCATCTATGAGAATACGAGTAGCTATTTTGGACAGCGATAAGGTCTATCTGGACCGATTCGTGACAGCTTTCAGTGCAAAGTTCGCTGATAAGATCGAACTCTATTCCTTTACAGAGCTGCAGATAGCTTTAGATGCTCTTGTTTCTAACAGAATAGAGATCTTCCTGGCAAGTGAAACGTTTGAGATAGATTTCAGTACGATTCCGCCCAAATGCGTTTTTGCATATTTTGTTGACGGTAATGGAATCGAATCTTACAACAACCAGAATGCGATCGGTAAATTCCAGAGAGCTGACCTGATTTATAAGCAGATACTCAGTCTTTATTCCGAATCCGGAAACGGATCGGATCTTTCCGGTGCCAGCATTGATGGAGAAAATGCCAGGATAATTATGTTTTCATCGCCTTGCGGCGGTGTAGGAACCTCTACGGTTGCAGCTGCCTGCGCGCAGTACTTCAGCAGTAAGGGAAATAATGTTTTATATCTTAATCTTGAACCTTTCGGTTCATCGGATCTCTATTTTTCCGGTGACGGCCAGTATGACATGAGTGAAGTCATCTATGCTTTGAAGAGCAGAAAAACAAATCTCAGCATGAAGCTTGAGAGCTGCGTTAAAAAGGATGCTTCCGGCGTGTCATTTTATTCGGCTACTTCAGTACCGTTAGACATGTTGGAACTTACTAAGGATGATATTGTCAGACTTATCGGAGCGTTAAAACTTACCGGTTCATACAACTATATCGTTATTGATATCGATTTTGGTCTTGCTCCGGAAAATCTGAATATTTTCAAGCTTGCTGATTATCTGGTTTGGGTTTCTGACGGAGAAAACAGTTCTAACAAGAAGATCGTTCGAGCTTTTCAGGCTTTGTCATTGCTTGAGCAGAACGATAAAGCTGATCTGATCAGAAGGCTCAACCTGATGTACAACAGATACAGCAGTAAGACAGGTAAGAATATTGAAGATATCGATGCTAAGCTGATCGGCGGCATCCAGGTATTTGTTCATAACGATGAAAAGCAAGTTGTTGATCATATATCGAAAATGTCGATGTTTGATAACATCTTATGAGGAGGATAGTAAGTGGATTCTGAAATGGAACTCCAACTGGTTGCCAAGTTAAAGAGCATGGTAACTGAAAATTTCTCCCTCAAGGATATCGGAGATGATGAACTTGAGGAGAAAATAGAAGAATTGGTCTCCACCCAGTTGGGAGGTCAATATTGTTCTATTGAACAGCGAGTTTCCATTGCTGAACAGGTATTCAGTTCTATCCGTGGATTCGGACTGCTTGATTCCATTATCAAGGATGAGACTATAACCGAGGTTATGATCAATGGTCCTGAAAATGTATTTATCGAGCAGAGCGGCCGTTTGTATAAACTGGACAAGCAATTTGAGAGTTCGAGAAGATTGGAAGATATTATCCAGCGTATCGTTGGCCTTGCCGGACGTGAAGTCAATCAGTCCAGCCCGATCTGCGATACGAGACTTCCTGACGGTTCTCGTGTAAACGTTGTTTTGCCGCCTATTTCACTTTGCGGTCCCATCGTAACCATCCGTAAGTTCTCCAAAGAACCAATGACGATCGAGAAGCTGATCGCTTATGGTTCCATTACCCGTGAGATCGCTGATAAATTAGAGATCCTTGTCCGTTCTAAATATAATATCTTTATTTCCGGCGGTACTGGTTCCGGAAAGACAACATTCCTTAATGCTCTGTCTAATTTTATTCCCAAGGATGAACGTGTTATCACGATCGAAGACTCTGCCGAACTTCAGATCAAGGGCATAGAGAATCTTGTCAGGCTTGAGACACGTAACGCTAATACAGCCGGAGCTGGTGAGGTATCTATCAGGGATCTTATCAAATCTTCTCTCAGAATGAGACCGGAAAGAATCGTTGTAGGTGAGGTCCGTGGCGGAGAAGCTCTTGACATGCTTCAGGCTATGAATACAGGTCATGACGGATCTCTTTCAACAGGTCACGCCAACTCTGTGCATGATATGCTGAGCCGTCTTGAGACAATGGTACTTCAGGGTTCAGCCGGTCTTCCTTTGGAAGCTATCAGACAGCAGATCGCTTCAGCGGTTGACATCATCATCCATCTTTCCAGACTTAGAGATAAGTCACGTAAGACAATGGAGATCTGTGAAGTTGTCGGATATAAGGATGGTGAGATAGTTCTTAATCCTTTGTATGTTTTTGAAGAAGATGAGAATACCACACTTGAAAAGGTTTCAGGAACTCTTAAAAGGACAGATAATAAGATGGTAAACACATTTAAACTTGCGCTTGCCGGTTATAGGGGGGAGATCTGATATGGCTAAGAAAGAAAGAGGTCCCCAGTTTATACCATCCGCGCTGAACACGCCGATGATAAATTACAACGAGTATTATATGAATGGAACCGAGAAGTTCCTTACATTCCTTGTATGCTTTGTTTGCGGCGGTTTGGTAGGTCTTATCTTTTATGGAAACCAGTTCCTGGATGAGGACGGCAATACTACAACTGCTTCTATGATAGGTAATGTTATTATCTTTATTTTAATTGGCCTTATCGCGGTTAAAGTTCTTATTCCGATGAGAACTGAGCAGTTGAAAGAGAAGAGAAGAAAAGAATTAAGAGAGCAGTTCAGAAGTTTCTTGGGAACACTTGCTGTATCCTTATCCAGCGGTATGAACATGACTGATTCGCTCGTATCTTCATATGAGGATCTGAGACTTGAGTATTCTGACAAAGCTTATATCGTTTCTGAAGTAAAAGAAATGATAGACGGCATGCAGAATAATATCCCGATAGAAGATATGATGAGTGCTCTTGGTGAACGGAGCAGTATTGATGATATAAAGAATTTCGGCATTGTATTTGAGCTTTGTTACCGTGCCGGCGGTAATATGAAAGACATTGTACGTAGAACCAGTGACATTATCAGCGAGAAGATTGAGATTGAGGCTGAGATCGATACGGCTCTTACGTCCAATAAGTCACAGTTTACTATCATGATGATTATCCCTGTCGGTATGGTATTGATGATCAGAACAATGATGAGTTCATTTGCCAGGAGTTTTGCTACAATCCCCGGCGTCATTGCCATGACTGTTGCAATCGGTATATTTATTGGAGCCTATAAACTCGGCACCAAGATAATGGACATAAAGGGGTGAGACAATGCTGAGATTCATTTTGCTTTTAATTGGAACAGCGCTCACCGTATTGTTCGTGATACAGGATGTTCGAGGAGCTGAAGGTGCTTATCTTTATGAGAATCTTGATAGCAACCGTTTCCCGCTTTCCGGACTCTATACTATCGGATATGCTTGGAGCACAAAGGGACCTTTCCGCTTAAAAGGAAAGATCGAAGCTGATCTTAAGACTCAGGCAGCGATTTTATATTCACCTGTTTATTCAGAATATTATGCCTCTGTTATTTGGGCTCAGGTTATTTCGTTTGTTCATATTATTTTGGCTTTTACATTTGTTCTTGCCGGACTTATGTATTCCATGTACGGGTTCATACTTATAGTTGGTTTTATTTTTGCTTTCATCTCTGCAGGTTTCTTCTATACACAGTTCAAGTCCATTATTGATGAGAGAACAACCAAATGTGATATGCAGCTTCCTGAAGTTGTATCTACAATGGCCATATTGGTAAACTCCGGCATGGTATTGAAGGATGCATGGGGTCTTGTTTCTCAAAATGGCGAGGGCGAGTTCTATGAACTTATGAAAACGGCCAGTGAAGATATGAAGAACGGTTCTTCTGACGCCGAAGCTATCTTCAAATTTGGTAAGGCATCAAATTCGAGTGAAATTAAGAAATTTGTAAGTGCTTTGCTCCAGAGTATGGATAAAGGTGGATCTGAGCTTACGAGATTCCTGGCAAATCAGTCCACAGAACTCTGGAGAATGAAGAGACAGCATCTTTTGCAGGAAGGTGAAAAAGCTGCTACAAAATTGCTGGCTCCTATTGTTATAATATTCGTAGGGGTTATGGTCATCGTATTTACGGCAGCTTTTGCCGGCGGGTTGTTTTTGTTCTAAGAAGGGATGTGGGGCTAATGAAAAGGATGTTTAGGGAATTTATTACTTCGGAGCGTGGGGATACAAATATTAAAGCTCTGCTTTTCCTCATAATGATTGCTTTAGCTCTTGCATATGTATACTACCAAATTGCTGAAGGTGGGTGGGATACAGTCCGCAAGTGGATTAAAGAATTCTTCAGGATAGTACTTTGGAAGTAATAACGGAGGAAACGATTATGAAAGACAGAATCAAATCATTTTTCCTTTCAGAGAAAGGCGATACTAATTACATTGCTCTCATCATATTGTTAGCTGTAGCTATAATTCTTGCAGGACTTTTTAAAGAATTAGTAATGCAAGGAATGCATACAGTTGTTGAATCTGTTAAAAATTTCTTGAGAGGATTAGGTTTTCCGATATAAATTTATGAATATTGAGGATAGACATGTTTTCAAAAATACATGATTATATCAATAAAGCTTTGGATACTTTCTACGAGGCTTTTGAGAATTTTCTCAATCGCATCGGTATTTTTTAAATTTTGAAGAAAGGAGGAGAAATCAAATGATGAGCAAGGTTAAGAGCTTTTTAACATCTGAAAGAGGCGACACTAACTTTATTTCTATCATCATCATCGTAGCTATCGTTGTTGCTTTAGCAGGTGCTTTCTGGGCATTAGCTAATGGTGGTATGAAGACAATCTCTAAGGCTTTCAATAAGTTCCTTAAGAGCGTTAAGTAATTTTTAGTGTAAAGTCGGGGGCAGATGTATGTCATTTATTAGTGGATTAGTTTGGTGTATTGTTGCAGTGTCAATAGCTATTTTGACAATGCGCTATTATTTACCATATTATCGTAAAACTAAGATGAATACGGATGCCCCCGACGCATCTAATGCGCCAGTTGAAACTCAACAGACGATCAGTCTCATACAGGGGAAATCCTCCAGGATTATTGTCTTGAGCGTGATTGGTGTATTTGCTGCTTTGTGTGGTTATTTTGCCCAATTGAATGCTTCAAATCTTTTGAGTTATTTTAAATTGGCAGTAGGAATGCTGATCCTTTTTGCGGTTGTTATAACCGATATGGAATTGTTTATCATTCCTAATTTATTTGTATTGGTTCTTCTTGGTGCAAGAATCATTTTCTTTATTATAGAATTGTTCGTTTTGGGCAGTTCTGCTTGGATGCTTTTATTGAACAATTTCCTTGTTGGAATTGGTATTATGTTTTTCCTGATTATTATGTCAAAAATAACCAGGGGAGGATTAGGTGCCGGAGATTGTAAATTGTACGGCGCATTAGGTTTTTTATGCGGTATGAATACGGTTCTTTACGCGTTGCTTTTTGCCCTGATCATATCCGCTATGCTTTCACTAATATTGTTGATTTCAAGAAAGAAAAGGCTTCGCGACAGTTTTCCTTTGGGACCCTTTGTGTGCCTTGGTTGTGGACTGACAATTATTCTATCTGTAGCATAAAGGGGATTTAGCAGTGAAGTTTACTAGGGTAATGAGCATAGTTCTTATTTCGTTAACCGTCATCGGTTGGGGAGTTTTTATAATTTCCCCCAATGGCAATAACGGACGCTTGGTTGAACAGCACTGCACAGAGGCAGAAGATTTAATTAATCGTGGTTTATACAAGTTGGCGATCGATGAATATAACGCTGCTTTGGAGATAGATCCCAAAAACGAAGAAGTGTGGGCCTATAAACTATACGCCTATAAATATCTATATGAAGAAGGAAAAGATGTTTATAGTGATTACTTAGATGATTTGACTTTAAGCGTCGATTTATTTCCTAAGAATGTTGATTTTGTATTAGCAGCTGCAAATCTATATATTGATGAAGAGGAATATGATAGTGCTTATAAAATGCTGACGAAGGCTGTCGACGCCGGAGTAACCGACGAGACGGTCTTGTCTTTGTATTTTGAAACGAAATACGCATTTAAAACTAATTATAGTGAATATAAAGCAGTAAAAGAGATGGTAAACAACTATTTTGCTGTTATGAATGAAGCTTGGGAGTATCTTGATAGTGAAGGGAATAAATCCGAGATAGGCAATGCTTCATTTGCCGGTCCTGTCGGAGAGGATACTATCCGTCTTATGACTGATGCTAAGACTGCCAAGACTTATCTTATTGATGATGAAACGACTATACATGGTTATTTCAGTGAAACTCCCGAAGAAGCGGGTGTTTATTCTGAAGGTCTGATAGCTATTAAGCATGATGGTAAATATTTTTACTATAATAAGCTTGGAGATGTTCAGTTTGATGGACAGTCTTTTGATTTTGCCGGAACATTTTATGACGAGTCTGCTGCTGTAATGCAGAACGGTTCCTGGTTCATAATTGATAACGAAGGCAATAAGGTTTCTGAAGAAGTTTATGATGATATTATCCTGAACTCAGACTATACATATAATAAGAATAATATTCAGATCGTTAAATATACTAACGCTTCTAAGTATTCAGTTCTTTATAAAAATAAGGTGGTCGGAGAGTTTGATGATGTCGGAGTTATGGCAGATGAAGATCTGATCGCTGTATGTACTGACTCAAAATGGGGATATATCGATACAAAAGGAAATATTGTTATAGAACCTCAATTTGCTCTTGCACGCAGTTTTTCAAATGGTCTGGCTGCTGTATTTAATGGAGAGAAATGGGGATATATTAATACTGAAGGTCAATTGGCAATTGATTACCAGTTTTTGGATGCCGGTTATTTCAGTACCGAAGGATGCAGTTTAGTTTTAACCGATAAGAGTATAGACAGTGAAACAAACGAAGAAATATCTATTTGGCAATTAATCGAGTTATACAACAAGATTGATTGATCAATATGGAGGATAAATTAGGAATGAAAAGAAGGAGAATAATTTCAGCATTACTCGTATTCAGTATGCTATTAGCTGCTGTGTCCTGTTCGCAGGAAGGCGGAAATAGCGACAGAAATAATGGTGAGCCTGACAGAGAAATAGAGAGAGAAACAGAGGCACTTGATTTAGAATCAAATGAGGATTATTTCACTTTCGAGGAAGGCAAATCAGGTCTTAAGTTGGCCGGATTATCTGAAAAAGGCAAAAAGCAGGAGACTTTGGTTATTCCTTCCGGTGTAATCATTAATTGCACGTTAAAAGCCGGTAAAGTTAAAAATGTATATTTTGAAAGCGATGATGATATAGATCTTAAGTTATTGCTTTCATGTTCAGATACAATCGAAACTATCAGATTGCCTGCTAATCTGACAAAACTTACAGCTATTGACAGTTGCCCCAATCTTAAGGAAATAACTATTCCCGAAGGCGTGACGGAAATTCCTAATATGTGCTTTTTTTCCGACAAATCTCTTGAAACAGTTATTTTTACCGGTGATGTTACTATAATTGACGATCATGCTTTTAAGAGTTGTGAGTCCCTGAATGATATTAACATTCCTGATTCGGTAACTGAGATCGGTCGTGAGGCATTTGTCGGTTGCATGTCATTGAATACTGTTACATTACCCAAGGGATTAAAGGTGGTAGGTGATAATGCCTTCAAAAACAAAGAAGATGGAATCGAAACATTTGTAGTTCCTGAAGAAATGGAATTGGAAAAGTGGGACAAAGATGCTTTTTCTCAGGGTGAATCTGAATATACAGTAAAGGTAGTAAAAGGGTCTTGGGCTGATGAACATTTTGAAGAGGTTTTTTATGGAAATGCGGTTAAAGAATACGCTTAACCGGAAGGAGGCTATTATGAGGATCTTCTCAAAAGATGAAGACGGAACAATTATGCTGGAATCTGTATTTTGTATTCTGGCATCAATAATTGTTTTAATGCTGGTCATGTGTATGGGCTTTTTGGCTTATCAGCATTCAATGATGGGAATTGTTGCAAATCAGATGGCAGAAGAAGTTGCTGTTACTTATAGATTTCCAGATTTGCAAGATGCTACTAAAGTTAGTAGTGATGTAAATCATCATGGAGTGAAATTTTACAGAAACAACTTTATCATTGCTCAAGTTTATAATATCCTCAACAAACAAACTTTAAAGGAAGCCACGGAGACAAGGTTAACGAAATCCACTTTGGCTAAAGATTCGGGTGGTTATACCGTTACTTTGGAGCGTATACATGATGATATCGGCAGATATCATTATAAAATCACAGTACGAAACAAATACACATTCTTTTTTGGTGGTGTATTAGCTATGTTGGGTATTGATAAGACTGAGCGTCTTGAGGCCACTTCATATGTAGCTGGTACTGATGCTTTAGGATTTACGAATTTAGCTGATACTTCTATTTTTGTAACCGGTAAAGTATTGAATAATAATCTGCTTGATGCGGCATTTGGGCTTATTCATGCGATTTGGGAAATGGTTGTTAATTGAGGTGTATTATGAGAAAGATTTATAACGTAAAACAGATTGCTGCTTCTTTACTTCTTAAATCCCGAAAAATGGTAAAAGGTTCTATAAGCCTTTTCCTGGCCTTGGTCGTTACACCTTTATTGGGAATGACTCTTATGATGGTTGAGTCTATCCGATATCAGGATGTTATCGAGGAAATGATCGAGATCAACGATCTTAGTGCATTTGCAACCCTTGGTAATTATGATCCTTTCATTAAGGAACGTTTCGGATTGCTTGCTGTTTCACAGGATGCAGAAATCCAAGATTTATATAAAAAGTATTTTGTTGAAAATCAAAGGCTGGTTGGTAATGACATAATTTTAAAGTCATGTACTATAGACGGCGAATATTCTCTTGAAGATCTGGAAATGATGAAATTGCAGGTTCTGGAATACGCAGAATACAGTGCTTTCTTTGATGCCGTATTTGAAGGCGGCAATATCACGGAGCTGCTTGATAAGATAAATGAAGCCATAAATGTTGATCAACTTGAAACCATGACAACCGTTATGGAGAATTCTGCAGAAGTTTGTGATGCAATAGGCAAAGCGGCAGAAGCCATTATAGATCTGAATGATTTTATAGCAAATAAGTATAATCCTGCATTGGAAGATTATAAAGATGCTTATGACGATTTTGAAGATGACCTAAATGATTATATTGATGAGTTGAATGATTATAGTGGTGCCGCTGATAAGATCTATGAAGATAAAGATGTAAAGGATGCATGGGATGACTTTTATGATGGTTACTATGAATCGAGAAAAACGTATAAAAGGGCTTGTGATAATTTAGCTAGTAAGATAGAAGATCTAAAAGACAAGCTTGATGATGTATCGGAGAATCTTGAGGCTGCACTTGACGCTTATGGTGATTTAAGTGATGAACTTACGAATAACGACCAGCAGGCATTTAGTGTACAGACCGATTTTACTGTGAATATTGCGACTGCTCTTCTGCCACTTATGCAAGCAATAGCAGATGAAGATTACGATAATTTTGTTTCAGAAACAGTTGATGATCTGAGAGATTTGAGTAAGGCTCTCAATGACATGAAAATGACAGATTTTGACGCAGATTCTGATACAGATGACACTAAAGGTGATTGGTATGTTGAAATTGGCAGTATTGATAGTATAGCTGACGCTGTTTCAAGATTTATAACTGATTTTGAAGATGTAGACTATGAGGTCGATTTCTCGACTCTTCAAGATCTTATTGATGCAGTTGTTTCTTTTGTTGATATGCCTTCAATGATTGATGCCAATTGCAGAGCAGTAATAGACTATGAAAAGAATACTGAACCTTTGCTTTACGATTCAGTAGGAGAAACGGTTACTCGCGCTGTACACAGGAACAACGATATTGCTAATGCCGTTGGTATTGTAGCTATTGCTCAACTTACTGCTTGTATTGAAGAACTCAAAATGCCGCCGAATATTATTCAGGCTATATTACTTTCTGTTGAGATTTTAATTGCAACTACAGCTCTTTCCCTTGCACTTTTACTGTGGGTACAGAATGTAACCATAAATAGTGTTCTTCGTATGGTAGATATTGGTCAGATATGGGATCACGTTTTGTTAGCCGGATATGCTGCATATAATTTCCCCAATAGAACCAACTATATGCAGAGCGTTGATATTTCCGGTTACAATTACGGCATGGAAATCTATAGGGACGTATGCGGACAGGATATGGATAATCCGGGTCTTACCGAAAACTGGGAAGCATATGCAAGTATTAGTGGTGTACGCATGCTATACAGTGCCATCACTACCGGAAGTGCTCTCCCTCAACCAAACAGCAAGACTTTCTACGGGGCAGAACAGGAATATCTTCTTTGCGGTTGGACGAATGAAGTTTATAACCAGTGCGGAGCATTCTACAACATCTTGATGCTCAGATTGGTACTTGATCTTGTTCCACTGTTTAAGGATCAGGAAGTTACCGAAATGGCAGAAGCAGCTGAATATTTTGCTCCGCTTGTATATATTTTAGTCCTTCTCGGTGATGCCTTCTTAGATACGTTCATCCTTTCTAATGGTGGTGATCTACCTTTAATTAAGTTCGAATGTTATTGTACACCTACTGGCGTTTTGAGCTTGGCTTCTGATCTTGCAAGTCTTAGTGATATGACCGAATTGGTTGGCGAAGTACTCCCTATTTGTCAGATGATAGATGATATGACAACCAATAGTGATTTTAGTAGTTTGAATCCTTTTGCCGATGGTGTTTTACCATATTCTTCGTACACTGATCATATGTTCTTATTGTTCTTGACTTGTACGCATACTTATGAATTATGGGACAGAATTCAGAATGTGGTCATCAATGAATCAAGGGCATATTATGATTATCATGGTCAATCATTTGATATCAGTAAATCATACACATACGTGCATTCTGAAATAGTTTATGATATCAATCCTATGTTTGATTTCAGTTCACTAACAGATAGTGCGAGCGTATTCACTAAGACAGTTCATCAGGAAAGACACATAGGCTATTAAGAGGTGATACTATGAAGCATAACAAATTTGAAAAGGGTTCGATGACCCTGGAAACCGCTTTGGTTTTACCGATTTTCTTTTTCCTGTTTTTAGCCATTTTTGGTTACTTTGGCTTTGTTGTGGCAAGGAACGAGGTTCATCATGCTCTCATCCAGGCTACGAAGAGCTTATCTGTGGATTCGTATATTGTTGAAAAACTTGATACTATTGGAAGTTCTGATTTCCATTGGTGGGAAAATTTAAGCGATATGGCCACAGATATATACAGATCATTCTTTGATCAGAATTATACCAGTAGAACAAAGTGGTACGATTCTAACTCAAAAACTGATGTTATAAAGACCAGATTTGTTGCTTATCTTACCGGTAGTGGTAATGACAATGAGGCTCAGGAAAAGTTAAAGAGTCTTGGTGTCAAAAACGGCTTAAAAGGAATGGATTTTGAATATGAGGTTGTCGATGGCGATCTGATAATCACAGTAAAATATAAGCTTCATCTTTGGATGGACTTTTTTGGAATGGCGAGTATCCCTATGGAAGATACAGTCAGAGCTAAAATGTGGGGAGTTGAGACATCTGACGATATTGATGATGATTCTGATACCCCGACGCCAGATGACAAGAAGGGTCTCGAAGATGATGACGATGATCTCGATGACGATCTCGATGACGATCTCGACGATGGACTCGATGATGGTCTCGACGATGACCTCGACGATGGCCTCGATGACGGTCTCGATGACGGTCTCGATGATGATGATATCGATCCTGGTCATATTGACGGAATTAAAATTCCAGTATAAGCGTCGAATATTGCATAAAAACGGAAGGCAGTGTTTCTGATAGATGGATCAATTTACTTACGAAAACAGTGGCGTTAATACATATCTTGTTTATGAGATAAGAAAGGAAGACAATGTCGACAGCATGGCGTTGGGAATGTTAACCAACAATAAGATTCCCGGCTTGGCCAAGACTATTTTCTTGCAGAAGGACAACAGTAAATTCATTAAGTACGACGTTTCTGCACGTGTTACGCTTCAGGATTTCTTTACCGGTCAGGTAAACAAGAAGAGATTGATCGGAGCATTCAAGGGTATAGTTGATGCCTTTTTGGCTGCTGAAGAATACATGCTTGACACAAGTTCGATAATCCTGGATCTGAACTTGATCTTTATCGATGTTTCATCATATGAAGTTAGTATGATCATGCTTCCGTTAGTGGGTGAATCACGAACCGCTTCGGATGTATCGTTATTTTTCAGGGATCTTATGTATAGTATTCAGTCTGATGTTACTGAAGACTGCAGTCATGTTGCTAAGATACTTAATTATCTGAATTCTTCAGCCTATTTTTCTTTAGCTGAATTTGAGAAGGTACTGGCTGAGATAAAAGATGGAAATGTTTCTGCACCTGTTAAGCCTATAACACAGATTCCTGCATCTAATCAGCACAGTCTGCTTGGAAGCTCTCCCGCTCAACAGCAGATTGCAATAAAGCAGGTTCCTCCTGTCCAAGCACCGGTTTCTTCTCCTGCAGCAGTTCCTCCTGCTGTTTCGACACCTCCGGCAAATGCAGCTAAGGTTGCTCCACCGCAGGCTAATAGTCATATGGTTCTTCCGCAGAAGGGACCGAACGGAATGGCTATTCCTCCGAAACAGGCGGGTGCTAATACTAATGCTAATGCTGCACCTGCAGTTACGCCTGACGGAAAAGATATATCTTTGTTCTATCTTTTACAGCATTATAATTCCGATAATGCAGCAACTTATAAAGCGCAGAAAGAAGCTAAGAAGGCAGCAAAAGCTAATGCTAAGCCTGCCGCGGCAGCACCTGCTCAGAATAAAAAAGGTAAGGATAAAAAGGCAGCAAATAAAGCTGCAGCTCCTGTAGTTCCTCCGGTTCAGGGAGTTCAAGCTGTTCCAGGTGCTCCGGTTGCTCCGTTGCAAACACCTGTTCAGCAGCCCGCAATGAATTTTCAACCCGCACCTGTTATCGGCAATTTTGGTGAAACCACCGTTCTTGGTGGAGGCGCTGCAGGCGAGACGACAGTTTTAAGTCAGGCAAATGCTGCTTCTGCTCAGCAGCCTGTTAATCCTTGGCTTATAAGGATCAAGACTTCAGAAAGGATTGCTATAAACAAAAATCCTTTCAGAATCGGAAAAGAGAAGAGCTTTGTTGAATATTTTATCGGAGATAATACAGCTGTAAGCAGAAGCCACGCTGTTATCACATCTAACGCCGGCTCCTACTTTCTTAAAGATACGAATTCAACCAATCATACATTTGTCAATGGCACAATGATACAAAGCGGTGTTGAAGTTCCTCTGAAAAGCGGAGACAGGATCAAGTTTGCCAACGAGGAATTTGAATTTAAGATAGGTTAACGAGGTTTGTAATGAACTTCCTTATATCGGCCGTTACAGATATTGGACTTACCAAGAGTACAAATCAGGATTGTTACTTTGTCAGTCGTTTCTTAACAAAACAGGGTAATGTTGTTTTGGCTGTTCTCTGTGATGGCATGGGCGGACTTTCAAAAGGTGAGATAGCCAGTTCATCTGTAATAAATGCGTTTAAGAAGTGGTCCGAAACCAGGTTGCCTCAGTTATTAGAGACTGGTTTTAATGAGGTCACTTTACAAGCTGAGTGGAATGAAATTGCTGTTTCTTTCAACAGAAAGATAAAGGAATATGCTGCTTCACTTGGCACTAATATGGGTACGACCTTAGTTGCAATGCTCTTGACAGAGAGCTATTTCTTTATAATAAATGTTGGTGATTCCCGTGCATATGAGATATATAATCAGATCCGGGTACTTACTGTAGACCAGACTGTCGTTGCCAGAGAAATAGAATTGGGAAATCTCACTCCTGAGGAAGCTGAAAGAGATCCAAGAAGAAGTGTGCTCTTACAATGTATTGGTGCTTCTGAGGAAGTTATTCCTGATTTCTTTATGGGCAATGTAATACAGGATGCTGTCTACATGCTCTGCAGTGACGGTTTCAGACATGAGATCACTGCTGATGAAATATATACATATATGAATGCGTCGGTTATGACAAGTGCTCCTCAGATGCAGGCGAATATGCAGGCCTTGGTTGAGGCTAACAAGCAGCGCCAGGAGCGTGATAACATCACAGTTATCGGCATCAGAACCTATGCAGAATGAGGATAAGAGATGCTTCAGGTAGGTTCTTTAGTTGACGGCAGATACAAGATATTAAACGAGATAGGCCACGGCGGAATGAGCGTCGTATATATGGCCATAAATGAGAAAGCAAATAAAACATGGGCGATAAAAGAAGTCCGCAAGGACGGAAGCATGGATTTTACACAGGTCCGTGCCGGTCTTATCGCAGAAATAGACACCCTTAAGAAATTAAATCACCCTAATCTTCCGAGTATTGTTGACGTTATTGAGGACAATGAGAGTTTGATCATTGTCATGGACTATATCGAAGGCAGATCACTCGATGTTATCCTTGAAGAGACCGGAGCTCAATCAGAAGCTAATGTCGTTGAGTGGGCTATGCAGTTATGTGATGTTTTCGGATATCTTCATTCAAGAACGCCGCCAATTATTTACCGTGACATGAAGCCGGCCAACGTTATGCTTAAGCCTGACGGCAGTATCATGGTCATAGATTTCGGTACCGCTAAAACTTACGATGTTAATACGGGAGAGACGTCCTGCATCGGTACAAGAGGCTATGCCGCTCCTGAACAGTATGGCGGTCTTGGAAGAACTGACGCCAGAACAGACATCTATTGTTTGGGATTGACAATGTATCATATGCTGACCAATGTTAATCCCTGTGTTACTTTAGTTACTGATAAATCGATCAGAGCTGTCAATCCAATGCTGTCGCGCGGTTTGGATCAGATAATCATTAAATGTACTCAGGATAATCCTGATGACAGATATCAGACATGCGCGGAATTAATGTATGACCTCGAGAATTACCAGAATCTTGAACCTATCTATAAGCGTAAACAGCGCGCTAAGGTAGTCTGGTTCGGGATTACTGTTTTGTTTTCTTTGATCTTGCTGATGACAGGTATTTTCATAAAGTTATCCGCATCAAATATCGCTACAGACAATTATGATAGCCTGATGTACGAGGCTTCTAAGAACCCTGACTACGATGCGAAAATGAAACTTTATGAAGAGTGTATCTCGGTTCCGAATAAAGCAGGAGATCCAGATGCTTATTTGGCACTTATACAATGCTATAAGGAAAACGATGCTGTATTTACCCAGAGCGAGGCAAACCAGATCGAAGTTCTCATAAAGAATAACAAAGATGCATTAATGCAGAATAAAGATGCATATGTAGATATATGTTTCGAGGTTGGAAAACTTTATTGGTACTATTTCGATTACGGAAGCGGTTCTGATAACCAGGTAACCAGAGGAAAAAGCTCTGTGCCCTGGTTCCAGGATGTATTAGATTATGCTTCAGAAGATTACCCCAATTACGGGATGGCTCTTGCTTATGCCAACGTCGGCATATTCTATCGCGACATTCTGACTATAGTTACTGAGGCAGGTGACAGGGGATATTATAAACCGTTTTTTGAAAACCTGTCTGATCTTGTTGAAAGATTAGCTAGCGATGAAAGTGAGAGCGAGATAGTTCGACTTGAGATCTTAGAGATGTCCAGATCAGCTTTACAGCAATATGCTACAAAGTTTAAGCAGGATGGTCTGCAAAAAGATGAATTAATCGCTTTGTACAACAGGATAGACACTATAGTTAAATCAGTTGAGACTACAACTGATAAAACCACAGACAAAAAGGATTTGATCGTTTCTAATATGCCGGAAACTCTGAAGGCGATCGAAGCAGCGTATGGAACTGTCCATGAAGAAAACGGGGGCTGATAAATGACTGTTGAAATGCTTAATACATTATCGATGGCAGCTTTTATTGCCTCGGCCGTTGTTTTCCTTGTGGCGGTTGCTTTATTCTTTCTTCTTGATATTCCCAAGGTTGTTGGAGAGTTATCCGGAAGAACCGCAAAGAAATCCATTCAACAGATACAGGAACATAACAAAAACAATTCCGGCAATCTTATCCATTCGGCTAAGCAGAATCCTCATGTAACGAAGCCGGGTAAGACAGGAAGAGTTGGTGTAGGTACTGAGAAGTTTTCCACGTCTGCTTTGGAATCTAAGAACAATGAGACTACTGTTCTTGTTAATAAAGAGACTACACCAGCTGCAAGCAGTGAGACCACCATATTGAATCCCAATGCGGCGAATGTAGCCGCTAATGCCCCCGTGGTTCCTGCTCAAACTGTAGTTCAGTCCGAGTTTAAAGAAGTGGAATCATTATCATCTTTTATGGAAAATGAATTGATAGAATGAGTTTTTTTTATTTAAATAAGAATATATAATAGGTATTTAGGAGAATGTTTTAGGAGGGTGATAAATATGGAATTTAATAGAAAAGGTTTTGTTAAGTTCACGTCTGCTTTGTTGGCATCGGTTTTGGTGCTGACATTTTTACCTCTAAATGCACTTTCAGTTTTTGCTGAAGGCGAAGGGGAGCCTGGATATGGCCATGATGGAGACGGTATGTATACATTTGTCGTTACAGAACAAGTCGGAGATACACATACTGAAAAATATCCTTTTACCGGGTCTATACAAGAAAATGGCCAGCCATATTCGACTAATAACACAATAACTGTCTATAGTAAACCGGTTGAAGGTGTGATAGTCACTGTAAAGGGTAAAGGCAATTGTTCTGATTTTTCTGCAACTGGTAAAACAAATAAAAAAGGATTGTTTAAAGTAGATTTTGCATCATATTACCTTGACCATTTGGAAAATGGTAACAATTGGAGTACATCGTTTAGATTTGATGTAACTTTCGAAAAACCAGGAACAGGATATAAATCATATACTCAAACTATAAATCCGAATGATGAAGAGTGGGATGGATGCTATTATTATGAATCCTATCCTATCGAATGCACGAATTTATCTGACAATTTTGAAGAATTGGCAGGAATAAGTGAACTCGGATATAAGGAAATTGCTTATGATGGTGAAAGTCATAAAGCATCAGAAGTGGGTTTATTTTCTTTAAATAATGGTCTTGAAGTAGAATATACTACCGATGACGAGCCTTCGTTCTTGGATGTCGGCGGTTATGATTTTGATGCTAATTTTTCCGGCGAAGGATATTATGATTTTAAAAATAATAAAACCTATCATCCTTACTCTTTTCATTTAGAGGTAATCCAGGGAGAAAGATCGAGTTTTGCTTTCCCTACACCTAAGGTACATGAATTTGATTATGTTGATGGAAAAGCTAATGTATATCAGCTTCCTACTCCGACATGTAATGATGAGGAAGAACCTACAAAACCTATTACATATGATATCCCTGATGAGTATAAGGATATTGCTTCAGTAAGTGATACCGGTTTAGTCGAATTTAATAAACCGGGAACTGTTTTAGTTACTGCTTCGATGCCCGAAGGCAAGAATTATACAGAAAGCTATGATTACTTTACAGTTACTGCACTAAAGCGTGCTAAAGTTGAGTTTTCTCCAAAGTTTGTTAACGCTGTTTATAATAAAGATCAAACATACAAACAAACAGCAACAATTACTGAAGGCTTTGATGAAACGAAAATCAGGTACAGTATAGTAACAGAAGAGACAACTGCCGATGCAAGTGTAGATGATAAAAGTGGATTAGTTACAATAAACAGTGGCGGTAATATTGTTGTTAAAGCATCTTTCGATGATACTGATTGCTACCACAGTGAAGATACGTATACTATCAAGGTTGCTTTAGCTCAACGAGAAGTAGCTATACCCACTACCCAAGTATTTTATTATGAATTAAAGACACCTATTTTTACTGATGACTGCAATCCGGAACGACCTGATACATTGGAGTATATAGTTACCAATGATGAAGGCGAAGAGATTTTTGATGCTGTAGAATTAGTAAAAGAAAGCGGAAAATGGTATTTGCATGTAAAAAATGCAAATAAGAAGTTTAATTTACACATTACTGTCCCTGCGGATACAAAATTTGATGATTTTGTATTAGATATTTCGAGTACAACTGTAACAATTGATCAGACGATAGAGTTAACAAAAGATACATATGACTCGAAAGATGATGGTCACCTCAATACAGGAACTATGGTGGGTCATATATTTTTTACCGGAGATTATTATGGAACTTATAGCGTAAATAGAGCGTTATCAGATTCAAGAGTTTATGATGTTGAATTTGGAAATGGAAGTATACGTGTATGGTTTAATGAGAGGATAGATGACCCTACTAGTATTTTGGTTGTAATAGATATAAAAGGCGACAATAACCATAATGATACACGACTAAAAGCTACTCTCTTAATCGGATATAAAGATGATATAGATACAACAGTTTTATATAATGGTGAACCTGCTAAAACAGGTTATTATAACAAGTCTGTTGAGATTAAACCTCAAGATCAAAATGTTCAAATTCAGAACGAAAATGGTGATAAGGCACCTTCCTATACTCTGAAGGATGATGGAATTCATGCTGCCCGTGAGAATAATGTCCTGTTTTATCAGACAGTTGACGGTACTGATTACACCAATTTAGGTTCGGTAGCGGAGATTAAGATCGACCAGACTGATCCGGCTTTCTTGATTGATATAACTGATCCAAATAATGATCCTGATGATAAAAATGATGATATCGTCCACACTCTTCTTACGGAAGGCGTTATAGGCATTTTTGCCAAGAATGCGCTGACTGTTACTGTAACTGCCACTGATGCAGGTTCAGGTATAAAGTCTATAAAGTATGCTTTGGGAGATTTTAAATCTGAGAATCAAGCCAAAGAAGTTGAGTATGTAACAACAGAAGGAGATAGCACAAATAATAAGCGTATCGGTACATTTGTAATTCCGGCAAACAGTGATGAAAAGATCCGTGTTTGGGTTTATGATGAGGCTGGCAACGTAGCTTATACTATTGGTTCTACTGGTAACTTCCACCATAGTGATAATATTTTAATCAATGGAAAGCAGATCATTGATGAAAATAATAAGCCAATTCCTTCTAATACACCTATCAAGGTTGTTACTGATGATATCGATCCTATAGTAACAGTATATGTAAAAGATATTGTTGATGATAGTGATGAAAATAATAAGAATAAAAATGTTGAAAGTGATGATGAAAGTATTTATTTCAATGTAAACAGAGAGGCTACGATTGAAATAATCGAAAAAAACTATTCTAGTGATAAAGTTAAGATTTCCGTTACCAGAAATGGGAATGAGGTTTCTGATTCAGACTTAGAACGAGTAGATAGTTCATATATTAACAATGAGAACGAAACGGTTCATAAGATCGAATTGAAATTCAAAGGCGATGGCGAGTATATATTCAGTGTAGAATGCAAAGACAATTCCGGAAATATCGGCAAACCAGTCTATAATGGAAAAGCTGCTCAGCATTTTATTATCGACACCTTAGATCCGGAAGTCGAAGTCAAATATAATGATGACTCCGAAACTGTTAAGCATAATAATGAGTATTACTCTACTGGAAGGATCGCTACGATCACGATAAATGAGTTGAATTATTCTTATGAAGGCTTAACTGTCAAAGTAGATATGAAGCGCGGTCTTAACGACAGCTTTGTCGATGCTAAGCCTGGTGAAGGCGATGTTGAAGGTGATTATGTAATTAATACGGATAAGGCTAAATCAGGCATTGTTACTCTTGAGTTTACAAAAGATGCGGAGTATAAAGTCAGTGTTTCGTATGTAGATCTGGCTAAAAATCCGGCTAATGTCACATCTTATTCTGAAGAGAATCCGGGTTACTTTGTAATTGATACTAAGGATCCGCAAGTAAAAGTCGTTTACACTGATGAAGGTGTACATAACGAGAAATATTTCAATAGTGACAGAACAGCTAATATAACATTTACCGAACGAAATTTTACTAGAGAGAATGCAATCCTGTCTGTTAACGGCAAGTATGTTGATCTTGATTGGGTTGATGATGATCCTAAGAATCCAGATGTTCATAAAGCTTCATTTAAATTCAGTGAAGAAAAAGATTATAAAATTGCCGTATATTGTACGGACAAAGCTGATCGCTCATGTTCAAATGTTGATTACGGTACTATTGCACCTCAGGAATTCACAGTTGATAAGTCCAAGCCGACAAAACTGACGATGACTATAAACAGCGATTCTGTTGCTTCTACTGATACAAGCATAGTCTTTGATAAGTTCTATAATAAACCTGTAACAGTATTCTTAAGTGCAGACTGCTCAAACAGCGGAGAAGATTCTTTACAGTATCAGTTGGCAGATAAGAGTTCGAACTTCAATGCGACAGCTTCCTGGTATGATTATGATAAGGCAACAGGCATTCTCATTAATACAGGTTCTAAGGTAGTAGTATATTTTAAAGCTACTGATAAGGCATCCAACAGTGAAATAATCCATTCTACAGGTATAGTTGTTGATAATCAGGCACCTGAAGGTGAGCAGAACGCACCTGAGATCGATATCATACCTGCTGCTCCTAATTCCAGAGGTTTCTATAATGGTAATGTTTCAGTCAAATTGACTGTTAATGATCCGGCTTATATTGGAGACACCCGTGATGCTACTGGCAGTTTCTCCGGCCTTAAGCGTGTTACGTACACGATATACACCACGGACACAGATGCTGTTGAGTCCGGCACATTACTTAATCTTGCTGTTGATAAGGATTATCCGAGCATTATCGGTGATTCAAATGTTTCCGATTTTGTTGACAAACTTGCGCGAGCATGGACAGACTCGATTACTATTAATGCCGAGAAGTTTAACAGCAATAACGTAATTGTTGAAGTTACGGCAGAGGATAATGCCGGAAACATCAGGATTTCCAAGACGTCTGCTGGAAATATTAAGATCGACGTTTCGAAGCCTAGCATCGACATCAGTTATAATAACAATACTGCTGATGAGGATAATTGCTTCAAGGAAGACAGAGTTGCTACGATCGTTATCACAGAGCGCAACTTCAGTCCTGATGATGTAAGGGTTTCTATTACTACTTCCACCGGTGCGTTGCCTGAGGTTAATGGTTGGACCAAGACTAATGGTTCCGGCAATGGTGATAACACCAGGTGGACAACTACGATCCCTTATACAAGAGATGCGGATTACACATTTGATATCGCTTATGCGGATCTCGCCGGCAATGTAGCTGATTCTATCAGTTACGGAAACAGCGTAGCCCCCAAAGGCTTTACAATTGATAAGACTGTTCCTACGATCAATGTAAGTTATGACAACAATACTGCTGTAAATAACATTTATTACAATGCGACAAGAACAGCAACTATCACTATCGTAGAGCATAATTTCGACGCAGGAAGAGTTAATATCACACTTAAAGCGACGGATGACGGCGCCAATATAACAATCCCTGCAGTAAGCAACTGGTCAAACAACGGTGATACGCATACCGCTACGATTGCTTACGATAAGGATGGCAGATATGTATTTGATATTTCTGTAAAGGACAAGGCAGGAAATGATGCAGCTGACTTTGCTGAACAGACATTCTATGTTGATACTACTGTTCCTGTACTGAAGATTACAGGTGTAACTGACAAGTCAGCCAATAGCGGCTCTGTTACTCCCGTTATCACATATTCAGATACAAACTACTCTGAAGATCGTGTATTTGTTTCTTTCTCCGGTGCTAACAGAGGAAAGCTTGCGTTGGACGGAACATACTCTGATATCCATAACGGAAAGACATTTAAGTTTAATGATTTTGCAATGCAGAAGGATATGGATGACATTTATACCTTAGAGGTTACGATAATCGACCTTGCAGGTAATGAATCTACCCAGAAGCTTACATTCTCCATTAACAGATTCGGTTCCACATATGATATCAGCGATGCTGCAAAGAAGATCAACGGTACATACGCACAGACACCGATCGACATAGTCTTTACAGAGATCAACCCGAACGAGCTGGTTGATAAGTCTGTAACTGTATTTAAGAATAACGAATCGATCAAACTGGTTGAGGGCGTTGACTACGATGTCCAGACTGTCGGCGGAAACGGCAAGTGGTATGAATACAAATACACTATCCATTCAGATGTATTTGCTGATGATGGTGTATACAGAGTTTCTTTCTACTCCAGGGATGAAGCAGGAAATGTCTCTGAGAATACACTTGATACGAAGAATTCAAGTCTGCAGTTTGGTATTGATGCGACAAGACCTAACATTGTAGTTACAAATCTTAGCAGCAATAAGACTTATGCTGAGAAATTGTATACTGTCAGGCTGATGGTTACTGATAACCTTTTGCTCAATGATGTAGATGTTTATCTCGATGACTATAATACGCCTTATGTATCCTGGTCAGCCGAGCAGGTTGCTGAGATAATCAACCGCAACGGAGAGTTCACATTTGATATCTCAGACTACTCTAACAGTGCGCATAAAGTTAAGATCGTCGGAACGGATGCCGCAGGCAATGTTCAGGAATTCGAGATCACTAACTTCTATGTAACAACAAATCTGTTTGTCCGTTTCATTACCAATACTCCTCTGGTAATTGGTTCTGTAATCGGACTGCTCGTACTCGTTGCACTTGTGGTCTTCATAGTCGTTATGAAGAGACGTCTTAAGTATAAGAAATAATATGTTTTAATCCCCCGGGAATTGGTTCCCGGGGGATTTTTTTTGACCGGTTTTCGGATAAATTTTCGCGGGTTTTATAACGAATATCGAAGACTGACAAAACTTTGGCACTGTTATGTAATTTTGCACAAAATAAGGGGTGGATTTTTCTCCTTTTTTGTATTTTTGGTTGGTAAATCCTCTGATTTAGTTTATAATATCTGATATTAAGGGCATTTGCCCTTGATTATTGATGTGCATTTTTTCAGGCACATCAACAATTTGAGACTCAGGGAGGCAAGGCTACATCAATGGATGCCGCTTATTTATTCAACAAAGGCGAGAATTTCATGAGCTATAAATTTCTCGGCGCTCATCCTTACGAAGATGAGAACGGGAAAGGCTTTATATTCCGCGTATGGGCTCCTAATGCAAGAATGGTCAGTGTTATGGGTGATTTCAACGATTGGGACCCAAACGACTGCCAGATGTTCATGCTTGGTAAGACCGGCATTTGGGAACAGAAGGTTCCTGATGCACGGCAGTGGGACCGCTATAAGTACAGAGTTATCGGTGCAGATAACAGGATATATGAAAAGGGTGATCCGTTTGCGAGACACTTTGAGACGAGACCCAATAATGCATCGATAATCTATGATCCTGATGATTATATCTGGAATGATGATGAGTTCGTTAAGAACCGTAAAGATGCTCTCGCACCGAAGCCTATTAATATCTATGAGATACATCTGGGTTCCTGGAGAAGACATCCTGACGGCAATTTCTTCACGTATAGGGAACTTGCTATAGATCTTGCTGATTACTGCAGGAAGATGCACTATACGCATGTTGAGCTTATGCCTATTTTAGAGCACCCGCTTGATGATTCATGGGGTTATCAGGTAACAGGTTATTATGCCGTTACTTCAAGATTCGGAACTCCCGCTGATTTCAAGTTCATGGTAGATGTCCTTCACCAGAATGGCATCTCCGTCATCCTTGACTGGGTTCCGGCTCATTTCCCGAAGAACATGGAAGGTCTTGTAAGGTTCGACGGAACCCCCTGTTATGAGTATTCTGATCCCAGGATCGGCGAGCACAGGGAGTGGGGTACTTATGTATTCGATTATTCAAAGAACGAGGTCATCTCGTTCCTGATCTCCAATGCTGTATTCTGGATCGATGAGTTCCATTTGGACGGTATCCGCGTAGACGCAGTATCTTCAATGCTCTACAGGGATTACGGAAGACAGCAGTATATCCCTAATAAGTTCGGCGGCAATGAGAATCTTGAGGCGATCGATTTCTTCAAGAAACTCAACTCTACGATCCGCAAGAACTATCCTCACGCGATGCTGATCGCGGAAGAATCTACTGCATGGCCCAAGGTGTCACATCCCGTCGAGTTCGGCGGTTTGGGATTCACCCATAAGTGGAACATGGGGTGGATGCATGATACGCTTGATTATTTCTCCACTGATTCTTATGCAAGGGCATGGCATCACGATGAGTTCTGCTTCTCTATGATGTACGCGTTCTCTGAGAATTACATCCTCAGTCTTTCTCATGACGAAGTCGTTCACGGCAAGCATTCACTGATCGATAAGATGCCAGGTGATATCTGGAGAAAGTTTGCTTCTCTTCGTACCATGATGCTCTATCAGATCAGCCATCCGGGCGGAAAGCTCAACTTCATGGGTGCAGAGTTCGGTCAGTTTATCGAATGGCGTTTCTATGAGCAGCTTGAGTGGTTCCTGCTCGATTACGAATCACACCGTCTGCTTCAGAGTTTTAACGGCGAGCTTAACAGATTCTATGTTGAGAATCCGCAGCTTTGGGAAGACGACCACTCATGGGCAGGATTTGAGTGGATAGCTGCTGACGATACCAAGAACAACGTTTTTGTTTATAAGAGATCATGTCCGGATCCGAAGCGCAATGATATCTATGTTGCGCTCAACATGGTTCCTCAGCCGCTTGAAGGTTATGAGATGCCTGTTTACGAACTCGGTACATACAAGATCGTATTCAATACTGATGATATGTGCCATGGCGGTTCCGGATATCCTACTGCTACAGATGCAAACGGATGCTTCGAGGCGATAGATGAGCCTCTCAACGGCAAGCCTTATAAGGTCAAGATCAATCTTCCTCCTCTTGCAGGTATCTATTTCATGAAGGTAAAAGATCCTGTTAAGAAGAGAGTAAAGAAGACTGCGAAGGCCGATGCAAAGCCTGCTGCAAAGAAACCTGCGGCAAAGACTTCAACGAAGAAGTCTGCAGCAGCTAAGACTGAAGCAAAGAAGCCTGCTGCTAAGAAACCTGCAGCGAAGAAGCCCGCTTCTGTAAAGAAGACGGAAACAAAAGAAAAGAAGACAAAATAAGCTCATATACGGAGGTAGTTCATTATGGCAAGAACTGAAGTCGTTGCGATGATACTCGCGGGAGGACAGGGAAGCAGATTAGGCGTACTGACAAAGACAGTCGCTAAACCGGCAGTACCTTTCGGAAGCCGTTACAGGATCATCGATTTCCCGCTCTCAAACTGCGTTAACTCGGGAATCGAGATCGTAGGTGTACTTACACAGTATCAACCGTTGGCACTTAACACATACGTAGGTAACGGACATCCGTGGGACCTCGACAGAAACAATGCGGGTGCTTATATCCTTCCTCCTTTCCAGAGCAATTCAGGTTCTGACTGGTATAAGGGAACAGCTAACGCTATCTACCAGAATATGAGTTTTATCGATGATAACGATCCAGAATACGTTGTTATCCTTTCAGGCGACCATATCTACAAGATGGATTATGCCGCAATGCTCAAGGCTCATATCGAGAAGGGAGCAGATGCGACCATCGCAGTATATGAGGTACCGTGGGAGGAAGCTCCGAGATTCGGCATCCTCAACACAAAGGAAGAGGATGTTATTGAAGAATTCGAAGAAAAGCCTGCAAAGCCGAAGAGCAATCTCGCTTCGATGGGTGTTTACATCTTTACATGGAGCGTATTAAGACAGGCTTTGATCGAAGACGAAGCTGATCCGAATTCCAATAACGACTTCGGTAAGAATATCGTTCCTAATCTTCTGGCTCAGGGCAAGAAGCTCTGCGCTTACAGATTCGCAGGTTACTGGAAGGACGTTGGAACGATTTCATCTCTCTGGGAAACCAATATGGATATCCTCGATAAGCCTGAAGAGATCAACCTCGTTGACAGATCCTGGAAGATCTTCTCAAGAAACCCTGTCAAGCCTTCACACTTCATCGGTGCAGGCGCAAAGGTCAAGAATTCCGCTCTTACAGACGGATGCCGTATCTTCGGTGATGTCGAGCATTCCGTTCTTTCAGAGTCCGTTATTGTCGAGAAGGGTGCCATCGTTAAGGATTGCGTTCTCATGCCGGGCGTAGTAGTAAAGGAAGGCGCACGTATCGAGCGCTGCGTAATCGATCAGGGAACAGTGATCGGCAAGAATGTTCAGGCCGGAAGTTTTGTAGATGGTGAAGGACCTTACACCAACCATAAGATCTGTTCTGAAGGCATCTGCGTTTTCGAGCGCGGACTGACGATCAAGGACGGAGCGGTAATACCTGCTAACAGCATGATCGATTCTGATCTGGAAGTGCCCGAAGATTGCAAGATCATCGAGTCAAAATTCAGAGCATGAGGTAAAGGAGATTAAGACATATGTTTAATAATGCGATGGGCCTTATCTTGGCCGACAACAAAAAGATATCTCTGGGCGAGCTCTCCAATCCCCGCGCGCTTTCGGCTATGCCCTTCGGCGGAAGATACAGAATCATTGACTTCATGTTATCCAACATGGTCAACTCAGGCGTAAAGAACGTAGGACTTCTTACTTACAACAAGTACAAGTCCCTTATGGACCACACGGGAACCGGCGGTGCATGGTCATTGGACAGAAAGAACGACGGTCTTCATATCCTGCCGCCTTATGTTAACTCCGAAGCAACCAACATCAGCTCTGACGAAGAGCTCACAGGCGTTATCGACTTTTTAAGACAGTCGAGGACTCCTTACGTTATCGTTGCAGGCGCTAACGTTATCCTCAACACGACATTTGACTCATTCATCAAGTCACACGAGGAGTCTGGTGCCGATATCTCCGTAATGTATAACCGTGACGGTACTAAGTACGGTAATCCTTCTTACATCCTCGACATCGATGAGGACGGCTTTGTAAGAGATATGCTCTTCAATCCCGCGAAGGCTACATCCCAGAAGTGCTCACTCGGAATCCTCGTTCTGAGAAAGGATCTTCTTATCGACATCCTCGCACGTCAGATGGCGCACGGACAGAGCCACTTCGGCATCCATTCCATCGTAAAGATGTTCGATGAGTTCAAGGTACACGGTTTCGAGTATTCCGGCGTAGTCTTGAGGATCAACAACGTACAGAGCTACTTTAACGCATCTATGTCACTCCTTACTGATTCAGTAAGAAATGACCTTTTCTGGAGCGGAAAGCCTATCTATACAAAGGTCAAGGATGAGGCACCTACACTTTACTTCGACAATGCCGAGATGAGTGATTCGATCGTATCCGATGGTTGCCGCATCTATGGTAAGGTCGAGAGTTCCGTTATTTTCAGAAGCGTTACGATCGCTAAGAATACGACCATCAAGAATTGTGTTATCATGCAGGACGTTCACATCTCCGAGAATTGCCATCTTGAGAATGTCATCCTTGATAAGAATGCATTCGTAAGACCTGGCGTAAGACTTGTAGGACATCCCGACTATCCTATTGTCATAGGAAAAGGAGCAGGTATCTGATTATGGAAAAGAATATCAAAGTATTGTTCACTTCGTCCGAGTGCAGTCCGTTCGTTAAAGTCGGCGGTCTGGCTGACGTTGTCGGCAGTCTTCCCGTAGAGCTTAACAAGCAGGGCGTTGACGCTAGAGTCATTATCCCGCTTTACAAGAAGATCAAGGTCAAGTACAGCGACAAACTTCATTTCCTCGGATGGAAGATGGTGCACATGGGATGGAGATCACTCTATGCAGGTCTCTTCTCCATGGAAGTAAACGGAGTCGTTTTCTACTTCATCGATAACGAATACTATTTCAACTTTGATCAGATCTATGTTGATTATGTTTTCGATATCGAGCGTTATTGCTTCTATCAGAGAGCAGTACTGGACTTCATGGGCGACTTCATGAACTTCGAACCCAATGTCCTTCACTGCAATGACTGGCAGACAGGAATGATGCCGATGCTCCTTGACTGTCACTTCAAAAAGCATGGCTACCACTGTGATGTGCAGACGGTTTATACGATCCATAACCTCAAGTATCAGGGCGTTCATTCGATCGATGTCGTCAGAGAGATGCTCGATCTTCCCGATGATTACTTAAGAGAGGATTTCTGCATAAAGGATAAGGCCATCAACTTCATGAAGGCCGGTATCGTTTTCTCGAATTCCGTTACGACGGTATCTCCGACATATGCTTATGAGATCATGACCGACTATTACGGTGAAGGTCTTAACTACACGCTGCAGAAATATGCCTACAAGGTATCAGGTATCCTGAACGGCATGAATGAACTCGAGTACGATCCTTCAAAGGACGAAAAGATCCCTATGAAGTATTCGCTCAAGAACTACAAGGAAGGTAAGGCTGCATGCAAGAAATCCCTGCAGGAGCAGCTCAATCTCGATGTTAATCCCGGTGCGCCTCTCTGCGCCATGATCTCCCGTCTCGTAGACCAGAAGGGATTGGATCTCCTTCTCTATGTTTTGGAAGAGATGCTCTATGACGGCATGCAGGTCGTTATCCTCGGAACGGGCGATCCGTACTATGAGAGGGCATTGGTCGATATTGCAAACCGCAATCAGGGCAAGATGTGCGCATGCATCGATTTCGACAGCGGACTTGCGCATACCATCTATGCAGCTTCTGACATCTTCCTTATGCCCAGCATCTTTGAACCCTGTGGTCTTTCACAGCTCTGCTCGATGGCTTACGGTTCAGTTCCGGTAGTAAGAGAGACAGGCGGTCTTAAGGACACCGTAACACCTTACAACGAATTCACGGGCGAAGGAAACGGATTCTCGTTCGCTAACATCAACGCTCACGAGTTCCTGTTCGTTACCAAGTATGCCGCTGACATTTACCGTCACAAGCCTGAGGTTTGGGACAAGCTGATCGAGACCGGCATGAAGGGTGACTATTCATGGAAGAAGAGCGCCGGTGAATATGCAGGACTCTATTCACTTATCACGGGAATCCCGAGGATTGAGAATAAGCCTGAAGCTCCAGTCAAGGAAGCGAAGAAGGCTGAGGAAGTTCCCGTAAAGAAGGATGAAGGCAAGAAGGAGCCTGCAAAAAAAGAGGCTAAGAAGGCTCCCGCCAAGAGAGCTCCTGCAAAGAAACCTGCTGCGAAAAAGCCTGTAGAGAAGAAAGCTTCCGACAAGGCTGCAGACAAGAAACCTGAGGCGTAAGGAGAAGAAAGACTGATGCCTTCAGCGAAGACACAGAACCACAAGAACAATAAGGCGCGGTGCATGCATGCATCGCGCCTTCCTGAGTACAGACAACCGTTCGGTGCAAGACCATGTGCTTCTTCGGTAGATATCTTTTTCGACTGCTATAAGGAAGCCAGCAACGTAACATTCTGTTACACATATGGTCTTTACAACTTTACTTATCACGAAGAGCCGATGCATCCGACAGAAGAGCAGGGAAGATACAGGGTCAGCCTGATGCTTCCGTCTGAACCTTCGATCCTGTTTTACTGGTTCAGGTTTAATGTTCCAGGTGGTCTTTCTGATCTTCCTGACTGCTTTAGAACGACCGTTGAAGGCGATGAGCATTCCGGTAAGTCTCTTATCACGCTGTACTATGGTGCAGCCCCGGATCTCAAGGACGGAGAGGGAACTCTTTATACCGAACCGCCGAGAGTCGGAGTAGATGAGGATAAGTATCCTTATGCTTTCCAGATCACGGTCTACAACAGAGAATTCAAGACTCCCGGATTCCTTAAGGGAGCAATGATATACCAGATCTTTCCTGACAGATTTGCAAGGGATTCGTCTTTCGATTATCAGAAGATGATCAGTATCGATGACAGGCAGGAGAGGATCTATCACAACAGCTGGTATGAGGATGTCGATACAAAGGGCAAACCGGAGACGGGTTATCTTGCATGCGACTTCTACGGAGGCAGCTTAAAGGGCATCGAAGAGAAGCTCGATTACCTCAAAGAACTGGGTATTACGGTCCTGTATCTGAATCCTATTTTCGAAGCGAGATCATCGCACAGATACGATACGGCTGACTATCTTAATGTGGATCCCATACTGGGCGGCACGGAGGCTTTCATAAGCCTTCAGAAAGCATGCAGCGAGCGCGGGATCAGGATAGTGCTCGACGGCGTATTCAGCCATACAGGTGCTGACTCTAAGTACTTTAATAAGTTTGACAGATATGAGGGAACAGGCGCATACAGAGCCTTTAGGGACGGCGAAGAGAGCCGTTACCGTTCCTGGTATAACTTCTACAGGAATGAGGACGGTTCCGTCGGTTACAGATCCTGGTGGGGTTTCCCGGATCTTCCTGATATCAATGAGAATGATCTTTCTTACCGCGGCTTCATATTCGGTGAGGGTGGAGTAGTCGATACATGGACTTCCCGTGGTGCTTCAGGCTTCAGGCTCGACGTGTCTGATGAACTTCCTGACAGCTTCATCAGGCAGATGAGGCAGACGGTAAAAGAGAAGACAGGCGGCGAAGGTGCCGTCATCGGCGAAGTCTGGGAAGATGCCTCAAACAAGTGCAGCTACGGTTCATACCGCGACTTTATGCTCGGCAATACTCACGATTCGGTCATGGGATATACATTCAGGCACATCATCCTGGATTTCCTATGCGGATACATAGATGCGGACATAGCTGATGCAAGACTTGAAGGATTCCGCGAACGTTATCCTATGGAAGCGTACTACTCCATGATGAACCTGGTTTCATCGCACGATGTTCCGCGCATCATGACAGCACTTTCAAAACCGTGCGATACCGATGATAGGGATATCCAGCGCGGGTTCAAGGTGGAAGCGCAGCATTACGATGTCATCTCATCTCTTTCGAAGATGGCCTTTGCACTTCAGACATGCTATATAGGTGCGTCATGCATATACTATGGCGATGAGATACTTATGGAAGGCTATAAGGATCCTTTCAATCGAAGGACGTATCCCTGGAACAGGTTAGACCAAAGACAGCAGGAAGCACTTTTGTATTTCAGACGCATAGCCCGGATCAGGACTGAGAATGAGTGCTTACGCACGGGTTATTACAAGACTCTGCTTGCTGAAGGCGGTGTATTTGCGTTTGTCAGATATCTTAAGGATGGCCGTGATGCATTCGGCAATGAAGCTTCCGGCAGCAGGGCGGTCATATTTGTAGCGAACAGATCCGGCAAGCCTGTCTATGTCGACGTCAGCGAGCATTACGGGGATTATGGATGCAAGGTTTCCGAAGATGACGGTGAGATCCATCCTTTATCGGAGCAGTTTATACTCGGAGGTATCCTCGGAGGCACCAGAAAGATCGGGATCAGGCCCTTTGGGACAACTATTCTGATCTACTGAGAGATAAGTGAATACGGCGCTTCTTTAGCGCCAGCTCGTCGCTAATTCTTGCGCCACCAAAATCGGTAATTGCTGCGCCACTTCCGTCGGAATCACAGTGCCAAACCTCCGGCAGATATAATATCTGCACGTTCTTATAGAACGAATAATTTATGGAGGTGGCAGATATGCCAAACTACAAAGAGATCGCACGGCTGAAAGCAGCCGGGCAATCGAACAGGGCTATTGCTGATTTTCTTGGGCTATCCAGGAACACAGTAAATGCTGCTGTTGCACGAATTGAAGATTCAGGCCTAAGGTTTGAAGATCTTCAAATACTTACCGACGCTCAAATCAATGAAGTGTTTCCGCCGACTTCTGGCCGTAAGGTCGAAGGCGAATACTACATGCCTGACTTTGAGCAACTTAAGAAGGAACTGGCAAAGCCCGGAGTAACACTTCAACTCTTATGGGAAGAGTATTCTGACAGGTGCAGGTTATCCGGATTGAAGCCATACCAGCTTACGCAGTTCAAGAAACACTTCAACGATCACCTGAAGAAGACAGGGTTCAAAGACATTATCCAGCACAAAGCCGGAGAGCAGATCGAAGTGGATTGGGCAGGCGTACGTCCTTATTGGCAGGATCCTGATTCCGGAGAGAAGGTATATGGCTGGTTGTTTGCGGCAGTTCTTCCGTTCAGCGGTTTAGGCTTTGCCTATGTTACACCAGACATGAAGATGCCGAGCTGGATACAATGCCATATTAAGATGTACGAGTTCTTTGGCGGTGCTACGACAATACTAACACCAGATAACCTTAAGACAGGTATAACCAAGCATACGCGTGACGAACTCGTTATTAACAGTACTTATCAGGATATGGCTGAGTACTATGGAACAGTAGTTGTTCCAGCAAGAGTCAGAACTCCCAGAGATAAGAACCAAGTCGAGAATCTTGTATATCAGTTTGAGAAAGATGTTATCGGCAGGCTCCGCAACTGTCAGTTCTTCTCCATAGATGAATATAACGACCAGTTGCTTCTTGAAGTTGAAAGATTCAACAACAAGCCGTACCAGAAGAAAGAAGGCACAAGGCGTTCCGTATTTAATGAGGTTGAGAAAGCGACGTTGCGCCCTTTACCTGTGCGGAGATATGAGATGGCGACATACAGAACAGCGATAGTCCAATCGAATTCTCATGTTGCATATCAGAAGAACTACTATTCAGTTCCGTATCAGTATCTTGGCAAGGAAGTAACCCTCAAGATAACGTCACATCACCTTACGATCCTCTATAACAAGAATGTATTAAGCGAGCACGAACTGTTATGGAATAAGATCGGCGCATACTCCACTATACCGACTGATATGCCTCCTCACAGCAATGCATACGGAGAGTGGAACAGCACGCGGTATCTAAACTGGGCCAAGAATAAAGGACCGAACGTCTATGAAGTGATCTACAGGATATTTGCAAGCTCCAATGTAGAACAACAGCACTACCGAACGGTCCATTCCATCCTTAAACTGGCTTCTGCATATTCCGACCAAAGACTAGAAGAAGCCTGCAGGGTTGCTCTTAAGCAAATGAACAGCCCCCGCTACAAGGATATTAAGCACATTTTAGAGACAGGTGAAGATTTATGTCAACATCAAGAGTCTGCACCAGGCAAATATACGAGAGGCGGTGATTACTTTGGACTCTAAGAAACTCGAAGAGATCACGGCACGCCTTCGTGAGATGAGATTGCCTGTTATGGCCAACCAGATAGTCACAATGTATGAGGCTTCAGAACTCAATGACGTTATTAAAGTGCTGGATATTATCACTCAGGAAGAACTGATGTCACGTAAGAACAACACTGCTGACAGATACCGTAAATCAGCACACCTGTCTCAAGGCTATGCTGAACTATCCGGAATAGACTATTCGCCAGAACGTAAGATAAACGAACGCGTGATTGAGCAGCTTTCTACCGGCACTTATATAGACAAAGCCAGGAATGTTGTTATCGTGGGTGCATGTGGCACTGGAAAGTCTTACATAGCCAATGCGCTTGCTTCGGCCGCATGCAGGAAACTCCATAGAACCATGTATTGTCGGATGTTCGAATTGATCTCGGATATAAAGCATATGGAGATGCCGCGATTGAAACGGCGGTATGTCTCGCCTGATGTCCTTGTTATCGATGACTTTGCTAACACGCGGATGAGCGAGGATGACGCATTACAGATATTCAAGGTTATGGAGTATCGATATGGCTTTAAGACTACGATTATTGCCTCGCAGCTTGAACCAGCGGAATGGCACAATAACTTTGGTGCCAGCCAGCTGGCTGATTCAATACTAGACAGGATCGTCTCGAATGCCTATAAGATTATCTTGAGTGGAGATTCACTGAGACCGAAGAAACTGGAAGACTGATTATGCGTATGGGCGCCGGGTAACCGACGCCCATTTTGGCACAATATTTCGCGATTTTAGTGGCTCTGCCTCACCGATTTCGGTGGCTCAATCCTGACCGACGCAACTGGCTCTAACAGAGCGCCGTATTCAAT
>JHXJ01000022.1 GCA_000621765.1 Ruminococcaceae bacterium AB4001
AAACCTTGCCGAATGCATACTTTATTCCTTCGTGAGAGTCGGAAGTAAACATGCTAACCCCTCGTAATCCTCGTTCTTTAAGTTTCTGCATAAAATCAACCCAATTATCTTTGTTCTCTGTAGGATAAGCTTCAAAACCGATTATTTCACGCTTGCCTTTCTTATTTACTGCGTAGGCTATAAACAGAGCTCTGGGAACGACTCTTTTACCGCGGACTTTAAAATATGTCGCATCAACTGTTACAAACGGGTATTCATCTTCTAAAGGTCGTTCCTTAAATTCATTAACCTTCACATCCAGTTCTTTGCAGGCTTCAGATACTGATGACTTGGAGAAACTTGTCCCGCACAGCGTTTCCATTACATTTGCTACCTTCCTTGTGGACACACCATTAACGACCATCTCGGCCATTGTGGTTACAAGAGCAGCTTCACTTATTACATAGTTATCGAATACTAATGTCCTAAAAGGAATGTTCCTGTGTCTAGGAACCGTTAATTCTATAGTTCCGATCCTTGTCTTTAACTCGCGCGTGTACGAACCGTTTCTGCTATCTTTGCGACCGGATGTTCTTTCGTAGGGCCGGGCTCCCAGCTGTTCCTCAGATTCAGCCCGCATAAACAGGTTCAAGCACTCCTTCAGAAGATTTTTGAATGCCTCATTTCGATCTAGAGACATCAGTTGTAGTATTTCCTCGTGATTTAAAGTAATATTCAGTTGAGCCATGTTCTTAACCTCCTTGTTTATTTTTGTGGGCAAACAAATTATACAAGGTTAAGCCACTTGGCTCTTTTATTTTGAATTTACACAATTATATGGGCACGACGAGACTCTGTGGGGATGTCCGCGCAGATCCTGAATGGATGACATTCTTTCGTTATTTCCCATTCCTATCGCAAGCAGTATTGCGCAAACAACGAATATAGTCAGGTTGCCAAGTTCAAATCCGGGAAGCGAACCCTCCGCAGCCATAATGTACATGTATACAAGTGCAACGGCTCCGAGCGTTCCGGCAACAAATCCCGCATCTTCTGAGGAGATATCGCCGCCTCCGCCTCCGTGATAGCCGCCTCCGCCTCCATGATAACTGCTGTGAAAACCTCCACCGCCGCCGGAGAAACCGCCGCCGTGGAAGCCGCCTCCGCCGTGATGTCCGCCTGAATGGAATCCTCCGCCATGATGTCCGCCGTGTCCCATACCATTCCCCCGAATCATATTTTATAAAGATTATACGGTGTGGGACTTTTTTGTAAAGAATGGCAGGTATTGGCAGCCGGTTATCCAGCGTCACATGTCAGGTGCAAATTCGGTAAAGGTGATGTCGCCGTTGCTTTCGATCTCAGGTGCAGACTTTAATTTCTTAAGGAATGCATCGAAGAATTCCAGGTGGCACCGGCATGTGTATCTGTGGGCCAGATTACTGTCGAGTTTTCCGACAAAAGAGGGCATCTTCATTGCGAATTTCATGTCGGAAAATCCCACGTGCTTCATGCCGCGGAATAAGACTTTATACGCAGGAGCCTTATGTCTGATATAGCCTCTGGTTACGACATTTTCGTTGTCCTCGCAGGATATCTGCATGAAAGGCTTTTCCATGACCATGCCTTCGTAGTTTCCGAAAAGACCGCCGTCGATATTTATTCCGCACGAATAATCGCTGCTGGTCTGGCAGAGCGCATAGGCAGTATCGCCCCCTAACGAGTGGCCTGATATGCCTATTCCGTTGCTGAAATCTATTACGTCTGAAAACTCTTTGCGCACATGTTCCACAGCGAGCTCAGTGTCCTTTACCCACTCGGCGATGCGAAGATGATGGAACTTGCAGTATTTGTTCTGGAACACGTCGAACTTTTCTGCGAGCTCCTCATTCGTTCCTTTCATTTTCGTGAGCTTTAATGCTGCAAATATTGCCGGTAAAAACGGATCGTACATCTTGCGCGAAAGTGATTTGTCGCACAGTTCGAAAGTTCCGTCATCGTAGTCTATTCCGGATGCTTCCCTGGGGTGGCCTATGGACAAGACTGCATAACCGTGTGAAGCCAGTTCGATGAGCAGGAAAGAGTTGCCTCTCGGATACGAGAAATATCCGTGGCTGAATACGATAAGCGGGAATTTCTTCCCTTCGATAAAAGGAGCGTCCACGAAACTTTCCGAATCATTCTCTCCGTTTTGGTCGAGCTTGTCGTAATTCAGAGGAATGTTGAATGCTTTTCTGAGTCCCGCAGCTTCGCTTCTCGTGAGCGACTTGGCGCGCTTTAATCCTTCTGTTGACTCCTTCAGCACAGGGTAATACAGCAGCCCGAAAACATTACGCATGGCGGTGCCTTTCGGGTCGAGTGCTTCCTTACGTGTGTTATATAGGGTGAATGTCTTTGCTCCGACTGCATATTCGCCTGTCGGTACCGGCTTGTTACTCATTAATATTTCCTCCGAAAAGTGTGATTATCGTAGTTGCCAATACTTCGAACATGTCCTTGGGACTGCACTTTGCCCTCATGGAAGCCGTGCCGTAACATGCCGTCAGGATGCAGTTCGTCTCTATTCCGACATAGGCGGAAGAAACGAAGTTATATAGCTGCATCGGGTCGTGCATCGGCTTGAGCAAGCCTTTGGCTGCCGCTTCGAAAATACGGGGGAATATCACCTTTGACATGTACTCCATATTGCCCCTGCCTTTGACGTTCTTTATTATCTTCTCCGCGCGTTGTGGCTCATTTATCGTTAGCACCGTCAGATCGAAATTGATCTTCTGGATATCCATCAGATGCTTTTCCATCGCTTCTCCCAGGACAGCGCAGACCCTTCTTGTCGATTCTTCGAATGAAGCGTTTCCGTCTGCTATTGCCTCGTCGAGTTTTCCCGTGATGTCGTATTCGCGTCTCATTCCCGAGATCATGTCCGAGAGTATCTCGTCGAGATCTTTATAGAATCTGTAGATGCCTCCCTGTGAGAGACCGGTCTCTGCAATGACATCTGAGATGGTAACCATCTCGACCGGCTTTCTGAGGCAGACGCGGTATGCGCAGTCGACTATGAACTTGCGCTTGTTATCCATATATTCCTGTGTGACTTTCGGCATTTTAATTCTCCCGAATAAAAATGAAAGTAGTTTCATTTTAATTTCGGCAGTCAGGTTTGTCAATACAGCGCGGGATACCGGTATGTATTTTTCAGGTCATTGTTCGAATTCTTGAGAAGGTGCATTCCGGGTCACCGAGAGCCTGACCGATTATGTTAAGATGTACGAAAACAGGGGAGGGCATTGCCATGAAAGTACTGATATTGAACGGAAGTCCCAGAGCAGACGGCAACACATCGGTTGCAGTTGCGGAACTGGAAAAGACATTTGCAATAGAGGGAATAGAGACTGAGACGATACGTATCGGCAGCATGAATATCAGAGGCTGCATCGCATGCGGAAGCTGCGGTGAAAAGGGCAGGTGCGTTTTCGATGACGCGGTAAATGAGATAGCCGCAAAATTTGAGCAGGCAGACGGACTTATCGTCGCAACACCGGTCTACTATGCATCGGCAAATGCGACGCTCATTGCCTGCCTCGACAGACTGTTCTACAGTTCCCACTTCGATAAGAGCATGAAGGTCGGTGCATCTGTTGCAGTTGCAAGACGAGGCGGATGTTCTGCGACATACGATGAACTTAACAAGTATTTTGCGTTAAGCTCCATGCCGATAGCTACGAGCCAGTACTGGAACTGCGTTCACGGCAGGCAGAAGGGCGAGGCCGAAAAAGATCTTGAAGGTCTTCAGACAATGCGCGTTCTCGCAAGAAACATGTCATTCCTCATTAAGAGCATCGCTCTCGGAAAGGAAAAGTTCGGCATGCCTGAGACTGAAGAGCATGTGTGGACACATTATATTTCGGAGTAATTTATGAAAAGCAGATACGGCTTAAACGAGATAAGCATCGCCGATGAAAGATGGATGGAATGCGCGGATAAAAACGCGCAGTTCTTGAGCGCAGTCGATCCCGAAAGAGTGCTTTCAGGATTCAGGCGCACATGCGGGATCAGCACGGATGCAGAACCCTACGGCGGATGGGAAGACAGCCTCATCGCAGGTCATGGAATAGGTCATGTTTTCTCTGCTCTTGCGATGCGTATCGCGTATCTGATAGGAGAAACGGAGCGCGCTGGAAATCCTGAAGACGACCGCCTGAAAGCAGAGCTTTGCGGCAGCGTTAACAAGGCCAAGACAATCGTCGCCGGACTTAAAGAGTGCCAGGAAAAACTTGGCTGCGGATTCTTAAGCGCTGCCACGGTCCAGGATAAGGACAATCCCGACATACAGTTCGACATCCTTGAGGGAAAGGCAGAAGGTCAGCAGTGGGTACCGTGGTATGCCCTGCACAAGGTGCTTCAGGGAGTAATGGATCTCTGGTTTTATGCTGATATCAAAGACGCGGATGAAGTAGCATGCAGTCTTGCAGACTGGGTCGCTGACCGTGTTCTTGCGTGGGATGAAGAGACGAGAAGAAAAGTTCTTGCTGTGGAATACGGCGGCATGAATGACAGCCTCTACCAGCTTTATATCAGAACGGGCAACACTTTGTATCTTGATGCCGCCCATGTTTTCGATGAGCCTGAACTCTACTCCGGACTGATCAGTTTTAAGAACCGCATGAAGGGTGTCCACGCGAATGCCACGATACCTAAGATAATGGGATATCTCATGGGCGCAGTCGCGTACATGAAAGCCGGCATAGAAGACCCTGAGCCTGACAGGATTAAGACAGCAGAGAAGTTCTGGGATATTGTGATCAGGAACCAGACTTACGCAACAGGCGGAATAGGCGACATGGAGCACTTCTTCGAAGACGGGCTCCTTGACGGGTCGCGCACCCAGTGCAATGCGGAAAGCTGTTGCTGCTACAACATGATGAAGCTCTCGCAGCTCCTTTATCTGCTGACAGGGGAGACGAAATATCCCGAATACAACGAGAAGGCTCTTTGGAATGCAAGGCTCGGATCCTTAGGTCCCGACGGAGGATATACATACTTCAATCCGATGGCGACAGGCTACTACAGGCTTTATTCTTCAGCCAGGCCGGAAGATAATCCGTTCTGGTGCTGTGTCGGTACGGGCATAGAGGATTTCGCGAAATTCACGGACCAGATATTCTACTCTGAAGATTCCGTGATCTATGTCGTGCAGTGGCTCTCGTCAGATCTTCGCATAGGAGAACAAGAACTTTCGCTGCGCGTCGACTGGGAAAAGGGAAGGTTCTCGTTAGAATTTAAGGGCGGCCCGGCTAACAGTGAGTGCCAGGTTAAGATCCGCATTCCAAGATGGATCAGAAACAGGGAAACGATCCTGTCAGATGAAGAAGATTTCTTGGAGATTACTTTGTCTGCAGGTGAAAGCTATGAGCTTGATTTTGAAATGGAGTTGAGACTTATCGGACTTTCTGATGATGCGTCCGTGAAAGGCTTTTCTTACGGACCTTTCGTTCTCTGCGTTCCGCTCGGAAACGAGAAGTGGGGCATCTCTGAAGGCGCCGGGATACAGGTATATGCACCTGCCTGGAAAGTAGTTTTCGATGCATCGGTAAGAAACAGCATTAACTACGGAAAGACGCAGCGCGCAGTGCTGGATCGTGAGTTCCTGACTCTTCCGGATGGCGTGACTCTCGAAAACTTTTCGAATAGCTTTAAGGATTATATCCGTGAAGAAGACGGCAGATTTTTCCTGACAGGTCTTTCAGACTGCAAAGGCGATCTTCTTGAACTTCCGCTGATCCCGTACTACCGGACCGGAAACGAGAGATACGGCATCTACTGGTACATAAAGGAAGCGTAAGCCCGGTCTGAGCAATTTTTCGAAAAGTTGATATAATCGGTCTGTGATATAAGAACTATTTAAGACGGCGTGTGATTGCCTGTCAAATAAATAAGGAGAGAAACGTGTTATATACATTAGCGCTGATCCCGGTAGCCGGAATACTGCTTTTCATCTACTTTAACGATAAGAAGGAGAAAGAGCCGTTCGGCTTTCTGATCGGACTGTTCTTTCTGGGAATGGCTACGGTAGTCTCGGCATTCTTAGCAGAGATGATCGGCATATTTATCATGAACGCTATCGTCCCGGACAACGCTGCTCTGAATCAGATTCTTCTCGCGATCCTGATCGTCGCTCCCGCCGAGGAACTGGGAAAGTTTGCTGTTCTTCGGATAAGGACATGGAAGAGCAGACACTTTAATTACAGCTTTGATGCCATAGTCTACGCGGTGTTTGTCTCACTTGGTTTTGCAGCGCTCGAGAATGTCGGATATGTCAACTCAGGCGGAGTCGGTGCAGCGGTCATCCGTATGCTCACGGCAGTTCCAGGACATGCGTGCTTCGGAGTATTCATGGGCTTCTTCTACGGCAAAGCCAAGCATGCGCAGCTCACGGATAAAAAGGGAAAGTGCGCATTGCACATCCTTCTTTCCATATTGGTTCCGGTCATTCTCCACGGAATTTACGATGCAATCCTCTTCGGTTCTGGAACGTCAGATGAAGTTCTGGTTGTCGGAGCCAGCATGATCGCATGGATAATGTATGTGATCGCGATGTTTGTCGCTTCGATCATCGTTATCATCATCTCTTCAAAAAGAGATTTCTGCATCGTTACCATTCCGGAATCGACTGTTCAGACTATCTACAGACCCGCTGTCGCAGGCACCTGGGTCTGCAGCTGCGGCCTGACCAATTATTTCAGCTACTGCTCAAGATGCGGACAGCAGCGTCCCGTCGTTACTTCCTGGTATTGCGCGAGATGCGGAGCGCTTTCCGCGTATAATTTCTGCGGCAACTGCGGATGTCCGAAGCCGCAGGATCCGTTGCAGACACCGGGCGTCTATAATGGGTTAAATTAGAAAATGGCGGTATAAACGTCAGAATTTGTCCCCTATTGAAAGGGGTTTTACCATGTTAACCTATTATCGGTAGTAGGAATTAATTCAAAAATCAAAAATATGGGCTGTCGCAGATTATTTGCGGCAGCCCAGTTCAGTATTTCAGAATATTTATCCTGAATGGCCTGTTTTTCAAGATTTGCAATGCAAGAAAATTACACCAGTCGCCCTGTTTTCGAAGGGGGTGCCTGTAAACTCTGTGTTGCTGATTTTGTTGACGATATTGGGTCAAATCCGTCAACATATTCGTCAACAATGGCTTTGTTGACGTTTTTGTTGCTGGTTTGGAGTCTTTTTCGTCAACAAATTCGTCAACAGCAGCGCGTAATTTTGTGAAATTACTGTCCGCTATCCTGACAGAGCACCACCTTACGCTTTGATCACTCCTGCCTTGATCATGGCATCACGCCTTGCCTGGCCTCTCGGCAGGCACGTGTCATAGCGCATCCCGGGGATCTTGTAATAAGGCTCAAGAACGGGATCCAGGGATCTTACCAGGGACTCCTCGCAGGCAAGTCTCTTCTTCTCATCAAGGATGGGCGGAGTCGCGATCTCCATCTCGATCGATTCGATCTCCGAGAGATAGATCCCGAAATAAGTGAAGCTGTCCCTGAAGATATTGTGGGCGTGAGTGAACAGCCTCTTCACAGCACGGAGACTCTGTCCGATATATACGACATGTCCGTTTATTTTGATAATATAGGCGGCTGCAAGGACCTCGTCCTCTTTGCTGCGCAATACGTCAAGGGAAGGGATCATATTTCTGATGAATCTCTCTCCTTCAGCTGAGTGAGCAAACTCCTGGGCAGGATTGAACTCTTCTTCCAGATACCTGTTGAACTTCTGATTATTTAATGAACACATTTTAGTGTCCTCCTTTTGAATTGATTTTTTCCGCATTTTCGCGGTATTAAGTTTTCAAGGTGCGGTAACAACGTTGTTGAGGTGAGTATAGCCGCCGGCCCTGTCCGGGTCATAACCGGAAAACGGTTTTGACAAATGGTTTATAATGTGCGTAAAGATTTTTCGCGGGGTTTGAATAATGGATAACGTCTTTATCCTTAATGAGAAACGCATCATCGAAGATTTTACTGTCGGAGGAAAAGGCAGCAGGGAAGATGCTTTGAGGGAACTGGGGAAAGCTTACGGAATGTCCGAAGAAACCATTCTGAGTCATGGGCATTCGGGAAGGATAATCAGCAGGAAGTTCGCGCAAAAGCTTGCCGAAGATAATTGCGAAGACTACTTCCTTGATGTAAAGGATCTTCTCTTCAGGATGAATGCGACAGGAACCACGCTTATCAAGGGGAACATAAAGATCGCGGTATCGGTAATGGTGCTTGAATATCCGGACCGGATTTACTGGTCAGCAGAAGATATTCTGGAATATGTTGAGCAAAAGGGCATCATGAATCTTAAACTTCCGAAGATCAGAGAGACATTGGAAGACGGGGAGTTTTTCATTAAGAATGAAGATGGCAGGTACGAACTTAATATCGGAGGGATCGTCGGGAAGATCAGGGAGCTTAACGATCCTGGTGAGGACTAATGAGGATATAGAATGAAAACGGCAGATGACAGGACTTTTGAAGTTGTTTTTGAATCCAGAAGAATATCGTTTGTAAAGGTCACGGAAGATCTGCTTCCCGAATACCTTGAAATGGTCAATGACGTCGAAAATGTGTTGCGTTACATTGGCGGCAGGCTTACGCCGTATACCGAAGAAGAGGAGCGGGATTATATCCGCGAGAGGATAGACAGTAACGCCTTGATGTTTTCGATGCTCGAAAAGAAGAGCGGACGATTTATCGGAAACGTCGAGTTCTTTGAGCGGAAGAAAGACGGCGCCGAATTGGGAATCGCGGTTACGACTAAGATGCAGAACAAGGGTTATGGTACGGAAGCCACTCTCAGATTTCTTGAATACGGGTTTAAGACGGCAGGATTTAAGAAGATCCGGCTCAATGTCTATGTCAACAATCCCAGGGCAGTTCATGTCTATGAAAACTGCGGGTTCAGGGAAGTAAAGCGCGATGAGAAAGATATCTCTATGGAAATAACCAGGGATGTTTTCGAAGCAGTGGAACGGATCAGTGAAATGGAGAAGAAACTCGACAGGGTATCCAGGGTCCTTAAAGCAGACGGATCCAAAGAAATGGACCTTAAGAGAGTCCAGAAGGCTGTCCGTGAACTTGAAAGATACTATACGGGCCCGGAGTGGAAAAGTGATCTGGCGCTGGATGAGAAAGGCCTTCTGCCCAAAGGCCTGAAGCGCGGAGTGCTGTCCGAAGACGGTATCAGTGACATCTTGGATCTCAATAAGGAGAGGCTTTCCTGACAAGAATTCCGCAGTGATATAATAGCGGTGTTTTTGGGATGATATGGAAACAAAATTGAATTAACAGGTGAATGCGCATGATTAAAAACGTTGTACTCGACATGGGAAATGTCCTTCTGGATTTCAATCCGGAATTTGTAATGAATACTTTCTGCTCATCAGAAGAGGAGAAAGCGGTAATAAGAAAAGAACTCTTTGAAGCACCAGAATGGCTCATGGCCGACAGGGGCGACATAAAGGACAAGGACAGATTTGAGCTCATAAAGGACAGGGTTCCGGAGAAGTACCATGAGGCATTGAGAAAGTGCGCCGATAACTGGGACATCTGCATGGATCCTTTAGATGGCGCCGCAGAGTTCTGCGATTACGTTAAGAAGAACGGTTACGGCATCTATATCCTGTCGAATGCGAGCGACATCTTCTACGATTATTTTCCGAGATTCTTGCCGCTCGACTACTTTGACGGCGTGTTTGTTTCGTCGGACTACCACATGCTGAAACCCGATGTGGAAATATATAAGACCTTCCTGGATAAATACGGTTTAAAAGGCGAAGAATGCCTGTTCATCGATGACAGGGAGGATAATGTTGCCGGAGCGCAAAAAGCCGGAATAAACACCTTCCGCTTCCTGGGTGACTATAAGGCGATAATCAGTTATCTTGGTTCCTGAAGACAGATCAGTCGTTTTCTGATTCCAGCCCAAGTTTGTCTTTTTTATCGACTACGGATTTCCCGATCCATTTCTTCTTGTACCAGTAGTACATTACGATGAGGCCGCGGATGCATTCATCCGTAGCGGTTCCGGCATAGATCCCGGCGACGCCGATGCCCAGTGCGACTCCGACTGCGTATCCGGTCGTAAGTCCTAAGCCCCAGTTGCAGAGTATGCCCATGAGAAGAGGGAAGATATATGCGCCGGCAGCCTTGAGACTGCTTACGAAAGTCATGTTAAGGCAGCGTCCCGTCTCGACAAAGATATCCACTATCATGATCATCTGGCCCAAAGCGATTATATTCGGCTCGTCCGTGAATAAGCGGAGAGTATATCTGCAGAGAAGAGCGTTGATCGATGCCAACGCTATCGTTATCGGAAGAGATGTCCTCAATGTCCTGAATACGCGCTTGTAAGCTTCTTCGGATTTTCCCGCGCCGACCAGGTGTCCCGTAATGATCTGCGTCGACATCGCACAGGCATTCGAAAAGATCATCGCAAAAGATATAAGAGTGTTGCAGTAAGAACGGGCTGTTACAGCATCGTTTCCCATCGCGTTTACGAAGGAGAGGAGCGTTGTCTGATAAAGGTTATAAGTAAGATTTTCGCCTGCCGTCGGAAGACCTATCCTGATCATCTTTCCGAGAAGTTTGCCGGGGAATGGCCTTAAGTAACGCAAGGAGAGTTTACCGGTCTTAGTCACATAGAAGAAGACCAGGAGCGCGATGACCGCAAGAAAGCGCGCGGCTACAGTCGATATTGCGACTCCGGCGACACCGATGTTGAGGTAGGAAAGAGGTCCGTATAAGAAGATGTAGTTTCCGATGATGTTGAAGATGTTGATCGAAAACGTGACCCACATTCCGATCTTCGTATATCCGTTACACCTTAATATCTGCAGCATTACGTTGAAGACCGCTGTAAGGAAACCGCCTCCGCCGACTATATAGATGTATATCATCGAGTAAGGACGCATCTCGGGAGATACATTGAGGAAATCCATTATAAGGGGATTTGCCAGACAGAATACGCCGCTGAGCACGATGCCGATAACAAGATTGACGGCAACTGCCAGCGTGTAGATCATGTTCATCTTGTCGAAGAGTTTCGCGCCGAGATACTGTGCAACGACTACGCTCGTTGCGGTCGCGATGACATTGAAAAGAATGTTCATCATGAACATGATGGTGTTCGCGTTGCCGACGGCGCCTACCGCGAACTTGTCGTAGTGGCTCAGCATGAGCGTGTCGACGTTGTTGAGCATCGTGTTCAGGAAAAGCTCAAGGAACATAGGCCCCGCCAGCATAAGGAGCGGTGTCTTCTCGTCTATCAGGATTGTCTTTTTCTTGCCCATGAAGTGTTCCTTTGTATCCTGTATCTTCCTTGCGAAGCCTTTAACAGCGGACACAATCTTACTACACGGAAACTGCCCGATATATTAAAAAGCAATACTTTTCTTGCTAATTTGTTTCAGGATATTCATTAATGTAAGCCATTCATTCTCACCTATCCTTTAAATAGGGTGATATAATTAATCTACTTCCGCATAACAGGACCGAGGGTTTTGGGTCTTATGCGGGAACAAACATGCAGGGGGCAGTTCCTATGGATAAAGAGAAACTGACAGATACTTTGTTAAAAGGCGTCCACAGACTTTGCGTTAACATGGATGATTGCAGTGAGTGTCCGTTTTATAAGGGCAAGTGCATGTTTGATGAGCCCAAACCCATGACCTGGTTTGAAGATGAGACCCCTGTAGTTCCGCCTGTTCCGAAGCCGAAGCAGAAGGAAGAAGAACCCGTTGCTAAAGAACCTGTCAGGAAAGAACCTGATGAGAAGCCCAAGGTCAGGGAAGCTCCCAAGGTAAAAGAGGACCCGACCGGCACATGGCTTGTCAGCACCGCCATGGGCAGCGTCTTTTCGAAATACGTATATATATGCTCCAAGTGCGGATACAGAAAAGAATCCGTTCTTTCACTTACACCCATGACTCTCTGTCCTGAGTGTGAGAAGAGAAAGAAGGAGCAAAAAGAGCATTAAGATTTAAGACGGCCTGACTATAAGGGCCTGATAAAGAAGGATCTCAAATACATGAAGGCACTCTTGATCAACTGCAGCCCGGTCAGGACCGGTGCAACAGCTGAGATAATCAGCATAATCAACGAAGAGATATCAGGCAGATACGAGACCAAATGCATATGCATAGATGACTACGATTTTGCATACTGCAAGGGCTGCCGCTCATGCCATAAGACTGCAAACTGCGTCATCGAAGACGATATCCGGAAGATCATGGATGAGTTCGACGAAGCCGACATCATCATTTCCGTATCGCCCTCATATTGGGCAGACATTCCCGGCCAGTATAAAGCCTTTATCGACAGATGCACCCCTTGGTGCGATACGCACGAACCGCACAAGTCATTAAAGGAAGGCAAAAAAGGATACGCAGTTGCCTTAAGGACGGGCCCCGGCATGCATGAGTGCGAGAGGATCATTCAGAGCATCGAGCATTTCTACGGCCATCTCCATATCGAAAAGACAGGACGCCTTGGGCTGACTTCTATCGAATATAAGGAAAATGTCGCTCCCAGAAAACAGGAGATAATCGAATTCTGCCGGACGATCTGACCGGGATTTTCAATGCAAATAAGAAAAGCAAAGCCTCCGCACAATGAGAGAAGGATGTGAAGCGGAGGCTTGGCTATGTCGGATCAAATTAATATCCTGATTGTCCCGACTACGGCAGAAATGTACGAGATTGACCTCGTCTGCCATATCCTTTACTATTTTATCGACACAGTGTCGAAATTCAATACACAGTTTATCAGATTATGTATTGAAAACTACACATTTTCGAAAAGTGTCTATTTGGGGGAGGGAATATGGCTGATTCGAGAAGAACGCAGATGACGAAAACTCTGTTGAAGACGGCATTGATAGAACTGCTGCAGGAAAAACCTTTTCACAAGATCTCGGTCAAGGAATTATGCGACAGGGCTGACCTGAACCGCACCACCTTCTACCTGCACTATGCAGACCAGACCGAACTCTTTAATGGAATAGTTTCCGAACTTGAAAATGATATTTTGCAATACATTCCCCCTGTCGCCGATGAGACTGACCAGATCGAGCTGATACGCAAATACTTAGGGTACGTTAAAGAGAACGCAGTTGTATTCCGTACGCTTATGGGAAGTGACGTGAACGGCGGCGCGAAAACAAGGATCATCAGGGATATCCTTACCCGTATACGTTATGAACTTCCGGTCTTCGGTACAGAGGACGAGACCAGGTATTTTTACATATTCATGGTGGACGGAATCGTCAGCGTGATCATCAAGTGGATAGAACACGGATTTGATCTTGATATCGATGACCTGGCAAAGATCATCCATAAACTCTCGGTTGTGCCTTTCATAGCTATGGAATAGGCATATGGTACTTTCGGGTAATTGACAAACGAAAAGATAAAAAATACAATCGTTTGTATGTAAACCCGGAACGGATAACAGGAGTTTTTTTCATTTCGAAAGACAGAAAGGGGCTATCCAATGGCTACGATCGAGAAGACATTTAATGCTGGTGAGATCATCATCAAAGAAGGCGACAGCGGAAACACTTTTTTCCAGCTTTTAGAGGGCAAAGCTATTGTTTATAAGAACTACGACCAAAAAGATGAGGTCGAAGTTGCTACTCTTGAAGCAGGACAGTATTTCGGCGAGATGGCCGTAATCGAGAACTATCCCAGAAGCAGCACCGTTGTTGCATCCGGCGATGTAAAGGTTCTTGAGATCGCATCAGAGGAACTGAATGAATACATCACTCAGAATCCTGATAAGATCCTCTCCATCATGAAGCTTCTCGGCAACAGGATCAGAGTAATGACTGACAACTACAACGAAGTCAAGAAAGCTCTTGATGATGTACGTAAGTCCAACTCCAACGAGAAGTATCTCGGATTCTTCGCTCAGATGCAGAAGCAGTCCATCTTCCTTACATCTAAGAACTTCAGACTTGAGAGACCGAGCGCAGAAGCTCTCCGTGAGGCAGCAGAGGCTGTTTCAAACCAGAAGCCCGAGAATACTGTTACATACAACTACGGTACGATCATCTTCAAGCAGGGCGAGGTCGGCAAGTGCATGTACATCGTTCACAGCGGAAGCATCGGCATCTACAGCAACTACGGCGCAGTCAACGAGTTCAAGCTTCAGGAAGTAACTCCTGTTGCATGCTTCGGCGAACTCGGAATGCTCGAAGAGAAGGAGCGTAACGCTACAGCAGTTGCAGAGACAAATGATACTGAAGTAGAGATCATCCGTCCTGAAGATATCCCTGCTCTTTTCAGCACCACTCCTGCAAAGGTCGACATGATCCTCAAGAATCTGTCATACCGTCTCAGAAGCATCACATACGAGTACTACAAGGCTTGCAAGGAGATCCTCGAAGCACAGTGATCCGCTTCTAAACCTGCAGATCTTAAAAGAAAATCACAAGCTGTCTTTTTAGCCCTAAAGCTTTAAAGGCAGCTTTTACTTTGCGCCGCCGTTTCCGTTTTCGGGTATTCGTTTTACGCATATGATAAAATATCAACCAGGTTCATATATAGGAATGAGGGAATCTTATGAATGAAACAAAAAAGAAGATACTGTGGTTCGTCGCCATTTTCACGTTAGCGTCGCTTATGGTATCCGTGGCTTCTTACAACATATTATTCAGTATGCAGCCCATGAAAACTTCGGAACAGACGACCGTCGAGAGCATTCCTCTCAATGAAGACACGCTGATAATACTGTTTACGCATGCCGGCGACGATGCTGAAGGCAAGCCCGTGGAAAAGCAGATATTCATCCAGGAATCGATCAAGAAGGGTGACATCCCTGTCTACGACGACAAGGAGCAGGTGATCTCAATTACCTGTAAGAACAACATGCTCCTTGAGAATGCCGAGATCGCATTAAAGAGCATGGGTTATACGAACATAACCAGAATGGATTAACCGGGCAAAGAAAAAAGGCTGTCTCTTAAGCGTTACCGCCTTAGAGACAACCCTAAAACCCATATCTAGAGGATTGATAGATTACTTCTTGCTCTTCTTTGAAGAATTAACCTGATCCTTGAGCGCCTTGCCTGCCTTGAACTTAGGAGCTGTGCAAGCTGCGATCTTTGTAGCTGCGCCTGTCTGGGGGTTGCGGCCTGTTCTTGCTGCTCTTGCAGATGTCTCGAATGTACCGAAACCTACGAGCTGAACTTTTCCGCCGTTCTGAAGCTCATCGCCAACAACATCGATGAAAGCCTTAACTGCTGCGTCTGCTGCTGCCTTGGAGATGCCAGCCTTTGCTGCCATAGCTTCAACTAATTCCTGTCTATTCATGATAGATCCTCCATTAAAGTGTTTAATTGCACTGCTTTCAAGCCTTCCGGCCGCAGGCAACGTCGATATTATATGGATATGTCCTGCCGAAAACAATGTGGCAAATGAGGAATATAAGCGGTAAAAACGGCTCAAAAATCGGCTATACGGAAAATTTGATAATATTGTTTTGCGTTGTGATTTGGTATTTTGAGTATATTTTCGTGCTTTGAAAAGCACCTGACTTCAGTGTTGACGGTTTTGTTGCCGATCTTGGGTTAAAACTGTCAACATATTCGTCAACAATGGCTTTGTTGACAGTTTTGTTGCTGATTTTGGTTCAAATCCAGCAACATTTTCGTCAACAGATTCCAAAGCTTTCTGTGAAGATCCTATAATCGGTGCTCTAGTGCATAGGGAACGCGAAAAAACGGGCCGGCAAGTCAGTCTTTCTTCTTCAGGATTGCAGTTGCCGCATAATGCAGTATTTCAAAGCTTTCCGGGTAATCTGCCAGCAGCGCCCTGTGTTCTTTGTCCCACTTTTCGAGTTCTTCGGGCGATAAAGATGCGCCGACTCCTCTGCATGCGAACACGCGGCCGTGCCAGGATTCTCTGGTGAAAGGCACTTTTACATCATATTCTTCATGTTCGACCATCTCGAAATAGTCGTATATGGCATCAGGTATAAAGATAGGATGTCTGGTCTCTCCGCCGCCTGTCCACGAAGGATTATATTTCCTTATCATATCTTCGCTTTTCCCCGAAATCTCGTCTTCAAAAGGAAGCCAGGCCATGTATAAAACAACGAGTTTTCCGTCCTTTTTCAGGATCCTGTGGAATTCCGGAGCCACCTTCTCGTGATCAAAGTACCAGAAGCACTGGCAGGCCGTGATCACGTCGAAGGTTTCATCGGGAAAATCGATGTTCTCGGCTGATACGGCTTTGTATTCTATGTCCATTCCTGCTTCTTCGGACATGCGCTTTGCGTATTCTATCTGTTCGGGCGAGATATCCGTGCCCGTCCAGCGCGCACCGAACTTATACATGTTGCGCGGAAGGACTCCCGTGCCGGTCCCAAGATCAAGGACGCGCTGGCCCTCTACGCAAAGGCCTCTGTCTGCAATTTTTTGATAGAAGATGCCGGGATAGATATCCCTGTATTTCGCGTATTGTTCTGAGACTTTTCCCCAGTCGAACGCCTTGCCGGCATCTATTCTGCTGTCTGTTATATCCATATATTCCCCCGTTTTCTGCTTCAAATGCAGGTATTCCGAATAAGGAAATTATACCATTTGCGGATTCATTGCAAAAAAAACGGATTTCGGGATAATATATGTTTTTGAGGGATAATTGATGGAACATGAACTGCTTTAGGGCAGAGATGATACATTGGAGTTGATTTATGAATGGTCTATTTTTCCTGTTACTGAGATACTCATATATTTATGGTTTGCCGGTACTTTATGTTGGCGGTATCGTCATAAGTATCCTTATCGCGGCGGATAAACAGAAAGCGACGAGATTTCTTGGCGTCAGCGAGATCTTTCTGTCCCTTTCAGGTTTATTGAATACACTGATAAGCCTGATCATTATCCATGTGGGTAGTGATGAGTATTATGCGGTATCGGAGCCTATAGCGATCCTGACAATAGTGTTTCTGCTCAGCTCGACGGTATTTGTCTGCATTTTCATCCATAAGAATTACGGATATAAGTTTATATATTTTCTGCTGATACCGGCCAGGCTCGGAGTTTTGTTTATTCCAAGGCTCGCGATCTTTGCGATAAACAAAATGAATCTGAAGATTGACGATTACGGATATTGGATCCAGGTTGTGAATATGGCATCGGGTTTCATTGCCGGCGCTGTTTTGAGCGTGATCCTGATAGTTATCTTTTTCAAGAACAGGAAAAAAGAGAAAGTCATCCCTCATTACTGGATGGTAGAGTTAATCGAACTCGTTTCCGATCTCATCTTTAATTGCGTATATATCGCCGGATGTATGGCCACCATAAAAGCAGAAACCACAGCAGCAAAATTTGCGATGCGTGAGTTTACAGACGGATGTAACATGGTCAGCGGAATAGCATTTGTACTTGCCGGACTGGCCATTCCGATATATATTCTTGTCTCAGCAAAAAAATCGATGAGAAAAGATGACATCTACTAAAGGATTATGGAGAACAGGAATATGAAAAAGGAAATGCAGCTGATAAACGATGACTATTCAGGGCATGTGGTGCATCTGCGGCATGCGAGCAGGGGAATACTCGTTTGTGACGGCAAGGTACTCCTGAGCTATGAAACAGTCTACGGGAAATACATAATTCCCGGAGGCGGCGTTGAAGAAGGGGAGACTTATTCAGAATGCTGCGAGCGCGAACTGCTTGAAGAGACAGGGATCGAGGTAAAGGCAGCAGAGGAATACCTTGAGATCGAAGAGCTTTTCGAGGACTGGAGACACATCAATCACTACTTCGTATGCGAGATAAAGCGCGACACGGGAACGGTGCATCTGACTGAAGCAGAAAAGGATGCAGGATATAAAAACGTCTGGCTGCCCATAGATGAGGCGATAGAGATCTTCGGCGGCTACGAAAGATTCCACAAGACAAATATCGCCGATTACGGGCTTTACAGACGGGAACACTACGCACTGAAGGCTTATAAGGAGCGGACATGAAAAACAGAGACGAATTGGGAAGCACTTTTGATACTGCCGTTTCACTGTACGACAGGATGCGTCCGGGCTATGTTGATGAGCTCTATAAGACGATTTTTGAATACATAAACATCGATGAGAACAGCCGTGTGGTCGAGGTCGGAAGCGGCAGCGGGCAGGCAACGCTCCCTGTACTGAAGACCGGATGCGCACTTACGGCAGTCGAATACGGTGAGAACTTTTCTCTTCTGCTTAAGGAGAAGTTCAAGGAATACAAGGGGTTTAACATTGTTACGGGCAAGTTTGAGGACGCAGAACTCGAAAATGACGCCTACGATCTCGTCTTTTCAGCTACGGCTTTCCACTGGGTGCCGGAGGAGATCGGTTACCCGAAGGTATTTTCCATCCTGAAGAAGGGCGGGGCTTTTGCAAGGTTTGCAAACCGTCCGCACATCAGCGATAAGGATCCTGAATTAGCACGCGAAATAGATGAGATCTATAACGGGCGCTACAACAAGTACTACGGGGTAAAGTCTGCTGCCAAGCCGTGGTTTTCGGAGGAGAAGGCAAAAGAGATCGCTGATATCCCTGCAAAATACGGGTTTACGGATATCAGGTACAGCCTGTTCTACCGTGAAAGAGTCTTTACTGCCAATGAATATGTGCAGCTATTGGGAACTTATTCGGATCACATCGCGATCGAAGAAAGCGTAAGAAAAGTGTTTTTCGCAGAGATCGAGGATGCGATAAACCGCCATGGCGGAACCATCACCATCCGTGACACTCTGGATCTGGAGCTGGCAAGAAAGCAGTAACGGAGCATTTGGTCCTATACACCGCCGCCGTTTTTTGTTTATACTAAATCATTAGAAAAAACGTCAGGGACGGCACGGAAAGGCGGTAACAGGATGGATAATAATTCAAAAGAAAACGGCAAGTACGCCGGCAGATATTATTATAACTACAAAGATTCCTATTACGAGCGCAGATATAAGGATTCAAACTTTGAGCACGCCAGACCGGTAAAGGTCCTTGATAACGGTTATAACCATGAAGTAAAGATCTCGAAAATGGGGCTGGCATGTCCCAAGTATTCCGGCTTCAATCACCTGGTCGTTTTCTTAAGATGGGCATACGAAAAGAATATGCTCAAAGAAAGCCTTTTCGGGAATGAGCCTTTGCTCAAGCCCGCGCTGGAAGGCAATGGCGATCTTCGCGAAGTGCTGGCAAACAGCCCCTTCATGAAAGGAAAGATCTATTCAAATTACTTCACCGATGAGTGCAGGGATTTTGCCGAAACGTTCTACGATTTTGGCAGCGACGGTTCTTATCCGGGCTGTGTAGATGACAACGCTCTGGCTTATTTCGGCGAGGAAAAATACCATTGCGAAGAGTTCCAGGACGAAGCATACCTCTTCGTTCCGTACGGCGAGGATTACTATAAGAGTCTTTCAAAATACATCGAGGATGCCTGGGCCAAGAGACAGGCTTAAAAGACTATAAATCCCTTAAGCGTTACGCTTTTTTTCAGCCTTGTCCTTATACATGGCTTCGTCAGCACGCTTGATAACATCAGCCACCGTGATGTCAGTGTCACGGTCGAAGACAGCAACGCCGCATGCGATGGAAACATAGTCCGGCGGCAGGGGAAGAGTGTCCGAATAAGGGCTCATCATGTCGTTTAATGACTTGATAAGCGCATCACGGTTCCCGTAATCTTCACCGCTTAAGACTGCCACGAATTCATCACCGCCGAGTCTGTAAACGGGGCTGTGCTTGAATACCTGGCATATCAGGTGGCAGGACCTGAGAAGATATTCATCTCCGGCCTCGTGGCCTTCCGAGTCATTGATCAGCTTGAGGCTGTTTACGTCGAACATGGCAAGGGCGAATTTAAGATCCGGTTCCGTATTGATCTCGGCCTGAAGGTGCTTTTCCTTATCTTCGTATGCCATGCGGTTATTTACGTTCGTCAGTGGATCTCGTCCCATCAGATCGAGGAGGCGCTTGTTGATGTGCTCCAATGTAAGCGCATAACGGAATTTCTCAAGAGCAAGCCCCATGCGGTTGTAGTAGGTTTGAAGGAAGTGATTGTTCAGCTCCTCAAGACAGTCCTTAAAGACCAGATAACCGTAAGCGTACTCTCCTTCGTGAAGAGGAAGGAACACATAAAGATGGTTCATGCCGTCTTCTGTATAGCCGGGTATGAGTTCTTTTGATTCAAACGTTTCTTCCTTGAATTCCCTGCCGTTCTCGATGGAATATAAGACTTCCATATGCCTGCTGTATCTGTTGGTATTCATCTTGATGTTGGAATCGTAGATCGAGAGCCCGAAATTAGGTTCCATCAGCATGTGGAACGAATCACCTTCGTAAATATGGTTTTCCGAAAGAAGGTTGCTCAGATTGTTTTTCAGATCAAGATAAGTAAGACACGACAGGATAGTGGAGTCGATCTTATCTAATTTGCGGTTAAAGTATGTGGTCTTTCCACGCAGCGAAAATGCTTCACGGGCCATACGTCTTCTGAGCTTATCGCTGTTCCTGAACTCATAGCAGCCACAGCTCTCGCCCGGAATGAACTTGCAGGGGACCATCTCGACGAATTCCTGTTCCGGACCTGATAAAAGCTTCTTCCAGATCTTTACGGCTGCCTTACCCATATCGTCGAAACACTGGTCGACAGATGCTGTTGAAGGATCGAAGATCTTGCCCGAATCGATATAGTCAAAGCCCGTGACCAGAATGTCTTTTGGAACGTCATATCCGTTGTCGTTAAGCGCGATGCAGGCTGTCATGGCAAGTCCGTCGTTGGCGCAGATGATAACGTCAGGAAGCTCTTCGCCATTTGTGACCTTTTCGGTGATGTGTCTTGTTACTTCCGCATTTTCCCAATTCGTATAGAAGACTTCCACAAGGTCATCTTCGCAGTTATTCTCTTTCATATAATCCCGCACTGCATTAAGTCTCAGTTCGGAATCATGAGAATCCTTTGTTCCTGCAAAATACGCAAAAGTCCTGGATCCGTGCTCCTCTCTTACATGTGCGCACAGATCCTTTACAGCCTGATAGTTATCAGACCCGATAAAGCTCAGACCTTCTTTTTTGTTGCCCTGCATAATGACCGGAATACCGGCTTCTTTGCATCTTGATATGATCTCGTCGATCCTGTCCTGATAATCAAGGCCGCTTCCGAAAATAACGGCACCGTCGAAATCGTTTAAGTCAGGGAGATTGAATATGTTCATCTCTCCGGCTTTTCTTGCCGGGGTATCGAGGAAGGTAGCGTAGCAGAGAAACATAAAGATGTCCACATCGTCGTTTTCCAGTTCACCCATCATACCCGTGATGAACTGAATGAGGATCTCGGCTCCCCATCCCGTTGTGAACAATGCTATCTTCTTTTTCATATAAGTTACCCCGCAGAACGGAAATACATAGTTCTGAAAACGCCTTTATATATATTATAACTATAAAAATGAGATAGCATGAATACGCTATAACTAATTTGTTAATTATCTATCTGAAAGATAGAAAATGACTTTGAACAGATCCTCACAGAAAGCCTGGAATCATTGTTAGTGTGAGTCCTTACAATCAAAATTTGAAATAATCGAAAAAGTGATTGTTTTTTCCTACAAAATTACCGCATAGCGGTCATTTGTCTGTATTTTTTCACTACCAAGCCAAATTTTCACTACAGAATTACCGCACGCCGGTCATTTGTCTGTATTTTTCTTCTCCATGATCATATTGTTTTCTTAATCGCATTAAAAAACATAGCAGCCTGTTGTTCAATAACTCACAATATCCAATTACTTTAAATTTGTGAAGTTTCCGTCGAGTCTGGCGTAAGCAAGAACGTTGCCGGTACTGCCGTTGAGTCCCTCGTAGATCTTATCGACGCTGTTGCTGCCTTTATCGAAACTCATGGGCACTTTATCTGCGTCTCCCTTAAGCGCGAAAACGAAAACCGTGTATGTGTGCGTTGATCCTGCCGGAGGGTAGGGTCCGACATACTGGGAGCCGCTTCCGTCTTTCCCGATAGAGCCTGCTGCAAGGGACGTTCCTTCGGTAAGGACATCCATGTGAAGCCATCCGCCGTCGATGATGATGACCTGGTATTTGGTCGCGCCTTCAACAGCTTCCCATGTCAGTTCGGGAGACATGTTGCTTCCGCAGCTGAGGTTCGCGATATCATTGTCCCAAACGCCTCCGTTGACATTGGAAGAAGTGATATCGAATGTGGGGATGTCTTCAAATGAGACAGTCTTGATATATGTGTCCGACTGCTTGATGCGGTAGTTCTTAAGCTCGGTGGACTTAACGTCAGAAGGAACAGTGATGATGCCTTCGCCTTCTCCGTAATCGATTACAAGCTCGGTGGCACCGTCAGCCTGAATGTTCGCGCCGACTATCTTTACTCCGTAGAAGCAGAATTTGCCGCCCTGTGCCTCAAAGACGAGATCACCCGTCATGTCCAGCTGGACATTTATTTCCTGTGTTCCGTTGTCTCCGGATGCGACCGTTGTCCTGACGTCTTTCAGGTCGTTGCCGAAATGGAAATATACTGTGGCAGGGACATCCTTGAGCGAGCTGTCCAGGCCTGAATATAATGCGGTTGCATCTTTGGAACTCATGACCCATACGGAATCCTGAATGTTCAGATCATCTGCCAGATCCCATCTGACTGTCTCAGAACTTTCTTCTTTCCATTCTCCGTCTTTTGTTTCCTGAACATAAGAAACGCTCTTTTCGATTATCTGCGGGAATATGCCGGAAGTAACGTTCTCCGTTACGGTCTCGGTCTTGTGCTGCGGCTCAAAAGAACTGCACCCGCTAAGAAGTAATGCGCCGGTGATCAGTAAAGCTGCGGTCTTATAAGCTTTTCTCATATTCAATATCCTCCAAATGCTTTATGGAAGAATATTACATTCAACGAAAAAGCAGATGTTAGGAATATCGGCACGAATAATGGTATTTTTATCACCGGTTACGGATGCTCTTCTGATAATCAGATGCTGTCATGCCGGTATGCTTTTTAAATACTTTCGAGAAATACGCGGTCTCTTTATAGCCGCAGATACTGCTTATCTCGCTTATCGAGCAATCGGAGAACTGGAGAAGTTTCTTGGCCCGGTCCACTCTGAGCTGCTCCAAATAGCTCATACATGACATGGACACTTCCTTATTAAATGCATCGTTTAATATGTTCTTATTTACAGAAAACTCCTTAAGTATGACGGGGAGCGTGATATCCTTATCGAGATTTTCCCATAGGTATCTTGCGACGTCGGCAACGAGCGGATCCTTATAGAGCTCATATTGACGGAAGTTGATGAAAAAATCCGCAGGGAGGAAAAGTATCGAGTTGATGAAGTGCTTTACGCGCAGTATCCAGAGATTATCAGGCTGTTCGATTAGATCATATCTGACACTTGCGAAAAGTCTGTTTACAGTATCGTATTCCTGCGGGGTGAGGGAATAATAGACTATGTTTCCCGGATAACGGTAAAAATCCTCGAGAAGCAGAATGTCCTGACAGACAGATAAATCCGTAAATTCAGGATCAAACTCAATGTCGTCATTTACGGCTGCAATGAAAAGATCCAAAGGACTCATCTTATCGCCGCCCTTAACGGCGCTTAGGAATTTCTCATACTTGCCGGAATTGATCGCTTCGAAAGTGAATTCTTCCCTTAAAAATGTCGGCTTGAAATATATGGTTACCGACTTCACGTTGCTCTCGGACACGACCTTGAACTCAGCTCTCTCATTAAGAGCCATTGCAACGGGAGCGGTTATGACCCTGTATTCTCCGTTCTCCTCAGCGACAAAAGAACCGGACTTTACAAGCACGATCTTGTATGTCGTCCTGTCGTTAATATGTTCTGAAAAACCGTCTGTTCTGTCGTAGAAAACATCGACAGAACACTTCATCCCGGGACGTTTGCTCTTTGTCTTCAGTTCCATGTTTTCAGGGCCTCGGCTGTGTTATCTGATTGCTGTTTTAATGATACCATACCAGGCCCTTTTCACATGCCGTCCTCAGGAGTCCAGGAATTCCTGAACTGTGTGCGGGGTTGTCATGTCGCCATGGAGAGCTACGTAGCCGCATGAACCGAACTCTTCAGCAACGCTGACTATATCTTCCTTGGAATCCACGATCCCGAAACCAATGATGTTGTGGTTCCATTTGGACGAGCCCCAGCTCTGTGTTACTGATTCCACATTCACATATCTGTATCTTCCGTCACCGGTCTCATAGACATATGTCTCTCTTGTCATTTCTCCGGAGCCGGCCGCGAGAAAAGCTATCCAGCCGTCTTCGATAGTGGTATAGCTCAAACGTCTGTAAAGAAGATCTAATTCCTTTCCGTCTTCAGAGACTACTTTGATCTTTTCGGGAAGCTTGTTAAACCTGACTGCACAGCAGGGATACGTAAACGCCTGGAACACCATATCAGTGGGTCCCGGAGATGTTTCACAGACGGTGATGACCGCTTCAATGCCGTCGTAACTGATGTCAGTGACGAAGATATCGTAACCTCCGGTGTTCTTCTCGCCGGAAGAGATGATCACATAGTAGGAGAGCCCGTCTTCATCCGAATCGAAAATATAATATCCACGGTCAGTGTTTTCGCTGCTTGAAGAATCCGTGACAATGGAATAATTCAGATCGCCGACAGTTCCTTCGCCGGTAAGAGGAGTGCCGGAAGTTTTTACCGGAGTCTCTTCTGATGTTTCACCTGATGTTTCATCTGAAGCATCTGCTCTTTCTTCTTCTTCGGCCTCTTCCGTATGTTTGGTTTCTGCAGGTGTCAGCCTCTCGCGCCCGACTTCCTTAGTGCATCCCGTTCCTGCGATTATCATTGCAGCGAGCGCCGTTCCGCAGCATAAGTATCTGAGTGTTCTTTTCATTGTTTTATCCCCCGATCTGAAGCGATAGTATTTGTGTCAAAGTGTGCCTTATACCATAGAAACAGACGAGGGCACAATAATGTTGCAGTGTTTAAAAAATAATATAAGTGAAAAATAAGAGCAATATTTTGGGTGCTATAATCAAATCAGTTGGTTTTGAATGGGAGGGTCTCATGGAAAACGGCGGATTAAAGAAATTAAACATAGCAATAGTTATAGCTTCAATTATCTTACCTATCGTTTTTATAGCCGGAACTATTGTTGAGCAGCTCTATGTCTATGGAAATTCCTATGCAGGAATCGGGTTCCTACTGCTGTGGTTCCTGCTTACGACCGTGGGATACTGGGTTGGCCTGATAACCGGTCTTCGTTCGATAGCGACCGGGAAACCCAAAACCATGTCCTTATCGGCAGGCTTCCACCTGCTCATGTATATCCCGCACCTTGCCAGTGCCTGTATTATGGCCTATCAGGGACGGAACAGCAGTCTGACCGGGATGCAGAAATTCATCGTTATATGCGCTGTCGTGTTGGGTGTCATGATCCTCCTAAATATAGTGAGGATCATTGCGGCGAAGAATGCATCATACACCGAAGGTGCTTCGACGGGCTCAAAGAAGCTTGCTATAAATATCTTCCTGTTCGGAATCCTTATTCCTTTCGGATTCATTACTCTTGTATTTTTTGCAGCGAAGTATTTCCAGGAACATCCTGAGGTCGGAAGAATAGCCGGGTTCATTATTGCAGGCGTCGTCATTCTTGCTATTTTTATAGCATTTGCGGTTTTATCGAAGCACAGACCTGTGAGTGGTGGCAGTTCCGGAAGAAACTACGGATCAGCTTCCTCATCATCCCGCAATGGTGATGATGAGAGAAGAGCAAGAGAAGAAGCAGCCAGAAAGGCAGACAAAGAGGAACAAAAGATCATTAAGGATCTGAATGACCGCTACTACGAAGCCTATAAGCGTATCACGAAAGAATCGCCTGCTTTATTGGATTACAAGATCATAAAAGAAGGTCCTATGAAGGAAGCCGTTAAGGCCCTTAGAAAGAGAATGCAGGACGAAGCAAGACAGAAGGGCGTATATGGCAAGACAAAATGGTTCTGACAGAGCACTGGTTAGACGATATAATAGATTTGTACGCGGACGGTTCGCGGGATATTAAAGGAAAGGGATAGGAGAAAATGCCACATTCATCAGGAGGAGGATCACATTCCGGGGGAAGCCACCACAGCAGTTCTTCCCACAGCAGCAGTTCAAGGAGCAGCGGCGGCGGAAGCAGCGGCAGTTCAGCCAGCAGAAGACGCACATCGTCCACGCCGTTTCCGGGGTGCAAGAGATTCCTTTATTACAAGGACAACAAGCCGTATCTGGTATATTCAAACTATGACATCCGCAAGAGGGACATGACCAGTTTCATCGTAACGGTGATCGTCATGGGCATTATCTTAGTGCCCTTTGTGATCAGCGGTTTAGTTCTGATGGTAAAGTCTTTTTCTTTCCCGCAAAGGATCGAATACTCGAAGTATAAGAATAAGGATCCCGAATTTATTATCGAGGATAATCTCGGTATTTTCGAAAATGAGTCCAAACTCAGGAAATCCATGAAGAATTTCTATGAGGTGACGGGTGTCGTGCCTGCCGTTATCACGGTCAGCAATGACGAATGGAGCGAAGATTATTTTGACCTTGAACAATATGCTTATGATGTCTATGTAAACCGTTTCCCGGACGAAGTCCACTGGCTCATTGTTTACTCGGAAACCATAAAGGACAACGGGTTCAGCAACTGGTATTGGGAAGGCATGCAGGGAGACAATACAGATCCGGTCCTTATCCCCGACCGTGTTGATGCTTTTACCGATTCTCTTCAGACGAAACTCCTTCAGCGCAGTAAATATTCGGTCGATGATGCGATAGCGATAACATTTGATGAATTCGCGCCTGAAATGATGAAAATGTCGATGGACAGATCTGATTTCATTCTCGGGCTTATCGTATTTTGCCTGATGAGCATGTTCTTAGGCATGGCGGTCGTTACGTCTTTGCCTGCCAAGGTACCGGCAGACTATAAGAAAGCTGTTCCCTGCGAACTTAAAGCGGTCTATCAGCTGTCATGCAATTTCTGCGGAGGAATGTATATTGTAGGTATGCATACGAACTGCCCTCACTGCGGAGCTTCGATCCCGCCGCAGAATTATATTCAGGACCCTCAGGGCAACATCGTTAAGATCTTGTAAGAAACTTAAGTGCTTTGCTGGAACAAAAAGGTTGAAGAAAATGATGACTAATGAGGAAATTCTCCGGATCGCAATGGAACAGTCTGCGGAAGACATAGGATGTCAGGCAGGCGATTTTCTCGCGGATTCCAATATCATCGTGCCTTTCAGACCCGGTCCCAATGCGAAGAAATACTATAAGATGCCAATCGCCAGCAACTTCATCTCCTACGGGAACAATGTCGTTGCTGCTGCCACGGATGAGGTTTTCGAGATAGTCCGAAAATACATAGACAGGTTCAGTTTCTATCACTGCTTTGAGACTCCCAACATGCGCTGGCTCAATGAGCGGCTCCAGCCTCTGGGACATACAGTCTGCTTTATGGCCGAGTACTATCTTCCCGATATGGACTGGCTGACCGAGATGTCCTGTGACTTTGAACTGCGCACCATGACAAAAGGCGGATTTGAAGACCTCTATCTGCCTGAATGGGCCAATGCTTTGTGCGAAGACAGGAAACCCTTAGACATGCTCGCCGTCGGAGCTTTTGACAACGGCAGACTGATAGGACTTGCCGGGTGTTCAGCCGATGCCGACGAGATGTGGCAGATCGGCGTTGATGTTCTCCCGGAATACAGAAGGCAGGGAGTAGCATCCGCGATCACTTCGAAACTGGCTTTCGAAATAATGGATGCGGGAAAGATTCCGTTCTACTGCTCGGCATGGTCGAATATCAGATCGGTCAGAAACGCCATCAAATGCGGATTCCTGCCGGCATGGGTAGAGATGACGGTCAAGCCTGTTGACGCAGTTGATGAGATGAACGGCTGATCCGCCTTTGGTAAGGCAGGATCGCTTCTGGTGTATAATATTCTGAAATATCTGTAATTAAGATGCCCTGTTCTGAAAGAAAGGGCTGGATGAGACAATGTGGAATAAGAGACCTTTAGATGGAATTGGACCGAATCCTTTCGGCAGGGCAGATGCAGGCAATGAACAGCTTACAGCTGATTCTTCCAAATGCCCTTCGTGCGGTTCAAACATAGTTTACGCGCCTGAACTTGAGGCTATGATGTGCCGTAACTGCGGCAACATTTATGATCCCAACACACTGGAGTCGAGAGGTTCTTTCGGCGTTAACAAAGAGCGTGATTATACAGGCGACAGCGATGTCTCAGAAGACGATAAGAGGCGTCATGAAATCGTCTGCAACAGCTGCGGCGCAACGCTTGTTGCTGATGAGAATACCATGTCGACGATGTGTCCGTTCTGCGGTTCGCCGGCGCTCATCACCAGAAGGATGAGCCGTGAATTCAAGCCGGACTACATCATTCCGTTTAAGGTAGACAAGACCCGGGCGCAGAAGATAATGACGGAGTGGCTCGCCAGCAGGAAGTATACTCCGAGAGGCTTTAAGTCCAAGAGCCGCCTTACAAAGATGACGGCGCTCTATGTTCCGTTCTGGCTTTTGGACTGCGTTGTCACCACGGAGCTTTCCGGCACGGGAAAGCGCATTCGCGGTTGTGAAAAGACCATCTACGAAGTAAACTCGACCATAAACTACTATGTAAAAGGTGTTCCTTTTGATGCGTCTTTGAGAGTCGCGAATAAGCTGATGGAAGCCATCGAGCCCTTCGATTACAGCGAGCTTGTCAGATTCGAAGATAAGTATCTGCAGGGTTTCTATGCTGACAAATACGACCAGCTTCCGACGGAGATGACCGAGAGGATCGTGAAGAGAATGAACAAGTTCTCGAACTCGGAATCCGGCCAGATCTCGAGCAAATACGATGCGTATGAGGACAGACCGGAGAAGAGCCTGACCTGGATGAAAGAAGTAAGCATGAGTTACTGTCTTCTCCCGGTATGGTTCATGACGGTCGAATTTGACGGCAGGCAGTATCAGTTTGCGATAAACGGACAGACCGGTGAAGCAAGCGGTCAGGTCCCGACGTCAGACACCATATATCTTCCGGGAAAGCTCAGGGATTTCCTTAATACCAAATGGATCATTGTAGCGCTCGGCATATTCCTTGTCATATCATTCATGCTCGCTAGGACGGTTTCCTTACCGGCGGTGGATACGACTAAAACAACCATAGTTATTTTCCTTTCGGTGCTGGGGGCAATCGACCTTATCGGAAGCATTGTCCTGCTGGTATTGAGGTCGGTATTAAACAGGGTGTTCATAGGCGCTTCAAATGCATATGACATCAATGATTTCGATGAGGATCCCGGTCTTGATAATTATTTCGATTTGACCAGACATGCAGATATTAAAATCAATGAGACCATGCTCCGTCATGTTTCTGTTATAACCGACGAAAACGGAAGGGTAGTCGGAGAAAGATCTATAGAAATCTGAGAGAAAAGAGTCAGAGGGTTTATGGCAGAAAAGGAAACAGAGAACAAGCAGGAAAACAGCGGACGCAAGCTGACTAAAGACGAGGTAGAAAGAAAAAAGAGATTTGAAGAACTTTCTGCCGAACTGACTGGCAAAGGATATAAGATAAAAAACCTTACCATAACTCCGGGCATGGCAAACGTCCTCGGAACGGCCATAGGCTTCGGCGCGGCCTCGCCTTTCTTTCTCATTTATCTGCTGACGGGATCAGACCATAACAACGATAATTCTTTTGCAGTGTTTTTAGTCTTCTTTGTGCTCTTTCTCGTAAGCATAGTCGTTCACGAATTGCTGCACGGAACAGGCTGGGGTCTGTTTGCCGAGAACCATTTCAAGAGCATCGCGTTCGGCGTCGTATGGTCAGCATTAATGCCATACTGCACATGTAAAGTCGCTCTGAAAAAAGGCCAGTATATTGTCGGACTGCTCCTGCCCTGTATCGTCCTCGGTATCATTCCATCTGTTATCGCATGCATAATCGGCAATTTCATGCTGCTCTGCTATGGCGGATTCATGACTATCTGCGCGGGAGGAGACCTCCTTGTCTTTGTATTGATCCTGAAGGCAAAACTCAAAGGCGATGTATTGCTTCTTGACCATCCGACGGACGTCGGCCTCGTGGCTTTCGTAAGAGAATAATCATCTTTGCCTGATGCGCAAAAAATATGCACTAAACCTCGAAAATGAGGACTTTAGTGCATATTTTTCGCCTTTTTTATGCACTAAACCTCGAAAAAACGGACTTTAGTGTATAAATTCACGTCAGGACTTACTTCCAATGATCCAGCTGGACAAGGAATCCTTCGTACTGGGAGCGTCTTGTTTCTTCGGGCAGGTTCTCGGGATTAGGTGTGTGCGTTAAGAGGAAGTCCAGGAGTGATGCCATTGTCTTGTAGGCGAACTCGCCGTTGGTATAACACCATGTGCAGTAAGACTCGTTGAAGTAGCCGTCCGGTTCCTTGCTGATCATGGAATCTTCAGAAAGAGGCATTCCGCAGCACTGGCAGACAAGCTGTCTGGGGCTTCCCAAAAGAGTGTTGATCGATATATTGAATTCCTTGGAAATGATCTTGAGTGTCTCAGTGTTGGGCTGGGTCTCTCCAAGTTCCCAGCGGCTTACTGCCTGTCTGGTTACCATAAGTTTTTCAGCCATCTGATCCTGTGTCAGGTTATTGTCTTCACGAAGTTTTTTGAGGATGTCTTTAGTTTCCATATCGTATCTCCTTTCCGTTTATGGCTTTAGTATGGCCGTTTATATTTTTAAAAACAAGCAACACGTTGTTGCGGCAGTCAGCATATCGGATTTTCCACCAGTTGAATTACAATATATGCATCTGATGAAAAAGAAATTATTGAAGAAAGAACCAGGGAAATGGAAGACTTTTCGAAGAAGAATGAAAGTGAAGATATAAATGTAAATCCTTGGAAGGAGATATCCCTTTCGGATTATGAGAAGCACATGAGCCTGGAAAACGTACACCAGCTTCAGGCTCTGAATCAGATCATGCAAAAGCAGTTCAGGGACTTTAACGTCCTGACCGAGGCAGATAAACTCGGGAATACTGAGAGCGTTCCAAAGAGAAAGGTCATGATCCTTGGTGTTGCCGGCGGTAACGGCTTGGAGCACATCGCTCCCGGGCAATATGAAAAGGTATACGGGGTAGACATCAATGCGGACTATCTTGCTAAGGTCAGGGAAAGATATCCCGAGCTCGACGGAATGCTTGAGTGCATAGCCCTTGATCTCATAACGGAGTACGAAAAGCTCCCTAAGGCAGATTTCGTCATTGCAAATCTTCTGGTCGAATACATAGGATACGAAGCTTTTCAGAACGTGATCCGACAGGTTGAGCCTGAAGTCATCAGCTGCGTTATACAGATAAATCCTCCGGCGGATGAACAGCAGGAATCTGACTGGGTCTCGAGCTCTCCCTATATCCATGCGTTTGACGGACTGGACAAAGTTCATCACCAGATGGAAGAAGAGCCGTTATGGAGGAGTCTTGCAGAGATCGGATATGAGGAAGCCGAAGCGTTTTCGATCCCTCTGCCTAACGGGAAAAGCTTTGCCAGGTTAGATTTTCACCAAAAAGTGGTCTTATAAATTATGCGCTGCTTTCAGGACCGCGTAACTGTATAATCCGACGCCCTTTCCGCCATTGGGATGGTAGCCGTCGAGAAGGAAATCAGTGGAATCCTCAGTCTCGAACACTTCGAAAATGTAAGGCTCGGGATCGATGAAGATGTATCCTTTTGAATCACACCATTCTTTGAGAGAAGAATGGAAAATGTCGTTACGGTCGTAAAAGTACTGGCTTGCTCCCACAAAAGACCATGGAGCTATGAAGTAGATCTTCGCATTGGGAGATATGGCGGTGACAGCTACGGTCAGCTGATCACATCCGTCAATAAATATCTCTGCCGTATCTGCAGCTTTTTCCATTTCCTCACCCAGTACGTCATTGATGCCTATGGCTATGACATAAACATCGGCTTCCGGTATCTGGCTTCTCCGCTTCACGAGATCTGATATGGTCCACCCGCCGTCAGCCAGGGCTTTTACCTCTCCTTTTATGTAGGGCGAGAGCGGAAGGCACCAGGGGATACCGCCGTTTGCATAGCCCGATGTGATGCTGTCGCCCATGAAGCAGATAGTCTGTCCGCTCCTCATGTCATCATAAAGTTCGCTGTCTTTGAGTTCCGCGGTCATGCCGCCGTAGACCTTGTACTGCCATTTAGAAAGGATAAGGACCGCAGCGAACAGGATTACCACCACCGCCAGGATAACTGACAGTGCTGCTATAGTCCTTTTGGACGGATTCTTTCCTGCATTTTTAGCCATATCTGGATTATATCAGATTCGTTATAAGCAGTTGTTTTATGAACCAAAGACACAAGCCATACGGCACTTCACGGCTGCCGGATGTTATAATGCAGGTATTATCAGTTGGGGGATAATGACATGACAGAGAAAAGATGTCCGGACTGCGGCGTGATGATGAGACTCGACAGTTTTACAAAAGAGTTTTACTGTCCAAGCTGCGGAAAAGATAATAAGGAATTTATTCCGAAACCGTTTATCCTGAAGATCAGCAAAGCGCAGCTTCATAAAGAGCCTGTTGTATCTGATTCATCTGCAGATGAGGCCGTAAATCTTGTCCACACAGGGTATTTCATTGAAGCCCTTGAGATACTGAAAAAACTTAAAATCGAAGGGAAGAGCAATTCGAAGGCTCTACTTATGTCAGTGTTCTGCGGTTACAGAGTTACGAATACGGCAGATCTCTTAAGCAAGACAGCAACAGGTCCCATGTCCATACAGATCCTTCTGACGCGCCCTGAGATCGGAAGACTTGCCGAGTACCAGTTCGCGAAAGAGAACGAATACGTGATCCACATCATCGAATACTGCATGCTCACTCTCATGATCTCCGGCAAGGACATTAATGAGATGCGTGACAGACTTAAGACGCTTCACGGCAAAGGCATAAGGAAAGAGTCCACTCTGGCAGGACTCGACGAGGAAGATGAGCATAATTCCGAAAGGGTAAGGATGCTCCGGGAAGCAGTAAATCCGCCCGAGCCGGACCTCATTGAATCGCTTACCAGTGCCGAATCCGATTTTATGCATTCAAGGCCGCTCGCAGACAATCTGGTCTATTGTTCCGAATCGGAGAGTGTCAACATGGCGCTCGATATCCTTGAACTCATTTTCAGTGTCGGCGATAACGATTATCTTGATCTGATGAGACATACGCGAAAATACAATTACTACCTGGCAAGGCAGGAGGAATCCAGACCGAAGCGTCCGCCGGTCCAGCAGGCGCCTCAGGTAAAACGTTCCCGTTCAAAGAAAGACGGCAGTGATGATGCCGGTCAGAATATAGTTATCAGCATTGGTAATGATCTGGCGGATCTTTCTCCCGAAGAGATGAAACTGCGTCAGACAGAGCTTCTTGAGACTCTTGCTTATGAAGAAGCACGCATTCTTTCGGAGTGATGATCATGGATACATTTGTTGATGAAAGAGACTATGAACTGATAGGAGCAGACAAGTATACTTTCTCGGTAATGGCGAGGATCATCAGAGGGGAGTGCGAGCTCCGCCTGACTGATCACGAGAGGCTTATCTTCTGCTTTACGGGACAGCCTTTTCCCGTGTGGATCTGGACTGCAGATGACGCGACTGAAGATGAGATGGAAAGAGCTTATCTGACTGCAAAAGAGAATTCCCTCATGGACGGAAACCACAGGTTCAATCTGAAGTATGAGCTTGCAGAATATTTCATCAGCAGGGCAAAAGAGGACGGGCTGGAACTTAAGATCACGACGAATCTTTTCGCTTACGACTGTCCTTCACCTGTCATGCCGGATACTAAGGCCGACGGAAGTATGCATCAATGCACTGAAGACGACATTGACTTGCTGGTGGATTTCTTCGAGATGTTCCATGATGCCGTTGAAATAGACAGGGAAAGCAGGGAACAGTACAGGAGAAATGCGGAGGACGGGGTTAAGGCCGGATCGATATATCTTTGGAAGAATCCAGAAGGTGAATTTGTTGCGAGCTGCGCATGGCATCCTGCTCAGGAAATGGGCTCCATCGGACTGGTCTATACCCGCAAAGAATACCGCAGAAAACACTACGCCGAAAACCTCGTTTATCAGGTAACGAAGATAGTTCAGGAGGCCGGATATCTTCCGATGCTCTATACAGATGCCGATTACGTTGCTTCGAATAAATGTTATGAGAAGATCGGTTATATCCTGAGAGGAAAGCTCTGCACGATAGGGTGATGCAGCACGGCGAAAAACACACCTGACAGGTGTATAATAGTTTCATGCTAAGACAGGAGGAAGCATTTATGAAGAGAATAGTAGCTTTATTAGTTATTTGCACAATGTCTGTAGCTTTATTCGGGTGCGGTAAGACCGGTGGTTCCAGCGGTGGAGACAGCGGCAGCAATGAGCCTAAAACAACTACTGCTGCTGATAATGGCGGAGCTGTAGAAGATGCCGGTGTCAACTTCTCCCAAAAAGGCGGTACGGTCGCATTCAAAGTTGATTCAAGTATCAAACTGAACGAAGCCGCATGGCTGGGATTCTGCCCCGGAACAAAAGGCTTTGTCAATGAAGTTGATGCCGATGAGGTAGATGTCCTTTACACATATATTGAGAATCCCGAGAAAGGCGCATCTGAGGATTATGTCTTCCAGTTTGCTGATGACCTGATCGAAGGACTCGAAGACGGAAATTATATTGTTGTCCTTTGTGATGACGATGACGAAGCGGTTGGTAAGGTTGTCCTTTATTTCCCGGCCGTTATCGAGGGCTCAAAGGTTACCTGTGATTTCAGCAAGATAACAGTGAATAAGTAATCCATAGAGATGTTATAATCACGGGGCCTGGAACACGCTGATTCCGGGCCCTGTTTTTGTGAGAATGTTTAAGCGGTATAATCGACAGGATATTCCGTTCAGGGGAACGGCTTTTTGGGGTAATAGGATGGCATTACAGAATATTTTTGACAACGAGACTTTTTTCGAAGGTTACCAGCAGCTCAGGGCTAGGGAAGTGAATGCCAATAACCTTTTCGAGATACCGGAGAGATTTAAGCTTCTGCCTGACCTTAAAGGTGCAAGGATATTAGATCTCGGATGCGGAACGGGAGAGCACTGCAGGGAATATATTGAGATGGGCGCGAGTGCAGTCACGGGCATCGATATATCCGAGAAGATGCTCGCCGTCGCAAAGGAGCAGAACAGCGATCCGAAGATCACGTATCTGAAGATGCCGATGGAAGATCTCGGCAAGCTTGAAGGTGAGTTCGATCTGGCTATTAGTTCTCTTGTCCTGCACTACATCGAAGACTATAAGGGCGTGTTAAAGAACCTGAACAGGCTTCTTGTCCCCGGCGGAGAATTTGTCTTCTCACAGGAACATCCGCTCGCTACTGCATACTCAGGCGGTGAGAGATGGACAAGGGACGGGAACGGGCGCAAATTACATGTAAATCTCGCAGATTACAGCGTTGAAAGTGAGAGGGACACCACCTGGTTTGTTGATAACGTGAAGATATATCACAGGACGTTCTCGACCGTGATCAATGATCTGATCGATGCCGGGTTTATAATTGAGAAGGTTGTGGAACCTAAGCCTTCGGAAGAGATCCTGGAGAAATATCCTGATTACTATGATCTGTTCCACAAACCTGATTTCCTTCTTGTAAAAGCAAGAAAGGCATGACATAAGGGAGAGAATATTGAAATGGCTTCAAGCAAAGAATATCTGAATTTTATCCTTGAACAGCTATCCGGACTGGATGACATTTCGTACAAGTCCATGATGGGAGAGTTCATTATTTATTACAGGGGAAAGATAGTAGGAGGCATCTACGATGACCGTTTCCTGGTCAAGCCCACCGCTTCAGCCAAAGAGCTGATGCCTGAGGCTGATATGGAGCTTCCTTACGAAGGCGCAAAGGAAATGATCCTTGTGGATAATGTCGATAACAAAGCGTTTCTGCAGGAATTGTTGAATTCAATGTATCCCGAGCTCCCTGAGCCCAAGAAAAAGAAGAAGTGATCTGGAGGATTAACCATGTATTGTCCAAGCTGCGGTAGTTTAATGTCTGACGGCCCTACATCATGTCCATACTGCGGGGCACCTGTTACCCCGCCGGAAAAAGGTCCTGTCGAAAAGTATATGACTGAACCCATGACCAGACCCGCGGGAAAACCTAAGGCTGAACCTGCGGAAAGACCGGCATTCCAGCCTGCATCTGAGTCTAAAGCGGAACCCGTTTACAAGAGGGTATATGCCGAAGAGCCGCCGAAACAATCCAACAAAGTGGCTGTTGTAGGTTTTGTGATGAGCATTATTGCTTTATTAACCAGCGGGATCGTGGGAATCGGTTTGTTGCTCAGCATTCCCGGTCTTATCTTATCGTCAATAGGTATTTCCAAAAGCAAAAAAAGCAATGCCTCCAATAAAGGCTTTGCAGTTGCAGGCGTGGTAATTTCGATCTTAGCCATTATATTCAGCGTCGTTTCCTCGTCTATCTCCATCACAGTAGATTTCAATAAATACCTGGATAAGGCGCATGAAGCATCTATATCTCTCAGCCATCACTATTATAGTGATGAGACTGATTAAGGTTGAAAATATATGGGGAATAAAAAAAGAGAAAGAAAAATGAAAAACAAAACGATCAGAACAAAGGTCCTGATGACCGCATCTGCATTTGCGTTTGCAATGCTGTTTGGCGGGTGCTCGGGCGGAGAGGATACGCCTTCTTCATCAATTCTGAATTCTGTTGAGACATCTGCATCTGAAACGACTACGGCAGAGACTTTGAGGTCGTTGTAAACAGCATTTCAGTTATCGGAGCGGAGTGACAGATCAGTCAGCGGACCGTCCCTTTATTAAATCAAGCGGCTTTGAGCAAAGCATGTTCCGGGTGATATAATGTAAATGTTCGGAGTGATTTGGGATAGATGACCCGGATGTTTTTCACAGACTTGGAATGCTTGTGATCTGTCAATAAGGGGTACGGTATGAGTAACGAACAGGGTAATATTTTTGGTACGACTTCAGCGAAGTGTCCGAATTGCGCTGCAAACATCTTTTACAATGAAAAAGCCGGAAAACTCATCTGCAATATGTGCGGAGGACTTTTCGATCCTGAGAGCCTCAAGCCTTTGGGAAAGATCGAAGTGCGTGATACAGCTGCCGCCGGCGAGGAAGAAGAGAACAAACAGGAGTTCATCTGTGATTCCTGCGGAGCGGCCGTAGTCACTGATTACAACACGGCAGCGACATTCTGCGCTTTCTGCGGTTCGGCGACCCTGATCAAGAAACGTCTTTCAACGTGTTTCCGTCCGGACCTCATTATCCCGTTCAAGATAAGCAAAGAAGAAGCGATCGAGAACTATCTTAAGTGGGCGAAGACCCAAAAGGGCATCCCGAAGAAATTTCTCTCGGAATCGGTCCTGGAGAAGATAACGGGTTACTATACTCCTTTCTGGCTTCTTGATGCCGACTGTTCGGCTGAAGTAGGCGGTAAAGGCCAGATATTCCATGATGATGTGGTCGAGAATTACTTCATAGACAGGACTCTGGAATATAAAGTGCGCAGGGTTCCGTTCGACGGATGCAGAAAGATAAGCAACACTCTGATGGAAGCGATCGAGCCTTTCGATTATTCCGAACTGAGGGATTATAACGACATGTATCTGCCGGGTTTCTTTGCCCAGCGTTACGATCTGTCGGCGATAGACATGATGGACCTTATTAAGATCCGTCTGGATAACTATGCGACAGGTATCGTAAAGCATTTCTCGGCCAAAGAATACGATGTTTTCAAGGCGGTTAGCGCCGAAGGATCTTATTCCGAGAACTTCAAACAGGTTTATGCCCTGATGCCGGTATGGTTTCTCAATATCGAATATGAAGGTTCCACATACGGTATTGCCGTCAACGGACAGACGGGCAAAGCATCAGGTTCGCTCCCGATCAACAAGAAAAAAGTGCACATGCATGCTCTGGCCAGCGTCATCAAGGATGTGCTGTTGTTCATAGCCATCACTGTTATCGCTGCGGCACTGGTAGTGGCAGCCGTTATCGCAATTACGCCGGACGAGGTTCCGGATATGGCTTATGTCATTGTCTTCCTCCTGTTCTGGCTAACGGTCACGATATCAGGACTGATATTCTTCGTTCCGTTTATCAAGCGGAAATTCGTCGACAAGAGTTTTTATGAATCGGTTACCATTGATAAAGCACCGAATCTGGAAGAATATGTTGATCTGAAGGGCAGCATTAAGATGGAAAACAGGGACATGTTCCTGTATGTCGGTTCCAAAGATGCTGATGCGAACGACAAAAAGTTCGAGAAGGGCCCGCTTTCCGAGAGGGTGCTCAGAAGCATATTCAAATAACCAAGGGGGAATACCAAATTGAGCGGGGATAACAGATTCGGGATACTTGATTACGACAACTGCCTGGTAAATCTTTCGAATTCGATCCTGAAGAGGTTCGGAGTGGAGACTACGGCGGATACACTGCCTGCGGCTGATGAATATCTTTCGCACGGACATAAGAATGTTGTGCTTTTGTTGCTGGATGCAATGGGCACATCGATCCTGGAAAAGCATTTGGAAGAAGACGGTTTCTTCCGTTCCCATGTGAAGACGACGTATTATTCCGTTTATCCGCCCACCACGGTTGCTGCTACCACATCAGTATTAAGCGGACTTTATCCGAATGAGCACGGTTGGCTTGGCTGGGATATGTTCTATCCGGAGCTCGGGAAGAACGTCACCGTATTCACGAACAATGAACAGGCAACAGAAAAAGACGGGGCAGAGCCCGTTGACGGAAAATGGACTTGCGAATCGCTGAATGAGTTCAGGCCTGCTGCAGAATTCCATGCGGGTTACAAATACACGCCTTACAAGAATATCATGACGAAGATCAATGAGAGCGGCGGCACGGCGTATGCTTCCATGCCGTTCCTTGAGCCGTTCCCCGATACTCTGGAGAAGATAATCGCACGCATTAAGGACCTTTGCACCCAGCCCGGCGAGAAGTTCATCTATGCGTACTGGAACGAACCGGATACGACGATGCACCTGACGGGAACAGTGAGCAAAGAGACTCATGACATGGTCGCCTCGCTCGAAGACACGATAACGGAACTGGCTTCAAGCCTTTCTGATACTTTACTGATAATCACGGCAGATCACAGCCATATGGACAGCAGGAATTACTGCATCCTTGACTATCCGGAAGTTTTGGACTGCCTTAAGCTTCTGCCTTCGATCGAACCCCGCACGCTGAATTTCTTCGTCAAAGAAGAATATATTGATTCCTTCCCTGAGATATTCAGGAAGAACTTCGGTGACGATTTCCTTCTTCTGACAAGGGAAGAGGTAATTAGGGACAGACTTTTCGGTACGGGAAAAGATCACCCGGGTCTTAAGGACATGATAGGTGATTATGTTGCCCTGTCCCTTAACAGCGCTACGATATTTACCACTCACCTGGAAGCGCAGGAGATGATCGGAGGACACGCGGGGATGACTGCCGAAGAGGTCATGATCCCTTTGATCGTTGTTGAAAAAGATTCCTGATAACAGGTGGTATACTTAATACTAATAGTTAATATCAGTTAAGAGGTATTCTTATGAGCGATAACATAAACCAGGGATGGACGTGCCCGCAGTGCGGTGCTGGCGGCAATTCAGGAAATTTCTGCGGAAGATGCGGAGCGGCGCTCCCCACGCAGAATTATGCAGCGCCCGTACAGGGTATTCCGCTGCAGAATTATGCGCCGCAAGGTCAGGGAATCCCTCAGCAGAACTATGCGGTGCAGGGACAATATGTCCCGCAGCAGAATGCAGTTCCCGCTAAGCCTGTAAAGCCCATAAAGCCGTTCACTCCCGAAGACAAGAAAAAAGCGAACCGGCTGTGCATCATCTCGCTCATACTTTCCATAGGCGCGCTGTTGGTCGTGATACTGATTGCCGGTCTTCTCGAGCTGGCTCATGTTAATTACGAAACTGTGTACAGCGTCGTTTCGATAATGTCTTTCTTATACAGCGGCTGTGTTATCGCTGGCGTTGTTCTCATGATCATTACCAGGGTCAAATATCCGAAAAGCAAATTCGGACTGGCTCTTATGATCATCTACATAGTCATGCTGGCGGCAGCTATCCTTTTGACTATAGTTGCCTCTGTTATGATGGTCAGTGCATGCAATGAACTGATAGGAAGCTCGGCCTGCTCGTAAAATCCTACCGGTTTACGGAGAATGGTCCAAAACAGCAAAAAGCTTGAAAAATAAGGGATTGCAACCGTTGGTTGACAATGTTCAAGGTCTGGTTGGTGGTTTTGTAAAGGGAGATTTTGATAATCTTTGGCCATCAAGTCATGGAGGTGATACGAATGACCATTGCTGACAGAATTCAAACTTTGAGAAAGTCGAAGGGCATGTCTCAGGAAGAGTTGGCTGATGCTGCCGGCGTATCCCGTCAGGCTGTCTCAAAGTGGGAAAGTGAACAGTCGACCCCGGATATCGATAAGGTTGTTATCCTGAGTGAGATATTTGATGTAACTACCGATTATCTTCTTAAGGGAATAGAACCTGTAGAGACTAACGACCACAAGACGATGGCAGACGTGATAGACCAGAAGGTCCTTACCGAGAAGAACGGCAAGCGCGCGAAAAGCATCCTTAAATGGATCCTTATAGGTGTAGGCATCGCGGTGTCGATCGACCTGATCTCGCTGCTGATCTATATCCTCATTAACGGTCTCCCGACCTGATATTTCCAAAACAATCCAAATCGCTTTTTAAAGCCCGGCAGAGCCTGGCTTAGGTATTAATGCGCCCAAAAGGAGGGTAATCATGAGTAAGTTAAAAGGATTAATCAAAAATATCAGTCCGTTCAATAACAGGCGGGAAATGCCTGTGATCTTACTGATAATCAAGGCGGTCATAATATTTTATTTCGTTAAGTTCGGATCAGAACTCATCGGCGAAGGGTTTGCCATCCTGGTTCACCTGGTATGCGGCAAGAACCCGCTTAACGGCGAGATTTTCGATGCCAATACGATCCTGCTGATAACCTATTACGGGTATTCCTTGATGATCGTTATCGTTCTGCTTTACTGGAAACTGTTCCAGAAAAAGAAGCTTTCCGATATCGGCCTTGGCAGAAATTTCGGCACATACTTTGCCGGAGCAGTTTTAGGAACCGTATTAATAGTCCTTTCCGTCCTGGCTATCCTTCTTACAGGAAGCATCAGGTATAACGGCATCTTTTCCTCCATCGACAAGACTTATATTCTGCTGATGCTCGGAGGCTTTGTTTTCCAGGGCGCTTTGGAGGAGTTATTGTGCAGAGGACTCGTATTGCATATTCTCAAAGACAGGACTCCTGTTCCTATTGCGGTCGGAGTAAACTCCATATTGTTTGTGATCGCTCATCTCTCCAATATGGACGGTGCATCTCCCTTGATCGCCGTCGTTGCAGTAGTAAACCTCGTTCTTATCTCAGTACTGTGCTCTCTTCTGACTCTCCGTTTTAAGAGTCTTTGGGCAGCATGCGGCCTGCATACCATATGGAATTTCATCCTGTTCAACATTTTCGGCCTCAACCTCAGCGGAAACGATGAGATGACTGCAGCCGTCTTCAACATGAGCTCAGTCGGGAACAATGTCTTAAACGGTGATGTTTACGGTATTGAAGCAAGCATCGTTACCGCGATAGTGTTAATATCTGCTATAGGAATATGCTGCGCGCTCTTCCGTAAAGATCTCAGATCTTCAAAGATTGTTTCGGCAACCTGATCAACACGGTAGATTGAATCGGACGGGTGTAGTATACTTGCATGGAAGTCAACCATAAAGGATGGGGCACCTATGGATTTCATTATCTCTTCAGCAAAGATCAGGAATGGCGGAAATGCCATTGTCTACGATAGCAACGCTTTGAGCGGCGTAAAGAAGATCGCTTCAAAAGTTTCCGGTGATTTAAAGGCCGTCTTTGGCCGGGCACCGGAACTTTTAGAAAATAAAGGCTCTGAAAGTCCGATCTATGTCGGAACCATAGGCGATGCCCTGATAGGGACGCTCGGAATAGACATTTCTGATATCGAAGGCAAGCGTGAAGTCTATAAGATCGAAGTCAAAGACGGAGCCCTGGTCATTACCGGAAGCGACAAGAGGGGAACGATATACGGACTTTTCAAGCTCTCCGAGATGCTCGGCGTATCGCCTTTCATCGACTGGCTCGACATCAAACCCGTAAAGCTCAATGAATTCAAGATCCCCGGAGACTACTGCATGGTCTCGAAAGAACCGTCCGTAAGGTTCAGGGGATTTTTCATTAACGATGAATGGCCCGCGTTCGGTAATTTCTGCAACAAGAGATTCGGCGGGTTCAATGCAAAAGTATACGAGCATGTTTTCGAGCTCCTGTTAAGGCTCAAAGGAAACTATATGTGGCCTGCGATGTGGTCGGCGATCTTCCCCAATGACGGCCCGGGTTTGGAAAATGAGATCCTCGCAGATGAGCTCGGCGTGGTAATGGGAATGAGCCACCATGAGCCTTGTTTAAGACAGGGTGAAGAATATAAATACTTAAGAGGAAAGGGTTCCATCTACGGAGACGCATGGAATTTCCTGACGAACGAGAAGGGCATCACCAGGTTCTGGGAAGACGGCCTTAAGCGCAGCGGAAAGTTCGAGAACGTCATTACCGTCGGTATGAGAGGCGAGGCCGATACCGCGATAATGGGCAAGGATGCTACGTTAAAAGATAACATCGACCTGTTAAGGAAGGTGTTGAAGACGCAGAACAGACTGATTAGGGAGAACGTCAACGAAGACCTTGATAAGGTTCCGAGGATGCTCGCTCTCTATAAGGAAGTCGAACCGTATTTCTATGGTGACGATAAGACGGAGGGCCTTATCGGCGACCCTGAATTAGAGGGCGTTACGCTGATGCTCTGCGATGATAATTTCGGAAACTTAAGGACCGTGCCGACGCCGAAGATGAGAAGTCACAAGGGCGGCTACGGAATGTACTACCACTTCGACTACCACGGGCTCCCCGTCTCGTTTGAGTGGTTCAACACGACCCACCTGGTCAAGGTATGGGAGCAGATGACATCAGCTTACGATTTCGGGATCAGGGATCTCTGGATCGTTAATGTCGGAGATATCTTCAGCAACGAATACCCGCTGTCCTATTTCCTTGAACTTGCTTACGATTTCGACCGCTGGGGCACAGATAATCCCGGAAGCGCGCATGAGTATACAAAGCTCTGCGTTGAGCGCAACTTCAAGGGGAAGATGTCAGCATCAGACCTAAAAAAATGCGTAGAGCTTCTTGAAGGATATACGAGGATCACATCCGCAAGAAGGACAGAGGCAATGAACGATTGTGTCTATGCTCCTTTTGTTTACAACGAAGCTTTTGACACGCTCGAAAAAGTCGAAGCTCTCATGAAAGAAGCCGGAAAGCTTTTAGATAAGCTCGAAGGCAACACGGGATTCGCGTTCTACGAACTTATCTGGCTGCCTCTTATAGCGAACATGAATGTCCAGAAGATGTGGCTCCTTACGACCTTAAATCACGGGTTCGCAAAGCAGGGCAGTACATATGCCATGACGCTCGGTGAAAAGATCAATGAGTGTATCGCGTACGACAGGAAGATCGTAGAAGAGCTCCACACAATAGAAGGCGGAAAGTGGTACGGCATGGGCCTTTCGGAGCACATCGGTTTTTCTGCATGGTGCGAGGAAGGATGCAAGTATCCCGTGATCCACACATTTGAGCCCGCAAACAAGGAAAGGCTCATCGTCTCTGTAAAGGGAACTGACTTCTATTCTGAGGGCAAGTTCTGGACAGGTCATGTCGGGGTCGTCGAATCGTTCCTCGATCCTTCAAAAGATGAAGCAGAGCTTATACTCAGCACAGCAGGAAGAGTCACCTGCAGGTTCGAAGTGGAGAACCCGAATTCCTTCATCAGCATCTCGGAGGAAAAGGGCGTAGTAAAGCCCTATACGATTAAGATCTTAAAGATCAGGCTCGACAGGAAGAAATACAAAAAGACAAAGCTTGTTCCCGAGATCCTTATCCGCTGTTCTGACGGAAATGTAGTCGTTAAGCTGCCCGTAAATACCATGTCTGATATTGGCGCTGGAAGAAAAGCAGACGGCACGTTCTACTGGCTTGGAAGAAAGATCGACATGAAGGAAGCAGCTATAAATGTTCCGCTTCATCAGAGGACGTGGCCGGGTTCTGTTGACTGCATGGACTACATCTCGATCGAAGCTAAGAACTTTACATCCAAGACCGATTCGTCCAAGGGCGGGTTCAGGGTCATCGAAGATTACAGCAGGGGCTTTGACGCGGTCAAGGCATATCCGCAGAATGTCCTTTTCGGCAGGAGCGGGAAAGACTCGCCTAAGCTTACTTATAAGGTCAGGGTTCCTTCAAAGGGTGATTACGAAGTGTTCCTTCATGTAAATCCGAGCAATCCTTATTCGAGAGAAAACGAGTTATTTTTCGGTATCAGCGCCAATGACGGCAGCATGAGGAAGGTGAACATGATCCATCCCCTCTTTGCAGTAGGCGACGGAAATCCGTTCTGGTCTCAGGGAGTCCTTCAGAATAAGAGGACGGTAAGCGTAAAACTAAAGCTTGAGGAAGGATTGAACGAGATCAATATTTTCGCGCTCGATCCGAACTTCGTTCTCGAGAAGATCATCATCTGCAGGTACGGCGAAGAGCCTGTAAAATCTTATCTGGGGCCTTCCGAAACGTTCAGATTCTAAGCAGGTTAATATCAGTCAGACCATGCCATACCGGGGAATATTCCCCGGTATGTTATTATTATGATTAACTGATCGCACCTGAAGGAATTAACATGGGGAGGAGACTATGTACGGAGCGGTATTTGGGGACATAATCGGATCCTGGTATGAATGGCATAACAGGAAGAGTGAGGACATCGAACTGTTTCCGCGCGAGGCCCGTTTTACCGATGATACCGTGCTGACTGCTGCCATTGCCGAAAGCATCCTCCACATGGAGGGGAATTCTCCCCGCAAGTGTTACGCGAACCACATAAAGACTTACTACAGACGTTATCCCAATGCCGGATTCGGAAACATGTTCAAAGACTGGGCGCTGTCAGATTCACTCTATGTCCAGAGAAGTTACGGAAATGGCGCCGCAATGCGCGTTTCGGCCATCGGCTGGGCTTTCGATAACGAGAAAGAGATCCTATACCAGGTAAGCGAGAGCTGCCATTATACCCACAATCACCGTGAGGCGGTAAGATGCGCGCAGGCGGTTGCAATAGCGGTTTTTCTTGCGAGGAAGGGAGCATCGAAAGATGAGATCAGGATGCGTCTCGAAAAGGATTTCAGGATGAAGTTTGAACCGTTGGATCTGATACGTGACAGTTACAGGTTCGACAGCCGTTCGGATTATTCCGTTCCGCCTGCAATAGAGGCTTTTCTCGAGAGCAGTGACTATGAATCAAGCATCAGGAAAGCCATATCGATTGGTGGTGACAGCGATACGATCGCGGCGATAGCAGGCGGTATCTCTGAAGCGTTCTACGGGACTATCCCGGACGGGATAAGAAAGAAAGGACGTCTGATACTCGACATTGGGTTGAAGCGGGTCCTTGATGAATTTGAAGAAAAATACATGAAAGGAAATATAAATTAATGGTCAAACTTATACCTGTTAAAGAAAATGAAAAGGAACAGTTTATTCTTGATTGTCAGGATGCTTATACCTCTGGTGCCCAGGAGATATTCTCGATCCAGTATACGCAGATAACAGAAGATGACGGTCAGGTAATATCGCGCAGCGCGTTAGAAGATCTGTTTACTGATGGTATTGCGTACAACATATTTGATGACGGAGTAAAAGCCGGCGGAGTAATGGTCCATGTTGAAGATGACATAGCCGCTCTCAGTATCATTTTCGTTGCTCCGGGAGAAACCAATAAGGGTATCGGATACGCAGCATGGTGCGAGCTCGAGGAGATGTTTCCCAAGGTGGAAATCTGGGTAGCGACAACCCAGTGTTTTGATAAACGTAACATTCATTTTTTTGTCAACAAATGCGGATTCTACGTTACCGAGTATTTTAACCGCCATCACCATGATCAGGAAGATCCCGACTTTAATTCGGATGAATATGTCTCCCTTTATGATGATTATTTCCGCCTGATGAAGTGGATGGTATAAAGGCTTCAAAAGGGGATCTTTATGGAAGCCGTTGAAGGGATGAAAGACCTCAGTATCATTGCATATAACGATCAGCTCAAAGCATCAGTATTTGAGTTTACTTCCAAATGCTTTTCAGAACTAGGCAAGTCGTTCGAGCCTCAGGGAAGGCACAGCTTTTATAATGATATCGAAGGACATTTCGAGTGCTTCTGGTGTCTTGTCACATCGGATGGAGTCATGGGAACTTCCGCGATAGCAAAGCTTGATGATTCCACGGCCGAACTGAAGGCCTTATACGTCAGTTCAAATCTGAGAGGCATGGAATGGGGTTACAGGCTTTTGGATGCGGCAGTATCTTATGCACGCGCGAAGGGATTTTCCAGGGTTGTTCTCGATTCCATGTCGCAATATGAGGACGCCGCGAAGCTTTACAGAAGATACGGATTTACGGATACGGAAAGGTACAACGACAACATGTATGCCGATGTCTTTATGGAGATGAAGCTGTAAGCCCGTTGCTGTTAACGCAGACCAGCGGCAGGTGTTATAATGAACCTGTTCCGTCAGAGGGATAGTGGAGGATAATAGTCATGAAAATAGAACCGAAAAAGAACTCAAAGACGCCCGCTTATGCAGCGGTTGCTTCGATGCTTGCCGCATCGACACTGATCTCCGGATGCATTCCCAAGCCACAGATCAGCGGATTTCTCACGAATCTGGATCCGTCTTCGACCGAGGATGTGGCATATGCCGGAGATGAGCAGGTAATCACTCCTATGCCGACTGATGATCTTCAGATCGAGGGCGATGTCATGATCTGTGACGACGGCTATGTCACGGAGGATGACTTCGATAATTACATCTGCTCAATTGATGAGGCTAATGCATGGATGGCAGGGAAGAGGATCCCTCTGTTTAAGAATCTCGTCTGCGAATCAGGAGAAGAATACTGGGATGAATTCTATATCGCAGCAAAGGAAGGCTTCAGCACATCGGTCTTCTGCGCCAAATCCTATGTCCCGGAAAAAGGTGATAAGGACGATGCTCCGGCGTTGTACTTTTACTTCCTGTCATTCGACGGAGAAACTTATCATGTAAAGGTCAGGGACTGCAGCAAGAAGGAACTGGATTCCGAGAAAGACTACAGCTGTCTTCTGCATTTTGATGTCGATAATCCTGAGGGCGCGCAGTACGCTCATTACGACGTATACGTGTTGGCCAATGACGCATCACTTACATGGGAGGACATTGAGAGAAGCAATTTCAGTTCCCAGAGCACTGACCTGATCGACCATATGGTCATCTATTCGAATATGTACGACTGATGTTCATTTCGTTTATGAGCAGGAGATAAGCAATGAAAAAGAAAAAGGGAAGCAAAAAGATCTTATCGGGTTTGTTTACGCTCATTGCGATCGCTCTGCTCTATGAAGGTGTAGTATGGGTTTTCAGTGACCGCATCGTAAAGCTGTCTTTTAACGGTCTCGAAAACATGTTTACCGTACACGATGAATACTTTGCGGTTGCAGGACCTCTCGTAGCTCCGGTTCCTAAGGTTCTCGTACAGACCGTGTGCGAGGAGGATGTCGAGAACATCGGCCGATTAGACGATGAGACCGGAAAGTCATTCTTTGTCCAGGCCAACTACAATCTGGACAGCCGTCCTGTTTTCGATGGGACCACGACACTGACACACGACTACTCGGACAAGTATGTCTTTGAAGTCACTTCGCCCGGACCTGGCCAGTGCATCGTCTCAAGCGAGGAAGAACAGATCATGCTTGAGATCGCTGAGTATTTCTATGATTTCAACGATGAATACGTCAGAGGCGAGGATAACTGGGTTGCAAGGACCGGCCAGAGCACAACGATGTTCTCATACCGTATGTTCATGGATGGAGACAAAGTGGTCTTTGTGCTCCATCAGCCGAAGACGTCTGACAAGGTTTATACATATGATGACGGGAATATCACAAAGATCCTGAGCGTATCCCAAAAAGGCGATTTCGACCTTGTGATATGGAAGCAGAGGATATTTGACATGTTTACCGAATGAACGGTGAACTCTGCTGATTAAAGGGAGTGGACTGATGATACATTTTGCCTGGTGGGTATATCTGTTACTGGCTCTGCCGGGGATCTTCATTTTCGTCATGAACTGGGGGATCTTCTTCAACAACATCAGCGGTAAGAAGTGGGTATCGAGCGTCTTCCTGATAGGGGGATTATGGATAGCCATAGTCTGCCTGATCTCGCCATATAAGTGGCTGGCTTTGGCCGGGCTTGCCGATCCGGGTGTCTGGCTGATCTTCCATGCTCTGATCAATAGAGCATTTTCAGGTAAAAACAAGACTGAAGACAAAAAGGACGCAGTCCCGGAGGATAAGTGACATTTTCGCCGAAAAATGACTCGGATGGGAGTTTTTGAAGCTTCCTGACTCCCAAAATCTTCACTTCTGAACCTGGCTCAAAAGACAGCGCCTCATGAGCCGGAAATCACAATAAAATTTTATAAAAAGCCGGTTTTCTGAGCCTTTCCGGAATTGTAAATGTAATGTTTACAATTTCTTAAATCCGTATTGATTAATATGTATAAAATCCCCTCCTATAATGAAGACAAGAAAAGCAAAGGAGGACGAGATTATGGCATTAGCAGACGCTTTAAAAGATAAAATATTGAAGCTGGGAACTAAGCAAAAGCTTGATGCCATCGTCAAGTACGCTAACAATCCCAGTGAAGATATCAGGATCACGGTTGCAATCGCTTTGGGGATGATACCTACATACGATTCAGGCATGGCACTTATACCCCTTCTTCGTGACAATTCACCTATGGTAAGAGCAACAGCTTGCGAATCAGCAGCTGCTATCCGCGCAAAGCATTGCGAGGAGTATGTAAAGAAGCTTGCATTTACGGAAACAGATCCGAATGTTAAGGCAATAGCCAGAAAAGCTTTCGATCAGCTCAGGGACAAAGTGGCATAAAAATTTTAAGTATATTATAAAGCTCTTAACATAAAGACGGCTGTCTAGGGTTTATCCTGAATGACGGCCGTTTTGCTTGCCGGATCAGGAATAAGGCGAAGCCCGGGCCTGAAGCCCATTCCCACACGGAAGAAAACAAATCAGAAACGTGTTGTATAATTGTTTCTGATTGGCGAAGAGCCTTGCCGGTTAATCTGACATATGAGGGATCATCGGGAAATATTATGAAAAGAAATAGTGCGATTACCATAGCTGCGCTGCTTATGGCGCCGGTGTTTCTGTTTACCGGTTGCCTGCAGAGCCTCAGAGACTTCGGAAGGCATATGGGAGGTCCCACGGGAAGTCTTGATGCTACTGCCAACGAGAAGTGCATTGCTGCATTTAATGCCATAAAGCAAAAAGACGAGGATAAGCTGAGAGAACTGTTCGCCGGCAATACAGCTGACGGCAACGAGATAAACAAACTGGTGAGAAGCATTCACGGAGACATTACTGACAGCACGCAGAGCGGCGGTCCGCTGTCGGTCCACTTCGGCTTCTCGACTGAAGATTATCACATGTTCCATAAGGAATTTAAGAACGTAAAAACTTCCGAGGGCGATGAGTATGAGATAAGGATGATTGCCTGCGCGGCGTCAAAGTACGACGACGATGACATAGGGGTCCAATACATCGTCCTGTACTGTGGCGGAGATATTATATGCAGGGCAGGCGGACTCATCGAAAGATACGATGAGCAGAAGATCCCCAAAGAACTTTCGGAAGTTGATTTCGGAGAAAAAAGTTATGGGAATGGTGCAGAAGCATACTGCAACAACCTGCTTTACTATCTGAAAAATGGTGACGAGGACGGCTATGTCTCATTGTTCTGCGAAAAATATAAGAGCGTAGCCGGAGACTCCTTTGAAGAAATCATGGAAGAGATCGGAGATATCGAGTCCATTTCACGGATAGACAAACTTGCCCAAGGAGAATGGAAAGACGATCACTGGGAGAATCTGGACGGCGATGTCAGCATCTTTGACATAGTCAATTCGGATGGCGAAAGATTTGAGATCCGCATGAATGTTGTTTTCGCAAATGAATACGATAAGGACAGGGTGGGGATACACTATTTCCAGATCCAGGAATCCGGTGATGAACTGAATGAATATTACGAGCACGATGCATTTTGGATATTGCAGTTTGGCATGGCTGTAGGCTGACAGGAAAGATTATGAGGGCGATTGAAAGATTCTTACATTATATAACAGTTGATACTGCTTCAAGTGAAGAGAGCGGTAAGCATCCCAGTACTTCGGGGCAGTTTGACCTGGCAAGGGTCCTTGTGATGGATCTTCTCAGGATGGGAATCAGTGCCGGAGACATCACTTACGACGAAGAGCATTGTTATGTATATGCCAGACTTAAGGGTAATTCCGAACGTGACATTCCGGCAGTAGGATTCATATCTCATCTGGATACGTCTCCCGAAGCTTCCGGTAAGAATGTCAGGACACAGTTTGTATACGACTACGACGGTGGGGAAATCGAGCTGGGCAATGGCAAAATGCTGAGTCCGTCGGTCTTCCCGGAACTTCTGCTTTACAAGGGTCAGACGCTGATAACTACTGACGGACAGACTCTTCTCGGAGCCGACGACAAGGCAGGCATAGCAGAGATCATGTCGATGCTTGAATACTTTATAGAAAATCCTGATATCGAGCACGGCGATATCTGCGTTGCATTTACTCCTGACGAGGAGATAGGCGAGGGTACGGAATTCTTTGACCTGAAGGCCTTTGGCGCAGATGTTGCATATACTGTCGACGGCGGAATATTGGGTGAGATATCTTACGAGAACTTTAATGCCGCTTCAGCGAAAATAACCATTAAAGGATGCAATGTCCATCCGGGCGAAGCTAAGGATAAGATGATCAATTCGCAGCGGATTGCATTTGAAATAGACGGAGCGATCCCTGCTGCCGAGCGTCCTGAAACGACGTGTGACAGGGAGGGGTTCTTCCACCTCTGCTCCATAAGCGGCGATGTCTCACAGACTACGATGAAATACATTATCAGAGATCACGACAAGAACCTTTTCGAAGAGAAGAAGGAAAGGATACGCAAGATCTGTGAGAAGACTATGGCTGCCCATCCCGGATGCGGGATCACGGCAGACATCTCTGATACCTATTACAACATGATCGAAAAGATAATCCCGGACAATAAGCATATCGTCGACATCTGTAAGCGCGCCATGAAAAAGGACGGAATAGAGCCTCTCGACGTGCCCGTAAGAGGCGGCACTGACGGCGCCATGCTGTCTTTTAAAGGCCTGCCTTGTCCGAATATCTGCGCCGGCGGTCACAACTTCCACGGTGTCTACGAATACATAAGCGTGGAGTCGATCGAAAAGATCACAAAGCTCCTGTCAGGTATCGTTCTGGAATTCGCGGACCGTTAATGTCATTGGCATCCGCACTGTAAATGTCTGCGGTGAAAAGAAATGGTACTTTTGGGTGATGTTATTAGTTTTTTTGTGCTGATAAAATAGTTTTATCAAATCTTAAGGGGGTTCCTATGAAAAAGAAAGTTCTGGTATCTTCATTGATAACAGGTGCTGTCGTTCTTGCGTCTTTCGGCACGGTTCTTGCTTCCGTAATGAGCGGCGTATGCTGTTTCAGCGGCAGTACCACCATTTACGATTACAGGTATGACGAGTCTTCATACGTGTTGAATCTGACCAAGACGGCAAAAGATTACACTCAGTATACTCCTACGAATATCGCCAGTTATTTATCGAAAGCCAAAAGGCTTAATCTTCACAATAAGTCCGGAAGTTACAATTATTCTTTCACAGAGTTCTCTTCCATTACAAAGCTTGAATATCTTAACGTTTATGACAGCTGCAACCAGTTGAAGATCGGCAAGTACTGTCCTGATCTTAAGAGGATCAAATTTGATGATAACCATAGTCAGGTGGTTTATATTAATCTGACCAACAGAGAATCCACGCTGATGCCGGAAATTATCTACGATGAGTCTGATGCAGAAGCATACGATACCGATTTCATTCTCGATTTTGATTATTACAAAGGATCCTCTGTAGTCATACCGGCGCAATATGGCAGGGATCCGCATATTTATTACGGCTTTGAAAGTTCTCAATCGCTCAAGAACGTTGTATTCCTTTTGGGCACTCAAACGATTCAGCACTATGCATTTAGCAACTGCAAAAACCTCGAAACCGTAATCATACCGAAAACAGTTACGACGATCGAATACAATGCATTCAGGGACTGCACCAGTCTGAAGAGCATCAAGATCCCTTCTTCCGTAAGCTATATCGGCATGAATGCCTTCAAGAATTCCGGCGTAAAGGACATCACGTTCGGCGGTACAGTTGCCCAGTGGATCAGCCTGGTCAAGGAATACGACAATAGCGGAGAATTTGTTGGAAATGCTCTCCACCTCGATGGCGCATTAATCCACTGTACTGATGGCGAACTTAGAGTTGATGAATCCAAGGTTAACCCCGGAAAATATTATTACAATTTCCTGGGCTGGCATCAGAGAAATAACCACTGGTTCTATTTCGATGAGAACGGTGATGCTTATCTCAACCAGATCGCTGTGATCGACGGCAAGACATACGGCTTTGACGGTGATGGCCACATGATAACAGGCTGGGGCGAATTCAAGGGTAAATGGTATTACTTTAACAAGTCCGGCGTAATGCAGACAGGATGGGTCAGTGATGGCGGCAAGTGGTATTACATGGATTCCAACGGTGTAATGCAGACCGGCTGGGTCAAGGACGGCGGCAAGTGGTATTACATGAATTCTTCCGGCGCAATGCAGACAGGCTGGGTCAGCGACGGCGGCAAGTGGTACTACATGAATTCCTCCGGCGCAATGCAGACAGGCTGGGTCAGCGACGGCGGCAAGTGGTACTACATGAATGCATCCGGCGTAATGCAGACGGGCTGGATCCAGGACGGTGGCAAGTGGTATTACATGGAATCCAACGGTGTAATGCATACAGGCTGGTTACTGGACGGTGGTAAGTGGTATTACCTTGAACCCGGATCAGGTGCGATGGTAACCGGTTCGAAGACCATAAACGGCAAAACTTACAACTTCAACTCAAGCGGTGTTTGTCTTAACCCTTGATCGGTTTTAATCTGGATGATTAACTGATCACTCAAAGCCTCCTCCGGGAGGCTTTGTTTTTGGTGGAGGGCGGTCATTATTTATGTGCCCAATAAGAATGGTAAAATATTCCTGCAAGACCAGAAATCATATCCGGACGGAAAGGCCAAACCCTGTCCGTCGCGCATAAAAAAGCAGGTGCGGGATGCATTTTGTAGAGGCGAAGGGAATACTTCACAATAAAGGCGGATACAATGGTATGAATATATACCGCGGTTGTACGCACGGCTGCATTTATTGTGACAGCAGAAGCCTCTGTTACCAGTTCACACATCCTTTTGAAGACATTGAAGTTAAGCAGAATGCACCGGAGCTTCTCGAAACTGCGCTTAAGTCCAAGCGCAAGAAATGCATGATCGGCACGGGTTCGATGTCTGACCCATATATGCACTGTGAGACGAAGCTCAGGATGACCAGGAAGTGTCTGGAGATAATCGACAGATACGGATTCGGTGTCGCCGTACAGACGAAGTCAGACAGGATCTTGGATGACATCGATCTTTTGGACAGCATCAATAAAAAAGCCAAGTGTGTAGTAGAGATCACTCTGACGACTTTTGATGACGATCTCTGCGCGATCCTGGAGCCGAATGTATGCAACACCAAAAGGCGTATCGAAGTATTGGAAGAGATGCAGAAGAGGGGCATACCGACGGTCGTCTGGCTGAGCCCCATATTACCGTTCATTAACGATACCGAGGAAAACGTCAGATCTATCCTTAACGAATGCGTGCGCGTCGGCGTCAAAGGGATTATAAATTTCGGCATGGGGCTGACCCTGAGGGACGGCGACAGGGAATACTTCTACGATGCGCTGGACAGGCACTTCCCGGGACTTAAACAGAAATACATTATGACATATGGAAATGCGTATGAATTGGGCAGTCCCAATTCACGGAAACTGAACGGCATTTTCAGGAAGATATGCAAAGATAACGGAATCATGTACGATCCCGATGAGTGTTTTAGATATCTGAACGATCTGCCTGACAGACAAATGAGCATTTTCGATATTTAAAGGCAAAACATTTTTAAGGAGGCATGATAAAAAGTAAAACAGGGGCGATGTGAAAGCTATCACGGTTGTATTATTCAAGTACAACAGTGAGACAGAGTAGATACTAACTCGACATGTTTTTTGATCCAAAGAGGTCGCTAAGGAGAATGGGAAGTTAGCAATCGAATCATGCAGAGGTCGAAAAGGCCGAATAGGAGATTGGAAGCATCACCCAACAGAAGCTGTCTTGCTGAAGATACTTACGGAGGTAAGAAGATGAGTAAGACAGAGGAAACAAGAAGGCTATGCGTGGGTGTAGATCTGCATAAGACACAGTTCACGGTAAGCGCATTGACCGAAGACGGAGAATTAATTCTCCAGGAAGAATATCGAA
>JHXJ01000023.1 GCA_000621765.1 Ruminococcaceae bacterium AB4001
GCTGATTATATAAGGAATATCCTAAACATCCTGCTTCATATCCGCATTCAATATCATATGTGTCATTTGGATCGAGCTTTTGTTTCACTTTTTCTATAAACAGCAATATATTCTTATAATCCGGACTTGCCTGAATGGTAGCGTAGATTCTGTCATCTGCTCCGAACACAGGTTCCATTGCACATAATGTGTAATTGGTACTGTGGACATCCATTCCTATCTTTAGTATTCTTTTCATTGTGACCTCCTTTGTATGTGGTAATTCCCATAGCTTTTGTTTGCAGCTTTAAGCATATAGGTAAATCCACGTTGCTACAAACGTGAGGTCATTTCATATTATCTAAGCAGATAGTAGTTTTAGCAAATAAAAAAGTCAACATAAAGCAAAGCGGCTGCCTTTTTCACAAGACAGCCGCCATTATATTAGTTTTGTATCAGTATCAGCCGAAAAGGCGGAAGTTTCTGATGATAGGAGCGATTGTGTTAGCAACTGTGGACATGAGCTTGATGAAGATGTCCAAAGCAACGCCTACAACGTCCTTACGTGTATCACCGATCGTGTCGCCCGTAACGGAAGCCTTGTGTGCAGGAGATCCCTTGCCGTGGCCCTTGAGCATACCCTGCTCGATGTACTTCTTAGCGTTATCGAAAGCACCACCGGAGTTACCCATGAAGATAGCTCTCGGGATAGCAACGATCGTAGCACCTACGAGGATACCGCCGACAAACTCAACACCGAGGATGAATCCGCCTACGATAGGAATGAGGAGAGCGAGGACTGAAGGAAGAACCATTCTGTGGATAGCTTCCTTAGCAGCCATAGCGATCATCATGTTGTAGTCAGGCTTAGCCTTACCGTCAAGAACTTCCTGTGTCATCTGCTTGTCGCCGACGTCAGCCATGATCTTGGCAGCGTCGATTGTGTTATCTGTGAGAATAGCGCAGAAGTACTCAACGAGTGCGCCACCGAGGATACCACCGGCAACAACGAAGAATGAAGCGAAGTTAAGTGTCAGAGGCTGGCCGATCTCTGTGTAGTTACCAACGTAAGCCATGATGAGGGAAACTGTAGCGAATGCTGCAGAACCGATAGCGAAGCCCTTACCGATAGCAGCTGTTGTGTTACCAACTGCGTCGAGCTTATCTGTGATCTTACGTACATCTGCAGGAAGGTGGCAAGCTTCAGCAAGACCGCCTGCGTTATCAGCGATAGGACCGAAAGCGTCGATGGAAACTGTAGCACCAACGAATGCGAGCATACCGAGAGCGGAGATTGCGATACCGTAAGAACCGCAGATAACACCGGAAACGATAAGTGCAACGATGATTACGAATACAGGGAGAAGAACTGATCTTGAACCGACAGCGTCACCCTTTGTAACAACGAAAGCCTCACCCTCTGTGCACATCTCAGCAAGCTTCTGTGTAGGCTTGTGATCTGTTGAGGTGTAGTACTCTGTGATGATACCGATTGCGATACCGGCTACGATACCCATTGCGGAAGAGATCCAGGGTGAGAGCCAGCCGAACTTGAATCCGTATGTAGCGAGGTCTGCAGCAGAAACGTCCTTGCCGTTGAAGATCATGTAAGCAGCAACACCGCCGAATACGACTGTGCAGCCAGCAGAGATCCATGTGGAAAGGTCGAGTTCCTTTGACGGGTTGTCACCCATCTTCTTGATGTTAGCAAGACCGAGACCGATAAGGCATCCTACGAGGCCGCAGCCAGCGAGGATCGTCGGGAAAAGAACTGTAGCATTGAATGTAGCGTCAGAAACTGTTTCGCCGTGTGTCTGATAAAGAGTAACAGCGATCATGATTGAAGCAGACATTGTAGCAACGAATGACTCCAAGAGGTCGGAGCAGTTGCCGGCGATATCGTTAACGTTATCACCGATGAAGTCTGCGATTGTGTTCGGGATTCTTGAGTCATCCTCAGGAAGGTCATGTCTGAGCTTACCAAGGATATCTGAAGAAATGTCTGCTGCCTTTGTGTAGTTACCGCCTGCAACACGGTTGAACATAGCAACGATGGAGCATCCCAAAGAATATGTTGAAATTCTCATGATGTAAGGGTTGCAGGTAAGAGCCTTAAGAATAAGACCGGAGCTTGTAACGTCATGCTTAATGCCGCCGAAGCAAAGGAGAACAGCGAGGAAGCCCAACATACCGAAGCCCTGAACTGCAAGGCCGGAGATTGAACCGCCGCAAAGAGCAACCTTAACTGTCTCACCGATTGAAAGGCTCTCTCTTGCTTTGTTCGAAGTACGAACGTTAGCGTATGTTGCGCTCTGCATACCGAGAACACAAACGATGGAACTCATCATGGCACCCATAAGGAATGTGATACCGCTGGTCTTCTCAACAAAAAGTGTGAAGATTACGGCAACAGCAGCAACCACGATGGCGATGCTCTTGAACTCCGTCTTAAGGAAGGTCTGCGCGCCGGAACGGATGATACCTGACAGTTCGATCATGTCAGCTGTTCCTTCGGGCATCTTCTTAATACGGAAGTAATTGAACGCAACATAGATAAGTGCAAGCACTACTACGCCGAGTACGATTAACCAGGAAGTCGTAAGTAATGACATAAACCGGGCCCCTCTCTTTAAGAATTTTGATATAGATTATTTAAAGCATTTGGACATAGTAAACCCATGCTCTGTATAAACCGAACAGATTATACATATAATCAATTTCTTTGGCAATCAAAACAATACGGATTTTTCCATATAAATCAACGATTTTTCAATTTACTCGTTGATGAGGGAGTCGACAAACAATTCGGCATCGAAATTGGCAAGATCCTCCACGCGCTCACCTAAACCTGCAAGCACGATAGGCTTTCCTGACTGGTAAGCGACCGCGATGGCAACACCGCCCTTAGCGCTGCCGTCAAGCTTTGTAATGCCGACATAGTCAAGTCCCGTAACCTCTCCGAAGCCCTCTGCCTGTATAACGGCATTCTGGCCTGTCGTTGCATCGATGATAAGGAGCGACTTGATGACCGCGTCCGGAGCTTCACGCTCGATGACACGTCTGATCTTTGCGAGCTCCTCCATGAGATTCTTCTTATTATGGAGACGGCCTGCAGTATCAACGAGAAGAACATCAGTGCCTCTTGCCTGTGCCGCATGGACGGCATCGAAAACAACGGAAGCCGGATCCGCGCCTTCCTGCTCCTGGGCGATGACAGCTGTTCCTGTCCTCTCTCCCCATGTCTTCAGCTGGCCGACTGCAGCAGCACGAAAAGTATCACAGGCTGCCATTAAGACCTTCTTGCCCTCTTTCTTGTATCTTGCGGCAAGCTTGCCCGATGTGGTCGTCTTTCCTGTTCCGTTAACGCCTATCATGAGTATGATGTTGAGCCTGCCGGGAACGATCTCGATAGTCTCAGGTTCACCAAGGATCTCGAGCATCCTCTCTTTTACCGAAGCAAGAACAGCTTCCTTGCTGTCGTTACCGGTCTTGCGGATGTTTTCCTTTACCCTGCCGATGATGTCATCGCTGGCCGAAACGCCGCAGTCTGCCCTGATGAGTAGTTCTTCCAGTTCATCTAACATGTCCTCATCGAAGTGTCCGCTTGAAGCGGCAAGCTTAGTAAAGCTTCCCGCAAAGAAGTTTCTGGTCTTTTCGAGTCCCTTTTTAAACAGATCTGCTAATCCCATTATCTGAGCTCCATAGAAAGAATCTTTGAAACACCACGCTCTGCCATGGTAACGCCGTACATCTGGTCGCAGGCTTCCATGGTACCCTTACGATGTGTAACAAGAATGAACTGAGACTTAGCCGAGTGTCTTCTTACGAAGTCAGTAAATCTCGTGATATTAACGTCGTCCAAAGCAGCCTCGACCTCGTCAAGGATGACGAACGGAGAAGGCTTCAATTCCTGTATCGCGAAAAGAAGACCGATGGCTGTAAGACATCTCTCACCGCCTGACAGGAGCGAGAGGTTCTGGAGCTTCTTTCCGGGCGGCTGGGCCTTGATGTCGATCGCGCATTCGAGGACATCCTCGGAATCGTTGCCGAGAACGATCTCCGCAGTACCGCCTCCGAACAGGTCGGTAAACACCTGACTGAAGTTCTTATTGATCGTATCGAAATGCTCGGTAAATTCAGACCTCATCTTGGTAAGCAGATCGTCTATTACCTTTTCGAGATCCTTCTTGGCATTCTCAATGTCGTCTCTCTGCTTGGTCATGAAGTCGAGTCTTTCAGAAAGTTCGCTGAACTCCTGCAAAGCTCCGAGATTGACCGGACCTAACGCCTTGATGGCATTCTTGAGAGTCTGGATCCTCTTGGCCTGCTCAGCGGGCTTTGTAACTGGCTCGACGGAATCCTTGATGTTGTCATATGTCGTCTCGTAATCTTCCCAGAGCTTGTTCTTGTTCTGGTCGATCTCGAGAAGGAACCTGTCGTACTTCGACATATGGGCAGAGAGCTTGTCCCTTAGAGCCTGTACCTCATCCATGCCGGCATTAAGTCTGTCACCGTAGGAAGTGAGATCGCCATTAACAACAGCCCTCTTCTCATAGAGCGATGATATCTGCTCTTCAAGGATCTTCTGCTGCTTCGCGTTCTCATCGAGCTTCCTGTCTAATTCATTTATCTCTTTGGTGATGCTGTTGACAGTTTCTTTGGCTTCATTAACGGTATCGCTGAACTTCTCTCTTCCGAGCTTCGCATCTTCTATCTGCTTCTTGATGTGTCCGGCAAGATCAAGGATACCGCTTCTTTCGGTCAGCTTGCGCTCGGCAAGGGATGCTACCTCCCTGACTCTGGCAGCGATCTTCTCGAGTTCAACAGCCTGTTCTTCTGAAAGTCTCTGCTGCTCTTCGATCTCTTCCTGATAATCGGAGAGTTCGCCGTTGATATCATTTTCGATACGGCTCAGTTCTTCGAGATCTTCTTCAAGTCTTATCTTCGACTTGGAAACGGACTGCATGTTCTCTTCAAAACCTGCAAGGGACTTCTCGGTCTCTTCAAGTCTTGTCTTCGTATTATTGTACTCACCCTCTGCCTTGACCTCTTCAAGCTGGTAGAACTTCAGCTGTTCTCCGAGCTGGGCAAGTTCGCGCCTGAGTGTTCCGATGTCGTCATCAACTTCCTGACGCTGGTCTTCTGAATCTGCGAGCTTTGCTTCGAGATCTGCAACGGACTTGGTCAGGGCTTCTATCTCATGCTTTCTTCCGATAATGCCGGTTCCGGCGCCGGTCTTCCTTAACGAGCCGCCCGTAAGGGAACCGCCCGGGTTGACCGAATCGCCTTCAAGAGTCATTACCTTATATGCACGTCCCGTCTTGGAAGCGATAACTCTTGCAGCATCAAGATCATTGGCTACAAGGATCCTTCCTAAAAGATTCGCAACTATGTCAGTCAGGTCTTTGCCGCACCTGACAAGGTCAGATGCTATGCCGATATATCCGTTGACGCTTCTGGCTTTTCTTAAGTCATCCTCGTCGATATATCTCGCCCTGATGTTTTCGATAGGAAGGAATGTAACTCTTCCGAGCCTCTTTTCCTTAAGGACATCGATGAGTTCAGCAGCATCTGCTTCACTCTTGGTAACAACATTGTGAAGAGCGTTGCCTAATGCGGTCTCGATCGCGATCTCATATTTACTGTCAGTCTCGATCAGGTCACCTAATACGCCAACCATGAGGCTCTTAACGGATCTGTCTGTCTCTGCAAGTTCCAAAAGACGCCTTACAGACTCCTGATAACCTTCTTTACGTTTATCGATATCCTTGAGGGTTCTGAGCTTGGATTCTTCAGCAGAAAGCTTTCTGTTATTGGTCTCAAAGAACTGGTTGAGTTCTTCCTGACGGACTCTTAATTCCTCAAGCTTTTTGTTGCGGACTTCTATGTCCTTATTTACGTCACCTTTGATCTTACGGATCTCGTCTAAGGCCTTCTCCTCTTCAGCGAGCTTGGAAGTCAGTTCGCTCTTTCCGCTCTCGGAAGTATTCCTTGCCTCCTGCATCTCCCTGATCTTATCGTCGAGTGCAGATATGCCGGCCTGACATTCAGTGATCTTCTTTCTGGTCTCGAAAAGTTCTTCCGTCTTTGCCTTGACCTTGGAATCTGCTTTGCCTGCTTCCTTCCTGCTGTTCTCATATTCTTCGAACTTTGCAAGGCGCTCCTTATCGAGAGACTCGCTCAGTGTCTTGGCCTCATCTGCCTCTTTGAGGAGACTGTCTGCCTTGGCCTTCTTCTCTGCGAGTTCTTTGGAGAGCTTTTCCAATGTCTCATCGGCAGACTCCATCTCGGACTTGAGTTCTTCGATCCTCTGATTGGTCTGGTTGAGTCTTTCGATTGAAACCTTTTTATCTATCTGAGCCTCATGCTCAAATTCGGTCAGGTCAGAAAGTTCCTGTCTCTTGTCCTCGATCTCGACATCAAGAGCCTCACTCTTTGCGATGATCTCCTGGTGGCTCTTTCTGAGCTTCATGTACTCATCTTCACGCTCGGCGATCTCTTTTTCGAGCTGTTCCTTAAGACCGGCGGAATCGCCCATCTCCCTGTTAGCCTCTGAGATCTTATGAACAAGCAGGGATGTCTCAAGTTTCTTGAGTTCCTCGTACTTGGTGTTGAAATCACGTGCCTTGCCGGCCTGCTCTTCCAATGGTCCTTTGCGTTCTTCAAGTTCGCCAAGAATATCGTTGATCCTCACAAGGTTCTGCTCGGTGCTCGTAAGCTTTCTCTGAGCCTCATCCTTGCGGACACGGTATTTTACGATACCGGATGCCTCTTCGATGACCCTTCTTCTGTCTTCGGACTTAGTTGAGAGGATATCGTCGACCCTTCCCTGTCCGACCAGTGAATAACCGTCACGGCCAAGACCTGTATCAAGGAAAAGGACCGTAATGTCCTTAAGCCTGCAGTTGACTTTGTTTATCTGATATTCGGACTCACCTGATCTGTAGAGTCTTCTGGTAATGCATATTTCAGGGAAGCCGTAATCGATATATCCGTCGGAATTATCGAAAGTAATGGAGACTTCGGCATAGTTCATCGGGCGTCTGGCAGATGTTCCGTTGAAGATGACATCTTCCATCTTTCCGCCACGGAGCTGCTTGACGCTCTGCTCGCCCAATACCCATCTGACGGCATCGCTGATGTTGGATTTTCCGCTTCCGTTAGGACCAACCACGGCCGTAAGACCGCGGTCAAAGTCGATACAGGTATAATCGGGGAACGATTTGAACCCCTGAAGCTCTAATTTCTTAAGATACATCTAAAAACGGTTCCGTCTAAATCCTTATATAATCGCCCAAGTATTATAAACCATACGGAGCATTTTTGTAGGACAATATGATCAGCAGTGCTCCGGATAAAGGCGCATATATTCCTTCAATCCCTTTTCTGCGCACTTCTGCTCGGCATCCTTTTTGCTGTGTCCGACGGCTGTCGCCAGGAGCACATCATCAGAATAGACACTGACGTCGAATTCCTTCATGTGGGCAGGACCGCGTTCGCCTGTCACCTCAAATCTGATCTTATGTTGGAATCCTCTTGTCTGTGCAAGTTCAAGCAGTTTGCTCTTGTAATCCAGGAAAATCTCTCCGTTTACCGCTTTCTGAACCGTTTCGGTTAGATTTTTCAAGATACATTTCTTTGCCTGCTCAAATCCGCCATCGAAATACACCGCAGCGATCACTGACTCAAAACAGTCGGCAAGAGTCGAATCCTTATCGTTACCGCCGCTCTGTGATTCGCCCTTTCCGAGAAGGAGATAATCGCCAAGATGCAGTCTTCTTGCAACCTCTGCAAAAGACTTCTCACAGACTGATACGCTTCTCATCTTGGAGAGGTATCCTTCATCAGCCTGGGGCTTTAATTCATAGATCATCTGTCCGACGACGACATCAAGTACGGCGTCACCGATGAACTCAAGCCTCTGGTTGGACTCCCAGTGTCCGCGTCCTGTCTCGAAAACGTAGGTCGTATGCGTAAAAGCCGTCTCAAGGAGCGACTTATCTTTAAAGGTGTAACCCAAATCTTTTTCTAAGTTTGTATAATCAGCCATATCTTTATCTACGAGAAACGGCTGAATGCATAAGTACGCATCCAGCCGTCAAAACTTCTTAAAGTTATATCAGAGATTGGTTATCTCCGGCATATCAGCCCTCTGTAAGGCTCTGAATATACTCGACTGCATCCTTAACGGTAACAACCTTCTCAGCTACATCGTCAGGGATCTCGATATCGAATTCCTGCTCCATAGCCATAACAAGTTCAACCATATCAAGGGAATCAGCGTTAAGATCATCTACAAAAGAGGAATCCTCTGTGATTGTATCCTCATCTACACCGAGCTGATCAACGATCATCTGCTTAATCGAGTTGAAAAGTTCTTCATTTGACATAATTTAGTACCTCCGTACGATTCTTAGTAAATCCACAAGTTGTTTTTAATGTAAGACTCGACATTTGTCAATAGTATATTTTGACTATCGAAGTTCTTTGACATTTATCCTTTCAGATAGTGCTTGCCCTTTATAAGGTAGTCCACGCCTGAAACAATAGTCATAATAACACATATTCCGAAAAGAACATCCCCAATTATCGTAACCGGAGATATAGCCAGCGGATAGCCGGAATACCCGAGTCCGAATATCTTCAGGAGCAAAGGTTCAAACATAAGATAGATCAGCGCGATCATCTGTGTGACGGTCTTAATCTTGCCGATCATCTTAGCTGCTATGACTTCGCCCTTTGAAGCTGCGATCATTCTAAGACCGGATACCGCGAATTCTCTCAGGATGACTATCATTACCAGCCAGGCTGAAAGACGCCCGAGCTCTACGAATGCGAGCATAATGCTTATTACGAGGATCTTGTCTGCAAGAGAATCAAGGAACTTTCCGAGATCTGTTATGAGATTGTACTTACGTGCGATCTTACCGTCGGCAGCGTCCGTAAGGGATGCCAGGATGAAAACTCCGGCAGCAACTATCATGCCGTTGGAATTAATAAAATTGTTCCAGCCTTCAGGCTGCCAGCAGAAGATGTTGACCGGCAACATAAAAAGAAGCGTAACAGGAACAAGAATTATCCTCATGACCGATAACTTGTTTGGCAGGTTCATGAAATGACAACTCCTTTTCTTATTTCCGAATTACTCGGAAGAATTAACATATAAATAATATACATATTTTCCGACCCGTCAAATCGTGACGGCAGTCAGGTCATATTCATCAGAGCATTCCACGATCTTAACATCGTAGAACCCGCCGATCTTAAGCTCTTCTTCCTGGGAAGCAACATAGATAACGGGATCGACTTCCGGAGATTCTCCGTAACTTCTGCCGATATAGAAGATGCCGTCATCGGAAACGGAACAGATATTGACCCTGGTAACAGTACCTATACGCTTTTCCGACTGCTCGGCAGAAATCTCCTTCTGGAGCTCATAGATCTCATCGTAACGTCTCTGCTTGGTTTCATCATCGACCTGGTCAGGAAGATCATAAGCAGGTGTTCCCTCTTCCGGTGAGAAGATAAAGCATCCGAGTCTGTCAAACTTCCATTTCTTCAGGTTCTCTTTCATGATCCGGAAATCTTCCTCGGTCTCGCCGGGGAATCCGACCATGACAGTCGTTCTGATAATGCAGTCGGGCATGGCCTTACGGATCATCTCAAGTCTAGAAGTGATGAGCTCTGCGTTATCTCTTCTGTACATAGCCTTAAGGATCTTATCGGAGCCGTGCTGGATCGGAATATCAAGGTAATGCGCAACCTTGGGATTATTGGCCATCTCTTCGATAAGCTCCGGAGTAATGCCGTCCATGTAACCATACATGACACGAATGAGTTCGATACCATCGATCTCCGACAGTTTTTTCAAAAGCTCAGCCAGGCGTCTTTCCTTATAAAGCTCAATGCCATAGTTTGTCGTATCCTGTGCGGCAAGAACGAGTTCTTTGACTCCCCTGCCCGCAATGATTTTCGCCTCTTCGATGATATCTTCCATCGGCCTGGAGACAAAAGTACCCCTGATAAGCGGGATGGCACAGAAGCTGCATCTGTGGAGACAGCCTTCACCGATCTTAAGCCATGCATATGCATCCGTGGATAGTTCTCTGTCAGTTACAAGATGGCTGAAACCGCCTTTGCCTGATGTAAGGTTTATCTTTTTCGTTGTCTCCACATCGAGTTCAGCGGCAAGCTTTGATACGACATCAACGATGTCGCCGTAATGCGCTGTACCTAAAACGGCATCAACCTCAGGCAGCTCTTTCAGGATATCTTCCGGATATCTTTGTGACAGACAGCCTGAGACAATGATCTTCTTGATATTGCCTGCCGGCACCTTATAGTCAGCTACCTCGAGAATTACATCGATCGCTTCTTTCTTGGCAGATTCGATAAACCCGCAAGTGTTTATTACTACGATGTCTGACTCAGGAACGTCGTTTATGACGTTATATCCTGCCTTCTTGAGTTCCGTCGACATGTTCTCACAGTCTATCAGGTTCTTGGAACAGCCAAGAGCCAGAAGAGTGATCTTTATATTGTTATTAGCTATATTTTCCATAGGAACGAATATAGCACACGAGCGATTATTTACGCAAACACATCCGGTATAAACCGGATTTCCGGACCTTGCCCGGCAGAGAATTTTATCGTTTTTCGATATTTTTCTATTGAATGTCGAAAAAGGGTATGATAACATTCCAATTGAAAAGCATAACTTACAGGGGGTGCGGCATGGAGAACGGATCTGAAACAAATAAAAATGTCCCCATTTTCGGAACATTAGTCTTTTTTGCTTCCTTTATACCGTACATCCTGATCGGAGTTGCCGGAATAAAAGGCATAAACTTCGGCTTTGGACAGGGGTTCGGACATTTCAAAGGTGGTGACGGAATGTTCATTGCCGGAATAGAACTGCTCCTTTCCGGCATACTTCCATTCAGTCTCATATATCAGATCGTCTTCGGCAAAAATGTCATCAGGTATAACAAGCGCCTGAAAAAGATCACATTGATACTCATCGCGTGTCTCATTCCGATTCTTATCGGCATTATTCCCGTATCCGGCGCAATAGCAAAGACGGAACTGAAGAACGAGCCCGAAAAGATCAGGTCTTACCTTTCTGAGAAATACGGTGAAGAAATGGCTTCAGAACTCACGATCGAATACGACCGTGAAGAAAACTATACTTACCGTTTTTACAATGTTAAAACCGCCGTACTTCCTGACGGATACACTTTTGAAGTCCGGGTGCCGCTTTTCCATAAGAACGTTTATTACGACAATCTTATGGATAAGTTCAATGAGATTCATGCCAGCTATAACAGCGAGTGCGAATCAATCGCCCGCACAAAAAGATTCATTCCGGCTGAATACAGGTTAATCGGAACTATGAATTCAATTAAATTCGGAAACTATCATCACGGAGATGACTTAAGCACGCTTTATGACAAGACAGAATATCTGTACTCCAGAGTCTCTGTAGACGTAACAGACTTCAGTGACGAAAACATAAAAAACACTATCTACGACGTCTTAAACAACAGCTACCTGAAGTATTCGGCACGTAACTGCGAAAACGCATTCGTTATATTTATCTGTAAGAACGGAAGTGAGGCATACATTACATATCTGTATCCGAAATCCGATAAATTCGAAGTAAGAGTCTACTCAACATCAAACCGCAGTAAGATCCATCTTGGATTTGATATTGCATATTAACCGTTCGTGACTGTTTACTGCTGATCAAGATACAGCCTGAATGCAGATCTTGCCGTCTCGAGATTATAGCCTCTCAGATTAGCAAGTTTGATGAACTCGTCTTCCCTGTCTTCTGCATCATCACAAAAGTTTCCGAATGAAGCATTGTATAACGAAAGGCAGGTCTCTTTATCGCTGGCAAGACCTGATACGATCTCATCTGCACAGTCAGGATCGATCCCGGCCTCGAGCAGGCGCTTACAGATATACTGTCTGCTCTCCTGCTTCCTGCCGGAACGGACCGCTAAAACCTTACGCGATGCGCGCTTATCATCTATATATCCGGTGTCGATCAGATGCTTAACTGCATCTGATGCAACAGATTCCGAATATCCCTTCTGAACAAGATATATCCTGATCTTACCGGAAGAATAAACACCGGTACCGATATGCCTTATCGCGCAGGTTACGGCTTCCTTGGTCGTATTGGTATCAGACATCGATTCCTAAGATATCGTCATCATCAGAATCATCATCAGAAGAAGGTGCAGCAGAGTCAACAACTCCGTCTGAATCATCATCTTCTGCAGGCATGTATGATTCTCTGATCTTCTCTTCGATCTCATCCCTGATCTCAGGATGGTCGATAAGGTACTGCTTGGCTGCGTCCCTGCCCTGAGCGATCTTCGCACCGTTATAAGCGAACCATGAACCGCTCTTGTCAATGATGTTGTTCTCAACACCAAGATCAATGATGCAGCCTTCGGATGAGATACCCTTGCCGTACATGATATCGAACTCAGCTTCCTTGAACGGCGGAGCTACCTTATTCTTAACTACCTTAACTCTGGTATGGCTTCCGACTACGTCAGAACCGTTACGCAGTGTCTCGACCTTTCTTACGTCGAGTCTTACTGAAGCGTAGAATTTAAGCGCACGTCCGCCCGGCGTGGTCTCAGGGTTACCGAACATAACGCCGACTTTCTCACGGAGCTGGTTGATAAAGATACAGATAGTATTTGACTTGGATACAACAGGAGCGAGCTTTCTTAAAGCCTGGCTCATAAGTCTTGCCTGAAGACCTACATGGGAATCACCCATCTCGCCTTCGATCTCTGCTCTCGGAACGAGCGCAGCAACAGAGTCGATAACAACAACGTCAATGCAGCCGCTTCTTACAAGAGTCTCACAGATCTCGAGAGCCTGCTCACCTGTGTCAGGTTGTGACAAAAGGAGATTATCAACATCAACACCGATATTACCTGCATATACAGGATCAAGAGCGTGCTCGGCGTCGATGAAAGCGCATGTACCGCCGGACTTCTGTGCTTCTGCAACGCAGTGCAGTGCAACTGTGGTCTTACCAGAAGATTCAGGTCCATAGATCTCGATGATCCTTCCTCTGGGAAGTCCTCCGATACCGAGTGCGATGTCAAGTGTCAAAGCACCTGTAGGGATCGTGTCGATCTCAACCTGTGACTTATCACCAAGGCGCATAACGGCACCCTGGCCAAACTGCTTCTCGATCTGCGCCATAGCAGCGTCAAGAGCTTTCCTTCTCTCATCCTTATCCTGAACCTGGGAAACTGAGCCTTTACCGGCATTCTTACTCTTAGCCATATCGTCCTCCTGAAGAATTGAACATTTGTTCTCATTTATGAGTTAATTCTATTGTTATGATACACTTTTGTCAACAAAAAATGCCCTACAAAAATCGAACAAATTCCGACAAGTCCCTTTAATCGGACACCGTGTTTTCGAAAGCCTTATAAACAAAGGCGTCCGGCTTTTCAAAAATCCGATTTTTCGCGTTTACGGAAGCTGAAATCGACAAATACCGACAAAAACCGACAAAGATCCGGGTTCTCCGCAAACTGAACAGGCTTTATCAATACCCCTTTTCCCTGTCGATAACGTTGTTGAGAGGCAGTCCCTTTCCGTATTTTATTAGGTTTTCACAGAACAGCTCAACGTTAACATTAAGGGTGTGCTCAAGCGTCAGATTTCCGGCTACATGAGGAGTGATTACCAGATTGGGAGTATTCCAAAGCCTGCTGTTCTGAGGAAGGGGTTCAGTCTTGAATACGTCAAGTGCGGCTCCTGCAAGCTTTCCCGATACAAGGGCGTCAGCAAGAGCATCTTCATCTATGGCAGATCCCCTGCCGACATTAACGACATATGCTCCGTCAGGCATGAGGCTTATCCGCTCTGCAGAAAGGATATCCCTTGTAGAAGGCGTATCCGGAAGACACATTACGAGAAGGTCAGTCTCAGGCAGCAGCTGATCCAATTCCTCCGTTTTCCTTATTGAGTCAAAAGAAGGATCTTCACATATGCCGCTCCTGCAGACACCGGTAATACATAAAGGTTCGAATGCTTTGGCACGCTTTGCAAAGCAGCAGCCGATATCACCGGTTCCCAGTACAAGGATCCTTGAATCCTTGATAGACCTTTGAGGCACCGGTTTACTCCATACGGCTTTATCTGAACTGCGCTGGAAAACATCAAGTTTTCTCATCATGACCAGAGTTACGCCAATGATGTGTTCTGCTATGGTGACGCCGTAAGAGCCTGAAGAATTTGTGATGATGCAGTCCTCATTTGCAAAGGTGCCGGGCTTAAGCAGATAATCAACACCTGCCGAAGGCACCGAAAGCCACTTAAGAGCCTTGCTGGCACGGGCTGTCTCCATCCCGAATCCGTATATGATCTCACAGTCTTTCTGATCATCAGGAATGTCTTCTTCACGTTCAACGAAGATAACGGTTCCTCCGGCCTCCTGTGCGGTCTTCCGGATAAGCTCTTTATGAGCATCTTTTAGCATGCTGCTGATAACAACTATCTTCATGTTTTACTCACACTGTCTTCACCGGAGTGCTTACCGGGATATTGTCATAGACCCACTTAGCGACACCATATTCAAGCCTTATGCAGCCTGCGGATATGTGTTTGCCGAGAGTTCCGTTCTGGATGGTTCCGTTATAGTTATAAGTTACGCTGTGAAGGTAATAAGGTCCGTTCCACTGGGTAGCATAATAGCAGAGCGATCCGTGGGAATAGAAATAAGACTTGTGTCCTGTAACCCTGTAGTTTCCTCTAGGAGTCTCATGTCCCGGTTTACCGCATGACATCGGATAGATCTTATAGAGTGACCAGTTTCCCACGCTTCCCTTAAACACCTCAATATAACAGTTGTCTATGTCGGCGATGATATAGTAATCGGTCGGGCTCATGTAGAGCTCCTCGTTTATGCAGCGGACATGCTTTGCTGCATTCTTATAGCACCAGCCGAGTTCACCGTTACTGTCGAGATCATAATAGTCGTCACAGATGCAGGTCATTCCGTTAAGGTGTCCGACGTAGTTGTCGAGGAGGATCTTTTTTATCCATATATTATATGACTTGCAGAGTGTCACAAATTCGTTTGATGAAAGGAATTCCCTGAACACAAGATATCTGCTGTAGCCTGACTCAAGCCTTGAAACATAGTACGCCTTGCCTGATGCATCGGATTCCCTGCCGTAGCAACCTCTGTAGAGGTCTTCAACAAAGACTTCGTCGCTCTGCTTCAAAGCTCTGTACTCATCTGAAAAATAGAAATGATACATAACCTTGTAAGCTGCGGAGATACCGCCGTCAAGGCTCCTGGCAAGTTCGGTCTTCTCTTCCTCATCAGCATGCATCTGTCTGGTGACGATGGCATAGAGACGCCCGACGAACTTGAAATACATCTCATCGATCTCTTCTTCTGTAACTTCATAAGCTTCAGGTGTTGCTGCCACAACGCCTGCCCCGTCTCCCGGCATCGAAAAACAGAATACCGATACTGCAGTCATTACCAGACATGCGATCTTCAGCAACAGGGCTTTTTTCATCACTGATCCTCACGGTAAGAAGAATGATAAAAACATATTATCACTAATTACCGGAATTCAATTCAAAAGATGATTATATAAAGCGGATCACTCGATCGTAAGGATATCCGAAAATCCCGTTACGTTAAAAAGGTCCATGATCATCTCGTTTACATTGGTGATCTTCATTCCGCCCTTCTTCGAAAATAGCTTTTGGGCAGCGAGAATGACACGGAGACCCGCAGAGGATATGTAATCGAGGTTTCCGAAATCAAATACCAGTTCATCGATCGTATCAGCAACCGCATTGATAGCTTCATCAAGATCTGAGGAAGTGATCGTATCAAGTCTTCCTTCCAAAGAGAAAACAGCCTTGTTTCCGCTTAATGTCTTATTGATATTCAACATCAGAACACCCCCTATCCATATTTGTATAAATAAAGTATAGCACAGGTATACTTCCGCGGCTTTTAAGGGCGGCGACTCATTGATAATCTCGGGTATTGTGCTTACGCTTTTTTCGCTGTCTTCTTCAGGAGCTTAGCCTTGAACTTTTCGATCCACTCGGTAGCTTCTTCCATCTTAAGGACTACAGCCATTGCGAAGTAAATTACAACCGCGGCAACGCCTTTTCCGGCAATGATCGTAAGCTGGGTGATCTTACCGCCATGGGCAGGAATAAACTTATCGAAGATAAATACGATGAGTGACATAACGGCAACGCTCAAAGCTGCCTTTAACAGGAATACGATAATGCCGCGGGGAGCAAGTTCCTTTCTCCTGCAGTAGATCATGGAGAGCATTACCATCTGACAGATGGTGGTAAATGAATAAGCAAGAGAAAGTGAAAGCGGACCTACGCCCAGAGTAACCATAACCTGGCAGGCGAGCGGATTTATGACAAGTCCGACAAGACCGGCCAACAGCGGGACCTTTGTCATTCCTATCGCGTAGAAAGCCTGATTGAATACATGAACTACAGTTGCACCAATGATCGCGATGCAGAATCCCAAAAGGAACGTAGCGGCAGTCGCGGCATCCTGGTCAGTATACTTTGCAGGATTCCACTGGAACACAGCCTTTACTACATCAAGGCTCATTACTGCGATAAAAGCAGCAGACGGGATCGTCATGAACAACGCGCTCTTCAGGGAATGTGCTACGAGTTCAGAAGCTTTCGAAAACCTTTTCGAAACATAATCACCTGCAAGCTCCGGCGTCATAACCGTCGTTACTGCTACGACGAAAACTGAATAAGGGATCTGCCAGATCGTAGATGCGTTGCTGTAACCGTATACGTTGCCGTCACCAAACGGAAGAGCAAATCTCTTGAGAACAACGGCGTTTATCTGGACGATCGAAGCAGAGATAAGGATCGGTATCGCCCTTCTGAACAGTTTTAAGAATTCGCTGTCACCGGGCTTGAAGATGAACCTGAAATGCTTCATCTGCTTAAATCCGAGGAAGTACTGGATGACCGAATAAAGGATCGTTATGACAAGGATTCCGCCTGTCGTCATAACGAGATTCCTGGGTGAATTACCGCCAAGAACAAAGATAGCGATGATCGAGAGCACGTTGTAAAAGAACGGTCCGAATGAAGATACCGCGAATTTCCTGTAAGCAACATAGATACCGTTGCAGAAAGCTGCAAGCATCATGAAAAATATCTGAGGGAACAGAAACTTTGATGCCTGGGCTGCCATCGTCAGAACTTCCGGTTTAATCTCCTTTGTCTGACCCAGTGCATACAGCGAATAGAAAGGTCCTGAGAAGATCGTTCCGATAATCGAGAACGTAATCATCACTACACTGGCAACGGAAATGAAAATGCTTACGGTTTTGACAGCTTCCTTCTCCTTGCCAAGCGCTCTCTGAGCACTCAGAAAAGGTGCAATAGTAGAATAGATCGCGCCTCCGATAAGGAGATTGAATACCAGGTCAGGCAATGTGAAAGCGATGTCAAAGCTGTCACGGTATATGCCTTGGCTGAATCTGTCTGCGACAACGATCTGACGCAGAAGTCCGGAAAATTTGGTTATGAATGTGCCCAGACCTACAATGATCGCAGACAGGGCAAAACTTCTCCCCTTCTTTTTTCCTGAATCTATGGAATTCTTATCTTCAATGCTTTTATTCTCAGTCACTTATGCTCTACCTTCCCTGATGAGCGAAATAGCTGTATTTAATGCAGTCAGCGCGGTCGTAATGCGTACCTCATTCCGCGTTCCGGCAAAATGATACTCAACCGAGCCTGAGATCATGTCCTTAACATTCGGACCGGAATAGCAATAGCCGACAAATACCGTTCCAACCGGTTTTCCGGGCAGTGATCCTGCCGGGCCGGCAATTCCTGTAACAGAGACCGCAAGATCGACACCAAGGATATCATGTGCTCCTTCTGCCATTGCCTGAGCGCATTCTCCAGACACTTCGGTATGCGCGTCGATTATTCCGGAAGGCACTCCGAGAACGCGTTCCTTGATCTCATTTGTGTAAGAAACGACGCTTCCCTTAAATACGGCAGAAGCTCCGGGAACGTTTACGACCGACGATGATATCATTCCTCCCGTCAGGCTTTCGGCAAAGCCGAACGTAATGCCGATCTCACTGGAAAACTCAATGATCTCCTCTGACTTGATTTTCAAAAGCCCGGTATCAACCATTGCCCATTCTCGCTTTCATCTCTAACCATTCAGTCTCGGTAACGAGGATCTTTCTCGGCTTACTGCCTTCAAAAGGTCCGATTATCTTCTTCTTTTCTAGCTGGTCAACAAGCTTTGCAGCTCTAGGATATCCGACACCGAGTCTTCTCTGAAGTACGGACACGCTAGCGCTTCCGTTCTCAATGACTATCTGTACGGCCTGGTCGAAAAGATCATCCACGTCAGATGCCGGACCGGAAGAAGCAGCTGATGAACCGGAAGCCTGTTCGTCTCCGGCAGCTGCCCTGTCAATATCCTTAATAATCGACTCATCATACATTGAACCGTATGTTTTCTTCAGATAAGTGACGACCGCTTCAACCTCACTGTCAGCAAGGAATGCGCCCTGACCTCTGATAGGCTGGGGTGCGCTCATCGGTGCATAGAGCATATCGCCCTTACCCAAAAGCTTTTCGGCACCCGGATGGTCGAGTATCGTTTTTGAGTCAACGCCTGAAGTAACGGCAAACGCAATTCTGGAACCGATGTTTGCTTTAATAACACCGGTAATGACATCGACTGAAGGTCTCTGTGTAGCGATAAGCAGATGGATACCTGCAGCTCTCGCCAAGGCTGCGAGTCTTGAGATATATGTCTCGACTTCCTTTGCTGCAACCATCATGAGCTCAGCAAGCTCATCGATGACGATAAGTATCAGCGGCAGGTGCTCAACAGTACTGTCGTTCTTGTATTTCTCGTTGAAACTCCTGATATCCCTGACCTGTCCTTCTTCGAAGAGCTTATATCGTCTCTGCATCTCGGTAACAGCCCAGTTAAGAGCACCGGCAGCCTTCTTCGGCTCTGTAATTACAGGCATGATCAAATGCGGTATGCCGTTATAAACTGAGAGTTCTACGACCTTAGGGTCGACCAGGATCATCCTGACTTCTTCAGGAGAAGAGTGTACGAGAATACTGGTCAGTATCGTATTGATACATACGGATTTACCTGAACCTGTAGATCCTGCGATCATAAGGTGAGGCATCTTCGCGAGGTCGCAAAGAATAGGTCTTCCCGGAATATCTCTTCCCAACGCTACTGTGAGAGGTGTGGTTGATCTGAAATCCTTCGCCTCGACAAGTCCTCTCAAGTGAACAGCCGTCGTAACTTCATTAGGGATCTCGATTCCGATGGCACTCTTACCCGGAATCGGCGCCTCGATCCTTATCGAGATCGCAGCCATCGCGAGCATGATGTCATCCTGAAGTCCGGTAACCCTTGATACCTTTGTACCGGTCTCAAGTGTCAGCTCGAATCTTGTGATCGAAGGACCATGTGTGATGTTAACGACAGTGGCATTTATACCAAAGCTCTTGAGCGCTTCCTCAAGTTTCTGAGCCTTAGCCTTGAGCTTTCTTTCGATATCACCGTCAGCACGCTGCTTGACGTCAGGTGCAAGCAATGTGATCGGAGCGGGCTTATAGTTCCTGAGCTTTCTTCTCTGATCACGCAGCTGGGCCTCATGCTGCTTAGTCTCTTCAGCAAATTCGATACCGGGTGTAGTCACACGGGGTTCGTTGCGGGAAGCATTCTTTATTATCCTTCCTTCTGTCGGGCTGTATCCTTCAGTGACATCATTCTCTGCGTTAATGGTAATTCCGCGGGCAGGAGCAGGTGCAACGGGAACTGCAGGAACAGGTGCTCCATTACCGTCTGCAGCAAGCTTGCCATACAGCGAAGGATCTACATTGGGACTTCTGACGGAACGGTCACTTCCGGAATAATCATATTCCGAACTTTCATAATCCTCCCTTACCTCATAAGGGTCTTCAGTTCCGCTGTAAATATCAGTCTCACCGCCATTGGAAGGAACACTGTCCTTATTCTCATCCGGAGTGAGATCGTAAAAATCCGGATTCTGCTGCTTGGGATCGAGGAAAGAAAGTTTCTTTTGCTGCTTTTTCCCCTTAACCTTACCGGGTACGCTTAAACGGTCCGTTGTATAACCGAAGTCGGCAGAAGCGTCCTCTCCGCCTGAAATATCATATTCTTTTTCACTGAAAGCAAGCTTTCCGGGATCCTGTGCTACAGGCTGGATCTGTCCGCCGGTCAGCTTATCGACATCAGTAAAACCTGAACTTCCGTCGATCGGGATATTCGTCATGAACGGTCCCTGCTTCTCAGCAGTTACGCCATTCCTTACAATGCGTGAACCGTTATCGGCACCGGCGTTGGGCGATAACATGCCATTTGCTCCGTAAGTAACGACTGCAGGTTCACGTGAAGGCTGAGTGGTTCTTCTGGGTTCATCAACATATCCGTTTCCGGAATAGATCCTGTAATTGGGATCATCTGTTCTGTGGCCTTTGTGACCTACAACGGAATTATAGACTTTGCCCGATGCAGTGCTGATGGCCTGTGCCGTCTTCTTTGCAGTAGCCTTAAGAGATACTTTGAAAACGAGGAGTATCTGTGTAAGGAGAAATACTACAAGCGCAAGGATTCCAATTACCTTTCCCGTTACCTCATAGAGAGCGACAGCGATTCCGCCTCCGATGATGCCTCCGGGAAGAACATCAGAAGAAGCCGCAGGATTGCTTATAAGTTTCCCGTCCGGTCCGGATTCCCAAAGAAGAGATAGAGCCTTAAGAGCAGATGTCTTTCCTTCCGTATTCTGACAAAGGCCCTCGAAATAAAGCATGTCCGTAGATATCAAAGCTATCAGCGCAGAAACGGAAACCATGAGCAGGATAACACTCCTGACTCTTATTCCCGATACGCCCTCTCTTTTCTCAAAGAAAACATCCAGGGCAACATAAAGGATATAAATCGGGATCGCATAAGCCGAAACGCCGATCAGACCGAGGAAAAAGGATTTTACGGCTGCGCCTAAGATACCAGTCAAGGCAACAGGCAAATAGAAAATCAGGATAATCGCGACAGCGAGGAAGAAGAGTATTATTCCAAACGCTTCCTTACGTGAAGTATCTCTGCTCAAATTCCTAACCTCCTGGCAGCCTTATATATCAGGACTAAAGTCTTCCCGTCAGTGATCTGGCCGTTTTCAGCCATCTCAAGAGCTTCTTTCAACGGCATCTTCACAGTTGCCAGATACTCGTTCTGATCAGGATCGCCGCCCGTAAACTCAAGGTCTGTCCCGATAAAAATGCTGATGATCTCCGAACAATAGCCCGGAGTTGCCGCAATGCAGCCTACGCTCTCGATCTTATGGGCGACAAAGCCGGTCTCTTCAGTTATCTCACGTGCTACACAATCGATCGGGGCCTCGCCCTTTTCGAGTTTTCCCGCGGGAGCTTCGAGCATGACCTTTTCGAAAGGACTTCTGAACTGTTTAACAAAATAACAGTTGCCCTCATCGTCCATTGGAAGAATGCAGGCACCGCCCGGGTGCTTGACTATCTCACGCTTTGCCATACGCCCTTCAGACGTCTTTATATCTTTTAACTCAACTTCGAAAACCCTGCCTTCGAAAATCTTCTCAGAGGCAACGGTCTCTTCAAATAACATCTCATCACTGCAATTATTCTTGCCCATAAATCTTACCCGTTTCCATTACTGATCTTCTTCCACTCAGCCACGGCAAGCTGGTCACAACGGTTGTTAAACTCGTTGTCCGCATGACCTTTGACCTTATGAAATGTGACTGTATGCATTGTCGTAAGTCCGATCAGTTCTTTCCAAAGATCGCTGTTCGCAACTTCGGCCTTCGCGCTGTTCTTCCAGCCGTTCCTCATCCATTTGCCAATCCAATCCTGGGCAAATGCGTTGACTACATAAGCGCTGTCGCTGTAGATGTCTACCTTGCAGGGTCGCTTAAGCGCGCGAAGTCCTTCAATTACCGCCATTAATTCCATGCGGTTATTCGTCGTATTATCCTCTCCGCCCGAAAGTTCCTTCTTGGCGCCGCCTGCCATGAGGATAGCTGCCCATCCTCCCGGTCCGGGATTTCCCGAACAGGCGCCGTCTGTATAGATTGTAACTTCGCTGATCACTGCCATAGAGTCTGAAGCGGACTTATTTATTGCCCTTCATCTGCTGTGTCTTGTCGTATGCAGCTGTGACGGACTTAATTACCGCATTTCTCAAACCGTTCTCTTCGAGTGCCATGACACCTGCGATCGTCGTTCCGCCGGGAGAGCAGACCATGTCCTTCAGCACTGCGGGATGCTTGCCTGTCTCAAGAGCCAGCTTGCCGGAGCCTGCAACAGTAGCAGCAGCGATCTTAAGCGCATCTGCTCTCTTTATTCCGAGGCTTACAGCAGCATCTGCCATGGCTTCAATGAAGAGCATGACATATGCCGGACCCGTTCCGGATACACATCCGATAGCATCGAGAGTGTTCTCGTCACAGAGAATCGATTCTCCGCATGTATTGAGGAGCTTAATAACAAAAACAGTTTCTTCACTGCCCAGTCCGACGGGACAAACGGCAGATACGCCGAGTCCAACCTGTGCAGGAGTATTGGGCATGATCCTTACAAACTTCCTGCCCTCGCCGAGAATGCCTGCAATTCTGTCGCATGTGACAGCGGCAGCAATGGAAAGGACGATTGCCTCCGGCTTAAGATCAGCCTTAATATCTCTTAAAGCATCATCGAAATGAATCGGCTTTACGGCCATCAGGACATAATCTGCACCTTCGACAGCCTCTTTGGCTGATGAAGCGGCATTGACTCCCAGTTCTTCGGCGCATTTTGTGCATGCTTCCTGAAATACATCGAAGCACCATGCCTCAGCAGGACTGATAACACCGCCATTTACAAAACCGCCCAAAAGAGCCTTACCCATGTTTCCTGTACCGATAACTGCCAATTTCATAGCATTTCTCCTTATTTATATATAAAGATAAGCGCTACAATCTTAACATTACCCTTGACATAGTGCAAACCAACGAATAAAATACTCGTTGCACAAAGGGGAGTGGCTCAACGGTAGAGCAGCGGTCTCCAAAACCGCCGGTTGCGCGTTCAAATCGTGTCTCCCCTGCCAATGAAAAAGGAGTTTCGAATCGATCGGAACTCCTTTTTTATTTTCATTTTGTCCTCAAAACTTAATATTTCAGGCGAATTTCCCTGTCTTTACGTGGAAGCTGTAGCCTCAACAGTTGTCTCAGCAACGGATTCAGCAGCTTCTGATGCCGCAGGGCGGGCAAACTTCTCATTGGCATCAAGATCGTATCTGATCTGCGAGTCATTGAGCGCAGCTCTCGGAACTACGTCGAAAACAATGTAGTTGGTCTCATTTCTCGTTACGGGAACCATCCTGAAAGCGTAATCGCCTCTGAAATCGTATCCCGTATCACCGTTGTACTCGCCCAGGAGCTTGATGGCAACGTCCATGGCATCGTTCATGGAATAATCCGGGTAAAGGGTCATCAGGATATTGGAAAAATACATCCAGATAGGATTTACATCCTCTTCGTATTTGACATAGATACGGACATAGGCAAGCTCTTCGTCATTCTTTCTGGTAGCGCCCTCGATTCCGGAATCGACAAGATAACTTCTGGCTTCACCTGTAAAGAAGTCTACGTAAGAGCTGTTTGCACTGACAACAACCTTATCACCAAGGATACTGGGATTAGATGCAGGATCTACATAATCCACACCAATAAAGCCCATATCAAGACCATTATTCAAAAGATTCTTGGATATCTCCGCAGCATCGAATCTTGACCTGAATTCACTTAATGTCATGCCCATTGACGGTGTCAGTCTGTTGGGAAGGATGAAATAAGCGGCAGCTACTATTATCGCAATGAAGATAAACAGCAGCGATACGGGAATAAGAGGATCCTTTTTGCACTTTTCGCCGAAAGAAAGCTTTCTGAATTCGGCATTAGCTTTTTTGGTCTTCTCATCAGCGCCTCCGATGTAAACGAGGGGAGCATCTGCTTTTTCTTCAGAAACTTCATCAGAAGCTTCTTCGGCCTCTTCATCTGCTTCATCTTCTGACTCTTCAGAGTTTCCGGCTTCCTCGTCAGCTGATTCTTCCGTTTTTTCTTCCGGTTCAGCCTCAGGCTCTTCTGCCGTTACTTCTTCCGGCTCTTCTGCCTTTTCTTCTGCTTTTTCTTCAGCTGTATCTTCACTCTCTTTCACGGATTCTTTTTCTTCTCCGCTTTCAGAGATGATCTCGTCTTTATTTATTTTTTCCGGTTCAGAGCTTTTGCTCTTCTTCGCATGCTTGGACATATCAGGAATCCTCCATTTTTTAACCCGTCTATTATAGTTATAAAGTCTGCACTTGTAAAACACGGAACGGGCAAGTTCTCCCCGAATCGTGTAAAATAGTCCCATAGGATTACCAAGGGGGATAAAAGAATGCCGCATCTATTGATCTCCGGGGGCACCAGAGGCATCGGCAGAGCCTGCGTTGAGCTTTTTACAAAACAGGGATATAAGGTCTCTTCATTGAGCAGGACCGGAAAACCGGTTTCCGCCGTTGAGGGCGTAAATTACTATCAGTGTGATGTCAGGGACCCGGAAGAAGTATCTGCGAACGTGAAGAAAGCGATTGAAGAATCCGGAGCTGTTGACGTGCTTATTTCCAATGCGGGAATAGCTCATTCCGGACTTGTCCAGGATATGACTTACAACGACTACAGGGATATCATCGACACTAATTTCGGCGGTCTTTTCAATCTTACGAACGCCGTCATTCCTCATATGGTCAGCAGAAAAAGCGGCGTGATCCTCGCAGTATCTTCAATGTGGGGACAGACCGGCGCTTCATGCGAAGCACTTTACTCAGCCAGCAAAGGAGCAGTTGACTCATACGTGAAGGCACTAGCAAAGGAATTAGGTCCTTCAGGCATAAGGGTCAATGCCGTATCTCCCGGCGCGATCGAGACAGACATGATGAGCGGTTTTTCCGAAGAAGACAAACAGGCCATCAGCGAAGACACTCCGGAAGGCAGACTCGGAAATCCTGAAGAGATCGCGGAAGTGCTCTTTTTCCTCCAGTCAGAAAAGGCCTCATTCATTACCGGTCAGATTGTCGGAGTTAACGGCGGATACCTGATTTAATTGCTTTACAGGTTTTCATCAATTAAAATATTAAAGATTGCCGGCTGTTTTAAGCGGCAATAATCTAGGCCTCAGAAAGGAGAGGACGTATGGCAACAAACAACTATTCCAAGATCACACCCGAGATCGAACGTCTTGCGCGTATCTGCCAGTCAAACGCCATAGATCCTGAGCTCTACACCAAATACGATGTCAAGCGCGGCCTGAGAGACATTAACGGTAAAGGTGTACTTACGGGACTGACAAGGATCTCCGAAGTAAACGCAACTCAGATCGTAGACGGTAAGACTGTTCCGGCTCCCGGCGAATTATTCTATCGCGGAATAAACGTCAAGGAGATGATCAAGGGCCAGCCTGAAGATATGCACTGCGGTTTCGAGGAAACATCATACCTTCTTCTGTTCGGAAGGCTTCCGAACAAACAGGAACTCGCTGATTTCAGGAGACTTCTTGCCGAATCACGTTCAAGAATGCCTAAGAACTTCTTCAGGGACGTAATCATGCAGAAGCCTTCTTCTGATCTGATGAACAATATCCAGAGAGGTGTTCTCAATCTCTACGCATATGATACTCAGGCATGTGACATAAGCGTTCCAAACGTACTGAGACAGTCACTTGAACTGATATCGATCTTCCCGAGCCTTGCCGTACACAGCTACAATGCAATGAAATATTATCTTGATCGTGACTCACTCGTAGTTCACAGACCAAGGCCCGATCTTTCCACTGCAGAGAACTTCCTCTACATGTTAAGGCCTGACAATAAGTTCACACCGCTCGAAGCAAAGATCTTAGACGTTTCGCTTATGCTCCACGCTGAGCACGGCGGCGGTAACAACTCCACGTTTACGACTCACGTTGTAACAAGTTCCGGCACCGATACTTATGCTGCAGTTGTCGCTGCACTGAGCTCCCTTAAGGGCCCTAAGCACGGCGGTGCAAACATCATGGTCGTCAAGATGTTCAAAGAACTCGAGAGAAGCATCTCCGACTGGGAAGACGACGATGAGATCCTCGCTTATCTCGAGAGGATCCTTCACAAAGATGCATTCGACCGCACCGGCGTTATCTACGGTATGGGGCATGCCATCTATTCCATCTCGGATCCGAGAGCCCAGATCTTCAAGCGTTATGTCAGGGATCTGTCCGCAGAAAAAGGCCGCTCAAAGGAATTCGAATTCTACGAGAGAGTCGAGAGGCTCTCCGCTGAGCTCATCGCTGCAGAACGTAAGATCTATAAGGGTGTTTCCGCAAACATCGACTTCTACAGCGGATTCGTTTATTCGATGCTCGGTATCCCTATGGAGCTCTACACTCCCCTGTTTGCCATCGCGAGAATTTCCGGATGGTCAGCACACAGGATCGAAGAGCTTAACGGCAAGGGCAAGATTATCCGTCCTGCTTATAAGAGCGTTCAGGACAGAGTCGAATATCATCCAATCGACGAAAGAGAATAAACTTCTTTTTCAATCTTCAGACATGAAAAAACAGGGGCTGCCGCTTAATTTGCGACAGCCCCATATTTTAACCAAAAACTTACTTATAATCTGTTATGACTGAGGATCAAGCCTTATTGTCATCTTCGACCTTTCCGAAAAGGTTAAGTCTGAAGAGCATTGCCTCGTCATCAGGATCGGAGCAAGAGATCTTAGCGTTGCATACGATTCCGCCCTCGATAAGCTTCATGATGCCTGTGATCTGGCTGAGCTTACTCTTAAGGTTGAAGCGGTCACCTTCATCCGTAAGAAGTATTACGCTGCCCTTGCACTCATCAAGTGCCTTCATAAGTGTTGCAACATCAATGTTGTCTAAGTAAAAAGCTTTCATTTTGTAATACCTCCTTAAATGGTATATTGTCCTTTTTTACTATCCCCAAGGCTCTCCCTTGGACAAGTAAATGGTACACTTACTCCGGATTTCAAACAATGGATTTGTTAAACATATTGCATAATCGAAAGCGTTTGTTTTTGTGCATATTGCACAACACAATAACAAAGGCTCCGACGGTCAGGAATGCCGCCAGAGCCTTATTTATAAGCGTTTTAAGTGAATTTGCTATCAGATGCTGATGAGCTTGTCTGCGTACTTGGTGTTATCGAACGTTGCAAAGTAATCGTTCAATGTCTCTGCTCTTCTGATCTCTTCAACGGAGCCGTCTTCTTTAAGCAGGAGTTCTGCCGACCAGAGTCTTCCATTGTAGTTATAACCCATTGCAAAGCCGTGAGCTCCTGCATCGTGGATCGCAAGGAAATCGCCCATCTCGATCTTAGGGAGCATTCTGTCGATAGCAAACTTATCGTTGTTCTCGCAGAGGCTTCCGGTGACGTCGTACTTATGGTCACAGGGTTCATTCTCCTTGCCGAGAACTGTAATATGATGGTAAGCGCCGTACATTGCAGGTCTCATGAGATTGGCAGCGCAGGCGTCAACTCCGATATATTCTTTATAGATATGCTTTTCGTGAATAGCCTTTGTAATGAGCATTCCATAAGGAGCGAGCATGAATCTGCCCATCTCGGTATAGATTGCAACATCGCCCATTCCGGCAGGAACGAGTATGCGCTCAAACTGCTTTCTTACGCCCTCGCCTATTGCCATGATGTCATTCTGGGTATCCTCAGGTCTGTATCCGATGCCTACGCCGCCTGAGAGGTTTACGAATGCGAATTCGATGCCTACCTTCTCTGCGATCTCTACAACGAGCTCGAAAAGCTGGCCTGCAAGTGTCGGATAGTACTCATTTGTTACGGTATTGCTTGCAAGGAATGCATGGATTCCGAACTTCTTTACGCCGTGCTCCTTAAGCTGTGTATAAGCATCGATAAGCTGCTCTTTTGTCATGCCGTACTTTGAGTCGCCGGGATTGTCCATGATGCCATTGCTGAGCTTGAAAACTCCGCCCGGATTATATCTGCAGCTCATTACCTCAGGGAACTGGGGTCCTAAGATCTGCTCAAGGAAAGGAATATGCGTGATGTCATCAAGATTGATGATGCCTCCGAGATTTGCGCAGAGAGCGTATTCTCTTGCAGGAGTGTCATTTGACGAGAACATGATCGGACCGCCTACGGCATCAGCAAGAATGAGCTCTGCTTCGGAAGAACAGTCAAAACCGAATCCGTAATCGTTGATTATGTCAAGGATATAAGGATTGGGAGTAGCTTTTACTGCGAAGAATTCGTTAAAACCCTTATTCCAGGCAAAAGCTTCCTTGATACGCTTGCAGTTTTCGCGGATGCCCTTCTCATCGTAAATGTAAAAAGGCGTGCTGTGTGTTCTTGCGATCTCTTCGATCTGGCTCTTGGTTACAAAAGGCTTCTTTTCCATAGTATTACCCTCTAAAAAATCAGTATGAGGTAAATTAACATTTTATTAAATAAAACACAATAGGTTTTATGCTATATTTACTTCCGAAGAAAGCCTTTATTTCAATGCTTTTTTCAGTGATTTTATAAGGGAGGATTAAAATATGGATCAGAACAGCATTCCGGAAGAATACCGGCCGATATCGATGTGGGGCTACTTCGGATACGAGATATTATTCTCTATACCGGTTGTAGGGTTTATCTGCCTCATTATTTTCGCGTTGGGTGCAAAGAACGTAAACAAGAAGAATTTCGCAAGATCTTATTTCTGCTATACGATCATCGTCTGTTTAGTCGCACTTTTGATCTTTGCGATCGCTTTCTTTACGGGAGCCGTTGATGCAGTCTTTGGCTGATCAGCCTGTCTCTTCAACAACGCTCTCGATCATGACGACATCTTCGTCTTTATCGAAGTTTCCCGTAATTCCGTAACCGGTATTGGGAACGAGCTTCGAATAGACGCAATCAACTGCGATCAGCATCAGGAGGGTCACTGCAATAGGAAGCAGGACCCTTCTGTTTATTTTACGGATCATATTATCGAGGAGCGGTGCCAGGACGTAGATAAACGCCAGTGAACATATACCGAATACGAACAGACCCTCAGCGCAGACCCTTCCGTTCAGATTGAGGAAATATCCGTCGTAATTCCACCACTGCGCATGGAATATCTTCTCCAGCGCCCAACCTGTAATATACTCTACCGTTCCGCAAAGCGTGATCGAAGCGACAAAGAAGATAAAAGGTCTCTTGCGCAGGCTATTGAGAAGCACAAGAACGATAAGGCCGCCAAAGCCGTATATAGGAAGCCAGGGGCCATGCAATACGCCGCGGTTGATAAGTCTTCCCTTCATGAGAAAGTAGTAGAAAAGCTCCCATGTCCAACCGAAATTCGAAAAGATAAAGAACATCATGACAAGAGATAATACCGTGTAGTGTCTCAGGTAATGGATACTCTCGAGAGACGGGATCTTGCGCTGGTCAGGGATCGGGGAAAGCCTTGAGGGATATGATGTGCCTTCAGCCTCGCTCTCATAAGCTCTCATCTTCATCTTTCTTGACTCGCGGTTCTCGTATTCGATCTCATCCTTACTGTTTGAGAGAACTACGCCAAAGTACTTTGCAAAGAATTTCTCATGCCTGCTGTCAAGTCCGTCCACCGCGTATTCAGGCTTTGCAAGTTCTTCTTTTACATCAGCATAAGTATCCATCAGTGTATTGGGATCAGCCCTGACGAACAGGTATTCATCGTTCAAAAGTTCAGTACCCGGGATATTCTTCTCTTTCGAATACTTTCTGATCCTTACATAGAACTCCGTATAGCAGCATACAAAATAAGCGTTACAGAACAGGATGTTTGCTATTCCCAACGTGAAAAAGCCGAACATATACCAGCCAAAAAGGCTCATGAACAATGCGAAGACTTTCCTCTTGTTTCCCTTCATCATCCTCCAGGAAAGCTTTAAAGCTTCAAAAGGTCTTACATCCGGGTTCTCGGCGATGATATATGGAACGAGGATAAGGCCGCAGTGAACGATCGGGAAACCGATGATGCTCATCATTCCAAGGATCTCAAAGACAGACTTGAGAGCCATTACAAATGAAGCTCTCGTCCATCTCTTAACCTTAATGAGGAAAAGATATTTTGAGAACGGCACCTTCTTATAAATGCGGCCTTCAAGGAATATCCTTCGGCTCGCAGCCACATAAACATTACGGACATAGACCCATGCAAAAGCGGCAAGCATTACGATAGCCGTGGAGATCAGGATCTCGGCGACGTTTTCCGAACCGACATATTGAATGACGATGGAATAGATATTCGACAGGATAGTGTCCTCAGTAACGTAATTGATCAGCTGGTTTAAGATGCCCCTGGTTCTTCCGAACATCTCATTTATCTCTTTATTCTCGAAGCTCTTGCTGTAGAGAGCCTGCTCAACGCCGGTATAAAGTGAGTCGGCATCTTCATCGATTTCCCTGTATGCTTTTTCCAGGCGCTGTACTTCATCAATCGGGCCGGTAAACTCGTATGCCGCCTCGGCAGCATCGTCAATAACCTGTCTTCTGACGCTGATGAGGTTATCCGAAGTAAGGAACTCGGCCTGCATTAAGAGCGCGATCAGACATGCAAAGACATACATCAGATAGTGATGTCTAAGATTCGTCTTGGCGTCACGTTTCAATTCCTTACGCGAAAATGTAAACCTGTTGGAACCGCTCTCCAAAAAGCCACCTACTTTCCCTTATTAGGGATTATTCTAACAAAAATAAATATTTTGAAAATATGCGAATTGAATAAAAAGAAGGCTGTCTCAATGCGGAAAAAGCACCGCAGAGAGACAGCCCTGAAGCATATTATCTGAAGTTTTGGTAATTACATGCAGGTGTATCCGCCGTCAACGGGAAGGTTTACACCGGTAACATATGTCGTAGCAGGAGAAGCGAGGAAGCAGATTGCTGTATCAAGCTCGCCGTCGTTGCCGTATCTCTCGAGAGGGATCATTGTTCTTGCATTAGCCTGGAAGAAATCGGAATCCAATGTCTCTTTTGTAAGAGGGCTGTAGAAATATCCGGGGCAGATAGAATTTACCGTGATGCCGTACTTACCCCACTCAGAAGCAAGTGCTCTGGTAAGGTTAACAACACCACCCTTTGCAGCGTGATAAGGTGAGCAAGGTGCAACCTTGTTTCCTACGAGACCGTACATGGAAGAGATGTTTATGACTCTGCCGAAACCAGCAGGGATCATTGCCTTCTTTGCAACTGCTCTTGCAAGTCTGAAAGTACCGAAGAGGTCGATGTCGATCTCATTCATGAACTGCTCATCCGTGATGTCTTCTGCAGGAGCAACAGCGCCTGTACCAGCATTGTTTACGAGGATGTCGATCCTGCCCATCTTGGCAATGATCTCATCTACTGCAGCATCAACTGCTGCTGTGTCTGTAATGTCGAGCTTGACTGCGAGAGTCTTAACGCCGTAATCCTTCTCAATCTCAGCGCAAACTTCTTCAAGCAGATTCTGGCGGCGAGCAATGGCTACAATATTGCAGCCCTGATTTGCAAGAGCCTTAGCCATCTGAACACCGAGTCCTGTGGAGCAACCTGTAATAACGGCAACTCTACCCGTAAAATCAAAAATGTTAGCCATATCCATTCCACCTCAATATAAATTTTATGCGGAGCATCTCACTCCACCCGAGATTATACAAAAGAGGACATGCCCGATTAAATCAGAAAAGCTTGTCATTTTACGCATTTTAGGCACTTCCTGTATCGTTTCCATTAAGTTTTACTCTCGTTTGCAAATATTGCCCCTGTAATGATTTTCAGTTCACGTATTATCGCGGGTTGAATCGGACGAAGTGGTATAATGTTTTTACCAATAAATCAGTAGGAGGATTGTTTATATGAAGTTTTTCATAGGAAAGTGCGGAACTGTTGTAACTAAGCTTTTCGAGACGGATTGCGAGGGCGGTCATCTTGAAGAACTCATCCCCAATACTACTGATGCAGCCGGTGAAAAGCATGTGCCCGTCATTTCCGTAGAAGGACAGGAAGTCACCGTCAGTGTCGGAGAAGTTGCTCATCCCATGATGGATGCCCATTACATCACATTTGTCGCCCTGGAAACAGATAAGGGCGCAATCATCAGACAGCTTAAGCCCGGCGAAGAGCCCAAGGCTGTTTTCACTATAGGCGCTGATGAAAAGGTGATCGCAGCATACGAATACTGCAATCTTCACGGCCTCTGGAAAGCTGAAGCATAAGCTTCCCTGCCCGTTTTTCGCGTTACATGGAAACTCAAAGGCTTTCAAGATTTGAGCTGATATTTCTTATTGCCTCGGCAGCAGTCACGATAACATTCGTGTCTGTCTGTTCACCTCTTTACCCTTTCAATCCATGGGACGATATTCACTGTTTCTATACGCTGGGCCGTGGGATCATCCACGGCCTGGTCCCTTATAGAGATCTTTATGAGCAGAAGGGTCCGCTGCTCTATTTTGTTTATGCGCTAGCAGCCTTGATCTCAGAAAAGAGCCTTGTCGGAGCATGGGTCGTTGAAGCGGCCGTTTCTTCTGTTTTTGCTGTATTCTCCTGGAAGATAACCAAGCTTTTTGTAAAGCCTTCTGGATTTACAATAGTCATTGTTCCGTTGTTCCTCGGCATCATTTACACATCCGGCATGTTCAACTTCGGCGGCAATGCGGAAGAGCTCTGCTTCCCGATGCTCACAGTCGCTCTTTACTTCGGACTAAAGGCTATCAGGAACGGTGACGGCCTTCCTTCAGGAAAAGAGGCAGTCATCTGCGGTGAAATGACCGCCGCACTATTCTGGGTCAAGTATACATTCACGGGATTCATGGCTGGCTTTTGTCTCTACATCATTGTCACGTCCATAATCCACAAGGACTTCAAGAAACTCTGGTCTCTCGTTTGGAGGTTCCTTGCTGGATTTCTGATGATCACCATCCCGATACTTATCTATTTCCTTGCCAATGGCGCGCTCTCTTCACTCTGGGAAGCTTATTTCTACAATAATTTCCATTACTATCACAGCGGTATCGAAGCCGGCGGCCTCGCCAATATTCCTGTAGTAAAGTACATTTATATTCCGCTTGCATGCATTGTATCCCTCACAAAGGATTATCCGTCCTTCGGTATAATGCTGCTGCTTTCAGCCTTATCCGTTTTCCTTACGGGCAGGGAAAAGCTTAAAGCTACTGCCCTGTTCTTTTTTATCACGCTCGCACTTTCGGCAGGATTCATTTTCACGAGACCCGTTATCATCTACTATTACGGTTATCTTTTGACATACTGCAACTGCCTGCTGCTCGTCCCCTGCGTAAAAGCGCTGAACAGAATTGAGAAAATGTGGACAAAGGATCCGATGGGCATCAGGGTGCTCCTCACTTCAGCCCTTGTCGTCCTTTATGTATTCTCGATCTTCCTTTGCAAAAACCTGTATCTTATCTTCAAACCAAGGGATTTTGTCCCGCAGGTAAGGATCGCTGAAACGATCAAGCAGACACCGGATGCCAAGGTCCTTACGTATGACGTCATGGATGCAGGTATTTACGCAGCCGCTGAGGTGCTTCCACAAAACAGGTTCTTCTGTTACCTCAATATCGAAAAGTCCTATCCGGCTTTACTCGAAGAACAGGACAGACTTATAAGTGAAGGCTACTTCGATTACATCGTAACGACATTCTTCTGTGAGCCTGACTGGGATAACTATGAACTCGTCCAGGAAGAAACCGGTGCATATGTTGACTATACCGGAATCGAGATCCTGGACGGATACAGATTATATAAACGGATTTAAACCACCTGGAAAATATAGAACTTCAGATAATCAGTCTCCGGAACGTTCCAGAGTATCGGATGATCAGGCGCCTGCGTTCTCGCTTCGATCTGTCTTAAACTGACTGAAGCGTCCCTTGCGGCGGAAGAAAGCATCTTTTTGAAAAGCTCATCGGTCATGAAATGCGAACATGAACATGTAGCAAGATAACCGCCTCTCGGAAGAAGCTTCATGGCCTTAAGATTGATCTCCTTATATCCCCTGCCGGCCGAATCAACAGTATCCCTTGATTTGGTAAATGCCGGCGGATCAAGGATTATGTAATCAAATGAGTGATCCTTCTGCGCTGCCATTCTCGTCAGCAGTTCGAAAACATCTTCACATACATAATCTATCCTGTCTTCAAGACCGTTTCTTATCGCATTGGCTCTGGCCATCTCGACTGCCTGCGCGGAAATGTCGACGCTGGTAACATGTTTTGCACCGCCGGCCGCACAGTTCAATCCAAACGATCCCGTATGGGTAAAACAGTCAAGGACGGTCTTATCTTTGGCGATCCTTGCTGCAGCGCTCCTGTTATACTTCTGGTCAAGGAAAAAGCCCGTCTTCTGGCCATTCTCCACGTCAACGGAATACCTGATCCCATTCTCCGTGATCTCGGTGATACATGGGAAGTCCACCCCGCCGTACCAGCCTTTGTAAAGCTCCAGGCCTTCCTTGGTCCTCAAAGTGAGCTCATTTCTTTCGTAGATGCCCTTAAGAGGTTCACCGATCTCTTCAAAGACTTCCATGAGCGCGCCGTAAATGGTCTCCTTGTTCAGTTCAAGACCAAGACATGCAATCTGTGTAACGGCAATGTCTCCATATCTGTCACAGGTAAATCCCGGCATCTGGTCAGCCTCGCCGTGGATGATCCTGCAGCATTTGAAATCATCACCCTGCATGACCGTCTGGCGGTACTTAACCGCATAGAGAATCCGTCTGTACCAGAACTTCCTGTCGAAAACATCATTACTGTTGCGCGAGATTATCCTGACAGCAATCTTAGAGCCGGAATTATAAAAGCCCGCTCCCTGCCAGCTGGATCCCTCAAAACAGTCAACGATCGCGCCGTCTTTCAGCTCTCCTTCGGATGACTGTATCTCATCCCCGTATACCCAGGGATGTCCGTTCTTTAAAGACCTTGCAGCCTTTGCGGATATGCTGATCTTAGAATATGGTCTTTCTGCCTTCATTGCGTTACTCTAAATGCCCCTTTACATCATGCCCAGGGGTCAGAAGACTTAGGCATTCTAATCATGGCGAGGATCATCTGGTCTTCGATAAACCACTCGTCCGTTGAAGGCTTATGACGAAGTAAGATATGACGCTTGGAATCTGCTCCGGAAGACTTAAGGAAGATCTTCATTCTGCCGTCGATCTCCGCATCGTATCCCTTTTCAGTCTCAATGGTATAAGGCATGGAAGGCGTATAGTCGTTCTCGGGTGATGTGCCGTTAAAGAAAGAACGGACGATGTGCTCACCATCAGCCATCCTGTCAGCGAGGAACTGCTTCTCATATGTGGATAATCCGTAGGGACCTTTGAGGTATTCGAGCATCTCATATGTCTCGTCCTTATTGACAAAGTAGTGCATCATTACTGCTACGAAGAGAGCCGCACCATATTCAGGCTGGTTAAGGGATGCCTCAGGTAAAGCCTTGAGTTCCTGAAGATTAGCCGGAAGCTTCTCAAATGTGATCGTCATAGAATTATCCTCCACAATGTTTATAGCGGCGAAAATATAACCGCCGGGATTAATTATATCATTAAGACAGGGCATCCGCTTAAACGCTAATGCCCTGTCCTAAGCCACGGAGGTTGGATTATCTGTTAAACTACGCTGCGCTCTTCTTCAGGGATATCACTTATGGTAACCACTGAATTGAACTCCCTGACGATGTTCTTGATCTTCACGCTTCCCATGCCGTATGTATTGCACACATAATTAATGGACTTGTGCTCGTTGCAGCACAGGATGGCAACACAGGCATTCTCGATGCTCTCACTCATGAGAGAATCTGCCTTCTCCCAGAATGAACCTGCTGAAACTTTACACTCAACGGCTCTGGTATCACAGGGAAGGAGCCTGATGCCGAGGCATTTCTCATAGTACTCCCCGATGAGATCGCAGCCCTTGCGGATATAGCGTCTGATAGTCCTGTGGGTATAGTAAAGGTTATCAGCCACAGTCTGCTCCGACTGCCTCGAATTAAGATAGTTAACCGCTACGGTATATTCGTAATCCTTCATGCGCTCAGAAGCATATTCCAACGCATTAAAGATATTATCCCTGACAAGTGCATAGGTAGCCGCATACCCTGTATATCCGTTATCTGCCATCCTTCTTACGGCTTTATCGATCATATTTGTTCTTCTGAAAATGTCTTTTACAGTGCATTTAAACTCAACCATAAATAATCCTCCAAAATACTCAAAACTTATGCTACTATAAACAGAACAAATGTCCGCTTCTTATGTGGTAATGATAGCATTGACCGTGTCAGAAGTAAAGCGGAAAATTATTACATTTACTACATATTGGGGTTTTGTCAATAAACTAAGGTTTGTTTCCTCTATTTTATAATTTCAAATTGAGATATTATAAGCGATTTACAATAAATTTTTATAATGTTGCGCTCATATTAATTTAATAAATAGTCCGTGTGGTAAAATTACAGTATATTCATCTATCCAGAGGGACTTATGAGAGAGCAGTATCTGTTTGAGCTTACAGTCATATCCCTGATATTGGTAGCTTTGATCATTGCTACTGTCTTCATGCGGAAAAAATTCCTGGAGCGCTCTGCCACTAGTCTTTTCAATGTTCTCCTCGCAATTATCATTCCTCTTGCGGGTAATTCTCTCGCCCTTTTTACCGATTCGTATATGCTCGCACTCCTCGGATATACGATCATGCATCTGGGTGATTGTTTTCTTTTATATAATCTGATGGTATTTGTCATGGACTATTGTGGGGTCCGCTTCAGGCGTTCGCCTATTCAGATTGTTCTGTCAATCATTCTTTCTTTCATCTCACTGTCTGTACTCGCCAATGTATATTTCAATCAGCTTTTCACTTTAGAAGTTAAGTTCTTATCAGATGGAAGCCCTTATTTTGCTGCGATATCCGGCTGGGGGAAACTTCTCTGCTTCTGTCTTATAGAATCCATATTCGTTCTTATGATCGCTGTCCTGATCAACAAATGCATTCAGATTTCATCTGCATATCACGAACGCTATATCGTTGTAATGACCGCCATCTTTATATGCCTTTTGTTCGAGTTCTCCAGTTTCTCTGACAAACCTGTCGACCAAGCTCTCGTGGGCTATGTTATCTGTGGTCTGCTCCTGTTTATTTTCACTTTCATATACAAACCGCTATTTATCCGCAGAAGGCTTGCCGACGTCGTCGTTGAGAACCATACGGACGGCATCATCTTTTACGATACAGATGTCAACGCTCTTTATGCCAACGACAGAGCATACGAGATCCTGCACATCAAATCCGGTGATCCTGACAAATGCACGGATAAACTCATCGAAGTAATGGGCGGCGGTAACCTCGGCGTAGACTTCGACATATCGACAAAGTTCAAGGAACCCGGCAAGGACTACACTTATCTGAGGATCACTCACCGTTTGATGAGGGATTCAAGACAGAAAGATGTAGGCTCCTTCTTCTCCATTCACGATGATACTGATCAGGTAAATCTCAACGCAAGAAGAAAGTATCTCGCCACGCATGATGAGCTGACAGGACTTTCCAACAGGATAAGCTTCGAGGAACAGGTAAAAGAGATCTTAAAGGCAAATCCGGATGAACCATATTATATGCAGGTCTCTGACATCAATGACTTCAAGCTCATAAACGATATTTACGGACGTGACAAAGCTGACCAGATCCTTAAGAAAGTTGCTGAGGATCTGAAGATATTTGCCCATCCCGGTTCTGCCATATGCAGATGGAGAGGAGACATCTTCTGTGCTTTCGTAAAGAAATCATCGGTTGATATCGAAGTTCTCGAAAAGACGATACAGCAAAACTGGACCACTAACGATATCATCAATTCCCCTGTCATCTTCCACGTCGGCATCTTTGAGACCTCTCCTCTCGACAGAGATGAGAACCTGTCTGTCAGCGGCATGATAGACAGAGCAATGCTCGCCATCGCAGGAATCAAGAATGACTATAACCGTTCGGTTGCTGTCTACGACAATAAGCTCAGGGAGGATAAGCTTTGGGAGCAGAGGATCTTAAGCGAGTTCGCATTTGCTCTGTCAGACGGGCAGATTATCCCGTTCCTCCAGCCGCAATACCACGCTGACGGACATCTGGAAGGCGGCGAAGTGCTTGTCCGCTGGAAGCATCCGACTGAAGGACTTTTATCGCCTTTCAAATTCATTCCGATTTTCGAGAAAAACGGCCTAATCGCCCGTGTCGACCAGCACATTTGGGAAGAAGCCTGCAAGATCCTTGCTAACTGGAGTAAGCGGAAAGGCGGTTACGAGAAACTCAATCTTTCCATAAACATCTCTCCTAAGGATTTCTACTTCATTGATATCTACGAAGTAATTACAGGCCTCGTAAAGAAATATCATGTTGATCCAAAGCATCTGCATCTTGAGATAACTGAATCTTCCGTCATGAACAACGCCGCGGAGCATATAAAAACGATCAACCGTTTGCGTAAATTCGGGTTCACTGTGGAGATGGATGACTTCGGCAGCGGATATTCTTCACTGAATATGCTCAAGGATATGCCGGTCGACGTTCTCAAGATCGACATGGTATTCCTTGGAAAGACTTCTGACTACAAGAAATCCAAGATTATCTTAAACAGCATCGTTGATATGGCGAACAACCTTGAAATGCCTCAGATAACAGAAGGCGTTGAAACCCTGGAACAGTTCGACATGTTAAAGAAGATGGGATGCAAACTGTTCCAGGGTTATTATTTCTCAAAGCCTGTGCCGCTCGAAGAATTCGAGAAGCTTCCTTTTATCTGGGAATGATCCTTATCCGATAACGACCAAGATTCCCGACAGGATACATATCGCGATATATGAGACCGATGTGAATAATACGCCTGCCCTGAAATGCGGTTTTCCGCGGTTTACCGTTGCGACCGTCATGGCTGCTGCAAAACCCAGAGCCAGTGTTGCCCACATTGCCAGGATCCTTTTAGGCGTATATCCGTAAATGCTGTAATAGAGGCCCAGCTTGCTCATCGCGATGACAGCGAAGATGATACTCTCAGCCATGAGCAGGGTTACCAGTATCTTCGAAGGGAGCGCAAAGTGTCCTTCCGAATCAGTCTTACCAAGCAGGATTATCGCAAGATAAACACACATGTTTACTGCCATAATGCCGACCAGTTCGAAGAATCCTTCCCTTGCGTAATGCGAGACGAGAAGTCCGTCAGGAACCTGTCCCATGAAGCCTCCGAGCATATAAGTCAGACGCTTGATGAAGAACAGTACGTATGCCAGAACGAATACTCCTGCTGCAGCATATACTATTGATGAAGAAACAGTCTTCCCTTTTCCTCTGATATTCAAAAGCCATGAAGCAACGCGCTTCTCCCTTGCGCCGTCTGACTTGGCACTTCTGGATATAAGACCGTAAAGATAGAAACATACCGGAATGGCAAGTATTGCTCTTAGTGTTATCTCTTCTACTTCAAGTTCGCGGAAGTAATCCAACAGATCGCCGAATATACTATCGAAGAATCTGCTTATGTCCTCATCAATGGATGACATCAGGCTGACTGATATCAAGAGCAGAACGACCATTATCACGATAAAGATGATCGCTCCTGCGGGATTCTTCTTTTTTGTGACTTCAGCTTCAGGATCCTCGGACTGCTTTTTGAAACTGCCCCAATCAATGATGAAGTTCGGGAAACCTGCAAACGACTTAACATAGAAGCCGTGAATGAGATCCGCCGGAATAAAACCGGATGTCTTTCCGCCAAGAAGAATGTCATTGGAAATAAGCACTGAATAAACCGCGCACAAATGCATTCCGAAAAGTGAAAGTTCGGTATTGGGACCGACCGTTGCAGTAAGACCTGCCAGGAATGTCATCACATACCAGAATACGGTTTCCTTGCTCACAGGTCCGGATATACCTCTCCTGCCTCTTCTGACAAGCTCGTTGAAAGCGATAAAGAGAATGGCAAATATCGGGAATGTTATTGCAACATTCAGCTTTCCGCCAAATATGGAAATACCCATGTCCGAATCACCGATGGCGAACGATACCAGCCTTATATAAGCGTAAGCCAAGGGATAGGCCAGGAGAACTCCCAGCCTTTGAAATATTACTTTATTGTCCATTTGTGATCAGTCCTCTCTGAACTCCAGGATATCTCCCGGCTGGCAATCCAATGCCTTACATATATCATTTAAGGTCGAGAAACGAACGGCCTTGGCTTTCTGATTCTTAAGTATCGACAGATTAGCCTGCGTGATACCGACCTTGGCAGCCAACTCTCCGGAGGAGATCTTGCGCTTTGCCATCATTACATCAAGATTAACTACAATCATGCTTCTCCTCCTTTCTCAGATCGTAAGATCCATCTCTTCTTTCATCGTAATAGCCTTATCGAATACGACCTTAACGCTCAAAACAATGAGACCCATAAACAAAGCAAGTATAGCAAGTATCCAGCTTCCGTTCCAGATAAATCCGCCGATGACGCAGTCAACTGCGATTCCGACCAAAGCGCCTGTTATTACTGCCATAAGCTTTGTGTTCTTCCTGTCAAATACGACATCCTTGCTCATATTTGAAAGGAGTTTGAAAAGTGAGATCAGTATAAAGTATCCGCCGACCGTACCAATATAGAATACTACAGTAAGGATCACAACCCTTAACATATCAAACACTTCCGCCCAGCAATACGCTATGTATCTGGTAATGATGATTCCGAAAATGTCGGCAACAACAACCATTGCAATAAACATCACGGTCGCTATCTTAGCCCACCTGATGATTCCGTCATTGTATCGCATAATATTTCTCCTCCTCGCTAGTAATCAAGCATGCCTTATACCGGTATACTAACATAGCGTTTTTCGATTTTCAAGAGAAATTTATCGTTTTTCAATATATTTTTCTTGTTTTCTGAGAAAAACACACTCATCAGCGCGGATCTTTCCGCAGCTTCGCGCCTCAGATGCCTGACTTAATGGTACTTACATCCATTACGGCTTTTCGTTCAGGATCAGCGAGGACCAAAGGCTTATTACCTATCTTTGCGATGATCACACCGTCACCGGGATCTATCATTGCAAATACTTCGCGGTCTATTGAATAACTCATCAGAGTCTGGTCCTTGTCTTCCATATAGATGTCTACAACATACTGGTAAGAGGTATTCCTGTTGTCTTTTACTTCCTGTACCCTGTTAGCCGTAAGCACTACTCCCCTTCTTATGCCCCTGACACCGCCGACAATACCGTATATGAGTTTTCCTGTAGCGAAAGTTCCGGCACCAAAAACAAGCATGGCCAGTATCTTATATAAAAGATTGTCTGAAGGTAAGATCGTAAAATTGATAAAGAAATACCCGCACCCGATAAAACCTACTGTGAGGATAACGAGAAATCCGACATTCGCCTTTATATAATCAGCCTTCGCCTGCTGAAGCAGCTTCTTGTCTTCAGGCTTCACCTTGTCATAAGTCAGTTCCTTGACCGGAATGGATTTTTTCAGATAGTCCGAATAATGTGCATTCATATTAACCCCTAAATACTAATTCATATCCTGAAAATAATTATATAGATAATTCAGAAAAACTGTACAGCCATCAAAAGCAGCGGAAGTTATTTTCCTCCGCCGCTCCTGATGACATCATGTAATCTCAACGATCCTATGGTAAAGACAATGGAGCTTTTCAAAGTCCTTATCCCTGTGATAATGCCCGAAGTACCAGCCGTCATATGCAATATCATGTTCGGTTATGAGGCTTGAGAAGAACGCTGTAAGCCTGTTAGCCCGACGTGCCACATCATCGAACCCTGCACTGTATGCATAGTCTTCAGGCGCACAATGGGTGACAACGTAATTGACCTTAAATCCATGTGCTCCGAGATTCTTGACAGCTTCATCGTACTCATCATCCGAAGGCATCTCACGTGCCCACCAGGATATGCCCTCCTTACGGTAGATCTTGTCGCTGGATTGGGCTCCGCCCATGGTGAATATAGTCTTGCCGCCGATCTCGAAAACCTGACCACGCATGAGATGGATCACGGTATCAGAGATCCTGTGGATCTTGCCGCCGTTCCATATCTCTACCGGATACTGGTCGAGCGCATCGTGGTTCTCATGGTTACCATCTACGAAGAGCGTTGTGAATGAACGCTTCTCATATGTCTTGATAATGTATCTGTCTGTCTTGTCCAATCCCCAGATTCCGCCGAAGTCTCCTGCAATGATGACATAATCATCCTTGGTGAGATTCTTCTGTTCCGGGAAATTAGTTGTGTTTATCTTTTCCCAGTCGTAATCGCAATGAGTATCGCCTGTAATGAAAATCCGTGACATAGTATTTACCTCGCAAATAAAAAAATGGAACGCTTAGGTCATGACCGGCGTTCCTTATGATGATCGATTTTTAAATGTGATCTGAGATCATCTTAGAGCGCGTAGCGCAGAGGCACTGCCAGACATAGTAACCTGAACCTTTATTAGAATGTTCATTCTGCGTTTGATCATAATGGTGTGCCTCCTTTACAAGGTATTATCGGAGATTATAGTCCCGAAAAACTTTTTGTCAACCCGCAATGAAGATCATTCTTTCTCACCGATTATCAGGAAATGCGGGCTGATACCCATCATTGAGTCATCACTTTCCGAAGCATGGATGATCTCGAGCAGACGTTCTCTGCGGTCATTGTCTTCCCACTTTTCATTCAGATCGGGCGTAATCCAGAGGCAGCCTTCAACGGCATGCTTACTGACGATCTTAAAGCCGCCTTCACTAACCTCACCGGCAAGGCCTTCAGGCGTATGAAAGTATGCATCCGAGATGATCCGCGGATAAGATTCAGGACGGATATGCTCTCCTGTTTTCATTTCGCGCCTGAGCATGTCCATATAGACATCATCATCAATGAAATCAACACCGCGGCCATAGACAGACAGTGCCCACGTGGCCGAACTGTATTTTGATATTCCTGCTGCGATGAGGATACCTCCCTTGCGGAGCACGCGCTTAGCTTCGGATAAGACAAGCATCCTGTCTTCTTTATCCGTTAAGTGATATAAAGGCCCCATCAGGAGAACCATATCAGCGCTTTCCGTATCAAGACCGAGTCTGCGAGCATCGCCTACCACAGCTTTATATGGAGACTTCATTTCTTTTAAAGCATATTCGACAGCTGATGGAGCAAGTTCTAACATTGTCACGTCATATCCCAGTCCGGAAAGCCATTCCGAATATTTTCCGATACCGCCGCCGATATCGTAGACAGTCTTAATTGTTTCATCCAGGTATTTTGAGATGATCTCTTTCGTTCTGTAGAATTCAACTACACCCAAACCTCTTTCAAGGCGTCCAATCTCAGCTCCGCCGTTGTAAAAGTCGTATACATTCTTAATATCTTCCATAAGATCTTTTCTCCTTAAACCTGTCACCATGAACGCCTTATTTGCTCAGACGGTCAATGATCCCCTGTATTATCTCAGGATTCGGATAACCCTTATTGTCCTTGCCTTCAATTCCGTAACACAATGTGTCCGCGAAGTTATCTGCCATGCATTCTTCCGGATCGATGACATATCCCGTGTTGTTGCCGAATACCTCATCGAAGTTTGAAGCCTGCTCCGGAGCATAGTAAACATCTGTCCCGTCAATTGGTATAAGCGCAGTAGTGCTGCAAGTCATGAAGCTTGCCTGAGCCTCTGCATAATGCATTGTCGTGACATAATCCGTAAAGCAGTCTGTTTCCTTACCGTCAATGATGAAGGTTGCATATGAATTATGGTGTTCCACATCAGGATTGGTTATGTGATACTCCAGAACACTTGCAGGAATAGTGAAATCCTCTTCAGTAACTGTGAAATTTACAAGAGAATACATGTCCGCCCTGAAATCCGGATCACTTCTTGTAAGACAGTGAAACAGTTCATGCCACATCAGATGCTGGAAATATTCATCAAAACCCGGGAAGAGATGTCCATATGTATTAACCGTGATAAGCATTCCGCTCAGGTATATCTGTGTTCCGTGAGTATAACCTGAAGCTCCGGGTTCCTCTTCCATTGTAGTCTTTATGAATACGATCTCATCGATCTCTGGAAGAACATAACCATTCTTATCCAGAGTCTTCTCCATTTTGGATATCAGGCTGTTGATATAAGATTTTTCAAAAAAGCTGAAATCCCGGACCTGCTCACCTGCAAACGCCTTATACTCGTCCATCGTGGCACCGGTTTTCTTCATTTTGAAATCAAGATCGTTCTGGGTGAAGTTGTTGTAATAACCATCATTTGAGAGCATCAGTTCGCGGCCTTCTTCCGCAGAAGCAAAACGGTGCGGAATATGGGCACCTTTCTTTTTAGCGCATGAACAAAAACATACTGAAGCTATTGCAACGACAGTTATTACTGCAATCAATTTTTTGATAAACATAACTATAACCTTAATCTTTTGAAATAATCTCTGATATTATTCTTTTCGGCTCTTATTATCAATAAGACGCTACTTGGAATACTTCTCACTGTAAAGAATCTTAAGACGGCTCTCGAGCATGGTCTCTATCTCTTTCACATCTTTCTGTCCTGAATAAAGGGCAGAAAGTTCTTCATTGACTATTGCCCTTATAGACGCATCCGAGGTCCATACGACTTCGACTTTTTCCATATTTGCAATGTAAGATGCCTTCATCTCTTCAGTGGGAAAATAGTAATCGTATTGCGCAGCCTCTTTTTCCGATGTGAATCCTGCAGCCTTATATTCATAAGTGAACCGCTGCATATATCTGTCGAGCACAGCAGGCAATGCCGTTCTGTTAATCGGGTTGCTGATACAGAGTTCCTGTACATCCTTTGAGATCAGTAACCTGATGAAATCCAGACATCCTTCCTTAAGATCAGAAACTGCACTTACAGATACCGAACTGCTTATGAGTGCTGCAGGTCCCCTGCCGTCTGACGTAGGAAGACCGAGAATAACGGGATCTTTATATTTCCCCATCAGATGAAAGCAGTCATAAGGATCCACATCTCTGAACACAAAAGAAGAGTTTGTCTTAAAGCTTCCTTCAAAGAACTGTTCTTCGGTAATAAGGGGTTTTTCAGGAACGTTATTTACTATATACTCGCACATTAATTCAAATTCGGCATTCGCTACATTGACTTCGCCGTTTTTAAACCAGGTATCGTTCATCATGGAAAAGCAGAGATTAAAGTATTCTTCCTGCGAATAATATTCGGATATCGAATCGGTGCCGTTTCCGACCGTTGATACAAACTCAATATATTCATCATAAGTAAAACCCCTGGCACCGCTTTTTACATTGGATGCATCCGTCCAAAGGCCCTCTGCAGTATAAGACAACGGCATATAAAACAGTTTTCCGTCACGGGCAGCACTGTTGATTATGCCCGTATAATATGTCGACTGGTCGAGCTCTATTTCCTTTCCGATGTCGATAAAGTAATCATCGTTCTGGAACCACCACAAAGAGTCAACGCCAAAATAGATATCTGCAGCTTCAGAAGAAACTATTTCTTCCTTAAAGTCCTTCTCGTAATTCTCCAAAAATACTTCATCAGAAATGAATCCTAAAGATATGCTGGCGTATTTTACGAAATAATCTTTATTCTCTTTGTTAAATCGTCTTATCGCTTCTCCTGTCATCGTATCAATGCAGTTACCATATGATTTTGCACTGATAACCGTCTTGCCGGCATTAGGGTTTGATGCCGTTTTATGAAGACACATAACCATAGGAGTCTCATTACCATAAGTAGTTATACCAATATTGAGGACAATGGAATCTTCAGTCACTTCCAGAAGATTCGCGAGCATAAATCTGTATACATTACAGTCGGTATCACAGTATTTAACATATGGCTCGCCGTCAACATAAATTCCATCTGCTTCCTTTACATATGTCCTGCCGTCAAACCCGATCACTTCATTGCGCATGATATTACTGTCGTAAATCATACTATCGTATTTGAGTTCTGATTTGGCAGGATCAAAATAGTACAGCGAAGAGTAATTAAGCAGCTGAAATCCTCCGTCTTTCGGTGCAACTCCATGCAGAACAGGATAATCAACATTCATCTCCTTACTGAAGATCATCGCGTCATCCTTGATAACGAAGAAATAGTTTATTCCCTTCTTAATTCCGGCAACGAAAACATAATCTTCCGATGCGAGGCAATTGGTAAACTGAATACTTTCTCCACCAAGATCAATCTCACGGTGATTCTCGAGTTCAAAAGACGTCATATTGATCTCAGCCTTCCATAGCTTACCGTTTGAAGAATAATAGAAAACCATTTTCCCTTTTTCTTCAACAATGCCCACTTTGCTGCTCAACTCGATCTCATTCGTAATCTCCAGTTCTTTCAGAAGATTTCCCGCAGAATCGAAAATACAGACAGGATCATGAGGCGGATCGGAATACAGATCGTTATAAGCATTGTAAGTTGCCACAACATAATCATCGATCACGACAGGCGTCATAAAAGTAAAGTGCTCGTAGTTCAGGGCATTACATCCGCCCGCAACATCGATCTCATTACATGAATACCATGTATCGGTCTCCTTGATTACTTCGTGCTCCCTTTTCGGTTTGGATTTGCATCCCGCAGATGACATCAGTATTCCCATTAAAAGAGCAGAAGCTACCGCTCCAGAAAAAATTCTATTCATTTCATTATCCCCTTTGAAATAAATAATTCCTTATTATCGTTAAGATTATAGCATTTTTACATCAGACGGTTAAAGAAAAGGCTGCCGCATCATTTTGCGACAGCCTTATCAAGTATCTTTATCAGTTAAGATTAGATGCCCATAGCCTCAAGTTCTTTAGCAACTGCTTCAACCTGCTGCTCGCAGAGCTTGCTGTTCTTTCCGCCAAGGCTTCCAAGGTTGCCCCAACCATTTGTTAAAGCGCCGATAGCTGCATTCTTAGCAACGTTTTCCATACCAGCAGCTTCAGCCTTCATAACTGTCCACTTCGGACCCGGCTTTGCGCCCTGTGTCATTGAAGGAACGATCTGAACCTGATTCTGTCTGTCGACCTCAGGGAAACATATGACATTCGTGAATGCGTGCTTTACCATCTTCGGTTTTCCGGGCATAAAATCATGATCCTTAATTGCCTCAAAAAGAGTATCAACTGTGTAATCATTCTTCAATACAACCTTGACCTGTTTGATTCCTAACATAAATGCCTCCAAATAATCATTCCAATGTTTAAACAAAGGAAATTCACTTTCACAAGTATATCACAAAGAACCGAAAATCAACCTCCGAAATGATAAATCAGAGTCATTCATTTATCAGATTTTCGGGCTCGTGATAGAATGTATCCAAAATCAATAAACCTAATGTTCAAAGGAACCCTGATGAAGATTTATTTCGCCCCGCTCGAAGGCATAACAAATCACATATTCCGCAATACTTACAATGAGATCTACGGTCACATTGACAAGTACTTCGCGCCCTTCATCTCACCTTCCGGGAAATGTCCGATAACGCCCCGCGAGAGAAAGGATATTACGCCAGAAAACAATCAGGGGATAAACCTGGTTCCGCAGATCCTTACTTGCAGATCAGACTGTTTCATCGAAGCGGCAAGAGATCTTCATGAAATGGGTTACAGCGAGATAAATCTTAATCTCGGATGTCCTTCCGGTACCGTCTGCGCGAAAGGCAAGGGTGCAGGCTTCCTTCCGGAGACACTGGCACTTCAAAAGTTTCTCGATGACATCTATTCATATGCAGAATCCGATAACATGAAGATATCTGTCAAAACAAGACTTGGCTACTTCAATCCTGACGAGTTCTATGATCTTGTGGATATCTTTAACAGCTTTCCCATACATGAGCTGATAGTACACCCAAGGATAAGATCCGACTTCTATAAGGGCGAGCCGCGGAAGGAATATTTCGCATATGCTTTGGAGCATTCAAAGTGTCCTCTCGTATATAACGGGAATATCTTCACCTGCAAAGACTACGATGAGTTGTTAAGCACATTCAAAAGCGATCCGGACCCCATAATGTCAGGCAGAGGCCTGATATCCGATCCGTCTCTGGCAGAAAAGCTTAAAGGCGTAACTACAAAGACCGACTTTATGAAATTCAGGAAATTTCACGATACGCTTTATCATGAGTATCAGAACATCATGTCCCCTGACATCAATGTTCTCTACAAGATGAGAGAGTTATGGTCATATTGGCAGACTCTTTTCGAAGGCAAAGATAAAGACATCAAGCGTATGCTGAAAGCGAAAAAATATGAAGAGTACGATGAATATGCATCTCGCATCCTGACTGACTTATGAAAGAACAAGACGCTAAAAAGAAAGCTTACTTTACAATGGTCCTCTGGATCTTTCTGATCGTGTTCGATATAGTATCGGTCACGGTCCTTGCATTGCTCGGCAGACTTCCGGCAGAAGTCCTCATAGCTTCTATCGTTCTGTCAGTGGTTATCGATGCCCTTGGTATTTATTTCATTGGCTATTTACCAGCTTGTGACTGATATTTATAAATCTCCGAAATGAATAGAATCATATCGGCTCTTTAAGGGCACTAGCCTGATGCCTCTACCTGATATAATTCAGGCTGCTTTTATCTTGATTATCTGTTCTCCTATCTTGACGGGAATTGCTCTTGTGTCACCCAACTTCATCATCTGATATGCAGCATTTACGTCTGCGTTAATGAAAATCCCGCTGTTGCTCTTAAATAATCCTCGCTCTATTCTTCGTGTCTTGTCATAGTGAGCTCTGGCAGGCTTTTCTCCGTCAAGATAACTCGTTCCGCTCGTGTAACTCTCGCGTACAGTTTTTACCTCTATGCCTTCAAGTCTTGCTTTGTATGTGATCATGTCCGTAAGTGTCTTATACGGTATGGATACAAAGTTCTGGTTTGTTATGTTTCCCATGTGTACTTTCTGTTTCCATCCGTGATTGGAACCTACCACTATGAGTCCGACACCTGACGAGACGGCCATGTTAACTATCTTCCTGCTTGCCTTGTGCATGTAGTCTTTTATCTTGCGGTTTCTTTTTGACGTAAGTTTATTCAGCCTTTTGGTCCTGTTCTTTCCGTTATATACTTT
>JHXJ01000024.1 GCA_000621765.1 Ruminococcaceae bacterium AB4001
TTTTGTTTGGGGAATGATGACAGATAACATTGAAGAAAGGGTAGCTTAATGAGAAACATAGCTGACGATATTTGGAAGGAGCCAAAAACACATGACGGTTGAGCCAGTTGCGAACCGACTATGTGTGCACCTGATCAGGTGATCCACGATCTTAGATAGCAAGGCTCTCGACGAAACCATTAGCCTGTCGGTAACCAATCCACGAATAACAGAGTGGCTACATGTCGGAGACTGTTATATTGGCTCTTTCCAAATGTTGTTAGATGAAAGGTATTGATATGAAGAAAAAATACTACTTGACGAAGGTCATTTCATAACAGTCAGTCTACATTATAGTTAATATCTTGAGCGTTAAGTAACACATACTGTTTCATTCTGCCTTTTAAGGTTCTGAAAAAAACAATATAGTGATGTAATGCTCTGTTTTTCAGTGATTTTCTTTATCGAATGCATAGTCGCCAACAAGATTAAAATGCATCCTGTTGTATTTGGCATATTATGCTTCATTTACTCCCTGATGCTGCTGTTTGCTATACTATTGGGACTACTTTTCTAATGTGCAGTAAATCAGACAAATCTCTTGATCGCTATGATGCCCATCATGTCGAGATTACCGTATTTAACGACGCCTTTCGATGCCGAAGCGTGGATTACCTGACCGTCGCCGATGTATATTGCGACGTGGCCGCACCAGCCACCATAGTCATAACAGATTACGTCACCGGGCTTTAGGTCGTCACGTGAGACAGTCCAGCCATAAGATTTATATATCGTGTTGGAACCGTTCGCCACGCTGACGCCGATCTGTGCGTAACAATATGTAACAAGTCCTGCACAGTCAACACCGCTGGAGGAAGTGCCTCCGAACACATAAGGCTTACCGAGCATATACTCCGCGATCTTTACGATACTCTCGCCGTTATAACCGAGGTTCGACGGATAAGATCTTGAGCCTCTGCCGCCTGAGGAAGACGACGGCTTCGGACGTGGTGTCGGAGTAGGTGTGGGCGTAGGCGGAGGATTTGTGGTCGTATAGGACATGTAAACATATCCTTCCTTGCCGCCCGGGGTCTTAACCTTATACCATTTATCGCCGACGATGGCACTGCATATGAGCTTGTCTTCGTCGTTTACTATTGTTACCTCTTCGGATGAAGTGGAAGGCTGGGATCTTACGATAAGGCTGTCCGTGTCTACCCAGACTGCTCTGTCAACTGATACGGAGACCATGGTGTCCTGTATGGTGTTGGTCAGAACATAGCCCTCATACTCATTATTCTTATCAGTGACCTTGATCCTCGACCAGGTATCCCCTACACCGGTACGCGTTACCTCCTGGCCCACATGGAGCGATACGAGCGTCAGCGAATCCATGTCAGGGTCTTCCTTAAGTATCGACTGGCTTGCCCTAACGTAGTAGGTAGTGTCATCAGGTGCGAAGCACTGGGGATCTAAGAGCTCTATCGGAAGATTCGAATCATCATACTGCTGATAGATCACGAAATTTGGAATATCCCGGTAACCCGTTACTTCAGGCTCTTCCGTATTTACGGCAGGCTGAAGGGATGCAAGGTCATCTGTCTCGGCACTCTTAAGTTCATCAGCGCTGCTGACAAGTGCCCATTCCTCGATCTCGATTCCGCCGGTCTCGACAACGCTCGAGCCGTTGACCATGGCATTTGCACGCGATACCACCATGGCAGGCGTGGCCGTTTCACGAAGTCCTATTGGCAAGCATACTGCAGGCATAGCCACGAATATTCCCGTGGCAATCGTCAGTATGCTCATATTGCGGTTTGTCTTAAATACGATCTTTCTCATCGTTGCTTACCTATTATCTGCTAACCTAAATTATACAGATGATATTCCGTTACTTTGTGGCAATCCGATGTCAAGTTAAGGGGTTACGCGGCAAAAGTTCCTGAATGATCAAGTGGAGGCTGCTGACCGGCACAAAAAGAGTCACAGCGGGACTTGCCAAAAACTGGGCAATAAAATCTAAAAGGGACTGTCCCGGTGACAGTCCCTGCTTAGATCTTTACTGGATTATTCGTTTTATAGCCTTGATGCTCATCATGTCGACATTACCGTAGCAGACTTTTCCTCTGGTACTCGATGCGTGGATTACCTGTCCGTCACCGACATAGATCGCAACGTGTCCGCAATAGCTGCCGTAGTCGTAACAGATAACGTCACCCGGCTGGATATCGCTTCTCGGAACGCTGACGCCCGAGTGGAGCCAGATCTGTGTCGCACCGTGAGGGAGAGATACACCGACCTGTGCATAGCAGTACATTACGAGACCGGAACAGTCGATACCGCTCGAAGATGAACCTGCGAATACATAAGGTACACCGAGCATGGACTCTGCGATACTTACGATGCTCTCACCGTTTTTACCGGTGATCTTCGGAAGCTTTCTGGTATCGCCATAGCTTCCGCCGCCACCGCCGCCGCCTCCGGAAGATCTCGGACGGGGTGTGGGAGTAGGTGTAGGTGTCGGCGGCGGATTCGTCGTCGTGTAAGACTTATATACATAACCGGACTTTCCGCCTGTAGTTGTAACCTTATACCACTTATCACCGACGATGGCACTGCAGTAGAGCTTTGTGTGACGCTCTAAGACCATCTTGTCTTCTGAAGAAGTGCTGGGCTCAGCTCTGAGTGTGAGGCTGTCGGTATCTACCCAGACTGTTCTGTCGATCTCGATCGAAAGCATTGTATCCTGGATAGAATTGGTGAGGACATAACCCTCCTCACCCTTCTCAGTCTTGATTCTGGACCATGTATCGCCCACACCGGTACGGGTAACTTCCTGACCTAAGTGGAGACTTACAAGAGTAAGGGAATCCATGTTGGGAGTCTCTTTAAGGATGGACTGGTTTGCTCTTACATAGTATGTAGTGTCATCAGCGGCAAAGCACTGGGGATCCAAAAGCTCGATCGGGAGATTTGAATCATCGTACTGCTGGTAAATGACATACTTCGGAATATCGGTATATCTTGTAGTGCCGCATACTTCTGTATACTCTGTGGGTTCTGTAACATCTACTTCTGCGGTCTCACCGACATCAGCACTGATAAGTTCGTCTGTGCTGCTGACAAGCGCCCAATCTTCGAGAACGATCTCTCCGGTCTCGACATTGCCGGCACCGAAGATAGCCTCATAAGCATGTGAGACAGCCATAGCAGGTGTCATACCCTCGCGAAGACCTATAGGCAGGCAGATTACGGGAAGAGCCGCAAAGAAGCCCGTCGCGATAGCGAGTATATGCTGTTTTCTGTTATGCTTTAAAACTGCTTTCCTCATATCTCTCCATACCTTTTTGTAGATTGGTCTAATTATACAACCATATCTTAAGGTTTTCTGTGGCATTTCAGGCGCAAGATATCAAACGTGTCTGAAAAAAGCACGAAAATGGCACTTTTCGGGCTTGCATACAAAAATGCCGGAAGAGCAGATACTCCTCCGGCGTCATTATAAACTCTGTAGACCCGTTATAGATTTACAATTACGGGACAAAAAAGTTACTTCTTCTCCTTGATCCCGTCAGCTTCGAGCTGTGAATCCAGGCGGTCCTGCTCATCGAGGAGCTCGTTGCGGGCCTGAACCTGATCGAGGTAGTCGTTAGCGAACAGTGTTGCATCGCTGTCTTCCTCACCATATTCGTGACCTGTGATGAGCTTGCTGTTTGCCTTGATGACAGGAACAGCAGTGATGTCGCTGTGGACCTTGATACCGGTACCTGCAGGGATGAGCGCACCGATGATGACGTTCTCCTTGATACCGATGAGCGGATCGACCTTGCCCTTGATAACTGCATCTGTGAGAACCTTTGCAGTCTCCTGGAAGGAAGCAGCTGACATGAAGGAGTCAGATGCGCTTGCAGCCTTAGCGATACCGAGGAGGATCGTCTTGCCGTTTGCAGGTCTGAGCTTCTTCTCTTCATCTTCGATCTGCTTGTTCTGCTCTTCGATGTCTCTGTTCCTGGAGATGAAGTTATACCAGTCAACAGTTGTACCTGTCATGAAGCCTGTATCACCCGGATCGTCGATCTGTACTCTTCTCATCATCTGCTTTGTGATGATCTCGATGTGCTTATCGTTGATGTTTACACCACCACCGGTGTAGTAAACCTTTGTGATCTCAGAAATGATGTACTTCTGAACGGCACGGATATCCTTAACTCTGAGGATCTCCTTAGGATCGATCTTACCGTCGATGATCTGGTCGCCTGCTTCGATGACCTGACCGTCTGTAACGGTGAGTGTTGCGTGAGAAGGAACCTTGTATTCCATCTTCTCGATCGGGTTGCCCTTAGCATCTCTGATCGGCTCAACGCCCTCATCGTAAACAGGTGTTACGACGATTGTCTTCTGCTTTGTCTTCTCGTTCTCAACGATCTTAACAGAACCCGGAACGGAAGAAATGATACCGTGACCCTTAGGATCTCTTGCTTCGAAGATCTCGGTAACACGAGGGAGACCCTGTGTGATATCTTCACCGGAAGCAGCGATACCACCGGAGTGGAATGTTCTCATCGTAAGCTGAGTACCAGGCTCACCGATGGACTGAGCAGCAATGATACCGACTGCTTCACCGACTGCAACAGGACGTCCTGTAGCAAGGTTGATACCGTAGCACTTGGAGCATACGCCTCTTCTGGAACGGCAGTCGAATACTGATCTGATCTTGAGCTTGCCGAGGTCCTCGATCTGATGCTTTGTGAGGATCTTGCCGGAAGCTTCTGCTTCAGCGAGCTTAGCTTCGATCTTTCTGTCACGCTCAGCGAGCTTCTCAGGTGTCTCAGCACCCTTGATCTTGACAGACTCCTTAACAGCATCTCTTGCTTCCTTAGCAGCCTTCTTAGCGAGATCTACAGACTTGCAGATTGCTTCAGCCTTAAGGGCATCGATAAGATCGTTCTTCTTAACGATAACTTCGCCTGTCTGGAGGTCAACGATATCCTCTGCAGCATAACGGCCATAGAGACGGTCGTTAAGGGACTTGATGATGTTGGACTTGTTGTTGGAAACCTCTGTGATCTCCTTAACCCATGTGAAGTCATCAGTACCGCAGTCTTCTTCTGTGATGACGACTGCCTGGGCAACGTCAACGAGACGTCTTGTAAGGTATCCGGATTCAGCTGTCTTAAGAGCCGTATCGGAGAGGGCCTTACGCGCACCGTGTGAGGAGATGAAGAACTCGAGCACGTTCATACCTTCACGGAGGTTGGACTTGATCGGGATCTCGATGGTGTTACCGGTCGTATCCTGCATAAGTCCACGCATACCTGCGAGCTGCTTGATCTGGTTGTTGGAACCACGCGCACCGGAGTCAGCCATCATTCTGATCGGGTTGTAGATGTCGAGGTTGTCCATCAACGCCTTTGTGATGTTGTTTGTCGTCTCAGACCAAACCTTGGTAACTTCGTTATGACGCTCTGTCTCGGAGAAGAATCCTGCCTCTGCAGCTTCGTTGATCTCTTCGACTCTCTCATCACCTTCAGCGATCATCTTATCCTTGATGTCAGGGATGATCATGTCTTCGATACCGATGGAGATACCGGAGATGGTGGAGAACTTATAACCCATTGCCTTAACGTCATCGAGGAATACTGTTGTTCTCTCGAGTCCGTGGATGGCAATGCACTTAGCGATGATCTTTTCGAGCTTCTTCTTACCGAGAGCGAACTCGAACTTAATGTCCTTATCAGGATTCTCAGCCTTGACCTTAGCTGCACGCTCCTTCTGTGAAGCGAGCTTCTCGAAATCGATCTCAAGTGAGAGGTGGTTCTCGGGCTTTGTTCTGTCAACAAATCCCAAGTCCTGAGGAACGATCTGGTTGAAGATGAATCTTCCGAGTGTTGACTCGACAAGACCTGTCTCAACAGTACCGTTGATCTCCTTGGAGATACGAACCTTGATCATGCTGTGGAGCGTGATCTGGTGCTCGTCATAAGCCATCTGGGCCTCGTCGATGGATGAGAAGATCATGCCCTCACCCTTATCGTTCTCTACTTCCATTGTGAGGTAGTAGCAGCCGAGGATCATATCCTGTGTAGGAACTGTAACCGGCTTACCGTCCTGAGGCTTCAGGAGGTTGTTTGTAGAAAGCATGAGGAATCTTGCCTCTGCCTGAGCCTCTGCAGAAAGCGGTACGTGTACAGCCATCTGGTCTCCGTCGAAGTCTGCGTTAAAGCCTGTGCAGACGAGCGGATGGAGCTTGATGGCACGACCTTCTACGAGTACAGGCTCGAATGCCTGGATAGAAAGTCTGTGGAGCGTAGGAGCACGGTTCAGGAGTACCGGATGATCCTTGATGATCTCTTCGAGGATATCCCATACTTCAGGAACTCTTGCGTCTACCTGTCTTCTTGCTGTCTTGATATTGAGCTTGTCGTTAAGTTCAACAAGCTTCTTGATTACGAAGGGCTTGAAGAGCTCTAATGCCATCTCCTTAGGGAGACCGCACTGATGCATCTTAAGCTCAGGTCCAACGATGATAACTGAACGTCCGGAGTAGTCTACACGCTTACCGAGGAGGTTCTGTCTGAAACGGCCCTGCTTACCCTTGAGCATGTCAGACAGTGACTTGAGCTGTCTGTTGCTTGTAGCAGATGTTGAACCCTTAACTGGTGTGCCGTGACGGCCGTTATCGATGAGCGCGTCAACAGCTTCCTGAAGCATTCTCTTCTCGTTACGGACGATGATCTCAGGAGCGCCGAGATCGAGGAGCTTCTTAAGACGGTTATTTCTGCCGATAACTCTTCTGTAGAGGTCGTTAAGGTCTGATGTAGCATAACGGCCGCCATCGAGAGGTACCATCGGACGGAGTTCCGGAGGAAGTACCGGAATTACGTCGAGGATCATCCACTCAGGCTTGTTGCCGGAAGCCTTGAAAGCTTCAGCAATCTCAAGTCTCTTGTTGATCTTGAGTCTCTTCTGTGTGCTTACAGAACCTGTCTTCTCCTGCTGGAGCTGCTCGATGATCTCATCGATGTTGATCTCAGCAAGAAGGATCTTGATAGCCTCAGCACCCATCTTTGCTACGAAAGAATCCTTACCGCAATTCTCTCTTGCAGTCTTGTACTGATCCTCAGTAATGATGTCGTACTTGTTGAATCCTGTCTCAACGCTGTTGCCCGGATCGATTACGATGTACTTTGAATAGTAAAGTACGCTCTCAAGCTGCTTGACTGTGAGGTCGAGCAGAGTACCGATCTTTGAAGGCTGGGTCTTGAAGTACCAGATGTGTGATACAGGTGTAGCGAGCTGGATGTGTCCGAGTCTCTCACGGCGTACCGTGTTCTTTGTGACCTCGACACCGCACTTGTCGCAGATATAGCCCTTGAATCTGATCTTCTTATACTTACCGCAACGGCATTCCCAGGACTTTGTAGGTCCGAAGATCTTCTCGCAGAAGAGTCCGTCGACCTCAGGTCTCTGAGTACGATAGTTGATTGTCTCCGGCTTCTTTACTTCGCCGTGAGACCACTTCTTGATTTCCTCGGGAGATGCAAGTTGAATACTTATTTTTGTAAGATGATTTGTATTAGTCATATCTATCTTTCTATCTCCTTTTACATATCACCGTCATCGTCATAGGAATCATCCATCATGTCGGAATCTTCTTCCTTGATGTGTCCCTCTTCATCAGCCTCTACGAAACCTTCACGGAAGATATCGGACGGGGATTCTGCATCTTCACCATCGACCATATCTCTGGTGGATTCATCCATCTCACTGTAATTGTCGTAAGACTCTCTCTCCTCAGCGATATATTCCTTGTCATCGGTGTATGTGCGGACATCGAGTGCCAAAGCCTTGAGCTCGTTAACGAGGACGTTGAACGATTCAGGGATACCCGGCTCAGGAATGTTCTTGCCGCGGATGATGGCATCGTATGTCTTTGAACGGCCTTCGATATCGTCGGACTTGACTGTGAGGATCTCCTGGAGAGTATGAGCAGCACCGTAAGCTTCGAGTGCCCAAACTTCCATTTCTCCGAATCTCTGTCCACCGAACTGAGCTTTACCGCCCAAAGGCTGCTGTGTGACGAGTGAGTAAGGTCCTGTAGATCTTGCGTGCATCTTGTCGTCAACGAGGTGGTGCAGCTTCATGTAGTACATGATACCTACAGTTACTCTGTTCTCGAAAGGTTCACCTGTACGTCCGTCGTAAAGAACAGTCTTACCGTCCTTATCGATGCCTGCGAGCTCGAAAGCGTCAGCGATGTCGTTCTCGTTTGCACCGTCGAATACAGGTGTTGCGATCTTCCAGTTGAGTGCCTTGGCAGCACGTCCGAGGTGTACCTCGAGGAGCTGACCGATGTTCATACGGGAAGGAACGCCCAAGGGGTTCAGGCAGATATCAAGTGTTGTACCGTCAGGAAGGAAAGGCATATCCTCTTCAGGAAGTACTCTGGAGACGACACCCTTATTTCCGTGACGTCCTGCCATCTTATCGCCGATGGAGAGCTTTCTCTTCTGGGCGACATAAACGCGGACTCTCTTGTCAACACCGTTCTTCAAGTTGCCGTTTGTATCCTTTGTGGAAACAACAACATCAACGACTACGCCGGAACCGCCGTGAGGAACACGCTTTGAAGTATCCTTAACTTCTCTTGCTCTCTCGTTGAAGATTGCCTTATAAAGTCTTTCTTCAGCTGTCTGGTCTGTCTCGCCCTTAGGTGAAACCTTACCGACAAGGATGTCTCCGTCCTTGACCTCGGCACCGATCATTACGATACCGTTCTCATCAAGGTTAGAGAGCGCGTCATCACTGACGTTCGGAACTTCTCTTGTGATCTGCTCAGCACCGAGCTTTGTCTCACGTGCTTCGCACTCGTGCTCTTCGATATGGATAGACGTATAAACGTCATCTCTTACGATTCTCTCATTTACGAGAACAGCGTCCTCGTAGTTATAACCTTCCCATGTGGTGAATCCGATGAGAACGTTACGTCCGAGAGCAAGCTCACCGTTGTCTGTAGCAGGACCGTCTGCGATAGTATCGCCGGCCTTTACCTTCTCGCCCATAGCGACGATAGGACGCTGGTTGATGCATGTGCTCTGGTTGGATCTCTGGTACTTAGCAAGCATGTAGGTATCTACTGTACCGTCATTTGCTGTAACTTCAATCCTGTCTGATGCAACGAAGGATACGACACCGTCATGTGCTGCAACGATGCAGACACCGGAGTCCTTAGCTGCACGGTATTCCATACCTGTACCGATGATAGGTGCCTCAGGCTTGATAAGAGGTACGGCCTGACGCTGCATGTTGGAGCCCATGAGGGCACGGTTAGCGTCATCGTTTCCGAGGAACGGAATGAGTGATGTTGATACAGATACGAGCTGCTTAGGAGATACGTCCATGTAGTCGACCTGTTCAGGGTCAAGCTGCAGGAACTGGTCCAGATAACGGCAGACGATCTTCTTGCCGATGAAACGGCCCTCGTCGTCGATAGGCTCGTTAGCCTGAGCGATGTTGAACTCATCCTCTTCGTCAGCGGACATGTATACAACTTCGTCAGTAACTCTGCGTGCTTCCTTGTCGTACTTTCTGTAAGGAGTCTCGATGAATCCGTACTTATTGATACGGGCATAGATAGCAAGAGAGGTCATAAGACCGATGTTCTGACCTTCCGGTGTCTCGATAGTACACATACGTCCGTAGTGTGTAGGGTTGATATCGCGGACTTCCATTGAAGCTCTCTCACGGGAGATACCGCCAGGGCCCAATGCAGAAAGTCTTCTCTTGTTCGTAAGTTCTGCGAGAGGGTTGTTCTGGTCAGCGAAAGCTGAAAGCTGTGATGAACCGAAGAACTCTCTGAATGCAGCGCTCAGAGGTCTTGTGTTAACAAGGCTTGTAGCCGTAACAACTTCGCCCTCTTTGCTGGAGATCTGTGAGATCCTGTCTCTTGTATTCTTCTCGACTCTCTGGATACCTGTACGGAGCTGGTTCTGGAGGAGCTCGCCTACAGACTTAACTCTACGGTTGCCCAAGTGGTCGATGTTGTCGATACGGCCGACACCTCTGTGGAGGCCGATATAGTAAGAAACGAATGCATAGATATCGTCAACTGTGAGATTTCTCGGCATAAGGTCTTCTTTGCGCTCAGCCATAGCTGCTTCGAGTCTGGAAGCAACGTCTGTCTTGCTCTCAGCCTTGACCTGCTCGATGATCTCTCTAAGTACAACGGCTCTAACCTTCTCATTGATGCCTGTTCTCGCGATGTCGAATCCCTTAAGATCCTTCTTGGAGAAGCTGTTGGCAATGAAGACCTCAGCGTCTACTCTGCCGTTGCCGATGACCTTAAGGGGCTTCTCATCGAACTCATCCTCATCAGCTGCGCGAACGAGCTTTCTGGGGAAGATGTTAACGAACATAACGCCTGAATCTTCGATCTTCTTTGCGATCTCTTCTGTAACGACAGTGTTCTTCTTGCAGATGAGCTCACCGTCATCGGTTACTACGTTGTCAGCTGTCTTGCTTCCGATGATTCTTGCGGAAAGCTCGAACTTCTTGTTGACCTTGTAGATACCGACTCTCTCGAGATCGTATCTGAGTGAATCAAAATATGTCTTATTGAGGATGCTTCTTGCGTTCTCGACAGAGAAAGGCTCGTTGTTACGGACCTTCTTGAAGAACTCGGCAAATGCCGCTGTCTGAGGATCGGAAGCAAACTCCGTCTCATCCTTCTCAAGTGTCATTCTGAGGCACTCTTCATCACCGAACATGTCGATGATCTGCTCGTTGGAAACGAGGCCTAAGCATCTCAGGAATACTGAGAGGGAAATCTTGTGGGACTTATCTACGACAATGTAGATAAGGTTGTATTCGTCGGGATCTGTATTTGCATCGGGAGAACCAGCAGCCTTAAGAGCTCTCTCCTTGGCGTTGAGCTTGCTCTCCTTCTCATCCTCTTCGATAAGGATCCATGAACCTCTGTAAGGGATAAGTTCAGCAGAAAGCAGTCTGTTACCCATCTTGGATCTCATCTCGCTGTAATAAGCGCCGGGAGATCTTACGATCTGGTTGATGACGACACGCTCCGCGCCGTTAACGATAAATGTTCCCTGATCTGTCATGATCGGGAAGTTGCCAACGAAAGCAGTTTCTTCTGTAACTGTTCCGTCGATCTTGTTGTGGAGTCTGAGCTGGATGCTTAAGGGAGCGGCATAGTTGCTGTCATTCTTCTTGCAGCTGTCGATAATTGCCGACTTGGTAAGCTTAACAGGAGACTTGCTCTCCTTGCTCTTCTTACTCTTGCCTTCCTTCTCCTTGCCTGTGGGATCACAGGGATTCTCAGTGTCGAAGACCTTGCTGACAAAATAAACTTCGTATTTGCCCTGCTCATCAGTAATCGGCGATACTTCGTCGAAGATCTGCTGCATACCCTCGTCGATGAACCACTGATAGGACTGCTTCTGGTTCTCGATAAGGTTAGGCACCTCGATTACTTCTTTGATCTTGGAATACGACTGTCGCTCTGTCTTGCCTTGTTTTACGGAATGGACCATTGTTAACGAATCACCTCACACAAAGCTTAAAAACATATAGTTTAAGCGGTTTCTTGGTTGAAAAGCATTTTTATTTATCATAAAAATTCTCTTCCGTCAAGAGAAAAGGGCATAGTTGCCCAAACCCATTACGACGCAGTAAAGAATTATATAGACAAAGCCAACATTTGTCAACAACTTTTTTCGGGCGGGTTAGGGCAATTTGTTTTTCCGTGTGTGAAAGCCCGGTCCGGTCAGCATGGTGATATCTCCTGCCTGTGCACCAAACACTCTTAAATGGTCAGTTAGTGCATGGTTTTGCCCGATTTCATGCACTAAACCATTAAAATCAGGGACTTGGTGCATAACCGGTCTCCCCTCATACACACAACATGATAAAGGCTGCCGCATTTCGTCATGCGACAGCCGGTATATCAATTACGAATAGAAAGACTGATCAGGGATTTGTGCAGTAGCCCTTCGAATCGAACTTGTAGTTCCTGCCGTCTATCTTCAGAGTCTGGCTCTGGGCAAACCAGCCGGCGTTGTCGCCGTACCACCACTTGCTGCCGCTCTTTCTCCAGGATGCCCTGGGCTTGTATGTCCAGGTGCCGTCTACATTGAACCAGTAGCCGTTGCAGTATTCCTTGGCTGCCATGGAGCCGTCTGATTTCAGGAAATACCACACGCCGTCATCACAGAGCCAACCCGTCAGCATTGCGCCGTTGGTGTCAAAGTAATACCACTTGCCGCTAAGCTTTACCCAGCCGGTCTGCATTACGCCGTTGGTATCAAAGTAGTACCACTGGCCACGTGCGGCGATCCAGCCTGTCTGCATTGCTCCATTGGTGTCGAAGAAATACCATCTGCCGCCAAGCTGCTTCCAGCCTGTTGTGATATATCCGGCGAGGTCAAAGTAATACCACTTACCGTCGATCTGCTTCCATTCGAACGCCGCATAAGAGCCGTCGCTGTTCCTGTACCACCAGCCTTTGGAATCATGCTGCCATCCGGAAAGATCAACGGAGACCGTGAAGTTGTAGATTCCTTCACAGGTGCTGGCACGGGTTACGGCAAAGTAATATGTACCCTTGTTCAGCTGAAGCTTAATGTCCGAACGGCTGTAACCCGTTGATCCGTTCGCCCAGGGCTCACTATGATGCAGCTGGTACTCATACAGATCGTAGACATACAGGTTGCATCTGGTCATATAAGCCGATGCGGAAATCGTTACGGAAGCATCACTCGGCAGAGAGAACTTAAAGTAATCCATGTTATCGTTATCACAGATCTGACCCTGATACTTCTTGTTCAGCGCGATCGTGTTTGCAGCACCGAAGGAATTGTTGGTACTTCCGAGCTTTTCCGTAAAGCTTTCGCCTGCATCTTCAAAAGAAAACGTGATGTTGTACTCACCGTAATACGCATAGTTCGAGTCTTTTACGACCTGGAAATAATATGTGCCGCCGGTTACCCTTGTCTGATAAGTGTTGTTGCTCCATTCGGTCTGCGAATTCCAGGAAACAGCTCCATCACCATAAGATAACCTCTTTTCTGCAGACTCTCCCTCGTAAAAGTAATAGTAGTATCTGCAGATATTAGCTTCAGTCCTGACCGTAATGAGACCTGCTGAAGGCAGAACGATCTTATACCAGTCCACCTTGTTGCTCTCGGTTATCGCGCTCGTATACTTCTTATTGAACTTTACCAAAGTCGCAGAAGTATAATTCTTTCCCGCAGCCATTACGAAAGCAGGAAGCATCGTTGCCATAACAACAGCAGTTAACATTACGACCATCAACTTCTTGAAAAATCTCTGACCTGTCCTCATAAATAATCTCTCCCTTCTTCACATTCCGGCCTTTAGCCGGCGCTTTTAACAGCTTGTAAAGTCTTATTATGATAAGTTGATGATAGCCTGCATTTTTCATTTTTAAAGGGCAGATAAAAAAATATTTTTTCAAATGAAACCGGGCAATAAAAAAGCGATATGGCCGAAGCCATACCGCCGTGTATTGGAAGAAACTAAAGACTTTATTCCAGCGCCGCCTTTATGAATCTCTTGAAGATCGGATGCGCCCTGTCAGGTCTGGACTTGAACTCAGGATGGTATTGGACGCCCAGATAGAACTTATGACCGGGGATCTCCATCTCCTCGACAAGTGAATCGTCCGGAGCAGTACCGGCAAAGAGTGCACCGCTCTCTGTAAAGCGGGTCCTGTAATCGTTATTTACTTCATATCTGTGTCTGTGACGCTCCTGGATCTCCGAAGCGCCATAGCACTCCTCAAGAAGGCTTCCGGGAGCGATCTTGCAGGGATATGCACCGAGACGGAGCGTGCCGCCCTTGTCGATAGTGGTACTCTGGCCGGGCATGAAGTCGATGACCTTGTTGGCGCACTGCTCATCGAACTCACCCGAGTTGGCATCGGCGATGCCCAACACGTTACGTGCATACTCGATGACGGCGATCTGCATTCCGAGGCATATACCAAAATAAGGTATATTATTCTCGCGCGCGTACTTAGCAGCGAGGATCATGCCGCTGATTCCCCTGTCACCGAATCCGCCGGGCACGATTATTCCGTTCATACCCGAGAGCATGTCGCCTACGGTCTGCTCATTTATGAGCTCGGAGTCTATCCATTCGATCTCAACCTTGGCATCATTGGCATAGCCTGCACTCTTGAGAGCTTCGGCGACTGAGAGATAAGCATCGTGGAGATGGACATACTTTCCGACCAGACCGATCTTAACAGTCTTCTCGATGTGATGGATCTTATCGACCATCTCTTTCCAATGTGTGAGGTCAGGCTCGACGGTCTCAAGTCCCAATTCCCTGCAGACGATCTCTGAGAAGTGCGCTTTCTCGAGCATCAGGGGTGCCTCATAAAGTACGGGCAATGTGATGTTCTCGATTACGCAGTCTTCCTTGACGTTGCAGAAATGGGCGATCTTCTTCATGATCTCATCCTTGAGAGGCTCATCACACCTGAGGATCAGGACGCCGGGATTGACTCCCATTCCCTGAAGTTCTTTTACTGAGTGCTGCGTGGGCTTGGACTTGTGCTCGTCGGAACCTCTGAGGAACGGAACGAGCGTAACGTGAATGAAGAGGCTGTTCTCGCGGCCGACTTCCAGCGATATCTGTCTTACGGCTTCGATGAATGGCTGTGACTCGATGTCACCTACCGTGCCTCCGATCTCGGTTATGACCACGTCAGCGTTGGTCTTCTTGCCGACACGGTATACGAACTCCTTGATCTCGTTCGTAATGTGCGGAATAACTTGAACGGTCGAGCCTAAGTACTCGCCTCTTCTTTCTCTGTTGAGGACGTTCCAATAAACTCGACCGGATGTGAGATTTGAATATTTGTTGAGGTCTTCATCGATGAATCTCTCATAGTGACCTAAGTCGAGATCCGTCTCTGCGCCGTCTTCGGTAACGTAAACTTCGCCGTGTTGGTAAGGGCTCATTGTACCGGGGTCGACGTTAATGTAGGGGTCGAGCTTTTGGGCTGCAACCTTCAGTCCCCTTGCTTTCAGTAGTCTTCCCAGAGATGCTGCGGTGATACCTTTGCCCAGGCCCGATACAACACCTCCTGTTACGAATATATATTTAGTCATGGTAATAATCTCTTTTCTTATAAATGAAAAATTCTAAGTAATCCCCAGAGTCCGAAAACTCCGGGGGTTACTTAGTTGGGTGGAATATGAGGATCTGTTATTTTACGCTGAAGAGCAGGTCACCGTATGAAGGAAGCGGCCAGCATTCCTTGGAGACATAAGTCTCTGCCTCATCGGCTGCCTTGCGGATATCGTTCATTGCTGTGATTACGTTATCCTTTATGAAGAGGCTCTCTGCGATGATGTCGGATGCGCCGTTTGCATCAGCGATAGCCTTTTCGAGATCGTTAGCTCCTGCATAGACCTTGTCTGCAAGATCTGAGAGCTTTGCGATGATGTCACTCTCGTAAACGCATGCTGCGGAAGGAGCTACTGCCTTCTTTGCGGAAACGCTGCCTGCGAGCTTATTCTCGTAGCACTCGATCGCAGGAAGGATCATGCGTCTGCTCATCTCGAGCATTGTGTTAGCTTCGATGAGGACTGACTTACTGTAGTTCTCGAGCATGATGTCGACTCTGGACTTGAGCTCTGCCTCTGTGAAGACCTTGTGAGAGGTGAGCATCGTTACATTCTTTTCGTCCAGGAGGTGAGGCATACAGTCAGGTGTTGTCTTATAGTTGGACAGGCCTCTTACCTCTGTAGCTTCCTTGACCCATGCATCGTCGTAACCGTTGCCGTTGAAGAGGATTCTCTTGTGATCCTTGATGGTCTTCTTGATCATGTCGTGAAGTGCTGTCTCGAAATCATCTGCACCTTCAAGTCTGTCAGCATAGATCTTCAGAGACTCTGCAACTGCTGAGTTGAGCATCATGTTTGCGCATGCGATGCTGTTGGAAGAACCAAGGCTTCTGAACTCGAACTTGTTACCTGTGAATGCAAACGGTGACGTTCTGTTACGGTCTGTTGTATCACGTGCAAATCTCGGAAGTACGTCGACACCGAGCTTCATGATCTTCTTCTCTGCGCCCTCGTAAGGCTTGTCGTTTTCGATAGCATCGAGGATTGCGGAAAGCTCATCGCCTAAGAAGATTGAGATGATTGCCGGCGGAGCTTCGTTGGCACCGAGTCTGTGGTCGTTACCGGCTGTAGCTACTGAGAGACGGAGGAGATCCTGATAATCATCGACTGCCTTGATTACTGCGCAGAGGAAGAGCAGAAACTGGGCGTTCTCATAAGGTGTAGCTCCGGGTGAGAGGAGGTTGATGCCTGTATCTGTAGCCATTGACCAGTTGTTGTGCTTACCTGATCCGTTGACGCCTGCGAACGGCTTCTCGTGTAAGAGGCAGACGAGACCATGACGTGCTGCAACCTTTTGCATGATCTCCATCATGAGCTGGTTCTGGTCAGTAGCGATATTCGTTGAAGAATAGATCGGAGCGAGCTCGTGCTGGGCGGGAGCAACTTCGTTGTGCTCTGTCTTTGCGAGGATACCGAGCTTCCAGAGTTCCTGATTGAGGTCATTCATGAACTCCTGAACCTTAGGCTTGATGACACCAAAGTAATGGTCGTCCATCTCCTGGCCCTTGGGAGCCTTTGCGCCGAAAAGTGTTCTGCCTGTGTACTTGATGTCAGGACGCTTGTCGTACATTTCCTTTGTGATGAGGAAGTACTCCTGCTCAGGACCGACTGATGTATGAACATACTTTGCATCTTCGTTTCCGAAAAGCTTCAGGATACGGAGTGCTTGCTTGTTCAAAGCCTCCATGGATCTGAGCAAAGGTGTCTTCTTATCAAGTGCTTCACCGGTGTAAGAGCAAAATGCTGTAGGAATGCAGAGTGTCTTATCCTTGATGAATGCATAAGATGTAGGATCCCATGCTGTATATCCTCTTGCCTCGAAAGTAGCTCTGATGCCGCCTGTCGGGAATGACGAAGCGTCAGGCTCGCCCTGGATGAGATTCTTTCCGGAGAATGCCATAATGACTCCGCCGTCAGGTGAGGGCTCGATGAATGAATCGTGCTTCTCAGCTGTAACGCCTGTCAAAGGCTGGAACCAGTGTGTGAAGTGTGTAGCGCCCTTTGCTATAGCCCAATCGCGCATAGCTGCTGCTACTTGTTCTGCGACTTCCGTCTCAAGCTTAGCGCCCTCGTCGATAGTCTTCTTGAGTGATTGGTAAACCTTATCGGTTAAGACCGCTCTCATCACTCTGTCATCAAATACGTTTTCACCGAACATTTCCGGTACAGATCTCGTTTCCATTTTATATTCCTCCTATTTTTTAATAAGCTTTTGTTACTCTACGTCCTGCAGTGCAGCGTAGTTTTCTTCACCGGTACGGATCTTGACGACCTTGCCTACGTTGTAAACGAAGATCTTACCGTCACCGATATGTCCTGTATAAAGAACTTCTTTTGCCTTTTCGATAACCTTATCTACAGGGATCTTGGATACGACGACTTCAACCTTGATCTTAGGTAAGAGCGTTGCGTCTACCTCGACACCTCTGTACTTCTCACCTGCACCCTTCTGGATGCCGCAGCCCATGACCTGGGTAACTGTCATACCGGTTACACCGAGATCGTTCATGGCCTTTCTCAACTTGTCGTAACGTGAGAGCTTAGCGATGATAACAACCTTATGCATGCCTGTGTCGATCTCAGGAGCGACTGCAACCTTGACCGCTGCGTTCTTCTGAGCCTCGGAAGCTTCAGCATATTCAGGTGTACCGAGGTCTGTGTTCTCGTTCTCTTCCATCATTGCGCCTGAAACGTCCATGAGGGAGAAGCCGGAGTAAGCACTTGCAAGACCGTGCTCTGTAACGTCAAGACCTGTGAGCTCTTCTTCCTCAGAAGCTCTGAGACCGAAGATAGCCTTGATAATAAGGAATGTGACTGTGATTGTGATTGCTGTCCAGGCTGCTGTAGCGCCCATGCCTAAGAGCTGGATTCCGAGGAGCTTAACTCCGCCGCCATAGAACAAACCAACCATCTCATTGCCTGCTGCATCAGCGATTCCATATGCAGGAGCTGTGTTTGTAGCGAAAAGACCTACTGCGATCGTTCCCCAGATTCCGTTGAACATATGAACTGCAACTGCACCGACAGGGTCGTCAACTCTTAATACGTTATCAAGGAACCATACGCCAAATACTACGAGTACGCCGGAGACAGCACCGATGATCGTTGCACCAAGTGCGTCTGTTACGTCGCAGGGAGCTGTGATAGCAACGAGACCTGCAAGTGAAGCGTTAAGACACATGGAAACATCGGGCTTACCATACTTGATCCATGTGAAGATCATGCAGACAACTGTTGCGATAGCAGGTGCGATTGTTGTTGTTACGAATACTGATCCGAGCTGTTCCATATCTGTGCATGCAGCACCGTTGAATCCGTACCAGCCGAGCCAGAGAATGAATACACCAAGTGCGCCCATCGGGATGTTGTGGCCGGGGAATGCGTTAACCTTTGTAACCTTGCCCTTCTTATCCTTTACGAACTTACCGATACGGGGTCCGAGGATTGCGGCACCGATAAGAGCTGAGATACCACCAACCATGTGGATGCAATTAGAACCTGCGAAATCGTGGAATCCCATTGCTGCGAGCCAGCCGCCGCCCCATGTCCAGTGAGCTTCGATAGGATAGATGACTGCTGAGATAACAGCTGAATATACACAGTAAGATAAGAATCTTGTTCTCTCTGCCATAGCACCTGAAACGATCGTAGCTGTTGTGGCACAGAAGACGAGATTGAATACGAAGTTTGACCAATCGAACGTTGCGTAGTTTGTGAAAATATCAATATTGGGTTTTCCCATGAATCCCATAAGCATGTCTTCGCCAAGGAATAAACCGAAACCGATTACGATAAATACCACTGTACCGATGCAGAAATCCATGAGGTTCTTCATGATGATGTTACCTGCGTTCTTTGCTCTTGCAAATCCGCACTCTACCATTGCGAAACCAGCCTGCATCCAGAAGACCAATGCCGCGCCGATCAGGAACCAGACGCCAAAGACCTTCTCGTCAATCAAACTGCTGATTAAATTAGTGTCCATAACTCTCCTCCTTCAAAACATTTCCAAAAGGTATTGTTACTATGTATCAATGCTTTTTGGCTATCGTTTTTGATTTTCAAGTGCAATTGTAGCTCCAACTCGGAAACAAATAAAATACGAATAGTTTAAGCATAATGATACTTTTAGGGTATGATTTGATATTTTCCCGGAACCCCGAAAACCTAAAACCCATTGTTTTAAGCATTTGCGGGCAAATCAATGGTCACGGAACGCCCGGATTCTTGACAATAATCAAATAAACTTAAGCGAAAACGCGCGTTTTGGAGTCAAAAAACAACAATAAAAAATTACTCAAAACTGCTTCACATAGATCCACATGCTTACCGCAATATATAGCACCCCATAAGATGTGCAAAAAAGAACGGCGATCGGATAAGACTCCGGCCGCCGTTTTCAAATAAGTATCAGATTTAATCCTAAACCGACGTTTGCGTGCGCAGGATCAGAGTTGTCACCATTTTTGAGTGTCCTGAGCTGATTTCATCGGCTGATTTGTCTGAAAGCCACTGGGTTATGAACAATTCAAAAGGGTGCCGCTCAGTGAATTGCTTCACTTCTGTGACACCCCTTTATACTGTACTAATAATTAATGATTACTTAGCACTATTAGGCATACACGGTACCAGTTGGTGACAGATTCCTGAAGTTGCAGTCTCATACTTCTTTTCTTCCACTACAACAGGTTTCTCGAACTTTTTCATAGTGCCCCTCCTTTCCTCTTTTTATAATTGTATTTTTGTTCAGCTACATGACATGCTGATTCGTATTTTTTTGTCAAACATCCTGTCCTTAACAATGCATCACCCGGACAAAAATCACAAATTTCTATATGCTCGCAGTTTTCACATTCTTTACGCAAACTGCGATTGTTCATTTGACGCCATTTTTTAAGTTCAACGGATGACTCCCAAATATCCTTAATGGAGTTGTCGATTAAATTGCCTATGCACAAAGGCATTAGATTGCAAGGAAAAACATCTCCATATGGATTAATGCTGATACTATTCTCACCGGCACTACACATCTTGGAAGGCGGTTTATATTCGTCTGTTGAATCTGGATCACCATATATTGATGATATCGTATCGTAGAACTGCCAATAATCTTCATGAGATTCGATTCTCATCTTTGTGGGAGAAAGATCGCCATTTTTCTTAGGTGTAATGTTGATGCCTGGTTCAATAGTAACTCCGAGTTCATTAGCCATCTCTATCATGCCAAGCACATCATCAATGGTCTCGTTAAAGATCGGGGACTTGATGTTAACCGGAATGCCTATTAATTTGCATTTTCGAATAGTTTCTATCGTCTTAATAAAAGAGCCTTTTACTTGAGTTATAGCATCATGCTTTTCAGGGATATAGGAATACACACTGAAATCAATACATTTGGGCCATATGGCCTTGAGACGAATAATGTCATCACCATCAAGCAAGTTCCCATTGGTATAGATTTCTATTAAGAAGTTCTTTGAATATGCATATTCCAATATTTCGAATGTATCAGACCTGGTAAATAATTCTCCGCCGGTAAAGACAATATTCATCACCTTCATATCGGCTAGTTCATCAAGTATCGAGATGATCTTTTCTTTTGACAGCTCCGGACGATCCGAGCCGGCAATATAACAGTGTCTGCATCTCTCGTTACATTTATAGGTTAGCTCAAATGTAACCGTGTTAAGACGATTGATCCCGTTTTCCGAGATGCTCGGTATCTCTCGCTCAAAAGATAAGTCACGTCTTTTTTGGCTCTGCTTGGTAATAAGAATATTCTTGGTTAAGGCACTCTCATAGAAATCAATGACATCCTTCTCGAATTCTGCAGGATCTTCAACATCGAATGTTTTGGATAACTCTGCAACAGCATCTTCTATGCTGATCCAATCTTTGCATAATCCTAATAAATCCGATGTGCTTCCGCTGAAAGTAAAGACCTTCTGTAATCCGGTGTGATATAACAAAACTGTTCCGTCATACTCTCTGTAGACAACTGCCGGATGGAGTTTGATCTGGTCTTTCAAAGATATCATAGTTCACACATTACGCCTTTATGTTCAAGCTTAAATCGATGATAATTACATTATGAAATATAGAGTAACTATCATCGGCTCAAAGCCTTCTTGCAATCGCTTGTTAGCCTTATCCACAGCCTATCGTATTTGATCTTTTAACAAAGCAGCATCGATGAATAATATCGATTTGATCAGATTACCACGACTCAATTCTTATCGAGCTGCTCTCTTTTATATTATATACAAGTTTGTCGTCAAAAGAATTACCACCAGCAACATCAATGGTAACAGCTTTGACGTTGCGCATAAGATACGCTGATGGATCAGTCCTTAATCCTGACCCAATTTTTCAAACGAGTAACAAAGATGGTATTTCTTCCGTTGAACAAACCCGTAGCATGTACCACCGATTTTGTTTGCAGCGATTAGCATATCATCTGTTAAGCGTAGTGTATCATCAGCACAACATTATTGTTAACTGTCTGCTTCCCGAGCCTTTGATATTAAGAGACCTATCCCTGCACTGATAACAACAACAAGAGCCGCAATTACAAACTGCAACAATACAAAAGAGAAGTTATTCTGTTTATACCCGTGTCCGAATATGTAATACATAATCGAGATTAGCGTCATTCCAAATGGTGCGAGTATCAGCGGTCTCGGCCAAGTGTCACCTTCTTTGCTGGACAGCATACAGAAAAATGCCATGGCACCAATTATCAACAGATACCAGATTCGTGCCATCGAAAACAATGATTCAGATGTGGCCATTCCGCTACCAAGTACGGTGCCAACTATAAAAGCAATTCGAAATAACCAGAAACATACTGTAAATAGTTTTGTTATGTTCTCTTTTTTCTTTTTTACCTCTTCGGCGGCCTTATACTGAGGAGAATTCTTAATCATTTCCTCTCGTGTGTATTTTATAAAGTTCTGGCAATCCTCTACCAAAAATGCATCATCTTCGTTTGAAGATCGTTTAGCCAGCACTTGGCATCTTTCTGCATAGCCAATTGCAAAATCATACTTTTTAAGTTTTCTCGCGATGAGCATAGCACGATAGTATGCATCCACATTCAGCGACATACAGTCATCGGGTCTGAAATACCTAAAGAACTGCGAGCAATAATAATCGGATTCCAGTTCCAGCAAATGATCTATTTCTTTAATTAATGCTATTACCTTTATTAACTCTTTTTCAGCTTTCTCAGGAGGCAGATCATATGCCTTTTTCAAGCATTCTCTAGCTGTTCTTGCTATTTCAGCTGCTTTACGGACATTCGGCTTAGTATCCTCTTCAATTTTCCAGTTGTAACCCATGTTCGTCTCCGGTTTTCTTACTTCTTACTTAGGTCATGGTCCAAATTCAAACAACCCTTGCCGTTGAAACATCTCGGCAAAGGCAAATCATTAACAGTTATAGCTTAACTCTCACAATGTTTCCAGCAAACCTCTTTCTTCTGCCGAAACCGTATTTCATACAAAAACCCCCGGAGTCACTGTCCGACTCCGGGGGTTCACTTTAATCATCTTATATCAGCGGGGTGTACCCCATCAGATACTTGTCCATTGCCGCTGCGCAGTGCCTGCCTTCCGTGATGGCCCATACTACGAGCGATTGTCCTCTGTGCATGTCTCCAGCCGTAAATACCTTCGGAACCGATGTCTGGTATTGTTCAGGCTCTGTCTTTACCGTTCCTCTTTGCGTAAGCTCGACCTTGGTCTCTTTCGCAACATAGTCTTCAGTACCGACAAATCCTGCGGCAATTATCAGAAGATCGCACTTTATAAGCTGTTCGGTGCCTTCTACCTCAACCAGTTTTCTGTCTTCAAACCTGACTTGAACTGTCTTTATCTGAGTCAGCTTGCCCTTCTGCATAATGAGTTCTTTGACAGTTGTCTCATATATGCGCGGGTCATGACCGAACACCTTAATGGCTTCCTGTTGTCCGTAATCTGTTTTCTCGACCTTGGGCCACTCAGGCCAGGGGTTATTCGGCTGTCGTTCCTTCGGGGGCTGAGCCATCATCTCAAGCTGCGTGATGCTCTTGCATCCCTGTCTTATGCATGTTCCGACACAGTCGTTTCCGGTATCACCGCCTCCGACAACAACTACGTTCTTGTCCTTGGCGCTGATCGTCCACTTGCCCTTGCCCAAAAGAAGATCCTTCGTCGCAGACTTAAGGAAATCGACCGCAAGATACATGTCCTTGCATTCGTCCGCTCCCTTTGCATTGATCGTTCTTGCTTTCTTCGAACCGCAGCAAAGAGCAACTGCATCGAATTCATTTACTATTTCATCGAAGGCAGCGCCGTTACCGACATCAACACCGGTCTTAAATACAACGCCTTCTTCTTCCATCAGCTTTCGTCTTCTGACGATCACGCTCTTGTCGAGTTTCATGTTTGGGATGCCGTACATAAGTAGGCCTCCGATCTGATCCTCTCTCTCGAAAACCGTAACCTCATGACCTCTGTGGTTGAGCTGGTCAGCGACTGCAAGGCCTGCGGGCCCTGCGCCGATTACTGCGACCTTCTTACCCGATCTGTTCTTAGGGATCCTGGGCTTCATATAACCCATCTCATATCCCTTTTCTATGAGGAAGAGCTCGTTATCGTGAATGGTAACCGCTCCTGAATTTATTCCGTTGATGCATGCCTTTTCGCAAAGTGCGGGACAGACTCTTCCGGTGAATTCCGGGAAGTTACTTGTCTTCAAAAGTCTTGCCAATGCATGTTCGTAATGGCCTTTGTAGATCTCGTCGTTCCACTCGGGGATAACGTTATGTAATGGACATCCCGTTACCATACCCTTGAGGCATATGGCCGACTGGCACATCGGCACGCCGCAGTCCATGCATCTTGCTGCCTGGCATCGTCTTTCTTCTTCGTTTAAATGTGTATGGAATTCCTCAAAGCCTGTGATTCTCTTCTCTTCTGTTACCCAAGAGTCTTCGTGCCTGTCGTATTCCAAAAATCCTGTAGCTTTACCCATAAGATCCTCCTGATATCAAGCACCGACTTTAGTGAATTCTTTAAATGCTTCGTAGACCGCCTGTTCACGTGCAATACCCTGTTCTTCGTACTTGGCGATCAGGGTCAGCATGTGACGGTAATCTGTCGGGATGATCTTCTTGAAACTTTGGACATACTTGTCGAAATCCTGAAGTATTGCCTTTGCTTTTGAAGATCCTGTTGCCTGCTCATAATCTTGAAGGATAGACTTAAGCTCGTTCTTATCTGCGTCTTCCGTAACTTCACTCATCTCTACAAGAGCCTTATTGATCTTTGTATAGAGAGTGTGGTGTTCATCCAGTACGTAAGCCATTCCGCCGCTCATGCCTGCTGCAAAGTTCTTTCCAACTTCGCCCAGGATTACGGCCTTGCCGCCTGTCATGTATTCCAGGCCGTGGTCACCGGTACCTTCGCATACGCCGGTAGCGCCTGAGTTCCTGATCATGAATCTCTCACCAGCAACGCCGCAGACGTATGCAGTACCATTTGTTGCGCCGTAAAGTGCAACGTTTCCGATGATGACATTCTTTGAAGGTTCAAATCCGGAATTCTCATAAGGCTTTATGATGAGCTTACCGCCGGATAATCCTTTTCCGAATCCGTCATTCGCATCACCTGTGAGTTTTAACGTCAGTCCCTTCGGGATGAATGCACCGAAGCTCTGTCCGCCGCCGCCTGTCAGTTCTACGATGACGCTGTCATCTGCCAACTGTGTTCCGTATTCGGCTGTGATCTCCGAACCTAAGATAGTTCCTACTGCTCTGTCGGTACTCGATACCTTAACGTTCTCGATCCTGATCGAACCCTTCTTAAGGCCTTTCGCGAGTTCAGGGAGGAATACTCTCTCGTCGATCGTCTTTTCGAGCCCGAAGTCGAATACATGGTCGGGTTCGAAATGACGTACTTCGGAATCCGCATAGGACGGATCTATAATCTGCGCGAGGGAGACCATCTCGGCCCTCTTTGTTATCTGCTTGTCCTTAACCTTGAGAAGATCGGATCTTCCGACCATCTCGTCGACCTTTCTGAAACCAAGCTCTGCCATGATCTCCCTGAGCTCTTCTGCGATGAAGAGCATGAAGTTCATAACATGCTCGGGCTTACCCTTAAATCTCTTTCTTAATTCTTCGTTCTGGCATGCGATACCGAACGGGCAGGTATCCTTGTTGCAGACTCTCATCATCATGCATCCCATGGATACCAGAGGTGCAGTTGCAAATCCGAATTCCTCAGCGCCTAAGAGTGCTGCGATGGCTACGTCTCTGCCGCTCATGAGCTTACCGTCAGTCTCGACTGCAACTCTTCCTCTAAGGCCGCTCTCGATAAGAGCGTGATGGGTTTCTGCAAGACCTAATTCCCAAGGAAGACCTGCGTTGTGGATCGAGCTTGCCGGAGCAGCTCCCGTACCGCCGTCGTAACCTGAGATCAGGATTACCTGTGCGCCTGCTTTTGCAACGCCGCAGGCGATAGTTCCTACACCTGCTTCGGATACGAGCTTAACGGAGATCCTTGCTTTTCTGTTTGCATTCTTCAGATCGTAGATGAGCTGTGCCAGATCTTCGATCGAATAGATATCGTGATGAGGCGGAGGTGAGATAAGCGCAACACCGGGTGTTGAATATCTTCTCTCAGCGATCCAGGGATAGACTTTCTTTCCGGGGAGGTGTCCGCCTTCACCGGGCTTAGCTCCCTGAGCCATCTTGATCTGGATCTCTTCTGCGCTGTTTAAGTATTCGCTTGTAACGCCGAATCTTCCGGATGCAACCTGCTTGATCTTAGAGTTCTTCTCTGTGCCGAATCTCTCGGGTGACTCACCGCCCTCACCTGTATTGGACTTGCCGCCAAGACGGTTCATTGCGATAGCCATGCACTCGTGAGCTTCCTTCGAGATGGAACCGTAAGACATAGCACCGGTCTTAAATCTCTTAACGATCTCTGAAGCAGGTTCGACTTCCTCGAGAGGAATGGAGTTACCTGTATTCTTGAAAGCGAGAAGGCCTCTTAATGTATGGGGCTTCTCGTTATCTACGATTGCCGTATATTCCTTGAAGAGTTCATAAGAACCTTCGCGTACCGCCTTCTGGAGTGCAACGATCGTCTTGGGATTGTACAGATGATCTTCTTTGTCGTCGCCGCTCCTTAAGTTATGGAAGCCTGTGCTGTCCAAAGTCTCATCTGTCTCAAGACCCATGGGATCGAATGCCTTATCGTGTCTGAAAAGGATTCCTTCGGAGATCTCTTCCAAGCCGATACCGCCTACGCGGCTTACGATACCCGTGAAGTACTTATCTACTACTTCCTTGCAGATACCGACTGCCTCGAAAATCTTAGCGGACTGGTAAGACTGAAGCGTAGAGATACCCATCTTCGCCGAAGTCTTAACGATGCCGTGTAAGATTGCGTAGTTGTAATCGTCGATTGCCGTGTGGTAATCCTTATCGAGGATTCCCTTGTCGATCATCTCAGCGATGCACTCATGTGCAAGGTAAGGGTTGATCGCACGTGCGCCGAATCCCAAAAGCGTTGCCATCTGATGGACGTCACGGGGCTCGCCGCTCTCGATGATGAGAGATACTGCCGTTCTCTTTCTTGTCTGGACGAGGTGCTGCTCAACTGCGGAAACTGCGAGCAAGGAAGGGATTGCAACGTGGTTCTCATCGATGCCTCTGTCTGAGAGGATGATGATGTTGGCGCCCTTGCTGCATGTTCTGTCAACAGTGATCAGGAGCTGGTCCAACGCCTTCTCTAATGAAGTATTTTTATAATAAAGAATAGATACTGTAGCTGCCTTGAAGCCGGGCTGGTCCAATGACTTGATCTTAACGAGGTCAACGCCTGTGAGGATCGGGTTATTTACTTCGAGAACTCTGCAGTTACCGCTCTTTTCTTCCAAAAGGTTACCGTCAGAACCGATATAAACTGTCGTGTCCGTAACGATCTCTTCTCTGATGGAGTCGATCGGAGGGTTGGTAACCTGTGCAAAAAGCTGCTTGAAGAACGAGAATAAGAGCTGGTGCTTTTCTGACAGAACCGCGAGCGGGATGTCAGTACCCATGGAAGCCGTTGCTTCGACTTTGTTCATGGCCATGGGTAAGATCTCATTCTTAACGTCTTCAAATGTATAACCGAAAACCTTATAGAGCTTGTTTCTCATCTCCTGAGTATGAACCGGGATCTTCTTGTTGGGGATCTTGAGTTCAGACAGATGCAGGAGGTTCAATGCGAGCCACTCACCATAAGGGTTGCTCTCGGAATAGTACTTCTTGCACTCTTCGTCAGAAACGAGCTTTCCCTTCTCCGTATCGATCAGGAGGATACGGCCGGGCTGCAGTCTTGACTTCTTTACGATGTGCTCAGGCTCTATGTCGAGAACGCCTACCTCAGATGAGAGGATCAGTCTGTTATCGTCTGTGATGTAATATCTTGAAGGTCTTAATCCGTTACGGTCGAGTGTTGCACCTGCGATTACGCCGTCTGTGAAAAGGATAGCTGCAGGACCGTCCCAGGGTTCCATCATGGTTGCATAGTAATGATAGAAGTCCTTCTTCTCCTGCTCCATATAAGGATCGTTCTTCCAGGGCTCAGGGATCATCATCATGACTGCCAGAGGAAGCGGGATACCGTTCATCATGAAGAACTCTAACGTGTTGTCGAGCATTGCAGAGTCAGAACCCGTCTTGTGGATGATCGGGAAGATCTTGTCGACATCGTTTTCGATCGAAGGACTGTAAAGTGTCTCTTCACGGGCGAGCATTCTGTCGAAGTTACCTCTGATCGTGTTGATCTCACCGTTGTGAGCGATCATGCGGTAAGGATGTGCTCTCTCCCATGAAGGTGTTGTATTCGTGGAGAATCTTGAGTGGACCATTGCGATAGCCGTCTCATAGTCCTTGCTCTGGAGATCCTTATAGAACTTTCGGAGCTGCCCTACCAGGAACATGCCCTTATATACGATAGTTCTTGAAGATAAAGAAGTAATATATGTCTCATCCGTACTTTGCTCGAATTCTCTTCTTGCGACATAGAGCATACGGTCGAAAGCAAGACCCTTCCCGCAGTTTGCAGGTCTCTCAACGAAGCATTGCATGATGACAGGCATAGCGTCTCTTGCAACTTTGCCCAGGATATCGGGATCAGTCGGAACTTCTCTCCATCCCATGACATTAAGGCCATTCTTTTCGGAAATGACCTTAAACATGCGCATAGCAAGTGTGCGCTTCTTTGTATCCTGAGGAAGGAAGAACATGCCGACACCATAGTCGCCTTCATCCTTAACCTCAATGCCTGCCTCTTTTGCAGCGGGCTTAAAGAATTTGTGTGAGATTTGGACAAGGATGCCTACGCCGTCACCGACTTCGCCTGTAGCATCCTTACCTGCCCTGTGCTCTAACTTTTCGACAATGGATAATGCGTCATCAAGAGTGCGGTATTCTTTTTTACCATCGATATTAACTACTAAACCGATACCGCATGCATCATGCTCTTCTTGCATTGCTTGGTAGCATTCGTTAACGTACTTTTCTTCGTAAGGTCTCATATTCTCCTCCAGCCCCGGAACCATTTTCATCCACCACTTGGCACCTGAGTTTTGAAATCATACTCAAAATGTATTGATATTTATTTTCAATGCGTTTAAACTATCGTTGTACGATTTCAAGGCATATTTTAGTCCCAAGGCCGAAAGAAATAAAATACAAATAGTATTCGTATTACGATACCTTGCAGGTATGATAAATTTCGAGGAGGAAAAGGCATGGATCTACGTCAAATCCGCTATTTCTTAACTGTTGCCGAAGAGCGCAATATCACACGCGCAGCAGAACGTCTGCACTTATCCCAGCCCCCTCTTTCAAGGGCACTCATGGATCTCGAGGAAGAACTGGGCTGCACACTCATAATACGAGGCAAGCGCCACGTTACTCTCACGCCGGAAGGTCTCGCCTTAAAGCGCCGCGGTGAGCAGATCTTAGCTCTTGCCGATATTGCGAAAACAGAGATCACGGATGTAAAGAAGGGCTTAAGCGGCACACTGTATCTCGGTCACGTTGACAGTAACGGACCGTCGCTCGCTGCAGAGTGGATCTCCAGCTTTAAAGAAGAATATCCTAATGTTACCTATAATCTCTGGTGCGGTACCGTGGACGACCTGACATACAGAATGAAGTCCGGTCTTTTGGAGCTCGCCATAACCATGACGCCGCTCAATACCGAACAGCTTGACGGCATCACGGTATACAGCGACACATGGGCAGCGATAATCCCGGGCTCCCACCCGCTCGCCAAGAGCAAAAAGAAGACTGTCACGCTTGATGAGATCGTCGATACGGATCTGATCATCTCCTCAAGACATTCAAGAGAAGAAGAGATCAGAAGCTGGTTCGAGCCTACGGGAAAAGAACCCCGCTTCATCGTAAAGACCGCCCACTCCTCAAACGCTTCAAAACTGGTGGACCAGAACATCGGTATCGCCATCTTCCCTGCTTCAGTTGCAAAGAACATCTCTGCAGATTCCAATGTAGTGGTCAAGACTATAACCCCTGCGGTCGGCGTAGACTACATCCTGTCATGGGATAAGGAGAAGATCCCGAGCGCGCTGGCTTCAAAGTTCATCGAACACGTAAGGAATATGTATTCCAAATAAATAAAGGAGGGGCTGTATCCAAAGCTTAACGCTTTAAATACAGCCCTTTATGAAGGGTGTTTTTTAATATTTTTCTTTAGCACCTGTTAATGAAGTTCTCGAGCATCTTCTTTCCGTCAGGCGTAAGGATCGATTCGGGGTGGAACTGCACTCCGTAGATCGGATATTCCTTATGCTGTACACCCATGACCTCTCCGTCATCGGCAACGGCGGTTACCTGGAGACACTCCGGGATAGTACTGCGGTCAGCAGCCAGCGAGTGATAACGCGCGACCTTTGTACGGTCGCCCAAGCCCTGGAACAGCGGACAGTATGTGTAGAGTCCGACGTCTGACTGCTTGCCGTGCATGAGGTGCTCCGCATATGTGATGACCGCACCGTATGCATTGCAGATCGCCTGATGTCCCAAACATACGCCAAGGATCGGGATGTCATGGATCGAACGCGCAACATCAACAATGACGCCTGCATCTTCCGGACGGCCGGGACCGGGCGAGAGGATTATCCTGTCAGGCGCAAGGACACGGATCTCATCTACTGTCATCTCATCGTTCCTGATGACCTTAATGTCAGGATTTATCTGGCCGATCATCTGGAAAAGGTTATATGAAAAGCTGTCGTAATTATCTATAAGAAGTATCATCGTTTATACCTCCTGTCCGAGTGTCAGGGAATTGAGAACGGCTCTGGCCTTGTTGAGGCACTCCTCGTATTCTTTCTCCGGAACGGAATCTGCCACTATTCCGGCACCGCTCCTGACAAATACTTTGCCGTTCTTCTTATATGCGATACGGATCGCAATGCATGTATCCATATTGCCCGTGAAATCGATATAGCCTATGGCTCCGCCGTAGATGCCGCGCTTATTGTTTTCGAGTTCGCCGATAAGCTGGCATGCCCTGATCTTCGGTGCGCCCGAAAGTGTTCCTGCCGGAAGCACTGCTTCGATCGCATCGAGAGCATCAAACCGGGGAGCGATCTTTCCTCTGACTGTGGAACCGATATGCATGACGTGCGAATATCTCTCAATGCTCCTGAGCTTCTCGACTTCGACCGTGCCGAATTCACTGATCTTGCCTAAGTCATTACGTCCGAGATCAACGAGCATGTTGTGCTCGGCAAGTTCTTTCTCGTCAGCAAGGAGTTCAGCTTCAAGCTGCTTATCCTCTTCTTCTGTCTTTCCTCTGGGTCTTGTACCGGCAAGAGGGAATGTGTGGAGGATGCCGTCTTCGAGCTTGACCAGTGTCTCCGGTGAAGCGCCTGCAACTTCTACATCCGTTCCCGCGAAATAGAACATGTAAGGCGAAGGATTGATCGTGCGCAATACTCTGTAAGTATTGAGAAGACTTCCTTCAAACTCAGCAGAGAGCCTGTTGGAAAGGACGATCTGGAAGATGTCTCCTTCCAGGATGTGATGCTTGGCCTTCTCGACCATCGCGCAATACTCTTCTTTGGAGAACAACGGGGTAACTTCCGAAAGGAGCTTTCCGTCAGTTTCTTCGGCCTTTTCGCCGTTCTTTATCAGTTCGATAAGTGACTCTAGTTCTTCTGTCGCCTCTTTGTATCCGGCATCGATGTCTTCCAAAGACATATTGGATATGAAGATCAGCTTCTGTCTTACATGGTCAAATGCTATGACCTTATCGAAAAGCATCAGGTCAACGTCCTTGAAGTTCTCATTATCAATGACATCACATTTTGCAGTGGGCTCTGCATAGCACAGATAGTCGTATGAGAAATAACCGACAAGGCCGCCCGTAAAAGACGGAAGGTAATCCAATCTCGGACTTCTGAAATGCGAAAGGATCTCTCTTATAATTGCGGACGGATCGTCAGTCTTTTCCGTCTTATCACCATAGGTAATCTCGCCGTTAATGCATGTGATCTCGAGCTTGGGATCGAAGCCCATGAAAGTGTATCTTCCCCATCGCTCATCCGCCTGGGCTGACTCCAGCATATATGCATGAGTTGATACGCTCTTTAAGATACGTACAACTTCAATCGGTGTCGTAAAATCAGAAAGGATCTCTGTGCTGAGCGGTACGACATCATACTTCCTGCTTTTGGCAAGTTCTCTTACTTCTTCGATCGACGGTACAACTTTCATTCTTGTCACCTCCGGCTTCTTTTTGTCAAAGGCAATAAAATAGCCCCCGACAAAAGATCTCATATCTTCTGTCAAGGACGAATAAAAGCTTATCCGCGGTGCCACCTTGATTCACGGAACTAACCGTGCGCTTGCAAGATACCAACATATCTCCGGCAACTTACGTATGCCTTACGTCGCAATATACTTGGGATTCTTCCCTTTCCCTCGCGCCCTCCGAAGTCCATTCGCTTTAGGTTCCACATGTCCGGATCTCACCATCCCGGGCTCTCTTTGACAGGATCTCCTGAAGTTACTCACTCTCCGTCAACGGTTTGATTGAATTGAGATAAAAATACTATATGAGCGGTGGGTTGTCAACTGAGGCAGTGAGGATGCGATTTCATTTTCTTATCCACATCACTTTGCTGATTAATTTGGCTAGTCCCACAGTTTTTCCGAAGAACCGTTTTCCATCCGTTCCTCTGTGTTGCTGATTTTGTTGACGATATTGGGTCAAATCCGTCAACACTTTCGTCAACAATGGCTTTGTTGACGATTTTGTTGCTGGTTTGGGATTTTTTTCGTCAACAAATTCGTCAACAGCAGCGCGCAACTATGTGAAATTACTGTCCGTTATCCTCTGACAGAGCACAATGATACTTGTCACGTTTGAGGGCTTATTCGTGACAAAATCCGACACCGGCCGGCATATAAAAAGGGGATGTCTCTTCGTGAACCATTCACGTCGGAGACATCCCCTTAAAGTTCTGATCAGTTATGCTGATTAAGGCATGTATGTGATGTAGATGTATCTGAGTACGCTGTTTGTGAACTGGAATTCATAACGGCTGCCGCTGATATATCTCTCAGACTCGCTCTCATACTTGAAAGTATCAGAGTAGTAATCGCTGTCATCAGAATCATAGTGTGAAGTCTTGTCAGGATCACCTGCGTTTGCCTTGAGATCGTCCATTGTCATAGTAAGAGGGAAATCGAATGAGAGGATATCCTGCTCCTGTCTGTCGCTGATGGGGAAATAGATCTCATTGATGTAGCACTCGTTGATGGGCTTGCCTTCTGATGTGTCATTGAAAGCATAAACCTGAGCGCTGTAGTATTCGCCGAGAACGATCTTGAAGCCTGCAGACTGATAGTTAGGCTTGAGGTTGTTCTTAGCATCACCGAGGTCCTCCTCTTTGAAAGGAACACCAGCGTCGATCATGTCCTGAAGTGTTGTCTTGCCGAGTGTGAACTTCTGGCCGTTGATGTAGAAGTTCATCTCATCGAAGTTGACATACTTGCCGTTGCCCTGTGCAGGAGCATTGGTTGTGCCATCTGTAGCGTCTGTGTTGTCAGTATTCTCAGAAGAAGCTGATGTAGCCTCAGTTGTAGTAGCTGTGGTTGTTGCCTCAGTTGTCTCTTCTGTAGTCTCAGTAGCCTCAGTCTCTGTTTCAGACTCTGTTGCGTCTGTCTCTGTAGCTTCAGGATGCTCTTCTTCGTCGAACTCGAATTCTTCAGGGTTCTTAGCATTCCATGTAACTGTTACTTCAAGAGAACCATCCTTAGAGAGGAATAACCACTCTGCTTCCTTCTCGTCATCGGAAATGTCCTGAGACTTGCACTTGAACTCCATCTCATACTCTTCCTCAACGACTTTCCTTACATCGCTCTTGGACGGAACCTCAACCTTCTTAGCGCATGAAGTAACACCGAGAAGCATGGCGATTCCAAGAATCAGAGCCATTAATCTTTTCATACGATACTATCCTCCTTATAAATCTTAAAAGACTTTTAAATATTAACTTCAAAGAATCAACTGGTACAGTTGTCAGATTCTATAAAAAGAAGCTGTCTCAAGGCGGGAAAACTCACCTATTTGAGACAGCCTCATTCTTATTAAATTAATAATCTACTTATTTGTAGAAGAACTGTACCAGACCTGCGTTAACGACATAACGGGGATCTCCGCTCTCGAGATTCGAGTTCCAGGTATTGAAATTAGCGGAAATGAGGTCATTCTTTACGGAATTCTGCCATGATGTCATAGCGCCTTCGAAGTAGTAAACATATACAGTCTTGTTGTCCTCGGAAATAGCGATCTTGATGTCGCCTGCCTTGCGGCCTTCCTCGAAGAGCCACTTGCCGCATTCGATCTGAGTGCTGTTGAAGTCGCTCTCAGTGCCTTCAGCGAAGTAATCTTCTGTAACGCCTGAATTGTATCCACCTGTAAGGAGCTCGTTTCTGTCAGATGTGTGATTCTTTACAACATTGTAGAAAGAGAAAGCATCCATGCCTGCTGTGCAGTATGTAGCTGCCTCAGCTGCAAGATCCTGAGCTGCCTGAGCGATCTGTTCGGGTGTAGCTTCGGAGTCATTAGCTGTCTCATTGTTCAGAGTAAGTGTTCTGAATGTAACTGTCTTATCTTCCTTGATCGTGCTCTCAGTAACGAAGACCGCATAAGCTGCAGTTTCAGTCTCGATGACCTTAGCGTCACCGGCCTTTGCTTCGCTGAATACGAAATTCTTTACATCAGCATTCAGGTAAGAAGCCTGGGCAGCAGTATAGTTCTCGTAGAGTGTAGGATCTGCATCGTTATCGAAAGCCTCGAGAGATGCTTCTGAGTCCTTGGCCTTGAGGTAATCGAGGCAAGCCTGTCTGAAAGAAGCGGAATCCTTAGCTGTTGAAACGATCTTCTTAGCAGCTGCGATAGCATCTGTAATGCTTGTCTCGTTGCCGTTAGCATCCGTACCAGCGCTGATCGTGAAGTAGTTGAATGTAGCTACTGCATACTGGCTGGGATCTTCATCGAACTTAGCCTGGATCTGATCATCAGTAGGAACGATGGCGGGATCAAACTGCTTAATGTATGTGCCGTATTCCTGAATGAGGATCTCGCTTGCGGAGTAATCAACAAAGTTTCTCTTTGTCATTCCTTTTCCGTAAAGAGCTTCAAGATACTGCTGGCTGTTCTGGAATCCGTACATCTGTGCATAAAGATCAAGTGTATCTGTATCCCATGCAGCATATTCACGGGCCTTGGAATATTCAAGGAAGCCTGAATCCTTAGCTGCACGGTTTACGAGAGCAAGTGTCTTCATCTCCTTAGCAGTTTCCTTGAGGAGCCAGTCTCTGTATGTCTCGCCTGTCTCTTCGTTGTAAACCTCGTCCAGATGTTCCTGGGAAACCATGCCATAGTTAGCATAAGAGTTATAGACCTCTTGGAAACGGTAATTTGTCTCAAGGAGCGAATAGTTCTTTATCGTTCCTGTAGTACCGTCTGCACGTGTCTCTGTGATCGTAACGCCCGTCAATGTGCGGGGAAGTAATCCGGAGATATAGATGAAGAAAGCTGCGATGATAAGAACGATAACTACGATTATCGCCATCAAACCGCCTGAAACAGCTTTTCTGCTTGACTTTCCGGACTTGGAGGTCTTAGCCATTTTACCTACCTACCTTATTATTTATATTAAAAAGCATTGAACATTATAATTCGGAGGCCTTGATAATGCAAGGAAGACGCTCGGGAATATCAATAAAATGGTCAGGTCTGAGGGCATCTAATTCCTCCCTGTTCATCTTTGTCCATCCCACGAGTGCAAAATCAGCGCCCGCATCCCTTGCCGAGAGGATATCCGGCACGGCGTCTCCGACATAGAGCACGCGGCTCATGTCGCTGATCCCCACAGTTTTAGCGGCATAGAGAAGCGGATCTCCATGGGGCTTAGCCCTTTCCGTAGCCTCACGGAAGACCATGGTATCGAAATATCCGCCAAGTTCGAGCAGATCGATGGTGATCATGGCTGAACTTTCGCGCTTGGAAGTGACAACGCCCTGCTTAACGCCCGAAGCTCTTATTTCAGCAAGGAAATCATAGACTCCGGGGAAGATCGGGATCGCGTTTTCCTTAAGTCTTGCGCAGTTATACTCCAGATATGTGTTTACAAGGCTCTGGCATGTCTCTTCATCATGCATCGCAAAAGCATCGCCAAGAGGCCTTCCGATATAACTCATGAGATCAGCGTCCGTGCGTTCTGTACCGCCCATGACGACTTCATAAGCCTTTTTATAGCACTCCATTATGAGCGGGATCGAATCCCACAGGGTTCCGTCGAGATCGTAAAGGACAAGATCGTATTTACTCATCGGCCTTGTCACTCTCATCCTTTCCGCCGTCTTCCGGCTTTTCGACGGGATTAATGTGGATCAATACCTTCGCTATGGCATTCTCCTCAACCTTGAGGACCTTGATCCTCAGGTTCTTGTAGTTAACGACCGGATGCTCCGTCTCTTCAGGAACACGGTCGAGCTGCGAGATTATGAGACCTGCAATCGTATCGTATTCGTCGTCGGTAAGCTCAATGTCGAGGACGTCCTCCAGATCAGAGAGGGTCATGTCGCCTCTTACGATATAGTCGCCGTTAGAGAGCTTTACGAACTCATCGGCTTCATCGTCGAACTCATCCGTGATGTTTCCGACCAGCTCTTCGAGCATGTCTTCGATCGTGGCGATACCCATGGTTCCGCCGTACTCATCGACTATGACGGCCATCTGCATGCCGCAGTTCTTCATCTCACCGAAGAGTGAAGAGATCTTACGCGTCTCATGGACGATAAGAGGCTCTCTAATAAACTTTTCGAGCTTGAAAGGCTTGTCCTCCGTAGGAGGCGTGATGCCTATGAGGTCCTTTATGTGAAGGATTCCGATGATGTCATCGATCGTATCCTTATAGACGGGGATTCTCGTAAACTTCTCTTCCCTTGCTACGCGCATGACTTCATCGTAATCCGCATCGATCGGGAGCGAGACGATCTTCTTTCTGTGTGTCATGATCTCCGATACTTCGATGTCATTGAACTCGAAAACGTTCTCGATCATCTCTTTCTCGGTATCTTCGATATTGCCGGACTCAGAGCCGACGTCGACCATCATACGGATCTCTTCTTCCGTAACAGGCTTGTCGGTCTGGTTGGGATCGATCTTGAAAAGCTTCAGTACCAGATTAGTGGACTTTGTGAGGATCCATACGAACGGCTTTAGGAACGCGCCGAAGAACTTAACGACATTGGCAGCCGCAAAGGCCCATTTCTCGGGTTTGTTCTGGGCGATGCGCTTGGGAACGAGCTCACCGAAAACGAGTGAGAAATAAGACAGCACGACCGTGATCACTACTGTCCAAAGGGACTCCATCCACACATGATTTGAAGCGGGATCGACCAGAAGGGCGAGCTTGCTGGCAAAACTGTTGGCGGCAAAAGCGGACGATAAGAATCCGGCCAGAGTAACGCCGACCTGAATTGTCGCCAGGAAGTTTCCGGGATTATCAAGGAACTTGATGACACGGAGAGCCTTCTTGTCGCCTTCTTCAGCGAGCTTATGCATTTTCGCGTCGTTAAGCGAGATGACAGCCATCTCGGTGCCTGAGAAAAAGGCATTAACGAGAACGAAGAATACTACCAATAAAATGCTTAAGACTGTGTCCATTATTTCATTCCGTTAAGAAGATCGATCAATGTCTGTCTTACTACCTGATGGTCAGCCTTGCCCTTGAGAGCTCTCATGGACTGGCCGATAAGGAACGTGAGGTTCTTCTCTTCGCCTGCGAGATAGCCTGCTACAGCCTTCTCGTTGGCAGCTAAGATCTCCTTGATAACAGGCTCGATCGCGCTTGTATCAGATACAAGTGCAAGTCCGTTATCAGCGATATACTTCTCCGGGTCAGTGCCTTTGAGGAATGCTTCCTCAAGAGCCTTCTGGCCGGACTTACGGTTGATCTTGCCCTCATTTACGAGGTTGATTATCTTACCCATGATCTTACCGTCGAAGTCGATGTCTGCTGCCAGAACCTTGGCATCCTTTGCGAGCTTCAGGAGATCTGTCATGAGCCAGTTGGAGCAGTCCTTAGGACTGGATGCTACTTCGCATGCAGCCTCGAAAACCTTAACGAGTGCCGGTGTTCCCGTAATGATCTCGGCGTCGTACTCAGGAAGTCCTAACTCCTTTACGTATCTCTCACGCTTAGCGTCAGCGAACTCAGGGAGCTCTGCTCTTACCTTTTCGAGGAACTCCTCGGAGATATTGATGGGCATGAGGTCGGGGTCCGGGAAATACTTGTAATCCTGGGCATTCTCCTTGGAACGCATGGAGTATGTGTACTCCTGCTCGTCATCCCAGCGTCTGGTCTCCTGGACAACCTTGCCGCCTTCCTCGATCAGGTCGATCTGTCTGTCGCGCTCGTATTCGATTGCGCGCTCGATCGCCTTGAGGCTTGCGATATTCTTCATCTCGGTCCTTGTGCCGAATTCCTTCTGGCCTACGGGTCTTACCGAGAGGTTAACGTCTGCTCTCATGGAACCTTCCTGCATCTTGCAGTCGGAGATTCCCAAATACTGCATCGTATCCCTGAGCTTCTCGAGATAAGCGATTACTTCTTCGCCGGATCTGAAGTCAGGCTCGGAAACGATCTCAAGGAGCGGAACGCCGCAGCGGTTAAAGTCAACCATGGTCATGCCCGTAACGGGGTCATGAACGAGCTTACCGGCATCTTCTTCCATGTGGATCTCGTGAATGCCGATGGACTTCATTCCCTTTGAAGTCTTGATGTCTACATGACCGTTCCTGCATATTGGGAAATAGAGCTGAGAAATCTGATATGCCTTCGGAAGGTCAGGATAGAAATAGTTCTTACGGTCGAACTTGTTGTTTCTTGTGATCTCGCAGTTAAGTGCAAGTCCTGCCTTTACGGCATACTCGACTACCTGCTTGTTAAGTGTAGGAAGTGTGCCCGGCATACCGGAGCAGACTTCGCAAACGTGTGTATTGGGCTCGCCACCGAACTTTGCAGAGCATCCGCAGAAGATCTTGGATTCTGTCGAGAGCTCGCAGTGTACTTCGAGGCCTATTACCATCTCATAATCCTGCATGTCCTTAGCCCTCCCCTCTCAAAGCTTCTTCGGGGATCCTGTTCTCGAATCCTTCCTCTGCCGTTGCTTTCTGGTAAGCAGATGCGACGCCGATGACTGTCTCTTCGCCAAATCTTCTTCCCATGATCTGGAGACCTACAGGAAGACCGTCTGCCGTAAATCCGCACGGAACGGACATCGCAGGGATGCCGACGATATTTACGAGTACTGTGCAGATGTCGCCGAGATACATCTTCAAAGGATCTGAAAGGCTCTCACCCTTCTTCAGTGCTGCAGTAGGAGCAACAGGTCCCAATACTGCATCGTATTTTGCAAAGGCTTCATCGAAAGCCTGCTTGATCAGGTTCTTAACTCTCAAAGCCTTGTTGTAGTATGCATCGTAGTAACCGGATGACAGAACGAAGTTTCCGAGCATGATCCTTCTCTTTACCTCAAGACCGAAGCCCTCGCTTCTGGACTTGATGTAGAGCTGGCCTAAGTCTTCAATGCCTTCAGGTCTGTAGCCGTACTTGACTCCGTCGTATCTCGAAAGGTTTGAGCATGCCTCTGCGGTGCAGATGATGTAGTACGTAGGGATCGCATACTTGATGATGGGCATCGAGAATGTCTCGACAGTAGCGCCCTTTGACTTAAGGACTTCTACCGCGTCAAGAACTGCCTTCTTAACGTCAGCATCGATACCGTCGCCGATGTATTCTTCCGGAATACCGAACTTTTTGCCCTCAAGGCTGTAATTTTCGATATTGCCAAGATCGATCTTTTCAGACTCCAGAGAGGACTGGTCCTTCTGGTCCTTGCCGCTGATAACGTTGAATACTGCAGCGATGTCTTCAGCCTTTCTTCCGATAGGTCCGATCTGGTCCAGGGAAGAAGCGAAAGCAACGAGACCGTATCTGGAAACTGCACCGTATGTAGGCTTCAGACCCGTTACGCCGCAGAAAGAAGCAGGCTGTCTTATGGATCCGCCCGTATCAGAACCGAGTGCGACAGGAGCCAGAGCTGCTGCTACGCATGCAGCAGAACCGCCTGATGAACCGCCGGGAACCCTGTCCTTGTCCCACGGATTGGATGTTGCACCGAAATAGCTCGTCTCTGTCGTGGAGCCCATGGCGAACTCATCCATATTTGTCTTGCCGAGAATGATCATTCCGGCTTCTTCTATCTTGCGGATAACCTCTGCATCGTAAGGCGGAACAAAATTCCAGAGCATCTTTGATGCGCATGTCGTCTTTATTCCCTTGGTGCAGATATTGTCCTTGATGGCGATCGGTACGCCTGCCAAAGGACCTGTAAGCGTTCCTGCCTTAATTGCTTCATCGGCTTTCTGGGCCTTGGCAAGTGCCTCGTCCCTGATCACGGTGACATAAGACTTGTACTCGCCGTCTTTTGCATCAATGGCATCAAGAAAAGCCTTTGTCGCTTCAACTGAAGTGATCTTGCCTTCCCTGATCGCAGCGCCAATTTCAAGCGCGCCTAATTTTCTAATCTCGATATCAGTCATGATGCACGCTCCTTAATCAAAGGTCTTCGGCACGAGGATCGTACCGTCCTTTGTCTCGGCCGCGTTACTCAATACCGCGTCCCTCATATCCCCATTGGCAATAACGTCGTCACGCGTTACATTGGAAACGCCAGCCGCATGGCTGAGCGGATCGACGTTCTCAGTATCAAGCTCACTCAACTGGTCGAAATAACCCAGAATGTCGCCTAATGCCTTCTGTGTTTTCTCTTCATCTTCAGGGCTCAGTTCAAGCCTTCCGAGGCTCTCTAAGTACTGAACCAAATCCTTGGTGATCTCCATGTAATTACACTCCTGCATACTACTAGTAGATATCTATAACCTTAGAATTTTATCATGACGCCAAATTATAATAAAGGGCTTGGGGGAATATGGGGTGTCTCTGAGAAATAACGGAGTCTGTTTTTCATGATTTTGAGTCTGAAAGTTACACTAGTCACCCCCTTTTTACCCCGTGTAGTGTAGAAAAACAGGCAATTCTTACACTAGTCGCCCGTTTTTCACCCCATGTAGTGTAAAAACGAGCAAAACTTAGACCAGTCGGCCAAGCAAAAGGGCCGCGCCCGGTGAATCACTTCACTTCGCACCAGCCCTTTTCACAGTTATTCCGGCCCCTAAATCAAATAGATTGCCGTCTATCTTTAACGCTTATTCTTTTTCTTGTTATTGCCGTTCTTTGACTGAGACTTGCCGGATGACTTGGATCCGGACTTGCCGCTGTTTCCTGAAGTCTTCTTACCGCTGTTCTCTTCCTTGCCGCTCTTCATCACATGGTTGATGAGAACGATTATTGCAGCGAGGATAGCTACGCCGGCAAGCGAGACGAACACGATGACAATGACATTATTTGTCTGCATGGGTTCTGCTGCAGCAGCTGCTTCATCAGCATGGAAATCATGAACGTTCGAATTGATCTCCTCAAGGAGTTCGTTGCTCAATGTCGTTAATGCAACCTGCTGGAGGTCTTCATCGCTCAGAGCTTTACGTCCGAGATATCCGACGAGGAAATAGCCGTATTCGGGAGCATAGATGATGTCCAGCTCGCCTTCAGTACGTCCTTCACCATATGCCCATTCCTCAAACTTGGGAACCATTCTGCCCTTGGGGACTTCGATGTCGCCCTGGTCGCGGACCAGGCCGCTCTCCCTTGCAGCTTCAGCAAGAGGCGTCATGTCATCTATTGTCTTGCAGGCATCCTTCATCTGCTGAGCGGATTCCAATGCCGCATCTTTAGTTGCCTGATCGGCATTCTGGTCAGCGTAGAAGAGCGCGTATCTTAAATAAGGAACGCTCGTCTCCTCTTCGGTGAACTGGTAATCGGCGCAGTATTTCTTTGAATAGACATCCGCAAGATAGTATCTCTCGATGATAGTCCTGAAAGTAGCTTCGTCCATTCCGGGACCGTAATAAGTCTGGAGATAATCGTCCATTGTCTTTCCGGTTGAAGGAAGCTTATTGGTCCTTATGTCTTCCATCATGTCATCGACGGACTGTCTCGTTTCATCGTCGAGCGTTACGCCCTCTTTCTCAGCGCGCTGGCATAAGATGCATGTGCTCTCGAAAGACTTCTCCGAATACATAACGAAGAACTCGCCGTATGTGTTGAATTCTTCACCGGAATAGCTTGCTGACAGATCGATGAATCCGAGCGATGTTGCGGGATAATAGCCGTTGCTCGCATAACTGCTCAGGTCGCGGAACGAAGCGATGAAGTAGAAGTTTGACTCCTGCTTCATGACCGGATTGCCGTCAAAATAATACTGGCGGTTCATGTAAGCCTTGAGCTGCGGACCGTAGACTTCATCAAAAGAAGCCGGATTGGCGTTAGTCTGGGTTGCGGCAGTTCCGGTACCGTTCCCGGAAGACGGTTCTTCTGCGATCGTTCTGTTGTCGCACCCCGTAAACAATGAAGCTATGAGCGTCATTGCGAGGATCATCGTAGCGAATCTTTTCATCTGTCAGTTACCTTTGAAGATCATTCTTCGTCTTCAGATTTCTCTTCAGATCCCTCTTTGGAGTCTTCAGTCTCTTTGTCATCTTTACCGGGCTTCTTCCAGACGTCATTGTCTGCGTCATCGGAACCGTCTATGAAGTCATCTTCTTCCTCTTCGGGCTCAGCTGCCTTCTTTGCAGAAGATTTTTCTTCCTTAACGGGCTTTTCGTCGATCTCATCATCAAACTCATCATCGGAAATGTTCTTTCCGTTCTTGCTGTTCTTGATCGCATAAGCGATGAGGATGACGATTACGGCTGCGATGGCAACTCCTGCCAGAGTGATGAAAACGATTACAAGAACGTCAGTTGTTCCCGTGTTCTGTGGAGTTGTTTCAGTGTCTGTACCTGAAGGTGTTGTTGCATAGGGATCGAAAACCGGATCTGTCGGTACGGCAACCTCCGGAACAGGTGTAGGTGTAGGGCCTGCGGGAGCGGGTGCATATGCATCATTCGTGTAGAACTCGTGTGTTTCGGAATTGATCTCTTCAAGGAGTTCGTTGCTCAGAGCCTTTAATGCAACCTGGTCAAGAGCATCCTGGCTCTGGGGCTGTAATCCGAGATAGCCTACCACGAAATATCCGTATTCGGGAGCATAGATAACGTCAAGCTCGCCTTCTTTGCGGTCTTCACCATATGCCCACTCTTCGAACTTGGCAACTGTCTTTCCCTTAGGAACGGCGATGTCGCCCTGATCGTAAACGGTTCCTTCTTCCTGAGCGGCCTGTGCAAGAGTAGTAAGATCATCAATGCTCTTGCAGGCTTCCTTCATTTTGTTGGCATCTTCAAGAGCCTTGTCCTTAACATCCTGCTCGGCTGTATCAGGTGCATAGAAGAGAGCGTATCTGATATTGGGAACATTCTTCTCTTCTTCGCTGAATTCATACTTTGCGCAGTACTCTTTCGAATAAGCATCAGCAAGATAATATCTGTCGAGGACCTTTCTGAAATTGGCTTCAGTGTTTCCGGGACCATAATAGAACTGCAGATAATCATCAAGAGTCATGTCTGAGAGCGCAGCTTTTCCGGTCTTGATCTCTTCGATAAGAGCATCGATATCTGCCTTTGTATCATCTGAAAGCGTTACGTCTTCTGCCTCTGCACGGGCGCAAAGAATACATGTGCTCTCAAGTGAATTCTCGGCATACTTGACGAAATAATCACCGAAAGTAGCATATTCGTCTCCGGGATATTCAGCCGCAAGATCGATATAGTTCAATGCGGTCTGCGGGTAATAACCCATATTTGCATAGTTGGACAGCTCAAGGAATGAGTTGATAAAGTAGAAATTCGACTCGGGAAGCGGAATTGCCTGGCCGTCGAAATAATACTGGTGGTCCAGATAATTAACGAGCTGGTTTGCATAGAGTTCCTCAAATGACTCCGGCTCTCCTAAATCGGTGTAAGCCAATGCCGTAGTACCGGGAAGGATCACCGATGCGGAAACGGCTGCTGTCAGAATGATACTGCTGATCTTTTTCATCTTCATTTTGCTATTATCCTTTTGTAGTCTTGCATGCATGCGGCGATGGTATCGTCCATGTCATAGTATTTATATTTCCCCAATCTGCCTCCGAAAATAACATTTCCGTCTGAAGCAGCTAGTTCTTCATATTTCTTGTAGAGCTCGTTATTCCTCTCGTTGTTGAGCGGATAGTAAGGCTCGTCACCGGGCTTCCACTCAGCAGGATATTCATGAGTAATAACGGTTCCCTTGCCTTTACCGAACTCGAAATGCTTGTGCTCAAGTATTCTCGTGAACGGGGTCTCGGCATCGGTATAGTTTACTACTGCATTACCCTGGAAGTCATCAGTATCGGGCAGATATTCCGTCTCAAACCTCAGACTCCTGTACTCGAGCTGGCCCAGGGAGTAATTATAATACTCATCTATCATTCCCGTATAGATGATCTTATCGGCAATGTTGTCATAGGATTCCCTCTGCTCAAGGTAATCCACTCCAAGCCTTACTTCGATGCCTTCGAGCATATTTTCGATCCACTTGGTATAACCTCCGACCGGAATGCCCTGATAATTATCGTTGAAATAGTTGTTGTCGTAAGTAAGTCTTACGGGAAGTCTCTTGATTATGAATGCCGGGAGCTCAGTTGCCTTCCTGCCCCACTGCTTCTCTGTATAGCCCTTAACGAGCTTGTTGTAGATGTCAGGTCCGATGAGGGAGATTGCCTGCTCCTCAAGGTTCTGGGGTTCTTCGACCTTGCCAAGAGCGATCTGCTCGTCGAGCTTTGCCCTTGCTTCGGCAGGAGTTACGACACCCCACATCTTATTGAAAGTATACATATTGAAGGGCATTGAGTAGAGCTCGCCCTTGTAGTTTGCGACTACGCAGTTAGTGTAGCGGTTGAATTCAGCGAACTTGTTCGCGAAATCCCAGACTTCCTTGTCACTCGTGTGGAAGATGTGCGCACCGTATTTGTGGACATTAATGCCGTTAACGTTCTCTGTATAGACGTTGCCTGCGACATTAGGTCTTCTGTCGATAACAAGACACTTGTATCCGTCATCTGTAGCAAGACGCGCAAAAGTCGCGCCATAAAGTCCGGCACCTACGATAAGGAAATCATATTCACCCATATTTATCCCTCCGATTATCTGAAAGTCCTGATAATAATACACTATTTGCGGAAATTCGCCTAATCTGAGGCGGTTGTGAAGCTTATTCCGGTCTGAATTTTCCGGCTGCCTTTTTGAAATTTACAAGCTTATCCGTTTCCTTGACGAGTTCCCTGAGTTTTGTGTAAGGCGAATATCTTACCGTCACTTCAAATCCGGCAAACGGCAGTCCCAAAGCCTCGCTGTCCTTCCTGAGCGCATCGGTAAGTTCCTTATACTGCGCGATAAGACCGCATGGCCAGTTTGCCCCGCACTTTAATTCTTCCGACCCGTCCCTGACGGTTATATTGCCTGCCGGGATCAGCGTTTCCGCGCCCGTAAGGCTTACGAAAATATCGTATCTGCCTTCTTCCAGCAGGAATTTGCCGTACTCTTCATCGAAATAGGAAAGCTCACCCGGATCGATCGTGACTGTCAGTTTCCGGCTGCTCCCCGCCTTTATCAGCTCCTTTTTAAACCCCTTGAGTTCAAAGGGCGCGCGGGGCGTCAGAGGCTTCTTTTTCGAGACATAGACCTGAAGCACTGCCTTGCCATCGATCCTGCTCTTATTACTGATATCAGCGGTAACGCTTATCTTTCCGCCCCTCATGTATGATGAAGCACCATCTATCTCAAACTTCGAATAGGAAAGTCCGTATCCGAACGGATAGAGCACTTTCATGTCACGCTTCGCGTAGCCCCTGTAACCGACATATATATCCTCACCATATGTGCAGGTCAGGCTGTCGGGATAACAGAGATATGCGGGAGTATCCTTATACGAACGGGGGAAAGTGCAAGGCAGGGCGCCTGAAGGATTAACCTTGCCAAAAAGGATGTCAGCCATGGCCTTTCCGCCCATCATGCCGGGATAGAATACGGCAAATACGGAATTCAAATGCTCTTCAAGACCTTCCAGATCAACCGGTCCGGGTACATTCAGTATCAGGCAGATCCGGCCCTTTCCCTTATCTTTTGCAAGTTTCTTAATAAGTGACACGGTCTCTTTGTTCATTTTGAGATCAGGTCTGTCCGCACCTTCCGCAGACTCGATCGTCTCGATCACTATTGCCGTGGCACCTTTCCGGAATGCCTCCCGATCCTTATAAAGCACGTTCCCGCTTCCAAGGACGGAGCCAAGCTCTGAAGAGAGCACCGTCGTCCTGTCGGTAAATACCTGTGCGCTCCCTGTTCCGTAGTCCCTGAAGCGGTCCGGTCCGAAGAAAACCACCTTTGCAGTGTTCTTAAGCGGCAGTCCGCCTTTGTTTTTGAGCATGACAATGCCCTCGCAGGCAGCTTTGTAAGCAGCCTTGTCACCGGCCTTCTTATATTTCCCGGCTGTCAGTTCAGAAGGCGCTTTGCCGCCGGCAAACCGGTCGATCAGTTTGAGGACTCTTAACGCTGCTCCGTCGAGATCCTTCAAGGGAAGCCTGCCGTCTTCCACTGCCTTTACGATGTCCGAGGGATCCCACGGACCGGGCATGAAAAGATCCTGGCCCGAAGCCGCCGAATCACCGGTCTTCCCGGTGCATGCCGACCAGTCGGTCACCGTGACACCCTCATAACCCCATTCTTTCCTTAACACATCCTTGAGCAGCCAGGGATTATCGGTACACTTCCTGCCGTTGATCATTGGGTAAGCTGTCATGAGCGTCGAAGCAACCTTGCTGCAGGCTTCAAAGGCCGGAAAATATATCTCCCTTAATGTCCTCATGCGTATCAGTTCATTTATGAAATTGCGGTTGATCTCAAGATTGTTGCACGCGAAATGCTTGACATCCGATGCGACTCCCATATCCTCAACGCCTCTGCACATCTCAGGCGCAAGGCTCTTTGCAAGAAACGGATCTTCGGAATAACCTTCAAAGAAACGCCCGCAGACAGGCTCTCTCAGGATATTCACATTTGGGGTCCCCAGAAGCACGCCCACGCGGTAGACGAGAGCCTCCATTCCCAGAGCCCTGCCCGTCTCATAGACCACTTCGGGATCCCATGTCGAACCGAGAAGTATCCCCGGAGGATAACATCCGGGGGCAACATCTATCCCGCCTTTGTAATCAGTCAGAAGGACATCTATCTTATCCCTTAACTCCTTCTCCCTCTTAGTGAGCCTTTCAGTCTCATAGAAATAATGGATGACATTATAGAGTTCGCCGAATCCGTAATCTTTCGAAACATCCGTAAACTCATGCATCAGGAGATGCTCGTAATTAATTCCCGTGCCGCCGTCCTGCATGTTGAGTTCAGGGATGAACCCGGCGGCGGACTCAAACCCGCCTATCGAAAAAGCGGTCGTCCCGCAAAGAAGCCTTGCCTTGTCGGCAACTGTCATGTTGTTCAGCAGTTTCTTAATATCCAATTTCCTAATGAAATAACCTTTCAAAATATAACCGGTTTGAATAAACGCACTCTGAAGATCAGCAGTCTTTCCTTAGGGATTCAGACATATGCCCTCGCTGTCAAACTCATATGCCTTTCCGTTTATGGTAACTGTTGTGGAGCAGGCCATAACACCGTCAGTACCGAACCAATACCAATTTCCATCTATCTCAGCCCATCTGGTGGCCATTGCTCCGTTATCCTTAAGATAATAAGTCTTGTCACCCTCATATTGGAATTCGCCGCTGGTCATGACCCCTACAACATCAAAGTAGTACCATTTTTCGCCGTCTTTGAACCAGCCTGTCTTAGCTGCTCCGGATGAGGGATCGAAATAATACCATTCACCGTCTATCTTGTTCCAGCCTGTAGCCATGGAACCGTCTTTCGTAAAATAGTATGTATACTCATTCTCATCATAGAATGTACCGCTAAACATAATGCCGTCTTCACCGAGATAGAACCACTTACCATTGATCTTGTTCCATCCGTCTGTTTTCATAACACCGGTCGAAGGATCGAAATAATACCAGTAATCGTCCACTTTCTGCCAGCCTGTAGCCATGTAGCCGTCTTTCGTAAAATAGTATGTATAGTCATTCTCATCATAGAATGTACCGCTAAACATAATGCCGTCTTCACCGAGATAGAACCACTTACCATTGATCTTGTTCCATCCGTCTGTTTTCATAACACCGGTCGAAGGATCGAAATAATACCAGTAATCGTCCACTTTCTGCCAACCTTTAGCAAAAGTGCCTTCTTCCGTAATATAGTATGTCTTGTCATCCTCGCAATAGAATGCGGATGACCACATAGTACCATCGTCATAAAAGAGATATCTCTTGCCGTTGATCTCGAACCATCCGCCCTTTCTCATTTCACCGGATGAAGGATCGAAATAGTACCATTCGTCATCTACCCTGGCCCATCCTGTAACCATGGCGCCCGAATCTGTCAGATAATATATCCTGGTGCCTTCTTCGTGCCAGCCTGTCACCATCATGCCTTCAATGTCAACGTAATACCATTTGTTCTTATACCGGAACCATCTGTTCTCTACCAGCTTGCCTTCTTCATCGAAGTAAAACCAGTTATCATCGTATTCATACCAGCCCGGTCCGTGAGGAGCATAAGTATATGTATAAGTAACATCTTCCGTGATTACCGTTTTTTCATCCGGTACAACATCCCACTCACCTTCAACGAATGCGAAGTCAGGCATATTGCCGGCAGAAGGGATCATCTCTGCCGTAAGTTTCATATCATCGCCTTCAAGTGTTACAACGATTTCATCTGATGACTCGTCATTCCATGCGCCGTTGACCACTACGAATCTTACTGTATAGGTGACAGGTATCTTGACCGCATCCGGAACAGCGATCTCCACATCGGCCTCCGGTATTCCGAAAACCAGTACAGCACCATCACCTACTTTTGTTACGGTAATGCCGTTGCTCGTAATATCTTCAAAATCCTCGAAATAGTAACCGGTATCT
>JHXJ01000025.1 GCA_000621765.1 Ruminococcaceae bacterium AB4001
TTCGATATTCTTCCTGGAGAATTAATTCTCCGTCTTCGGTCAATGCGCTTACCGTGAACTGTGTCTTATGCAGATCTACACCCACGCATAGCCTTCTTGTTTCCTCTGTCTTACTCATCTTCTTACCTCCGTAAGTATCTTCAGCAAGACAGCTTCTGTTGGGTGATGCTTCCAATCTCCTATTCGGCCTTTTCGACCTCTGCATGATTCGATTGCTAACTTCCCATTCTCCTTAGCGACCTCTTTGGATCAAAAAACATGTCGAGTTAGTATCTACTCTGTCTCACTGTTGTACTTGAATAATACAACCGTGATAGCTTTCACATCGCCCCTGTTTTACTTTTTATCATGCCTCCTTAAAGGAAATCGAATCCGTCAAATCTCGGCTTGCCCGGATATGTCTTTGCCTGTTCTTCGCCTCTTAAAACTCTTAATGCAGCAGCTCTCATAGCTTCGTGCTCGAGTTCGCCAGGGTAGGATGCGATAGGTGCGATCCAGCCGCAAGCCTCGGTAATTCCATCTAATATGTCCTGGAAACGCATAAGACCGCCGGTCAGTACGATGCCGTCAACTTCACCGTGAAGTACGCATGCCATTGAACCGATCCACTTTGTGATCTGATAGATCATTGCCTTCCAGATAAGCTGTGCCTTGGGATCTCCTGCATCTACCATCTCGTGGATAGTATCTGAATTGGATGTGCCGAACCAGGAGGAGAGACCGCCTGTAGCAAGGCAGAGACTTCTGATCTCTTCCTTAGGTCTGTCATATAACTTGGTGAGAACGTCAGTAATTGCCATTGTTCCCATTCTCGTAGGAGTCATCGGGCCGTCTCCGCCGCTGCCGTCGTTTGCATCGATCATTCTGCCGTGCTGGTGAGCTGTGATCGTGATGCCGCCGTCGATGTGGCATACGATGAGATTCATTTCATTGTATTTCTTGCCGACGCTCTTTGCATACTTATGAGCTGTTGCTCTGAGGTTGAGAGCGTGAGTAGCGGATGTCCTGTATATGCCCTTAACGCCCGTGATCCTGGCTACGTCCTGATATTCATCAACAACGATGGGGTCGACCATAAGAAGTCTTCCGCCGAACTCGTCGTGAAGTCTTTTCGCCATCTGTACGCCGAGCATGCTTGAGTGGTAAACGCCGCCTTTTGCTTCGCGGATGTCGTTTACGAGTCTGTCGTCTACTTCGTATGTGCCGCCTTCGATCGGATAGCAAGCACCGCCTCTTCCGACGATCGCGTCAATGCCTGTAAGGTCGATATTATTGTCAGATAGCCATTTTCTAACGACTTCCATACGGTAATCCAGCTGGTCGTTAATGGTCGGGAAAGTTTTTAGTATTGTGGAATCGTGGAAAACATTGGCTTCGAGAATGCTCTTTTCGTTCTCAAAGAACTCGACTTTGGTTGAAGTGCTTCCTGGATTTACCACGAAGATGCGGTAAACTTTTGAATCTGACATTTTAATCCCTCACTTTATAATTGGATTTAATTACGACAGTATACAATTTTTTGTCTGAAAAAAGTACAGTGAATTAGTATGAAATTAAGACACCGTTAAGGTAAGCAAATTGAATATTGAGTATAATTGTAACAATTTAAGAAAACCATACGGATAGGGGATGGATAATATGGGAGATAAGACTTTGCAGAGAGGGCTGTCGGTAACGGCAATAGTACTCATTGTTATTTCGGCTCTGATACTTTGTTTCAACAACGTAAATGGTACTGTTTTCGGAGTTGAAGCGACATACTACGCAATACCGTTTATCGTGGCATTTGCCATTCCGCTTCTTGCAATACTCATATTGCTTACGCGTTACTGCAAGAGTACGGATACCATGGAAGAGATGATCGCATCCATAGCCGTAAGGTATGCGATTTTCGGATGGTTCTTCATTTTCTTCATGAAACTGATGGTATATATCATGGAGTTATTCTTCAATGATTTCTTCAATCAGTATTATTCAAGCATCTATCTTATCCTGAATTCATTTAATGTCTGCGTTGTCTGTACGTTGGTGCTGGGATTCTCTCTGCGCTGTATTCCTACGGTAAAGATCGAAAAGAAAAAGATCGGCTTCGGTCAGTTCCTCGTATTGATACTTATGGTATACGGACTTGCCCAGGTCGGTTCTCTGATGGGCTCACCGATTCATTTTATGCTGATCATGCCGACGCTCATGAAAGACAATCAGGATCTAAGCGGTGTTCAGGACGTTCTTTTAATGTCCAATGTAATAGTAAGAATAATTACCGTTGGTATTCTGCCTGCGGTATTTGAAGAGCTGATGTTCAGGAAATTCCTGATCGACAGGACACTTAGACACGGAGAGTTTATCAGCTGCGCGATGTCCGGAATTATGTTCGGCCTTTGGCACGGAAATTTCCAGCAGTTCTTCTTCACGTTCTTCCTTGGCGTGTTCTTCGCATTCATCTATATCCGCACCGGAAGGATTATCTATACCATGATCCTTCACGCGAGCCTGAATTTAATTACTTCAACCATTACGACGGAACTGTTGACCGAACTCCTCAGAAAGAGCGGTTTCGATTTTGCGACAGGAGAGATGATGGAAATCGAGAATGCTGCAGAAGCACTTCAGTCCATGATCCCTGTCCTGCTGCTTACAATAGTTTGGATGCTGATTCTCTCAGGTGCCATGATCGCAGGATTTGTTCTGGTGATCGTAAAGCGAAAGAAATTCAAGCTGGTTGCCTGGGAAGGGGAGCCTCCGAGAAAAGCGATCATCCGCAAACTGACACACAGCCCCGAGATGTGGATATTCTTTGCGTTAGCGCTTACATTATTCTTCAACAGCTATATTCCAGATATCATTGCAATGTACGTGTAGATACATTGAATTAAATATAGATCAAACAAAAGAGGTTGCCCATGTAGGACAACCTCTTCTATTAGCATAATCAGTTGATATAAGATTACTTCTTGCTCTTCTTAGAAGGCTTTGTGTTAACCTTATCCTTGAGTGCCTTACCAGCCTTGAACTTAGGAGCTGTGCAAGCCTTGATCTTTGTAGCAGCGCCTGTCTGAGGATTGCGGCCTGTTCTAGCAGCTCTCTCGGATGTCTCGAATGTACCGAAACCAACGAGCTGAACCTTACCCTTGTTCTGAAGCTCATCAGAAACTACTTCGATGAAAGCCTTAACTGCAGCATCAGCATCCTTCTTGGAGATGTCAGCCTTAACAGCGATTGCATCAACTAATTCTGTTCTGTTCATTATTATTTCCTCCCTAATATGGGTTTAATTCTTTTGCCGTAAGGTGTTTCCCCTCTCGACAATGTCGATATTATAAAGTTCTTTGATATTAAAAACAAGATAATTTGAGGCTTTTTGAGGTATTTTTTTGCAAAAAAGCCTTATTTTTAGGGATTTTGAGGAGGATTGGACCTGGTTGACACCATAAAAAGCATGTGTTATATTACAACAAATGAACATATGAGCAATTATTCATATGATAATGCGGAAGGAGATAACCGGAATGCCACATAATCACGACGCTTTATTAGAGCATGTAAAAGCAGATATGCCGGCAGATGAGCTGTTACAGGATCTCGGAGATCTGTTCAAGATTTTCGGCGATACGACAAGGATCAAGATCATGTATGCATTATATGAAGATGAGATGTGCGTATGCGCGATCGCTGATCTTCTGGGAATGACCCAGTCAGCTATATCACACCAGCTGAAAGTACTTAAGGCAGCCAATCTAGTGGAGAGCAGGCGTGAAGGAAAGACCATATATTACCGTCTGGCTGATGAACATGTTAAATCGATCATCGCTCAGGGTTATGAGCATCTTACTGAATAAAAAAATAAAAGGAGATATATACAATGAAAAAGACATTTGAACTTGAAGATCTCGATTGCGCTAATTGCGCCATGAAGATGCAGGAAGCAGTTTTAAAGATCCCGGGCGTAAAGGCTTGTGAGATCAGTTTCATTAAGCAGAAGATGACACTCGAAGCTGATGATGCTGAATTCGATAAGATCGTAAAGCTTGCGGTCAAAGCCATTGCAAAGGTTGAACCTGACTGCACAGTACTCTTATAAGTAAATTATTGATTTAGATTCAATACTTATTTTTCTGATAAACATATGAAGTATAAGCTGACAAAGAAGCAGAAGAAGATGCTCACGAGGATTATCGTTGCTGTGGCCTTACTTGCCGCAGTCGCTATAACACTCCGATTCATAGAACTTCCCTGGTGGGCTGAACTGATTCTCTACGTGATACCTTATTCAATCGCAGGATACGATGTCCTGAAGACCGCATTTATTAACCTTATACATGGTCAGATCTTTGATGAGAAATTCCTCATGATGGTCGCGACCGTAGGTGCGTTCGGTACGGGCGAATATCCGGAAGCTTCTTTTGTCATGCTGTTTTATCAGGTCGGTGAGCTATTCCAGAGCATAGCTGTCGGAAGATCAAGAAAATCCATTGCAAAACTTATGGATATCAGACCTGACAGCGCAACGGTAATAAGGGACGGTCAGGAGATCGAAGTTTCTCCTGAAGAGGTCGGAACAGGTGAGACGATAATCATCAAACCAGGCGAGAAGATCCCGCTTGACGGAGTTATTATCGAAGGTGAGAGCTCCGTTAACCAGGCTGCGCTTACCGGTGAATCCGCACCTGTTGATAAGGCCTTAAGTGACAGCGTTATCTCTGGTACTTTGAACCTGACAGGAGTCATAAAGGTAAGAACGACATCAACATTCGGTCAGAGTACAGTCTCGAAGATTTTGGAACTGGTTGAAAATGCTTCTGACAAGAAAGCAAAAGTCGAGAACTTCATTACCAAATTTGCAAGATACTATACTCCTGCCGTTGTCATTGCGGCATTGCTCTTAGGAATAATCCCGCCTCTGTTCCTCGGCATCGGAAGTTGGGAAATATGGAAGGTCTGGCTTACAAGAGCCTGCGTATTCCTTGTAGTTTCCTGTCCGTGCGCACTTGTTGTTTCCGTTCCGTTGTCTTTCTTTGGCGGTATCGGCGGCGCTTCCAAAGACGGAATACTCATAAAGGGTGCCGGATACATGGAAGTTTTATCCAAGATCGATACTGTTGTTTTCGATAAGACAGGTACACTTACAAAAGGTGTGTTTGAAGTAGATGACGTTCACCCGAACATTATTAGCGTTGCCGAACTAAAAGACATCGCGGCATGCTGTGAGAGCTTTTCCAGCCACCCGGTTGCTCAGTCAATAATAAGAGCGCATGAAGGACATATCGATAAGTCACAGATAGGTGAAGTAAGCGAGATTGCCGGCAAAGGCGTAAAGGCCGTTGTTGATGGAATCACATACTATTGCGGCAATGGCCAGCTTATGGATATGTGCGGCGCAAAGTGGCATGACTGCCACCTCACGGGAACGATAATCCACGTTGCAAGGGATAACGGCAGTGAAGCTGAGTATCTGGGTCACATAGTAATCAACGACCAGATCAAAGAGGATGCCGAATCTGCTATTGCAAGCCTCAAATCTTTGGGTGTGAAGCGTCTTGTAATGCTTACAGGAGACAAGAATAACGTAGCCGAAAAGGTTGCAGGAAAGCTTGGTCTTACGGCTTTCTTTGCCGATCTGCTTCCTGCTGATAAAGTCGCAAAAGTAGAAGAACTGCTTGCAAATGGAAAAGGCAGACTGGCTTTCGTAGGTGACGGCATAAATGATGCGCCTGTTCTTATGCGCGCAGACTGCGGAATCGCAATGGGTGCAATGGGTTCTGATGCTGCCATAGAGTCGGCTGATGTCGTTCTCATGGATGATAAACCTTCCAAGATCGCTGATGCCGTTAAGATCGCAAGAAAGACGATGGGGATCGTCTGGGAGAATATCATTTTCGCGCTCGGCGTAAAGGCTGTAATACTGATACTTGGTGCTTTGGGCATAGCTAATATGTGGCTTGCGGTATTCGGCGATGTAGGCGTTCTCATCATTGCGATCCTCAATGCCATGAGATGCATGAGAAGGCTTAAGGAATAATAGTTTTTCTTTCATTCTTTTGGTATATTATCCGCAAGGAATAAAGAAAGGGATACTATATCGGGATGGCAGTTCTTTGCAGCAATTGTTCAGGCAAGCTGATTTTCAATCCGGCTACACAGAAACTGGAATGCGCAAATTGCGGCAGTTTTTTTTCGCCTGAGGATGTCAGGGATCTCAATGCGGATCTCCATTCTAAGTACTATGACACAAGGGTTTACATCTGCGGTCATTGCGGAGCTGAAGTCGTAACGAGCGACAGTGAGGCTTCAACATTCTGCGTTTACTGCGGAAATCCTGCCATTGTATTCTCGAGAATATCTAAAGAGTATAAGCCTGACGGAATCATTCCGTTCCAGGTTACCAAAGAAGATGCGATCAGATACGTGAAGCTGAGATTTCTCAAGAATCCGATGGTTCCCAAGGAAGTTAAAGAGAAACTTACGCCCGGAAATATCCGCGGAATCTATGTTCCATACTGGATCATTAATGCGGCTTTTAGTGAGACTGATATGCTGAGCGGTGAGGTCAAAAACGGAAAGCGCACCGAGAAGAGATGGTATGCCAGGGCGGGCGAAGTAAAGCTCAAAAATGTGCCTGTAGACGGATCGAAGATCCTGAACGATGACATCAGCATGAAGCTTGAACCGTTCTATCTGGAAGATACCAAAGTATTTGATGAAGATTATCTTAACGGCTTTTACTCGAATACTTCCGATACTTCATATAACGAATTGCGCACTTCTGCTGCAGAAAGATGCCATAAACTCTATGCAGGTGATGTTGTTAAAGATATTCCGGCGAAAAACGTAAAGATCGAAGATTCTATCTACTGGGTTGATATTCAGGATGATCCTATCTACATCATGATGCCTGTCTGGTTTTTCACTTTTAAATACGACGGGAAGCCTTATACGATACTCATTAACGGACAAACCGGAAAAGTTGTAGGTACGATGCCATGGAAACAGAAGAGCCTGTACATGATCACCGGCGGTCTTACCGTTCTGACCCTGGCGGTCATGTCGCTCCTTTTTGTCGCTTTAAAGTATAATTTCTTTGGCCTAAGCACATTTTATAATCATGCGATCATAGGGCTTATGTCGTTTGCGTCATTTGTGTTGACCCGTGGTATCACCGGTATCGTCAGGATATTCAAAAATCTGAAACTGACACAGTCGGAAGATATCTTTAAGTACGTTAAGAAAAGGCAGGAATAGTATCATGACTCAAAATCAGATATTTATCTTATATGCTATAACTGCTTTCGTGTGGGTGTTTACCTCTGTTAGCATTGCCATTTTCATAACATACAGGATCCTCGAAAAATATAACAATTACGGCGATTCTTCGTGCAAGCTCGATGATTATTCAATGTCCGGAATAAAATACAAGAGATCTAACGATAATGTGGTGCCCGAAGAGAAGAGTTATCACTTTAACGTGTTCGGGGAAAACCCTTATGAAGACAGGGTCCATTCAATTCCGGAACAGCTTTTAAAGAACTCCGAAAAGAAAGATCAGGAAGATTGATCAACTTTTCTCTTGAAAAGAATTTTTAATCATATTAGCCTTCTAATTGGACGTCCTAATTCAAGTATAAGAAGGTGGTTTTTCCATGAATAAAGAAGCACTCTGCAAGATGGTTGAGGAGAGTAACGGAAACGAGAAAAATATCTGTCAGATCTATGCCATAAAGAACGGTTTCACGGTCTGTGATGAATGCTGGCGCGGGTTTAAGACAGAAGATGCAGTCAATGTCATGTCAGTAACAAAAGGCGTAATGGCGCTGCTTTTCGGTATCGCATTGGACAAAGGATACATCAAAGATGCAGATCAGAAGGTGATCAGTTTCTTTCCGGATTATAAGATCAAGCGTGGAGAGAAGACGATAGATGATGTGACCATAAGACACCTGCTCACCATGACGGCTCCCTATAAGTACCGTTCGGAGCCGTGGAAGAAGGTGTGTACGTCAGAAGACTGGACCATAGCTGCACTTGATCTTCTTGGAGGAAGAGCAGGAATAACCGGAGAATTCAAGTATGCAACACTTGGGATACAGATCCTTGCAGGGATCATTGAAAACGCGACAGGCGAGAAGCTCATAGATTTTGCGAACGAGAACCTTTTCCTTCCGTTGGGGATCCCTGCGCACACTATTCACGGTGACAGCTCAAAAGAAGACCAGTTTGATTTCCTGATGAACAAATCTCCGAGAAAGAACGAGTGGTATTCAGATCCTCAGGGAGCAGTTACGGCAGGATGGGGGCTTTGCCTTTCAGCAAGGGATCTTGCAGCGATCGGAGAACTCGTTTCAGTGAACGGGGAATACCGCGGGAAGAGGATCATTTCAGAAGGATATATCGGAGAGATGTTAACCCGGCATCAGGAACTCGGAAAGATGTTCGGATACATGGGTTACGGGTATCTTTGGTACATCCCGCATGAGAACAGAGATATCTTCGCGGCGATAGGTGACGGCGGAAACATTATCTACGTCAATAAAGAACAGAATGTTTCCGTAGGAGTGACTGGCACTTTCAAACCTGCGATCTATGACAGGGTGGATTTCATTGAGAAGTATGTCCTGCCGGTATTGCCTGACTGATACGGTGGTATAATCAAAGCAGTTCTCTTACGTAAAACTTTCAGCTGATGACAGGTAAAAAACTATGCCGGTAATTGCTTCATTCATGGTTCCCCATCCGCCCTTGATCGTCCCGGAAGTAGGGAGAGGCGGAGAGAAGAAAGTCTCAAAGACAATAAAGTCGTATGAACAGGTTGCTGACCAGATCGCGAGGTTAAAGCCTGATACGATCGTGATCACAAGTCCGCATGCCATAATGTATTCGGATTATTTCCATATCTCGCCCGGGAAGACGGCGACAGGTTCTTTTGCGAGGTTCGATGCTCCTGGTGTCAGATTCTCGGAAGAATACGACGAAGAACTGGTCGAACGTATATGTGATATCGCTGATGAGGAAGATTTTCCGTGCGGTACTCTGGGTGAACAGGATAAGGAGCTGGATCACGGTACGATGGTCCCGCTGTGGTTCATCCGCAATAAATACAAAGCGGGAAAGATCGTAAGGATAGGACTTTCAGGCCTTGCACTTACGGAACACTACAGATTAGGGCTGATCATTGCTGAAGCTGCTGAAACTCTCGGAAGAAGAATAGTTGCAGTCGCGAGCGGTGATCTGTCGCATAAGTTGCAGAAATACGGTCCTTACGGATTTGCAAAAGAAGGTCCTGAATACGATGACCGTATCATGGATGTCATGGGCAGTGCTTCGTTTGGTGAACTCTTTGATTTCAGTGAAGACTTCTGTGATAAGGCCGCTGAGTGCGGACACCGTTCATTCGTTATCATGGCAGGAATGTGGGATGGACGTAAAGTGCGCTCTGAAACACTGTCACATGAGGACGTTACGGGAGTCGGATACGGAATATGTACATTTTATCCTGAGCCGGACGAGGATCCGGAAAGATGTTTTCTCGAGAAGTATCTTGAAGAGGAAAAACAGAAGATCGGAGGTAAGATATCCGCTTCTGATATTTATGTGCGCCTGGCCAGACTGTCTCTGGAAAGCTATATCAGGGACCGCCGCAGGATAAGCATTCCCGATGACTTGAAAAAGATCGCCCGTGATGAAGATATTCCTGACCAGCTGCTTAACGAGCGCGCAGGTGCGTTTGTATCCATCCATAAGCACGGAAGGCTCAGAGGCTGTATAGGAACCATCGGTCCTACGGCGAAAAATCTTGCTCAGGAGATCGCAAATAATGCGATAAGCGCTTCAACGCGCGATCCGAGATTTGATCCGATAACACCCGATGAACTGCCGATGCTCGAGATAAATGTTGATGTGTTGGGAAGCCCCGAAGACATCTCATCCAAAGATCAACTTGATGTAAAAAGATACGGTGTCATTGTATATACAAAAGACGGAAGAAGAGGGCTTCTGCTGCCTGATCTTGAAGGCGTTGATACCGTGGATTATCAGGTGTCTATCGCGATGCAGAAGGGCGGGATAAGACCTGATGAGAAGTTTTTTCTTCAGCGGTTTGAAGTAATCCGTCATACGTGATTTTCGGAGGTGTGCATGACCAGATGCCATGTCTGCTTCAGGCATTGCGAGCTGAATGAAGGCGATACCGGATTCTGCGGCGCAAGAATATGTCTTAACGGTAAGTCCGTTCCGGGAAACTACGGACGGATAACCGCTTTGGCTTTGGATCCTATTGAGAAGAAACCATTGAACAGGTTCTTCCCTGGAAGCAGGATATTATCCGCCGGAAGCTACGGTTGCAATCTGAGATGTCCTTTCTGCCAGAACAATGATATCTCATGGGGAGAAGATGTAAGATCCTGCCCTGAAACGTCAGAACTGATCACTCCTGAAGAACTGGTTTCCATTGCTGAAAAGCAGAAAAAGAACGGCAACATCGGAATAGCATTTACTTACAATGAACCGCTGATAGGTTATGAGTTTGTCCGCGATACGGCAAAGCTCGCTCATGAGAAGGGGCTTAAGAATGTCATCGTCAGCAATGGCACTGCAGATCTTTCCGTTCTTGATGAGATAGCCACGTATATCGACGCCATGAATATTGACCTCAAGTGCTTTGATCCTGAGACATACAGGAAAACACTAGGAGGCGATATGAAGATGACCGTGGATTTCATAACGGAAGCAGTCAGGATATCGCATGTGGAACTGACATGCCTTATCGTTCCCGGGATCAGCGATTCGCCCGAACTCATGCGTGAGATGACATCATGGATCGCGTCGCTCAAAGACTCAAAAGGCAATCTTATCGGAGAGAACGTTCCTCTGCATGTTTCAAGGTTTTTCCCCTGTTTCCATATGACAGACAGACCCGCGACTCCTGTCAGCTGTGTATATGATCTTGCTGACATCGCCCGCGAGAAACTCAGGTTCGTGTATACGGGAAACTGCTGAATGCATTCAACCGCATTCAACCTTGCCCGGACCTTCATTTCTGTCCTATTAATCGCATTGAAAAAGGACCGGCATATCGTAAAATCTTATCAGAAAAGATCACAAACAAGTTCCGAGGTGGCAGTTCATGATCAGATATAAGACTTACGATGCGGTTAAGCCTGTTTCACGTGAGGTGATAGAAGCAGCGATTAGGGAATCCGGCGGCAGGGAGATATTATTCGTAGCTCCTGAGTTCGCGAAGGCCCAGGTCGAGCGTGAAGTCCTCTCGTTCAAGGAAGACAGCAGCAGAGAGAACAGTACAATATCAGTTCAGGGCGGGACACTGACGTTATCTTCGTCCCTGGTATCAGGTGATGTTTTAAGTTTCAGGAAACTCGCAGGGAATATCCTTGATGATCTCGGGATCAATTATGTTGCCGAAGGCGGAGAGATCATGCTCCGCAATGCGATCTACAATATCCTCACGAACAACAGGGATAAGTTAAAGGCGTTCGGCGCTCTGTCTTCAAGGATCGACTACATCAACATGATGATCGCCCTCCTTGGAGATTTCTCGAGATACGGCGTCGGTATTGACGATATAGGCAGCGCTATCGAATCACTTGATAATGCTTCCACACCAACGGCTTTTCTCAATAAGCTCAGGGACCTTTATCTCATCATGAGCGAGCTTGAGAATCTTAATATCAGGTATGGTCTTAATCTTTTAAGGGAACCCATTGCGCTTGCCTGTGACAAGCTTGGTTCTTTTAAAAAAGACGGGCTTTCATCGAGAAGGAGAAGCGGCCTTGCATCGATCCTGGCATCGAAGATTGTCTTTGTCGGATTCGGTGCTACGAGAATGCTCACTCCTAAAGAGATCAGGCTTGTATGTCTTTTGTCTGACCTTGGAAGTGAAATCGAGTTTAATGTTCTTACGAACGGAAGCGGTTCAGCGTTTTCCACCGTATATAAGACCGGTGAGGATTTCCGTGAGATGCTTGAAGGTCTGGGAGCAACAGGATCCGTTCTTTCTGTTAAGGACAGCGATGAGATACTTTCTGCTCTTATCAATGGATATGCTTCTGATGTTAAGCCCGAAGACATTGATGCATCAGGCAAGGTAAAACTCGTCGAACTTGCTGGCGTTGATGACAGGGTAGGATACATTTTCAATGAGATCATTGATCTTACCAGAAACAAGGGTTACAGGTATCGTGACATAAGGATCGTATGCTGTAATGAGGACATCCTTCCGAGAATGAGAAGCACAGCAGAACTGTACGGGCTCGATGTCTTTATCGACAGGAAGATCGCTTTGGGCGGCACTGTCGTTCCGTACATGATGCAGCTCCTTTTAGAGCTTCCGAGATGCAACTTCGAGTTGGCTCTCATTATGAAGGCAATGCGTTCCGGAATGCTCAGGATACTGCCTTACATTGCAGACAGTTTTGAGAATTACTGCTATGCCAAGAACATCACTGACGCAGAAAGGCTCTTTGATGAGAATTCATATGTCGATGTTGACGACGGGGAGAATGGTAAGAAACGCAGGCTCTGGATATTGAAAGGCACTGTTCCCGGCATTGGTGAAGGTTTCGTCGATGCAGGAAGTTTCTTCTATGAAAGAGTCGTAGTAGATAAGCTGATCCCTTTGAAGCAGGCCTGTGAAAAGATCTTTGGCGAAAAGACTCTTGCCGGCAAGGCAAGGGCGAGCCTCGAATATTTCGATGAGATGAGAAGCTTTATCGAGCCTTTGAGAGACGAGTTCTCGGCCCGCGGAGACGATGCTTCCGCCATAGCTTTGGTACGCGGTTACGATGAACTGGTAAGTCTTCTTATGTGTTCCACGCATGAGATGAATGACTGCGAGATAAGCCAGAAAGACTTCATCTCGATGCTCAGGACCGATATGAGAAACCGCACTGAAGGCACTATACCTCTTAAGGTCGATTCGATAGAGATAACTACGCCAGAGCACGCGTTCGTAACCCCGTGTAAGGTCTTGTTCCTGATCGGCGCACAGAAGGACAACTTCCCATACATGAGGATGAAAGAGGGCCTTTTAAGCGGCATAGAATTGAAGAAGCTTTCTTCTTCGACAGAGAGCATCGAACTGCCGGACAAGGCTGAGAGCAAGATGCGCGAAGAGTTTGTAACGGCCTGCCTTATACTCGGTTCTGCTTCGGAAAAGATCTGCATGGTGCACGAGTATGGCATGCCTAAGAGCCGCGTGTTCGATTATCTTGAAGGTTTCGTTGATGAGAAAGATCACATAGTAAATTCGTTTAAGAATCCGGTTGCGTCTTCGGATATCAGATTCAATCACGATTATGAGAATGCAAAGATCCCGGCTGACATAATGTCGAGGCTCCTGACAGTTAAGAGGGACGGTGAAAAGACGAAGATAATATACGCGAGTGTATCTTCGATAGAGAGTTTCAGGAAGTGCGCATTCCAGTTCATGCTCCAGAAGCAGCTGAGGATCGAACCGAGAGAAGACAATACCACGATCCAGGTCAATTCTTTCGGAAGCCTTATTCACTGCATGTTTGAGACTGCATACAGGGAATTAAGGGATGAGAGCGGAAGAGATCCGGCGAAGTTTGCCGAGCTTGCCGGAGAACTGCTCGGTGATGACGAAAAATATGCAGCTTTTACGGACAGATGTCTTAAGGTTGCCGCGTCTTCCAGAGCTGTTTTCGGCTCTGTCGATAAAGACGGAAATCCGAAGGATAAGGTCTTCGAGATGGATACTTATGCCAAGCTCAGAAGAATGTTCGGCAAGATGTTCAGAGATGTCCTTACGGAATCTGTCGCAACGGGTTTTGTGCCTGAAGGCATCGAGGAGAAGATCGGAAACGGCGGTATTAAGCTTGATATTCCATACGATGGCATAAAGCTTGAGTTTTCGGGATATATCGACAGATTTGACCAGAAGATAGGAGAGGACGGTAAGATCCATATAAGGACTATCGACTATAAGAGCGGAAGCAAGGCTGTTGATGAAAAAGAACTTATCAACGGTACGCAGATCCAGCTTCCTGCTTATTCCGGAGCGATCCTTGATATGACTTCCCAAGCAGGAAAAGATGCTGTAATAGACGATTACGGTTATGTTCTTGTCGGGTTAAAGCCTGATCCGAAAGGCAACCCTATTATCTGTGCTCCTCAGCTTGCAGGTTACGATGATGAAGCGATAAAGGTTGCCATAAGGTTTTCGAAGCACATCATCAAGGAAAGCGTTGACCAGATAACTTCGGGCAAAGCTGATGCCGTTACGGCAAAGAATAATCTTGATCTGTGCAGTTACTGCAGTTACAGAGGTTATTGCGGAAATGATCCGTCCGGTTCAAAGGGAAGGGAACAGGTAGATATCAGTAAGAGCAGTCCCTACGACGAAATGATAAAGAAAGCCGAGACCTTTGCCAAACCGAATAAGAGCGGGAAACCTAAGGAAGATCCCGGACTTGATGACGCAGCCAAAAAGATCGGCGCTGACAAGAATATGGAAAGAGGCGTCCGCAGAGCGATACTTGCCATGAAGGACATTCTCGATAAAGAAGACGGAAAAGATGAAGGAAAGGAGGGTTAAGTTATGGATTTTTCACCTGAACAGAAAGTAATAATCGGAGAGCCCGTAAACAACATCCTCGTTTCTGCATCTGCAGGTTCCGGAAAGACCACTGTGCTTACCGCAAGGATAGGCGATGAGGTTAAGACAGGAAAGCTTTCGGTAGACAGTATGCTCGTCGTCACATTCACTGAAGACGCTGCTGCACACATGTCTGACAAGATAGAACAGAAATTAAGGGATCTCAGAGCAGAAGCCGTCGAATCGGGAGATACTGAACTTGCAGCTCTCCTGTCCTCACAGATAGATCTTCTGCCCAATGCATATATCCAGACCATGCACGGATTCTGCTCCCGTGTGATCAAGGAGAAAGGCTTTATTCTGGAAGACGGACCGATGGCCGAATTCACTGATCCTTCATGCAGGATAATCACCGGAAGCGAGAGGGACGTCCTTCTCCGTTCCGCGGCCGAGCATGCGATCAGGGACATCTATAAGCGCTGTCAATCAGAGGATGATGCTTTTATCAGATTTACGAGAAGATTCGGAGACGGAAGAGATGATTCTTCACTTGTCAGTGCCGTTACAAGAGTCTACCTGACACTTAGAAGTCTGCCTGACTATAATGATGTCTGTGACAGATTCGTAAAAGAACGTGAAGAGCGTGATGCGAACGGACAGATAATGTATTTCGAGGGAGATAACGATATCTCGAAGGCAGTCGTCGATTATCTTCAGAAGATCAAGGAAGTCTTTGAAAGCGGAGAGATTGATGAAGTCTGCACTGCACATGATTTCCGGATAACGGAAGATTACACCAATGAAGAGTATTTCAGTGAAGTTATCAGCAGGATAAACGCTGTTATCGATTCATATGGAACGCGTAAGGGAATTGATTTCTTCGGAAGTCTGGGGCCTCTGAAAGAACTCGGAAAGATCAAGTATAAGAGCATGTTCAAAGACCCTGACCTTAAGGGTGATGACCAGGCGATACTGGCACTTGTTTCACTCAGACGTTTTATGACTCCTGGAACGATGGGCGACGGCAAGTATGATAACAAGTATGACCTTCCTTCAGATTACATCGACTTCATCGAGCTTGATAAGACGGGGCTCCTCGAAAAGCAGAAGGCTGGAACTGAAGCTGTCAGGTGCTTTGTTGAACTTCTCAAGACTACGGACAGATTCTATGCTGAACTTAAGAACTCCATGCACGGCATGGACTTTTCAGATCTTGAGCATACTGCGTATGAGATCTTAAAGACAGAGGAAGCATCTGCTTTCTACGGTGAAAAGTTCAAGGAGATTTTTGTCGATGAGTATCAGGACAACACAAGGCTTCAGGACAAGATAATCGAAAGATTCGAAAGTGCTGAAGGTAATGTGTTCAGAGTCGGTGATATCAAGCAGAGCATTTACAAATTCCGTTATGCCGATCCTAAGATCTTCGGAAACAGGATGGATGAGATAATTGCCGGCAAACAGAAGGGCGTTGTCAGATTCCTCAAGGAAAACCACAGGAGCACCTGTGAGATCTTAGCGTTTGCAAATTACGTCTTTGAGCAGACGATGAGCAGGGAAGGCTCCGAGATAGAATACGATGAAGGCCAGAAACTCAGCAAGGCAAAGGAAACAAGGCACGGCGATCTTCCGAGAATAGTCGTTGCCAATGATGACTTTGACATACCGGATGACGGAGATAAGACCAAGGCGGAGAACAGGGCACTGTTTGCCGCAGTCGAGAGCGAAGTCAGAAGATACATGGAGACATGTACAAGGCTCGACGGCAAGAAACCGGAATTAAAGGATATCTGCGTTCTTACGGCTTCAAATAACCAGGCACAGTCCATTGCAAAGTACCTCAACGGATGCGTACTGAGTGACGGCAGAAAGCTTGAGGCAGCCGGAAGGTTTTCGAGCAATGTTTTCGAGGATATGGATATCCACAGACTGATCAATTTCCTGATCTGTCTCGGAAATGAATACAGGGACGAATACCTTGCAGGAGTAATGTTCTCGAACTATCAGTTCTCGAACTTTACCGTTGAGGACTTAGCGCGCATCCAGGTGTTTATCCATGAGCTTGACGGGCCGTCTCTTGATAAGGAACCGCTGATGTTAAGGCTAAGGATCTTCGGCGAAAAGTGTGATTCTGAACTTGCAGGCCGTGTTAAGGAATTCATCAGGGTATTCGACAAGATAAGGATGAGAGCGATGGTAGTTGATATCGATGACATCATCGAACTTATCTACCGTGAGACCTGCATTAAAGCAACGATCGAAGCAAGAACTGGTGACAGCAGCAAGTTCGACATCTTTAAGGACTGGCTGTCCGCAAATTTCAAGAGAAGAGGTTCGGATATTTCGGGAATCGCGGAAGATCTTGAACAGATGAAGATCCAGATCAAGAAAGCTGAGATTGAAGTCGAGGATGCGAACAAGGATAAGATCACGACCATGACGGTCCATAAGAGCAAAGGGCTTGAGTTTAAGTTCGTTATCCTTGTAGCGACGGGATGGAGCGATGAGCAGAAGGATAAGCTCTCGGATATCGTATTCGACCGTGATGACGGTTTTATCATCAACGATTACGATCCTGAAGCTGTCACCAGAGTCCATTCATCCGAGCAGATGCTGTATAAGACAAAAATGAATCTTGCAGTCAATGCAGAGACCTTAAGACTCTTATACGTTGCTCTGACGAGGGCTGAGGAAAACCTGTCGGTCGTTACAGTAAGTTCTGCTGATTCAAGCAAGTCAGGTCCTTTGAGAGACGCCTTTTTGCAGGCTGTCGGATATGAGGAAAAAGTATTCGACAAGAGGCACTGGCTTTCCGGAAACATGAAGATCCCATACTGCCTCATGAGCGCGCTCGCAAGAAGCGCAGACGGTGAGACATTAAGAAAGATCGCCGACTGCGGTGAGTTAAGACCGGATAATGTTATTCCTTTCCTTGATCTTGACGGTAATGCCGCTAAGGGATTTGAGGTCGTGGATCTGACAGCTGCCCGTGTGCTCGAGATATACGGTGAGCACGGGAAACTCAAAAAGAGTCCTGAAGAAAAGAAGGGTGAAGGAAGCACTGAAAAGGCGCCTGAGTTTGACGAAGACGGGAAACTTGTTTTCGCCGATTACGCATATCAGGACAGTGTTGACATCCCGTTCAAGGTCGCGGTTACCGGAGTTGCGGGAGAAGGGGAGCCTTTTGAAACGACGCATGTCGACATGCAGATAAGAGGCATCGATGATTTTGAGAGTGCCAACGTGTCGATGCTTACTGCGGCTGCAAGGGGAACCGTACTTCACAGGATCATGAGGTTTATCGATCTTGCCGGACTTAGGAACGGCACGGTAACTTTTGATGATGAGATAAAGGCTCTGATAGACGGAGGATTCCTCAATATCTGCTCCGCCGAAGATGCCCTGAAAGTCGCTTCGGAGTTTAAGAACGGTATACTTGCTTTCTGCCAGTCTGACATCTGCACAGATATCATCAGCAGTTTCGAAAATGGAACCGCCCGTTCTGAAAAGCCCATCGTATTCTCGGTCTTTGTGGAAGGCGATTCGGGTGACTCGGTGCTGGTACAGGGTATTATCGACCTGATCTTTAAGACTGAGAACGGATACGTGATCCTGGACTACAAGACTGACAGGCTGAAAGGCGAGAGTGCTGAAGCGAGAGCGAAAGAAGCTTTGTCGAGACACGCGTTCCAGTTGGAAAGCTATGCGGCTGCATGTGAAGAAGACGGCATCACCGTCGCACGCAGACTCTTGTATCTTGTAAGGTACGGAGAATTCGTTGAGGTCTGATCTTATTCAGGTTTCCGTTTCTTGCCGGCATCGCGCTTTCTGATTGCGCGGAAGAAATCGAGCATCATCTGAGAGCACTCCTTTTCGAGAATGCCGCCTTCGAAATCGACCTTGTGGTTGTGACCGTGAGATACTTCGAAGATATCGTTGCAGGATACTACGGCTCCGCTCTTTGGCTCGTATGCGCCGAAATACACTTTGCGGATCCTTGACTGGATGATGGCTCCGGAACACATGGTGCAGGGCTCTAAAGTGACGTACATGTCAAAATCTTCGAGCCTCCAGTCACCGAGCTTTCTGCAGGCCCTGTCGATCGCGATGACCTCAGCGTGAGCGAGGGAATTACCGCGTGTGAGCCTGAGGTTGTGAGCCCTTGTAAAGATCTTGCCGTCCTTTACAAGAACGCAGCCGATGGGGCATTCACCGAGATCGATCGCTTTCTCGGCTTCCTTGATGGCTTCGAGCATAAACTTCTCGGTGTCGTTCGAAGGCTTGAAGTCAGGATATAATCTTGATTTGCGGCTTGGCAAGGGACAGACCTCTTGATTCGTTAGTGTCAGGAATGATGATACAGACGCGGCAACGGACGTGTCAAGTAATAAAAAATGTAAGCGGTACTTGACGGGTTTGCTCTAGCATATTATAATCAACGATTGCTATAAGTATAACTATGCCTACGCGAAGGGAATGCCGTATTTACGGCCTGTTTCAAACCATTATCCCTGTATCCGTAGTCCGGCGCGTTAGCTTAAAGCGCTTACTTCAAGATAAAGGACGATTATTTGATGGCAACTAAACAAGGTATGTGCAAGAACTGCGGTTCACTTGTCATGTTCGATGACAGAGAGGAACTTTGCGAGTGCGTATTCTGTAACTGTGTTTTTCCTTCCGCTGAGGCTGCTGAGATCTTTGCAAATCCGGAAGGCTACGAGTTCAAGAATGAGAAATTCGAGAAGCAGGAAGGCTCAAAGCATTATTATTCAACCCCGGTAATGCCGGATCTGGTTGAGAAGGCTGTTCAGAGAACCAAGGTTTCCAAGACACAGTCTGAAGATTCCAAGCTCAAGCCCAACGAGTTTGAGATCTCTCCTAATGACGTTAAGGCTCCGAAGAAGCTTGTAATCGGAATGATCGCAGGTTCAGTAGCCCTTGTGGCTGTTATTCTTGCAATCGCGATCCCGCTCTTCATCAGCCGCAAGACGCTTACCGAATCCATAACCGCAGATATTAATACGATCTTCGCCGGTGAGGCTTCACAGGAAGCTGATTCATACAGACAGTACAATATCTACGGTCTTTCATGCCAGTATGTGAAGATCGGTCTTTCTTCAGAGATCACTGATGACGAAGCAAAGACGATCTATGCGAATTACACCAAGCTCCGTTCAGACAAGCGTGGAAACGATTCCGGTGTAGTCGAGATGAATATCTACACTCCCGACACGATCTTCCACATTGACGGTAATGGTCTTACCAAAGATGTCCAGGAGCCGGTTGAGATCGTAGAGACAACAGCAGAGAGCAACTGATCTCTTTGTCAGACAGATGGAATTTTTAACAGCAGATTTACGAGGTGATCTATCCAATGACAGAATTTGAAAAAGCCATGGCGCACGCTAAGAAATTCGCCGAGAAAAACGATAATCAGATTACAGAATCAGAATTCGAGACTTTGACCGAGAATTTCAAGATCGAACCCGATGAGCTTATCAATCTCAGGGCAGAGCTTGAGAACAGCGGCGTAAAGATCAACGATCCCGATCTTGATGCTGATGACAGTGATCTCGATACAGACGGCGAAGACGCCAATGTGGTTGATGACTCGGTCAAGATGTATCTGAAGGAGATCGGTAAGATCGAACTCCTTGATGCCGAGCAGGAAAAGGACATTGCACAGAGAATGGCAAAGGGTGACGAGGAAGCAAAAGAGCTCCTCATCAACTCAAACCTGAGACTCGTTGTATCAATTGCCAAGAAATACATGAACCGTGGTCTTTCACTTCTTGACCTGATTCAGGAAGGTAACATCGGTCTCATCAAGGCAGTAGACAAGTTCGACTATACAAAGGGATTTAAGTTCTCGACCTATGCAACATGGTGGATCCGTCAGGCTATCACCAGAGCTATCGCAGACCAGGCAAGGACGATCAGAATCCCCGTACACATGGTTGAGACGATCAATAAACTTACAAGAGTACAGCGTCAGCTCGTTCAGGATCTCGGAAGAGAGCCTTCCACAACGGAACTTGCTGAAGCCATGGGTATGGATGAGGCTAAGATCAGGGAGATCCAGAAGATCTCACAGGATCCTATCTCCATCGATAAGCCTGTAGGTGAGGAAGAGGACAGCCACCTGGTTGACTTCATCTCAAACGATGAGCTCGCAGCACCTGAAGAAGAGGTCGCAAGGATCCTTCTTAAGGAAGACCTTATCCAGGCTCTCAACGGTCTTACAGACAGGGAGAGAAGAGTTATCGAGTTGAGATTCGGTCTCAAGGACGGTGTTCCTATGACTTTGGAGCAGGTCGGTAAGAAGCTCGGCGTAACACGTGAGCGTATCAGACAGATCGAAGCTAAAGCTATCCGTAAACTCAACAGATCACCTAAGTCCAAGAAACTCGAAGGTTATTCCGACTGATAAGGAAGGCACTTAATTCAGCCATCCGTTACGGGAACAGATAAAGTGTCAGATCGCAGGCTATATTCTTTTTACAGAGGATTATTTACAGGGGACGTTTTGAATTTTTCAAAGCGTTCCCCTTTTGTCAAGGAGATAATGTTTGAGAGGATATATCCTTCAAAGATTATCCTTCCCATGAAGATGCATTCCGGTGTTCCTGCTGTCCCGTCAGTTAAGGCCGGAGATTACGTCAGGATCGGACAGTGCGTCGGTATTCCGGAAAAGGGAACATTCTCCGTTCCGGTACACAGCGGAATATCCGGCAGGGTCTCAGAGATAAAGGATATCCGTCTCCCGAACGGCATTCTGACTCCCGCGGTCACGATAATAAATGACATGAAGCGTACCAGACTTGATTCCTTAAGACCAAGATCCGGACTCAAGCTTTCGGCCAGTGAAGCCATCGGCATAATAAGGGATGCCGGTATCTGCGGAATGGGAGGAGAAGGAATCCCCACCGCCGCCAAGCTTAAGAGAGCAAGAACGGAAGTGGTAAGTGACTTCCTGGTCAACTGTCTGCAGAGCGAACCTTATTCCACCTCTGACCTTGTTGCGATAACCGAGTATCCTGATTATGTAGTTTCAGGTTCAAGTGCATGCGCAAGGGCTGTAGGCGCTTCAAGATGCATTTTCCTCATCTCGGAAAACAGAAAGCAGCAGCGCCAGGCTCTCGAAAATTCGATAAAGCGCATTAAGGATGACTTTAAGGATCTCGAATTTGAGATAAAGCTCTTCCGTGAGCGCTTCCCGCAAGGATATTACAGGCTTGTCGCAAGGGCATTATACGGGAAGAATCTCGCGCTTGGCGAGACTCTCGAAAAGTCCTGCAAGGCAGTGTTGTTTAACTGCTCTACAATGCTCGCCTGCTGGGAGGCATTGTCAGATAACATTCCGATGATGAGCAGGATCGTATCGGTATCAGGAGACGCTTCAGGCGGCCATAACATGCTGGTCCCGATAGGAACTCCCGTATCAGAACTCCTGACTAACGCTCAGGATATCAAGAACGGAAGCGACAGGATCGTATGGGGCAATTGCCTTACGGGCATTGAGATAACTGATCCTGAAAATACGCCCGTAGTTAAAACTACTTCAGTCATTTCGGTTGTCAGGAGGGCGGAGGTCCCGAGAACGCCGTGCATTCACTGTGGCCTGTGTTCGGAATGCTGCCCCATGAACCTTTCACCTAATACGATATTTGAAATGCTCAACCAGGGATTAAAGCAGAAGGCTGCCGAAGAGGGCGCCAGAGACTGTATTGCATGCGGATCATGTTCGTATGTATGTCCTGCGGGCATCAACCTCACGACGTCTATCGCAAGTTTTGCAGGTGAGGGAAGGATCATTGAGATCAATTCCCTTTTGGATAACAGAGGTGCGGGAGACAAGAGTATAGAGAGCTACGGTGCGGCTAGTGTCGGCGAAGCATCTCTTCTTGAAGATTATCCCGACGGAGATGAAAAAGTCAGCAAGAGAGCAGCAGATTCGATCACGCTGCCGTTTGAGAAGGATAAGGAAGTATGAGTAAGGACAAAAGACAGTTAGCGCCTTTTATTCATACGGAGAAAAACGCGCCGTACATCTATATGACGCTTCTTGCGTCTCTGGTTCCGTGCACGGTATGCGGTATCTTCTATTACGGCATAAGAGCGATCGTCCTGATCCTTTTCTGCATGCTTGCATTCACATTGTCCGATAACTTCTGCGTGAGGGTGACAAGAAGAAGGAGCGGAGATTACTTCGATCTCAGTTCCCTTGTTGAGGGCCTGCTCTTAGCGCTCATGCTTCCTCCGAATACGACACTTATATCAGCTCTTGTGGCTGTCTTGTTTGCTTCTGTCATTACCAAACAGGTCTTCGGAGGCGCCGGAAGCAATATTATCAATCCTGCATGTTCGGGCCGTCTTTTTATCGAACTAGTTTCACCTTCATGGATGCAGGGTTTCTCTTACCGTGAGGACAATTCCTGGTTTTCTGTTATCAGCCTGGTCGTTCAGGGTGAACCTGCCAAGTACAAGGATTACTCGAATTTCACTTTTTCTGAGCTGATCACGGGTAACTATCCGGGCCTTATAGGAACGGCATGTCTGGCATGCATAGTCATCGGAGGTCTCTTCCTTACGCTCAAAGGTACCATGAGACTTTATTCACCGGTCTCTTATCTTATTACACTGATTTCTTTCTATCCTATTTCCATGCTGATAGAGACAAGGACTTTTACGTTTGACGGATTCATTGTCTACCTGCTGTCTTCGGGGGCGGTCTTTGTGGCAGTATTCCTGTTAGGAGACCTCACGACGATGCCTTCAAGGTTCACAGCGGGCGTTTTCGCAGGAGTCGTATGCGGAATACTGACGATGGCGACCAAGCCTTTCTTAAGCCCCATGGTCTCGCTCCTGGCGCCTGTTCTTGCAGTAAATTTCCTTTCCTTCGTTTTGGACTTCTTCTCCAAGACATTATCAAGACGCAAGGTCCGTTCGAGGGAGGTGGATCTGTCATGATGACGCATTCACAGCTCAGGCAGTTCATTATGGAAGCAGTATTGCTTCTGGTTCTTGGCGCGGCCATCGTTATCGGCGGAAATCTCATGTCTTCGAAAAATGCGACGAGACGTATCCAGAATGAATACCATTACAGATTTTCAGGCGTCCTTGACTGCGCTTCTTACGAAAAGGTAAAGAGCAAGGCATTGAATGATTTCCCTGAGATAGACGGCGTATATATCGGTTACGACACAATGGGAATACCAAAGGGCTATGTTGTTGATCTGATGGTCCAGATGCCGAATGAGCAGAACATGGCCATCCTCGTATCTCTCGACTATGAAAGTACAAGAGTTACGGGAATCGCCCTGCCTCCGGATACTGATGAGGATTCCCGCTATATAAGCGAAGATGCTATGGAGCTGATAAAGGAGAAGGTCATCGGAAGACAGATACCGATCACTTTCGCCACTGAAGACCATTCCGAAGATGACGATAAATCCGAGAACTATACGGTCGAAGGACTGAACGACGGTGTCTACTACGCCCAGCGCCTTTTCGATGACAGGAACCGTTACATCGATTATGTCGAGATGGAGATCGAAAACGGCGTGATCAAGAAGGTTAAGTGGGATGCTTTCAGTACCGATAAGACCAATCAGGACAGGAGTGAAGCGTCCCTGAAAGGTGCATATGTTACATCGGGCCTTGACTGGGCTACCCAGTCCTACAATCTCTGCCATGCCCTTCTCGAGTGCCAGGAGCCCGACAGGCTCGCGATGAAGTCAAACGGTACCACGGATATCGTAGACGGCGTTACGTGCGATATTAGGCCCTTTGTAGAGCTTGCAAAGGAATGTATCGGGAACTCGAAAGCCGGATACGGCAAGGAAGCGTACATGAGGGGTCTTGATGCGATGCTCGTACATCTTTTCGAGAAGGATGCCGAAGAACTCGGATACCTCAATGAAGACGGTCACATAGTCTTCTCTTTCGAAAAGAATCCGGAGATTTACACGATCTATAACGACGACGAAGTCGCAGTAGGATACATGCCCGTAAGACAGATCGAAGCTGTCATAAACGGAACATGGCATGAAGGTGATCAGGATCCTGTTTCAACACCGGCTTCTGACGGCGGAAACAGGGGTAACGGAAGCAATCTTGATTACGATTCGACTGAAGACGGACTCACTCCGGGAGGAGCACTTGAGAACCAGATCATCACGGACAGTATGGATGATCTTCCTATGTCCGAGATGGCTTCGTTTATCGAGCCTGTTCCGGATTACTATGATGAGACGAGAACGGTCATTAAGGCTTGTAACACCTGCTACAAGTTCTTAAAGGAATATCTGAACTGGAAGGTCACCTGATGGGATTGTTTACCGAGAAATACGATTCACCGTTCGATAACGAACAGTCCAGAAAGAAGATCGACGAAAAGATTTCGGCGGTCCATATCAGGCCTGCCAGGTATCTGTCGACAAGAAGTTCTCTTTTTCTAGGATATACCCTGATCTCATTAAGCCTTGAATATATGATCGCCGGAAATGATTTCTGGTGGCCGGTCGCATGCTCTCTGGCGTGTCTTTTGATCTGGTCCCTTACGTTGAGATTTTTCATGCCTCGAAATCTGTCTGTCATCTCATTTGCTTTCGTCATGGGGCTTTTCATTACTGCCGGAGAATTCTCATACCGTATGGGTCTTTGTACGCCTTACGCAGCCGTAGGATTTATTCCGATGGCAATAGGCATCATGTCGCTTGCCAGATTTAAGGATGACGAGAACGACAAGTTTACAAGGCCGTCATTCGGCAGGGAAGTAATGATCCCGTATCTTATTGCAGTTCTGGGTTCTGTATTCGGAACATTGATGTCTTATATATTCGAAAAGAGATACCTGTTTGTTGCTCTCCTTGCAGCTGTAATGTTCATTATCGTTATGAGCTGGGCATTATCAAGGATTTCCGGTGTCCCGAGCTGTGCCACGTCAAAAGCGCTTACTGAGTTCTGGGATATTCCCGTTGCTGACATTACGGCTCTAAGAAGATTCCTGAGCGCAAGGGGAGAGTTTGCACTCGTCTGTGTCAGCTGTACCGTGGCTGTTTATATGCTGAAACTGTTTGTCGAGCCCGATCTGTTCAGGCTGATCGCGCTCCCTGTCTGTGAAGTCACGGCTCTGCTCCTTGGTTCTATTGCAGTCTATGCGGCAAAGCATAATTTCAGGAGCTCGATATTCGGATTGAGATACTTTATCAGTGAAGTGTCATTCGCTGCTGCATTTGTGGCGCTGTTATTCCTGGTAAATCCCGCGATACCGCAGATCTCCCACCTGATCGTAGCCGTGGTCTTCGCTGTTGCTACCGATATCGTCATGACAGGCCTTCTGTCGGTTATCAGAAGAAGACTCATCTTTGTCTCAAAATCCAGATATATAGACGGTCTTCCGTTCTATCTGATACTTATATCACTGGTAGTAATGCTCGCGGAAACTTGTCTTTATAGTCTTCCGGGTTTGTGATATAATCACCTAGTTTCAAAATCGATTGTGTAGCTCAGCTGGATAGAGCGACCGCCTCCTAAGCGGTAGGCCAGCGGTTCGAATCCGCTCACGATCACCAATAAAATCAAGGGTTTATGCTCATAAGGCAGTAATGCAAAGACAGAGCATAGCATCAGATTAAGGAAATAAGACCGATAGGATTATATTCATCCTGTCGGCCTTTTTCGTGAAATGGTCCTGAAGGGCGCCTTGAGTTTTGATACGCAGTGTCAAAACTAATAAGGCGTTACTTCTGGAAGAAGTAACAAGACTTGCTCTCCGGTTATATTGATTATTCGTTTTCCAATTGCTTCGGAATGGTCCAGCAAGCAACGTATTTGTGCCCACACAAATACAATGAGCTTGTCAGGGAATCCCTGAAACCCTTGTCATCACAATCTGATTTATATATGACGAGAACACCTTAAGGTCTCAGGGGAAGTGTCCCTGATATGATAGTTAGAACATGTGGTGCTCTTTTATATTGTAAATGCGATATTTGATGCGGCTATAGCCACACTGAAAGCTGTTTTATACACTTTATACACTGAACTTATAAGGGAATTTATTAGAATGAATTCTCTTCGTAAAACAATTAAAATGGTACAAATGGGTGATAGTCGATTGTGACGATGACTAATAAAATGTATGTATAAGTTGTCAACATATGGTAAGATAACTTATCAAAAATGTTTATTGCTTTCGGAAAGGTGTTGACATCAATGATTAGCGGAAGGACAATCTCTCAGCCAGCCAGCCAGCCAGATAGACTAACACTTTTCACATAATATTGTTAATCACGCAGTTTGCTCGGTGGTCGGGCAGGCTGCGTTTTTATTTCTACCTAAAATCATAAAGGGGGATAAAAATGAGAGTGAGATCGAAATGCAAGAAACTCATGGCGACTGTAATTATAGCCGCGATGAGCATGTTATTTATTCCGAGAATCATCGGTAATGATAAGGTTCTTGCGGATGTTGCAAAGAGCCAAAGCAATACATGTCTTGGAACATCGAAAATACATGCACCGGTCGCACCGACAAGTGCAAGTTCTGCATGGTCGGGTAGTTACGTGTACTATGGAAGTTATAAAGGAACACCTATCAAGTTCCGTGTGCTGGCACCGAGTACAACGGCTTATGGCGGATCAACAGTGTTCCTTGATAGTGATACAACTCTTTTTAAGAAGATATTTGATGACAATTCAAATAAATGGGCAGATAGTGAACTGAGAACATATCTGAACGGAGCATTTCTGACAGACGGTTCTTTCACATCTCAAGAGCAGAGTGCAATCGCTGCAAGTACAGTAAGTGCTCATGATTTGGTTGTTGGAACAGGAGCCGGTAATGTCACTTCAGAGATTAAAGAAACATTTGGTCAATATGTCGCACTTGAAGGCGATAAGATTTTTGTTTTGGATGCAGAAGAGGCATCAAACATTAACTATGGATATAGCACTACTAATGGAAATGCGGCTAATAAGAAAAAATCTGGCTCGTACGATTTTTGGCACCTGCGTTCCGCAACTCATCGTACTTTCTACGTGGGTGGAGTTGGTGATGACGGTAATCTGTACGACTCCTACGCTCCTTTCCCCGATGGTAATGGCGTGGCACCAGCTTTAAATGTTGATCTGAGCAAAGTCCTGTTTTCTACCACTATTAACGGTGCGTTGGGACAAGTCGGAACTTCTTATAAACTTACAATACTTGACAACAATCTCTCAGTTAACGCAGGTTCTGTTTCGTTGAGCGGAACAACATTCTCTTGCACTGCTACAGGTAATGCGGATCAGGTATCGCTTCTCATCACTGACGGCGCATGGAATGCAAGTGGATCTTCTATTAAGTATTACGGTACTTACACTGGCTCTTTTGATCTCTCAACGGTAAGTCTCAATGCTTCTGATTGGGGAACAAAGTATCAGGTATATCTCATAGCAGAAGATATCAACGGAGATAAGGAAACTGATTATGCAAGCAAGCCTTTAAGTATTATAAGTAATACACGTAAGGGCTGGGTAGAAGAAGGCGGAAATAAATACTACTATGAGAATTATGCACCTGTTACCGGATGGAAACAGATTAGAGTCGGATCAGGACGCAATTCAAAATTAGAATGGTTTTATTTTGATACTAATGGTGTTATGCAGACCGGCACAATAACGATAGAAGGTAAAAAATATAAGTTCCTTCCTAGTGGAGCTCTGATAACCGGTTGGTATACGCATGGGAAACAAAAATCTTATTGCACAAAAGAAGACGGACTGGCTATCGGTTGGAAAGAGATAAGCGGATCGTGGTATTACTTCAACGATAGCGGTGCAATGCAGAACGGCTGGCAGAAGGTAAACGGCGCGTGGTATTACCTGGACAGTGAAGGCGTAATGGCAACAGGGTGGATCAGCAGTGGCGGCTCATGGTATTACCTTACATCTTCCGGTGCAATGAAGATAGGCTGGCTGCAGATAAACGATGTATGGTATTATCTCAACCCGGGTTCCGGAGAAATGGTAACAGGATGGAAAGAAATAGGTGGAGTCTGGTACTTCTTTAAGACCAACGGCTCGATGGCATGTAATGAGTATTGTGATGGTTACTGGCTTGGTGCAAGCGGTGCATGGACTTACAAGCACAAGGCAACCTGGAGACAGGATGCTAAGGGCTGGTGGTTCGGTGATGATACCGGATGGTATGCTAAGAGTGAGACGCTTACTATTGATGGCAGGAGCTACAGCTTTGACTCAAACGGATACTGGATCGAATAAGGTAAAAGAATATTTTTGTGAATTAGGCGCATCACTTAATGGTGGTGCGCCTTTTTGAGGTGTCGAGAACACGAGTAATGTAGTATATGCGACAAAAGTTATATCAAGAGTCCAAAAGGATTTGGATGAACAAGGATAAATGGTCGCAATTTGGGGATTCGCGGATAAGCTGTTTTTTGTAAATAAGCCTATTAAACGGACTGTTTCGCTTTTTAGGTGGTTATGGTATTGACATGCTTTACTCAGCCTTTTACAATTCGGGCAAACGTTCGTTCTGTTTGTGAAAGGTATCAGATTATGAAAGAAGATAGCGAAGCAAGAAAGAAACTGATATACCCTGATATTTATGAACCCATAGAGAAATATGGAGAGCAGTCTTTCGTGATAAATGCAGGAAATACTGTGTTCGAGGTAGAGACGCACTATGACCCTAAAGGTCGTGTATCCGTAATGAAGCAGTTTCAGGATTATCTTTTGAAAAACGTGGACGCTTCCCAAATGAGGGAGTATTCTGAAGATACTGATGCTATGCCCGGTTGTCAGAAAGGAGCTACGTAAAATGACAACATCAGATATAAAGGGCAATGACAATAAAATAACAGCGCTTTACTGCAGATTATCAGTTGATGACGCAGACAAGCAGTCAGATGAGGAATCCAATTCCATCAAGAACCAGAAGCAGATACTTCAGGACTATTGCAAGAAGAATGGATACCATAACACGAGATTCTTCGTAGATGATGGTATTTCTGGTACAACATTCGATCGTCCGGGATTCAAGGAGATGGAAGCTCTTGCCGAAGGCGGTAAGATCGGAACGATTATCGTCAAGGACCTTTCCAGATTCGGACGTGAACAGACCGAGATGGGACGACTTACACAGATCGTCTATCCTTCACTGGGTATCACATTCATTGCGATACAGGAGCACGTCAACACCGCTACAGGCGAAGGTGTAGAGATAATGCCGTTCCATACGATATTTAATGAATGGTATGCTGCACAGACTTCTAAGAAGGTCAGACAGGTATGGAAGACAAAGTCCGAACACAATATGCGTGTATCCCATAGGATCCCCTTTGGCTACATTCGTGATAAGGATGACAAAGAGAAATGGCTTATAGATGAGGAAGCGGCAAAAGTCGTAAGACATATCTTTGATCTGTTTTTAGCGGGTTTTGGCACTGGACAGATAGCAAGGATACTTGCAGATGAAAAAGTGCTTACGCCGAACTCATATTACGCTTCAAAGGGTCGAAACTATACAGTACATCTTCCTGATAATCCATACGGATGGAAGGATACAACGATTGCCAACATTCTTGATAACAGAAAATATACCGGATGTATGGTAAACAATGTGTTTTCCTCTGTTAGTTATAAGGTTCACAAGATAACGCGTATTCCTGAAGATCAGCAACAGATTATACCCGATCAACATGAAGCATTAATCTCTGAAGAAGACTGGCTGAGAGTGCATGAAATGCGCCAAAACAGGAGAAGACCATTAAGAACGGGCAAAACAAGTATGTTCTCAGGACTGATCTTTTGTTATGACTGTGGTTCTAGACTTCATCTATGTACATGCAAGGGATTTAAACCCGAACAAGAATTCTTCAGATGCGCGAAAGCTAAGTCTAACAATAGACTTTGTTCGGCTCATTACATTAGAAATATAGTTCTTGAACGAATAGTACTTGCGGCTATAAGTGACCTTGCTGATTTTGTGCGCTGTTATGAAAATGTGTTCCTATATATGATTAACGAGAGGAACAAACACCTGAAGGCTGAAACTCTAAAAGCAAAGAAGATGAAACTTGCTCAGGCTGAAAAGAGACACAGTGAACTGGATTTCCTTTCAAGGCGTGTATATGAAGACAATGCTTTTGGGAAGCTATCAGATGAACGGTATGAAAAACTCATTCAGTCATATGAAGCTGAACAAAAAGAGATCGATAAGACCATCACGGATTTACAGGCTAAGCTAGCCAAGACAGAAAAAGAAGGCGTGGAGTTACGCTATCTTTTCGACAGGCTTCGCTCGCTATCTCAGGTTACGGAACTTGATCCAACACTGGTAAATACGCTGATAAAAAGGATTGAAGTTCATAAAAAGGAAAGACGCGATGGTAAGAATTATGTCAAGGTGGATATCTACTTTACCGCAATCGGAATGTTCGATATACCATCAGAAAAAGAGATTAATGAAGTCATGAAACGCATGGAAAGCGAAAGAAGGACTGCATAAATCTTAATGATTCAAAACTGTCTTACGCATACAAACCGAAGGGGTTCAGGGTTTCCTGAGGCCCCTTTGTTTATTGCATATGTCTGAGTGATGAAATGCAAGCATTCTTTGGAATGATATAATGATCTTGTATGGGAATAGGCACATTTTAGTTCAGAGAATTCGGATGGCGGATATATGGAAAGAGAAGGACTTATCAAATCACTCGATGCTTATGCAACAGCGCTTAAGGACAGGGAAGAATTAGAAAAGAAGATAACCGAACTGAAATCAAGGAAGGAAATAACTGCCAACCTCGAATACTGTCAGTTCAGTTTAATAAGATTTTATTGGCCGTTCTTTATACTTTTCTTTGTGATCATAGGAATAGCATCAGCCGTTTTCGGTATTGCAAATCACAATGTGTTTTCATTCTCTATGGTAATTTATGAATTGGTCTTCGCGCTGTTTTATTTCCCGATAACGGCTCTTATCGCCAATGCGCTTAGAAATAAAGCTTCTGATAAGCTTTATAAAGAGAGTTCCGCACAGATGAATAAAGAGAATGAGAAAGCCGCAGAAGAGCTAAAGAAGCTTGAAGCTATGCTGGATGAGAGCTACAGGGTTATATCTGACACAAAGGACATTGTTCCTGCAAAATACAGAACTGTTTCCTCTGTTATGGCTATCAGACGTCTCCTGATAGCAGGAAAAGCTTCAACGGTTGAAGAGGCTGTAGAGTTAATAAAATAGCAGCTTAAGATATGAAGGTATAGTTCGGAATGGTTTCTGGAAATAAAAGGTGTTTTGATACTAAGCATAATAAGCTTAAAGGTTTTATAATCGGTTTCTTTTTTGGAACTGTTGTTGCAATTTGGGCGATATTAAGGCTGTTTATCCTGCCTTTCAGAGAACCGGATATTTATCCTCTAGTCCTTTATATCGGAATACCGATCGTATTGCTCAGCGCTCTCTTCGCCAGTATTAGATACCTTCGCAGGACCGTGAATACAAGGATAGAACTGACGGAAAACGATATGAAAATCACTATCGGGGAAAGCACTCAGAGCTTCAGGATAGAAGATTTTGCCGGATTCATACCTGTGCATAAACATGAATATCTGGATACCGAAAAGTTCATGGTCTTTAAGAATGGTGACGATAATGATTCAAACAAGTTCCTTTTACCGGGAATGACGGATGAACATTACTCATATGTCTTGCTGCGTGATGTTTCTAACAGACAGTATCAGAAAATGATGAACTGGTTATCCTCAATTCTGAAAGATCAGACTGTTGAAAAGGCTGAGAATGCCAAATCGGAATGCCAGCCCTTAAGTTATGACAAACTCGTTGAAGAGTATAGGAAAAAATAGGAATTGAATAGTTGATAGGGGACTTTAGTCTTTAATTCCTCTGATCGTAAGACCTGAAATGAAATATCTCTGAAAAAACGGATATACAATGGTGAGAGGTATCATTGCGATGATATAAGCGGCAGCTTTTACCGTGTGTGGAGTGGGGGAGTTGCAGTATTCTACTCCTGACGTGGTGATGCGTGCTTCGCTGAAAAACTTCAGTAATTCGTACTGTATTGTAGTGTACTGCGGATCCATCCTGTTATACAGCTGTGTATCAAACCAGGAATTCCAGTGATATGAAGCAATGAAGATGGCGATCGCGGCATATACCGGTTTACAGATAGGACTGATAATGCTCCAGAATATCCTGAGATGCCCCGCACCTTCAAGCTGTGCTGCTTCTTCAAATGAATCCGGGATGCTCTTCATGTAAGTCCTGATAGCCATTACATAAACAATGCTCACCAAATTGGGAACGATATATACCCAGAAACTATGACCAAGATGGAAATATCTGTAAAGTATATATGTCGTCGCAAGTGGAACAACACCGCCCTGAGTAAACATGGCAATGATCCAGAAAAGCGAAAGCCCGGACTTGAACATAAATCTTTTGCGGCTGAGGATATATGCAAGAAAAGCATTGGATGCCAAAGCAGTTAAAGTTCCTATTGCGGTTCTTGCCGTAGATATTGCTATGCCCTGTAGGAAATGCTGGTGCCGGAAGCTGATCTCCCTGTAGTTTTTCCATATCGCAATATCGGGAAAAATCATTCTATCGTAATTCTCCAGTGACCATTTGCGTGGAAGCAGGTAGATATGGCCCAGTACTGCATCAACATGCTCGTTGAGAGAATAAGCCAGCATGTTGATGACGGGATATAGCGTTACCACTGCAAAGAGCATAAAGAAAGTATAGATGCAAACATAGAATATCTTATCCTTTGCCGCCATCTTTTTCTTGTGCCTGATCGTTATCAAAGAAACAGTTTTAGATTCAGCCATGATATTATCCGCCTGATGCACTGTAACCAAAAGAAATCCCCATGTAGACATTGATAGGATAACATGCTGGAAGACGTGACAACTACGGACAAAGTCTCGCATTGTTACTGATGAATTTCATAAAGTAGCGGACTGCGCATGCCTGTTCTAAGATAAAATCCCGACATAGTGATACTATAATGAAAAACCTGACAGAACATATCGTTCAGTTAAGATGAGCGAAGGAGATATTCTATGCGCAAGATTACAACGACTTTCCTGATAGGTCTTGCCATTATCGGATTAGCGGGATGCAGCCTTATCGGACCGTCTTCAAGGGAGCTCCGGCAGGACGCTTACAACATGTCCCAAAATGCAGTTGAGGCAGTAATTAAAGAAGATGCCGGTGCACTTGAATCCTTGTTCTGTCAAAATACATCGGACGCGCGCAAGATCGGAGATTTCCTCTCGGAAATAGACGGCAACTTCACAAAATACGATAACGTTACCGAAGTCAATCTGCCAGTTCATTTTATTAGTGACTCAGAAGATTACGCAATCTACAGAAGTGAATACAGCAACTCGGATTACACGGTAAGGATAGTTTCATGCGCCCGTTCCGTTTTCGATAAAAACGACGAAGGTGTTCAGTACATTTCTTTCTACAAAGGCGATTCTCTTGTTGCCAGTGCGGGATGCGTTATAGAAAGGTATAAGGCGAACCAGGTCCCGGGTAAGAAAACAGACGTTAATCTGAATCAGTTGGATTCACAGGATGCGCAGAGAAAATACGATCTTAATGTTCTTTATTATTTGAACCAAAAAGACAAGGATGGCTTTGTCTCCTTGTTCTCAGCGGCTATGAAAGATGAGGCGGAGGACAGATTCAATGATGTTCTGGACTTCATGGGATCAGGCATTAATACCTATTCTGTTATTGAAGCTCCGGGCGGAGGAAGCGAATGGGAAAAAGATCACTGGAACTACATGGAAGCACAGACTTCAATATACGATATCGTGACAAGTGATGAAGATGTTTTCGAGATAAGAATGAATACGGTCTTTGTTGATGACGGTCATCCGTCAAATGAAGGAATTACTTATTTCGAGATAAGGAAGGTTGAACATGGAGTTAACGGTCTGCTTGAGCATGACGTTATCGAGTGTTTGGTCATAGGTGAAGATTAAGACTGAATATCGCGATTTGATATAATATAGTCGTTAATAGGAATAGTTTTTATCTGATATCGGTCATGGGGATTCTGCGATGAGGACAGTATTAAAGATTCTATTAATAGCAGTGCTATCGGTTCTTCTGGTGTCGTGCGGAAAAGTTGCGGAGACGACGGAAGAAACCAAGTCAAATCAGCACGTTTATGAGACTCCGGAAATAGCATTGGTAAGGATCGATGTAGACAGAAATGAAGCGATTAAGACACTTACCCAGCAGGTGCAAAATCTTTATCCGGAATACACGTTGCATATAGTTACTGATATAGATGCATAATGAATAACGTAAGAACTCATGTTTGTAGGAGTGAGATATGAAATACGGTGAATCTACATTTGATATCTTATACCTGATCTTTGCGATACTTACAGGCATCCTGATCCTGATTAAGCGCCGCAACAGGAACGATGCCCTCATGGGAACGGCAGCGCTGGTACTTGGGTTAGGTGATTCGTTCCATCTGGTTCCGAGAGTACTTAATTATTTCATCGACAGCGATTTCACATGGTTCCTGGGATTCGGCAAACTCGTCACATCCATCACAATGACGATCTTCTACATCCTCGTATTCCTGCTCTATAAGAGTGTCTATAACAGGGATGACAAGAACACGAAAACAATCGGTATAGCGATCTATGCACTTGCAGCCTTGAGGATCGTTCTGTGCCTGATGCCGGGCAACAACTGGTTTACAGGTGAAGGTTCAATGCTGTGGGGAGTTCTGCGCAACCTGCCGTTCATCGTTATAGGCGGCATAGTCGTATATCTTTATTTCAAAGTCCGTAAGGAAGACAAGTATCTGAGCAGGCTGTGGCTCTATACGACATTGTCTTTTCTGTTCTATATTCCGGTCGCGGTTTTCGCACCGCTGTTTCCGATGCTGGGAATGCTCATGCTCCCCAAGACGGTATGCTATATCCTTATGCTTGTCTCTTTCATCAGAAAGCAGAAAAACGGGTGATCCATGTCCGAACAGAAGAAAGGATTCAGTAAACTTTGTCTGGCAGGATTCATTCTCACGATCTTGCCGTTAGGAGTTCTGCTGTTAAGCCTGATATGTTCTAACGCACCGCGGGATATCAGGTTTTTCATCACAGAAAAGCTGTTGCCCTTTGTTTTTGTGGTTTTGCCATTGATGGGATTGATCGTTTCCATAGCAGGACTTGTTACTGTCCGGAAAAATGGCAAAAAGGGCAAAGGGTTTGGCATAGCAGGAGTCGCTTTGCCTGTGATCGCCATTATCGGTGCACTCGTAATAATCGTCCCGATTTTAGTGAGCTCAGCTGTCTCAGGCGCAGCTCAGCGAAATAACGATATGTATGCTATGGGCGGTGTCGGCAGCAGAGGGTATTGGAATATTGATTACGATGTCAGCGGGCTTAAGCTCCCTGAAGGATATGAGTTTAGTAACATAACTGTCAGTGATGCAGAATTTAAGGAATATGCAGAATCCAGACTGAAGGAAATAACCGATGACAGTGACAGGAGCATAAGGGGCATATACGAAGATTATAATTTCCTCATTGTCAGAACCGACATGCTGGATGCCTGGTTAGCATCCAATAGTCCCTCAGGCTTTGGATATAATCAGGGCTATGCCACCATCTCATACGAAATGACATGGGAAATAGCGGCAACCAAAGAAGTCCCCCTTGCTGTTTATAAGGACCCTTCTGACAAGTTTATTGTCATTACCAATTGCGGTGACTACAAGATCATCTCAGAGTTTTTCGGAGTAACGGATAATCATATTGAACCGGATGAAACTGAAATAACCACAGTTGAAACGATGAGCAGCGAATACTATGAGAATTATGATCAGGTTGTTTTCCTGAGAAACAACATTAATGAGGAAATGACATTACCCGAGATAATCAGCGTTTTCGAGCAGAATATCGAAGAACACCCTGGTAACGATGTTCTTTGGTTTAAAGCCGGCCAGTTCTACAACGGATATTACGATCCTTCTGCCGGTGAATATGTTCTCGACGGAGATTACTACTGCTTTGGCCTTGAAAGGTGGATCTCGAACGATGAAGGTGTTTTCCAGGTCGATGTATATGTCCTTTATGAGCGCAATACCACGAATAAGAGTATTAAGGGTATAAACGAGAGCGAAAACTCCATAAGCGGTGATTTCTTCGATTTCGTCCGCGATTCAAAAGCGTATGAATATGCTTCTACGGCAGACATCGTTAGGATCGATATCTATATGGCTCCGCTTTGACTTATTACCCATAATACTTATCGGTTCTGTTAGTTACTCCGAATTCAAAACTCGTCTGGTTAACATCAGAAGAATGGTAGTAGTTTAAAAAGTAATGAAAGTCATTCGATGTGTAATCACTGTGGACATAGATAACATTTTCAAATCCAATATCCTCTGACTCGAAATTGACATTACCAGTATCCAAGTCACTGTTTTTCTCATAAGCCCGTCCCCCCATATCTGAATGATACACATCTGAAAAGATGACGGAAAGTACAGCATGTATTTAAGTCCTTGAACGATTTTTTAATTGGTAAAACCGCGCGAAAATGAGATAATCGTTTATGTGCGATATCAGATAGTTGTTTATACTAAGTGTGGGGATACAGGATATTAAACCAAATCGAATAAGTTTTAAGGGGTAAGAGATGGTTTTTGATGTTTATTCAGGATTAAGTGATGAATACAGGGAATACAGGATAATTGAACCCGAAAATCTTAACTTCAGACAGCCCGCTAATGATGCCGAACGCAGGACAGCTGCTTCGCTTGTCAAGACTATCAGCAAAGACGCAAGAACCATCTTCATTGTTGGCGCGGTTCTGATCGTTTTGGGAATTGTTGTTCTGATCAATAAACAGCTGGGCGGTATTGGCCTGATAATGTTCGGAATTCTTCCTGTTGTGATAGGGATTATCGTAAACAATAAAGGTAAGAATTCGACACTCGTTTCGACCGGTGTGCTTCTGAAAAAGGAAAGTGAGACCGAAGGAACAGTCAGCAATAAGACCAGACGCACTCACCGTTGGTTAGTAATTGCCGTTGACGATATGGAAAAGACTCTTAGCGTGGTCCACGCTGATCAGGATGCTTTTGACGAAGCATCAGAGGGCGACAGAATCCTTGTCATTAACGATAAGGCTACTTCAAGGGGAAGGAAAGTATTATGAGAGATATGAAAAGGTTATTATGTCTGTTATGCGCGATAGCACTTTTGGCCGCCTGCTTCTGTACGGGCTGTAACGGGACTGCCAGTAAGACGGAAGCAACTGTAAAAGGCGAAGCGCTCCATCACGAGTGGAAGTCTTTTGTCTATTCGGATTTCTATAGAGGAATATATGACGAAGACACTGAAGAGACATTCCGTGCTTATTGCGAGGCAGTTAGCAAAGGGGAGACTGAATTTGTCTGCAAGAGCAGTGATTTCAGGATCGTAAGCCGTTTGAAGATGCTTGCGAGTGAGTATATGCCTATCGCGTTTATGTATGCAAATGTCACCGGTATCGATTCGGATGATGTCGCACACATCGATTACGGTATGTCTTCTGAAGAGTTCCTGACAAAACTGGAAGAATTCAAGGGGAAGGTATTAAAGATCCTGGATGATACATGCAAGGCGGGTTATTCAGACACTGAGAATGCAATAGCCATTTACGATTATTTTGCCAGGAATCTCACATATACGACCTACACTTCTTCTTATGTTGTGCTCATGGAAGAGAACGGTATATGCCAGGACATTGCAAGCGCTTACGACTACCTGTTAGGTCAGGTCGGAATAGATGCCTGTGTCTGCAACTCGATGATCAACAGAGAGTATCCGCATACCTGGTCTCTTATAAGATTAGACGGAAAGTATTACCATGCGGATCCTACATTTGCTGTATCAAATCCCGGGACGATCAGGTACTTCGGATTCACTGATGAAGGAAGATCGAGTATGGACAACTATGAGGAGTTTCCTTTTACTTATGGCTTTGAATCATATGAGGACCCGGAAGGAAAGTTCAAGTCACAGGATGAGAGATTTACCGATCTTATAGACTCCACAAATTATGAGCTTGATCTTGTTAACGGTCAGATCAAATATGTTTCTTCCGCAACAGGTGAAGACAAAGTCTTTAAAATTGAGCCGGGGGAATGACAAAGCATATAACATTCAAAGCGGGATAATAATGTAATAGACGGTTTTTTCGTTGGCACAGCAATGGACGAATGCATAAGAGGACTTATCGTCATGTACTACTGGTACAGGAAAAAATGGTTCGGCAAATCCGTCGTTGAGAAGCAAAAGAAGAATGTCTTGGATGAGCTTGAATGAAATCTGTTGCCGGCTGGTTTTCAGGCACTTAGGGAGAATAGAATGAAAGAATTAATTAAACCTGTTCATCTTAATAAGGGCGATCTTATAGCAACGGTAAGTCCCAGTAACGGCTGGGCAGGGGATCAGAAGGTAAGATGGAAATATGAATTGGGAGTATCAAGACTCGAAGAACTTGGTCTTAAGGTCATTGCTGCACCGAATTCGATGAGAGGGTCTGATTATCTCAGGGAAAATCCGGAGGCAAGGGCGGATGATATCATGTGGGCATTCGAAAACAAAGATGTCCGCGCGGTCATTGCAAATGTAGGAGGTAATGACAGCATTAAGATCATTCCCCATATTGATACAGAAGTCATCACGGATAATCCTAAGGTTTTCATTGGGTGCTCGGATGTAATGAATCTTCATATGCTCTGTTACCATTGCGGTATTTCGTCTTTCTACGGGGAGAATCTTCTTACCGGCATTGCTGATCAGACAGGGTGGCACGAATACAGCAGAAAGTGGTTTATTAAGACTTTATTTGATACATCTCCGGTTGGCAGAATTGAACCTTCTGCCGAATGTACATATGAGCCGGTCGATTACTTTGATTCCGGGAAAAAGAGGACATATTACCCCAATGGAGATTATCAGATCATTAGTGGAAATGGACGCATAACCGGAAGGCTGATCGGAGGTCATACGGGAATCATTGAGCTTGACGGGACTCAGATTGAACTTCATCCGGAGGATTTTGATGAGGCGATTATCTTCGTTGAAGATATTCCGGAGTTCTTCGGGGAAGATTGGATAAGTACTTACTTTGAATACCTGGGGCAGAAGGGTATCCTTCAGAGAATTAACGGTTTTGTGATAGGTAAGTCCAACGAGGTGGAATCATTTGATGCCCGTGCAGAGATCATCAGACAGATAGTTTCCGATAAGTATTCATGTTCTGTTCCGATCTTTTACGGACTGAATTTCGGACATTCTTCGCCGGCTTTCATGCTCCCGTATGGTGCGCTTGCCGAGTTGGATTGCGGGAACAGATCTTTCTCGATCCTTGAAAGCGGAGTCAGGTAGGTCGGAAGATTAGAAGTAAAAAAGGGCTTGAAGTTTCCCTCAAGCCCCTTATCATATTGGAAATTTAAGAATCAGCCGACACCTACGATATCATTGGAATAACTTACAAATTGCCTTATTGCCCTGATGCTCTCCATGTCAAGATCGCCATAAGTCACACATCCTTCTGCTTTCGATGCATAGACCACCTTATTGTCACCGACGTAGATTCCAACATTACCGGAATCATAGACTACTATATCGCCGATTACCATCTCATCTCTTGATATAAATGTCGGATCGCCATCGAATGTACTGCATAATTCATCGACATCACGAGGGAGACCTAAACTGTATTCCTGACTGTAACAATAAGCTACAAATCCTGTTTCATCAAAACCATCACACGGGTAAGCACCACCGGGTACATATGGGTAACCGACTAGATGCTCTACGAAACATCCGAACAGTCTCGGGCCGTCTACTTCTTGATCCCAAAGAGGAGCGCCCTCATATGGTTCGCATGGTGGTTCTTCCGTTTCTTCTGTTATTTCTGTCTCAGCGATTGTGGCTTCTGTCGTTTCTGCAGGTGTTGTTTCCGCAACAGGTTCGTTCTTTATATCAGCTTCGCCGTCTTTTGTCTTTGAACTGAGTGCGCATCCTGCAGCGACAAACAGCAGAATTGCCGCGATAATGACAGCCGTGGCTGTCTTTCCTTTTTTATAGTTGATTATATTTTTCACTCTGTTTGTAACCTCCGTTTTACTGAAATTGACTTTGCTGAATCCCAACGGTGTTACCAGATATCTTTTGCTGTTGCTCTGCTTTGCGAAGGAAACAATGGACATTGCATAAGCCGTCTTAAGATCCGTATCCATTCCGGCTACGACGCTCTCATCGCAGCTCATCTCAATATCCTGTTCGAAAAGCGTATAAGCAAGCCATACTAACGGATTGAACCAGTGAACGGCAACAGCAAGCACGCCTATGATCTTGATAAGCCAGTCGCCGTGTCTTATATGGGTTCTTTCGTGAAGAAGGACATATTCTTTCTCGCTTTCGTCGAGAACGTCAGGTAAATATATTCTGGGTACGAAAAAGCCGAAAACAAACGGTGCACTGATCTTCTCAGACACATAAACATTGCCGCTTATTTTTTTCGCGTTGCTTAGTTTTCTCTTAAGCATGACATATTGGAAAGAAAGGAAAACCGTAATGCCCAAAGCACCAACAAGCCATACTGTTGAAAGTACAGTCTTAAAATCCGGTAACGAGCCTGCACTTATAAGGTCTTCTGACAGAGTCTCATTCCCCATATTAACGGCCTTTTCAGCAAAAATAATATCCTGTTGCTCTGTCATTGCAGCATGATCAGCTGTTACAACATGTGTATCAGCGTAATTGTCAGGCATAGCTGCATCCTGAACCTGGGAAGTTGCAGTTAAGGTCTGTGTCTTCAAAGGAATATAGTTGAAGAAACTGAAAGATGATTCGATGCTGAAGGGCACAAGTAATCTTATAGCCACAACAGCCCAGAGGATCATGATGAATCTCTTTGATCTTTTCTTAAGAAGGAATCTGGCAAGAATGGTAATAAGGATTACTATGCTTCCTGTAACGGACATCTCAAGAATTTTAAGGAATAAGCCGTCCATCACTTTCCTCCTTCCATGTTTTCCTTGATGAGTTTCATCAGAGTATCAGCATCTTCATCGCTTAACGTCTTCTTGTTACCAAAAAAAGCTGCCACGAACTTAGGCAGGGAACCGGAAAAGCTCTCTTCAATGATCTGGTTGCTCTCCGATATCAGCACTTTTTCCTCGGGAATAAGAACGCTTACGATAGTATCCTCATTCTTGACAAAACCTTTTGCGATCAGCTTGCGAAGAACAGTATAAGTAGTTGATTTATTCCAATTGATACTATCATTAGCGATCTTCACCAGCTTGCCTGACTCAATAGGTGCTTCACGCCAGATAATCTCCATCAGCTTCTTTTCAGCTTCAAATAATACTAATTCTTCCATGTTGCTAACCTCAACGTTATTTGGTTTAACGAGTTAAACCGTGTTTAGTTTAACCTGATAAACCAAATCTGTCAAGCGCAAAAATGTGGCGAAGTTAAAAAAGCTGTAAACCCGGCTGTGCTAGCGGATCTTATCGGAATGATATAATAAAGTCTGTCTGCCGGGAAATTCACAGGCAACATTATTTTCGGGGATTTGATTTAAGCAAAATGAGCGATATTGATAACATGAAAGAAGTCTGTATTCTGGGACTCGGAGTAATTGGAACAACTTACGCGTATGCTCTTAAGGAGGGCGGAGTGGCTGTCGAGCATCTGATCCGCGAGAGCAAGAGAGCTTCAGCGCCGAAGACTCTTGACGTAAAGCTCCTGGACGGCAGATACAATAATAAAGGTGAAGAGAAGTCAGGATCTTATCAGGTAGTACAGGCAGCGCCGGACTCAAGATATGAGTTCATCATTATAAGCGTTGCATCGGGAAAGCTCGAAGCTGCCGTAGAGACGCTGAGAAATAACGATATCCGCGGAACGCTCATTTTATTCTGCAATCTGTGGGATGACCGCGAAAAGATCGAGGCGATCGTCGGTGATTATCCTTATGTTATGGCATTCCCGACTGCGGGCGGACATCTCGAAAATGGGATTCTGGACTGCGTTCTCTTTGATCACATCATGCTCGAGAGCAAGGAGAAAGCGGGAATCGAAAACTACGATCTCCTTATATCGTATCTGGATAAGGCTGACATCAAGACAGAGATCCCATACGATATGGCTGAATGGATCAAGATACATATGGCGGTCAATGCCGGCGTTACATCGACTGCGGCAAGAGGCGGAAAGATCGACAATCCGAGGCAGCTTGCACTCGATCTTATGTCGGACAGCAAAGCGCTCGCCCTGGCAGTCAGGACGATCCGTGAGACTTTAAAAGTAGTTGAGGGAACTGGTGTAGATCTGAAGCTGTACAAGGATGAGATATCTGCTTATAAGATCCCTTCAGGCATCGCAGGCGTCGCCATGAAGCACCTGTTTGCGAGCAATGAACTGACAAGAAGGATAATGACGCTTCATAACGATATCAGCGACATTATGTACGGCTGTGAGTGCGTTTACAGTGAAGGCAAGAGACAGGGACTCGACCTGCCTTTGTTCTACGGAAATATGGATAAGATCAGGGCGGCTGAGTAATACGCTGCAATCATAAACGGAATAAACTATGCTCGACAGGACTATCCCATTTTATAACACGATCCTGAAGTGCTCTGATTACAGGCACGAAGCTTTAGTCTTGCCGGATGGTTACTCGATCGTTTCATATCAGTCGGGATTTGAGAAAGACTGGGCTGAACTTGAATATTCGATCGGCGACTTTGGGTCAGTGGAAGAAGCAGAGAGGTATTTTACTGACACATATCTGCAGAACCAGGAACTGTTTCCCAATATCCTTTTCGCATTGGACAAAGATAATAAAGTAGCCGGCTCATGCATAGCATGGCAGGATATGAAGGGTGAGAGCAGGGTATCTTCTCTTCACTGGCTTGTTGTTAAGGAAGAGTATCAGGGCATGGGCCTTGGAAGAGCTCTTTGTGTTGCCGTTATGAATATCTATGAAGAGCAGGAAGCTCTGCCGGTCTATATCCATACTCAGCCGTGGAGCTGGAAAGCAATACTCCTGTATCTGTCGTTGGGATTCAAGCTTCAGAAAACAGATGCATTCTCGCACTATGTGAATGAATACGATAAAGCCATGACCGAGCTCAAAAAAGTCGTATCCGGAGAACAATATAAATTGATGCAACAGTTATCTGAGAACTGAAATGATTTGAGTTTCAGGATAAAAGCGGCAGTAAAGCCTTCTGTATAATATGGAAATTCGATAATGGAGATTTAAGTTCAAAATGGATAGCAGCGGTTACTTATAAGTTCTTGCCGTTTCTGCACATAAAATCCATAAAAGTAATCTATAATCTGAAATATGAGAAAGATTATGATCGTTGAAGATGAACCCGAACTGAGGCAGCTTCTGGCAAGTTACCTTATAAATGACGGCTACTCTGTCGTAGAAGCAGAGGACGGAGTTGCCGCCATAAGCCTGTTTGGCAGGGAAACGGTTGATCTTGTCATCCTTGACATCATGATCCCGAAGATCGACGGTTACGGTGTCTGTGAATACGTAAAGAAGCAGTCAAATGTACCGGTTATATTTCTTTCAGCTCTGGATGACGAGAAGTCTATGGTCAAAGGCTATGATTCACTGGCGGACGATTATGTAACTAAACCGTTTTCAATGCCTGTATTTCTGCGCAAGGTGAAAGCCGTATTCAGGCGTGACACTTCTTCATCTGAGGATTTTACAAAGGTCTGTTATAAAGACATAGAGATAATACCTGACATGGCAACAGTTAAGGTCAATGGTAAAGAGATCGAGCTTACTTCCAAAGAATTCGACATACTACTGACGCTTATAAAGAATCCGGGCCGTGTGTATTCGAGAGAGCGGCTATTGGAGATGCTTTGGGATTACAGCGCGATCGTGGATGAACGCATAGTTGACAGCCATATCAAAAACCTTCGTCACAAAGTAGGTGAAGGCGTGATTGAGACAGTAAGAGGTCGTGGGTATCGTGTCGCGCAAATGGATAACTGACAGATTATCTTTCAAAGTTTTCCTGATCACATTCATCGTTCAGGTGATGTTTGGTGTTCTGATCTATGCATTGCTTTACAGGGCAACCCCGATAACCTGGAACATGCTTAAAAGAAACGAGATGGAGACGGCTTTTTCTGAATTGGCTAAAGACCTCAGTACGGTCAAATTCAGGGAGTGCGCCCCTATGGTCGACGAGTTTATTCTTGCCAATGACTGTCACATCGTTTTCTATAGAGGCGACAATGACAATACCAACAGGCTTCCTGCCGTTGTTCCCGGCTCACAGTATGCTGAGCTGACCAGATGGGATGTAAAACAACTGATCGGTCCTGAGAGTGACGCCAATGAGATGAATTTCCTGATATCCGAACATGTTTTTTTCAATCAGGATTATAAGAACGAATATACCGTAGTCTGCCTGTGGTCGCAAAAAGGCGAGAACGTTCTTTGGGCAGCTCTTAAAGAGACACTTCCGATGATCATTGCGGCTATCGTACTTGTCTCACTGCTCTGTTCGTTTATCTATACACTTCTGTTTGCAAGACCGGTCCAAAAGCTTTCTGCTGTCTCAGGCAGGATCGCGAAAATGGATTTTACTGCAAAGAGCAGATTGAAAAGGCGTGACGAGATCGGTGATCTTGGCAGGGATCTTGATATGCTCTCGTCAAATCTGGATGAGACGATCACCAAGCTGAACAAAAGGACCGAAGAACTCGAACGTGAAATGGAGCGTGTTAATGAACTGGAAAAACAGAAGGACGTGTTTTTCGCTGCAGCTTCGCATGAACTTAAGACACCTATAACCATAGCTCAGGGTCAGGTGAGAGGAATGATGGACGGAATAGAACCGTATAACGATTACGAAGTGTATCTTCCGAAAACTCTTTCGACCCTGAAGCGTATGGAATCGCTGATCAATGAGATCCTTACGGCATCCAGGATGCAGGCGGGAAATTCAATTTCCATGCATAAAGAGGAACTCGGAAAAATACTAAGATCGAAGATAGAAGAAATAGAAGAACTGCTGGAAGTAAAGGGCATCGCTCTTGAAACCGATATTGAAGATGATCTCTTCTTTGAAGGTAATTCTGACCTGACTTCTATGGCGGTCGGCTCTTTCCTGTCCAATGCCGTTTTTTACTCTTCTGAAGGTTCGACAGTAAGGGTTACTGCTGAGAGATCAGAAGGGAAGATCTTTACAAAGATCTGCAATACCGGTTCGCACATTGACGAGGATGAGCTGCCTCATCTTTTCGAAGCGTTTTACAGAACAGACAGTTCAAGGAGCAGAAGAAGCGGCGGTTCCGGGTTGGGACTTTATTTGGGGAAACTTATTATCGAGCGTCAGAACGGTACTGTTACCATCGAAAATGACGGTCCGGATGTTGTTGCAGTGATAGTCCTCCCATACTCCACGAAAAATCCATAAAGAATTCCATAAACATCCAACTTGCTTTGCTATATTGGTTTCAGGAAAGCCGGTAATATGCCGGGTATGTTAACCATCGGAAAGGCGGGTATTAAGGATGAAAAATGCTAAGGCAGTAAAACTATTCACTAAAGTCACATCGGCAGTCCTTGTTATGTCGGTGCTTTTTTCGATTGCAGGATGTGCAGGTTCAGATCAATCCAAGTATTCGCTTAAATCGATCCGGCTTACGGCAGATGAACGCAGCTGGATCAATCCGGAGGAGAAATACACTGATATCCTTGCCGCTTATAAGAAAAAGAGATGTAAGGGAACTATAGTAGTAGCAACGGATGAAGACGTGCTCTATCTATATGCCGAAGATGCCGTTGAAAAGGACGGGACCACGCTCGTATCACAGGATACGGTTTTTGATATTGCTTCATGCACAAAGGTCTTCACCGCCGTCAGCATTTTGCAGCTTCAGGAAAAAGGAAAGTTAAGCATTGATGATACGATCGACAAATACTTTCCCGAGTATCAGTACGGATCGCAGATAACCATCTACAATCTTCTTCACATGAATTCCGGAATTCCCGATTATCTTAATGAGTCGGAGATCTTTTTCCTGATGGAAGGGGAAGAGCTGGATACTCAAATGCGTAAAGTATACGATGATTCCTTTACCGATCAGGATTTCCTGGATACGATGAACAAAGCCCCGCTTCTTTATACTCCGGGTTCCAGGATGACATACAGCAACACGAATTACAAACTGCTGGCGTTTATAATAGAAAAGGTATCCAAGATGTCATATAGTGATTATCTGAACAAGTATATCTTTAAGCCCTGCGGAATGAAGAATTCATATGCTGCAAGAGTTGATAAATACACGTATGTTCCGATCAGTTTCAAAGAGCAGTTGGAAAGCGGCGGAGTCGATGAACACGGTTATTCGATGTCTCCAAACAATGAAAGAGGTGACGGCGGAGTGTGCACCTGTCTTACTGATCTTCTGGCATTTGACAGAGCGCTGTTCGCGGGAAAACTCCTGAAAGAAGATTCCATGGAGATCCTTTTGAAAAACGATAAGGGGTATTGCTGCGGCTTAATGAACGAACATGATCTCGGCTACAGTCACACAGGCGGCGGCTTTACGGCCAGTTCACGTAATTATATCTACAATAACGAAAAGTTCGGACACATTTATTTCATCTTAATGGAGCATTGTTGATTCTTAAAGGATTGTAATCTTATGAAAACGATCAGTAAGCTGGCTACTGCAGGTCTTGTGTGTACATTTATCTTTGCATCTGCCGGATGTGCAGATTCGGGCAGTTTGGTTGCGCAATCTTCAGATGCTGAATCAGAAACTGCTGCGTCTGAAACGACAACTGAGGAAGACGACGGCATTTCGGTCGGCGACCATATCCTGTTCGGAAATTATACGCAGAAAAACGGGTCCGATCCCGAACCCATAGAGTGGCGTGTGCTTGAGATTAAGGATGGTAAAGCGCTTATCATCTCGGAATATCTGTTGGATCGGTACGTATATAATATCGAAATGGCCGATGTTACCTGGGAGAACAGTTCACTCCGGAAGTGGTTGAACGGGACATTTTACGATTCGGCTTTTTCAGAGAACGAAAAGGGTCTGATACAGACTGTAACTGTTAAAAATACTGACAATCCGCTTTACGGAACAACGGGTGGTAATGACACTGAGGATAATGTGTTCTGCTTAAGTCTCGAAGAAGTCCAGATCTATTTCCGCGATGCTGATGACCGTATGACCGCTCTTACTGATTATACGGTTTCGCGCGGTGCAAGTGTATGTGAAGACAAAGTACTCGAAAACGGCATGAGTACCGGATGGTGGTGGCTTCGCACGCCCGCTTCATCTGCCAACAGAGCAGCTGAAGTTGACTGCTATGGCAACATTGATACCGTCAAAAATGCGGACGGAGTTGATGGCTGCTATGTCTTTTCCGAAGGCATCTGTGTCCGTCCTGCAGTCTGGATCGTGCTTTCTGATGAGATCTTAGGATCAAGATGTGATTGAACAGCTGACAATGAACATCGTGACAAAGTACTCTTTGCGGTAATTGTCGCATATCTCGAACATGTCTTTGCCTTTGCGTCTTTTATGTATCTTTTCGACACGGCGCTCGTATGTTGAATCACCTGTCTTCTCATCACGGAGTTCCGGTTTGATGTGATCGAGATACGTGCGGTAAATGAAATGGCTCTTTTCATTTTCACAGTTGACAAACATTCGTTCTGGTTCTATTATATTGACAGAACGTTTGTTTGTTTTTGAAAGGAGCCCGTACGATGTCAGAGTTAAAGGAAGTCTTTGCTGCATATAAG
>JHXJ01000026.1 GCA_000621765.1 Ruminococcaceae bacterium AB4001
AAGGCATTGAGGTAAAGACAGTACGAGAAAGCTACACGAGCGGAACGAGTTATCTTGACGGAGAAAAGCCTGACAAAGCTCACTATGACAAGACACGAAGAATAGAGCGAGGATTATTTAAGAGCAACAGCGGGATCTTCATTAACGCAGACATAAATGCTGCATATCAGATGATGAAGCTGGGTGACACAAGAGCAATTCCCATCAAGACAGAAGAACAGATAACCAAGATAAAAGCAGCCTGAATTATATCAGGTAGAGGCATCAGGCTAGTGCCCTTAAAGAGCCGATATGATATATTCATTTCGGAGATTTATAAATATCAGTCACGAATTGGTAAATAGCCATGATCGATTATGAAACAATAGCAAGAAACAATCACCGCAGCGGCATGAACTGCGCAATGGCAGTATACGATGCGCTCGGAATGAGTAACCCTAATAAGACCACACCTCCGCGTCCGAGAGATAACGGCGGAGTCTGCGGCGCTGTTCTTGCAGCAGAACAGGTCATCCGCGAGAACGGCGGAACCCAGGCTGACATCGATGAATTTGAAAGAAGGTTCATAGAGAAGCATAAGCATCTCAAGTGCATTGAGCTCAGAGGATTCCTTACCGGAAAGTGCAACGACTACGTCGGTACTGCAGCGGCAATTACCGGAAACATGGGCATACTTTCTGACAGCGAATGAACGGCACACACTATGAGTAACAGAGATCAGCTCCAGGCAATCGGAGAGTTTGCAGAAGTAAAAGGCCATAAGATCCACGTATACAGGACAGGAGATCCGCATAAGCCGAAACTTGTTTTCATGGCAGGCTCAAGTACGGTCGCTCCTGCATACGATTTCAAGATCCTTTATTCAAAACTCCAGAACGATTTCAGGATAATAGTTATTGAAAAGTTCGGATACGGATATTCGGATATTTTCGAGAGCGAATGTGACGTTGATTCGCTTGTGGAAAATCAGAGAATGGCGCTTGAGAAGCTTGGCGAAAAAGGACCTTTTTAGACAGCATTTCCTGATAAGGTATTGATTTTTCTTTTGCCGGCGTATAATATAAACGTGTTTATATAAACGCGTTTATATTATGAGGTGGACCAGATGGCACGGAAAGCAACTATATCAAGGGAAGTTATCCTTGAAGCAGCACTTAAGATGCTGATCAGGGACGGGTATTCTTCCGTAAATGTTAAGACACTGGCAGCTGAGATAGGGTGTTCCACACAGCCGGTTGTCTGGCATTTCGAGAATATGGACGGATTAAGAAAGGCTCTTTCTGAATACGCGATGATGTATGCGGCGAAGAAGGCTGCTTCATCAGGCAGTGACAGGATGGAGGGCTTTGAATCCTTAGGCAGGGCATACGTGAAAATGGCCTTTAAGGAGCCGAACCTTTTTAAGTTCCTTTATCTCGGCGAGAATCCCCTCGGAAAACCATACAGCCTGAACGATGTCGGAAGCAAAAAGAACAAGGAGATGATCTCCGCGATCTCAGAGCAGACGGGCCTTGGCGAAGAGCAGGTAATCCGCTTCGTCAGGAATACGCTCATATACTCTCACGGCATCGCGACGATGATCGCAACCGGCGTCTTAAAGGGCACTGAAAAAGAAATGATGAAGATGATAAACGATGCGGCAGATGCATTCATTCTCAATGAAGGAACAAATACCGCGAAGACAGGGAAGAAGGGTAAAAAGAAATGATATCGATAATCGGAGCGGTCTTAATGCTTATAGTCGCCGTCCTGGAAGTGCTTCTGATAATAGGACTTCCCTTAGGCGAATTTACCATGGGCGGAAAACATAAGGTGCTGCCTCCCATGTACAGATGCTTTGCGGCTTCGTCGATCCTCGCGCAGCTCTTTGGCGCTGCCATGATACTCCAGGGCGGCGGGCACATGAACATGTGGTTCGCACCTAATGTGATAAAGATCATATGCTTTGTTTTCGCTGTATTTTTCGCAGTCAACACAATAATGAACCTCTTCTCGTTCAGCAAGAAAGAGAAGTATGTCATGACTCCGCTCGCAGCGATAGAAGCTGTATGCTTTGCGGTTACGGCGTTCGGGATGTAGGCGAGAATACCCCAAAAAGCTTTATTCTGCAGTTCTCTAATTGTTAAACACGCACACTTCATTCCTCAAATATTGCTGATAAAATATTGCATTGGGGGCCTCCAAGCCCCGTATGCTTTATGGAAAGAATGGTAAATAGAAATGGCTAAAGAACTGTCAACACAGGCAAAGTGGAAGCCGTGGAAGGGTGTGCTCCTTTTCGTTATCACGGTCGCATGGATCATTGCAGGTAGTATCGCATCCGCATTTCTCGGAAATGTCGCAGTGCTTCTCATGCAGTTGGGGTTACTGGGAATTGCTATCCTTGCATGTGTTATCAACAAGACTCCTTTAAAGGAAGTCTTTCCGCTTAAGAAAATAACGGTAAGGGATTTCTTCGGAACGATTCTGATGTGGGCCGGTGCACTTCCGCTGGGTCTCATGAGCGCTTTAGCAGTAGGCATGTTAATGCCTGAGACTTTTACACAGGTTGTTTCAGGTGTCAACGAAGTTGCACAGAGCGCTGTTGTTCTCGGATTCATCATTACCGTCATCTGCCCGCCTATCTGCGAAGAGGCGATCATGAGAGGCGCGATCCTGAGTAACTTCCGTGGAATCAAGAAGGACTGGGTCATCGTACTTATCATAGGCATTATGTTCGGTATTCTCCACATGGATGCCGTAAGACTCATAAACACTTCAATTCTCGGAGCCTGCATGGCTTACCTCATGGTAAAGCGCAATAACTTCATCCTTCCGATGATGTTCCACTTCATTAACAATTTTACGACGATAGGACTCAGCTTAATATCTTCTATGGCACCGGCAACTGAAACGGTTGAGAATGCGCCTTCAACTGATATTGGCCAGGCTCTTGATGCAACTGTTCTTGCGCTCCCCGCGATGATGATACTGTTCTGCCTCTGCCCGATGTTACTCACGATCGGCGCACACCTTATCAAGCGTCAGAAGGAAATCTCAGAAGGCAGCGAAAAGTCCGGCATGAAGCTCGGCGCAAAGATCGGCCTTGCTGCTATCCCATGTGCGATTCTGCTCATCGTCGGAATCATCCTTTTCGTTATGACAGAAAATGGCTGATCAGTAGAAACGCATACATTTCATTCGAAAAGACAACACCGCGTACCCGATGCAAACATCGTGTTTTCCCGCATGCCACCACTCCTGATGATATAATAAAACAGGAATTTGGATTAGGGGGTAGTTTCAATGGGATACAACATTTTCAGGAACATCCAGTTAAAGGACAGCTTTAAGCTGAAGCTTAAGTCTTTTATTGAGACTCTCGGGTCAGCGATTAAGTACGGACAGAAGATTCCGTTTGCGGATAACGATATCAGCTATGCATTGCAGCTCAAGCACCAGCGCATCGCGGGCAAGGGTCTTGAGATCAACTATGAACTCTATGACAGGGATAACAAAGCCGGTGTTCACGTTTGTGCGGAATGGAAGGACACCCGTTACGAGAGCTATGTCTGCAGTGAGCAGTATGGCGTAAAGAGACAGATAAACAGAGACGGAAAGAAACTGTATTCGGACAAGAAGAAAAACTACATGTATACGACAATAACCGATGTCATGTCAGGTGTTCATCCTGATAACGAGGTTATCTCCTGTCCGAACTGCGGCAATGTAAGCACGATCGCACAGATCCAGAGCGGCTGTCCTTTTTGCGGAACCATGTACAAGATGGACGATCTTTTCCCTAAGGTCACGGGTTACCATTTCATTGAAGATGTAGGCGTTGCCGGAAATGAGCATAAGGCAGGAATGGCGCTGTCCGTCATAATCACTGCTGCTGCGATGGTTTCACTTTTGTTTCTGGGAACACTGCTCAGGGGCGAACCCATCGATGTGGAGACTGTCCTCGCTTCTTTCATCATGCTTCCTTTAGGCCTTTTCGTCGGCTACATAGGTTACGGATCCTTCCTCCTGATAAGGCTCATCGTTGTCGGTTCAAGACAGTCTGCGGGCAAGTGGGGAACGATAGGTTCCAGGAAGAACTTTGAGGCGAAGATGAGAGAGTTCTCACCGGATTTCTCTTTCGAGTATTTCACGAGCAAAGCCATCTCACTCATCAAGACTGCGGTCTATGCGCCTGATGCGCAACAACTGCTGTTCTACAGGGGCGGTCCTTTGGATCCGAGGTTCAAGGACGTAATAGACATGAACTACGGCGGCGCGATCGGGCTGTCTGATTTCAGGCAGGAAAACGGTAAAGTCATCATCACGACGGATGCCTTTTTCGATGTTCTCTATGCTAATGGTGACGTGATCACCAACAGGCGCGAGAGGTATAAGGCAGTATTCCAGAGAAGGACTGATATCCCCGTCGATATGGGTTTCTCGATGACGAAGATACAGTGTCCTACATGCGGCAGCAGTTACAATGCCGTACAGAACAGGCTCTGTCCGTTCTGCGGAAACGCATACAACATCGAGTCACAGGACTGGATCCTTACCGAACTGTCATATCAGTAACTTACCGATACCGGCAGTTATTTCCTCTCGTCCAAAACCTTCTGCGCCCTGTCGTTGATTGTGTTTGCGACATCTTCAAATGACTTCTGGTCTTCGAAGTAGGCGGGGATCTCCTCGTAGATGATAAGCGAGATGCTGTGATATACGATCCCGGATGTTGAAGCTTTTGAGATCTGTTCGATATATCTGTCCGCAAGAGCGGGATCGAGGATCTCTCCGACGGAAGCGTATTTTCTGTCGGCATATCTTTCCGCCATCTCGTTATTGGATTCGATCTCGTTGAGGGCAAGATCTTTGGCGCATTTTCTGTTCATAGGGATGCAAGTGCCAAGCGTGCTCTGGATCTCATCCGAGAGAAGAATGCCTAAGAATTCCTTGCATGCGTCAGTGTTTGAACTGTGTGCTGAGACCGATACGGAGAGGTCGGGAACGATCGTTGCCGTCCTGCCGTCAGAAGAGGGATAGCCGCAGATCGCAATGTCGCCTTTATGATTCTGCGCAAAGGTCTCATACTCATAAAACCCGTATACCCTTACAGGCTGGACGGGCATGGATTCCTGAGCTCTTATGAGGTCTTCGAATTCCGCGTCGATGTCCTTGCCTTCGAAATACCCTTTGACAGGAAGCGTCTTGCAATAGTCAAGGATCGCCCTGAAAGCATCGTTGTTCAGATCTGCTTTCCCGTCCTTTATAAAAAGCTCATTTGAGTATGCGAAAAGCCTTGCGGCGATCTCGGTCCTCGAATAGTAAAGCTGGTGGTCGTATACGGGATCCTGGCCGTTACAGACTGTCTTTACCATCGATAAGTACTCATCGAAAGTCAGGCCGTTTCTGCCGCCGAAGCAGTCGCTTGAAGCGATCAGGCCTTCGACGCTGAAGCCTATCGGGAACTGGTAAAGTCCGCCGTTGAACCTTGATGCGTTTATCGCATTCATGAAGTAGGAAGATTCATCTATGCCGCTTTCTTTTTCGAGATAATCAGTGAGGTCTAAGAAATAGTCGCTCTTGGAGAGCTGCTCGTTGGCTCCGTTCGATATTATGATGTCAGGTCCTTTGCCGGACATAATGTCCATCGCAAGACGGTCTGATACCAGTGCGTAGGAGCGGTGAGTGTTGAGTGCGCTCGCTTCGGCACTGTCAGCATTGGAATAGTCGATATCTCCGTTCGCTTTATAACGGCTGTCGAAAAGAATAAACGACGAACTGCTTTCCGAATTAAAGCGCATTATCGCTTTTGAAATGCTGTAATCAAGGTCCTCTGTCGAAGCGACAGTCAGGATCTCTTTGCCGGCTGCAGGGTAATCAGAAGTTACCGTAAAGGAACATACTGAATACCGGATATCGAGCGTGGTTACGTCGGAGCGGGAACTGCTGAAGATCAGTTTGCTGTCATCTGCGTATTTCAGTTCGGAATTATTGACGAGAAATCTGTTGCAGTTGGAGCAGTTGAACGACAGAGTCATCTTGCAGGTGCTGCTGTCAGTATCGATAAGATAAACGCCGCCATCTGTTACAGTAACGAGCTTTCCGTCGCAGTAAGTCAGATTGCGTAGCGGGACATTGATGTATTCCATCTCATCCAGAGCGCTGATGTTTCCTGTCTCAAAATCTATAAGGCAGTATCTTATCTGCCCGAAATACATGTTGGACGATGTGCCGCCCCATACGACAGCCTTGTTGTTTCCGGCGCCCATGATTCCTTCAGGATAACGGATGCTGTAATCCCTCGTTAACTGATCTAAGGATACTTTTTTCTTCGATGCTCCGGCGGATATATCAATAAGTTCCGCAGAAGAAGTATCGGATATCTTAAGGACTGCGAGATCATTACCTGAAAATGCAAATGTCTTGAATGAATCGTCAGCCCCTGTGACGCCTGAAATATCTATCTTATCGTCAGGTGATACGCTGCCTGTATTCTCATCAACAGGGTAGAGGTAATCGCTCTGTCTGGAGAAATCAAAAGCCGTGAGATAGAGCCTGTTTCCGGAGATCATACGGTTAAGGCTGATGTTATCTCCGAATTCGTTCCTGATAACGAAATCACTCGTTTCTTTGTTGTTCTCGTCGAACGACATTATGTGATAGACAGGAAGATCCGGTTCCGTCTCGCTTACAAAGAGCCACATACGGCCGTTGAACCATGTGATATCAGAGACGAAGTAACCGCCGATCTTATCTTTCAGGTAGTCGAAGATCGCCGAATCCTCTTTATAGTCGTACCAGGACAATCCTTCCGGAAGCGTATCCGGCATCTTGCCGCTTAAGACAAGTCCTGATTCATCCACAATCTCTTCTTTACCTTTTTTGAAACTGCATCCCGTTATGCAATAAGATGCCAAAAGAGCAGCCGACAAAACAGCTGCCCCGATCTTTTTGATAGGCCATTTCATATTGTTATTCCCCTAAAACAAACATATTAAGATTTCGATTTTCCTATTATCAAACCCAGCACTATTTAACTCTTGCTGCCTGTTTTCTTCAAGCGCGAAAATGAGGCAAACTGATATAATTAGTTCAGTCACAGGGGGAACAAGCGGAATATGGTTTTGGCATATGAGATGGAGTACAGGCATCCGGTAGATGAGAGATCAACAGTAGAGCTGGTCCCGTATACTCATGAATTTAAAGATCAGTATAAGGCCTTATATAACGGGTGCTACCACGAGATGCGTGAAGCACTCAACATCAGGCCTTTTGATTTCATTCAGGATGATTCTTTCTTTGATTCCGGGATGGATAAAGTATATCTGCTGATTAAGGATAATGAGATCATCGGAAGCGTTGCCCTTAAAGATGGCGAGATAGACGATCTGATAGTGGATCGGAAATATCAGGGACAGGGTTACGGAAAGCAGATCCTTTTGTGGGCATTAGAACACATGGATTCGGAGAAGATAATCCTGCACGTGGCTGACTGGAATAAAAGGGCGATCAGGCTTTATGAGAAGACCGGTTTTGAGATCACCGGCAGGGCATAAGCCGTTATCGTATATGTTATAATCATCACTGATTATTTTGTGTTTTTGGGGATAATATGCGCAAGAGATCTGTAATTATATCGACCATAGTTTTATTCATCGGGCTCATTCTTATTGGAATAGGGATATTCTCATTCCACATGAAGAACAATGAGCCGGAGTATCCTGTTTTCGACGTAAATACCGCAACTGAAAAAGACAGCGGCAAACGTTTCAGGATCGCCTTTAACAGCACCGTGGAGATTGATGACGAATACACGATCCTTTATTCCGGAGAGACGGCAGAAGAACTGACTTCCGTCATCGGAGTGATTCCGGACTATATGGATAAGCAGGTCGATAACTACGTTTATAAAGGAACTGATATCGGCTTTACCGGAATCGTTACTTACTTAAGCGATGAGGAATACGAGGGCTTCAAGGAATCTGCGCGCCAGGCGACTGTAGAGGTCTATAAAAAGTATGAGCCGGTCCGCGATAAGCTCGAAGAGATACTTGGCATGACCCTGGAAGAGGCCGTCGAGAATGACAGCAACAGTCTTAGACGCTGGAAGGTTGAGCTTATTCAGGGTAGTCCCTACTCAAAACTGTGCTTCCTGCTCTATACCGGAATTCTGATCTCTTTCTTCGCTCTTATAGTAGATCTCTGCTTCATCTTCGGCTGGAAGAAAAAGATAGTGATCCCGGCTGCTGTTGCGGCTCTGTTAGTAGCTTTGTTCTTCATGTTCTTCGGTATCTTCAGGACCATGTTCTCGATTGAAAAGCACGGCGGCCAGATGTATTCCATGACCAATTATTCAAGTAACCATGTCGATGCCATGCTCAATGCCAACATCGCGAGCATCCAGGACTGCATTGATTTCGTGCTTGGCGATATCCTCTACGGTTTCCCAATTGAATTCGACAAGACTTACTACGCCTGCTCTTCGTTCTTTGCGAAAACCGCATCCGGCGAGAATATCCTCGGCCGCAACTTCGACCATCCCGAGTGCGACACCGTCGTTGTTTACAGCAATCCCAAAGACGGCTACGCTTCGCTCGGCATAACCACTCCTTTCGTGGTCGGCGTCGGACATGACGAAGGAATGATATCGCCTGATTCTCCTGCAGGAAGGTTCCTTATCGCGGCTCTGCCGTATCTTATTTTCGACGGCATTAACGAAAAAGGTCTCGGCGTATCGACACTCTCCGTATACACAGGCGAACTCCACCAGGATACTGGCAAACCTGACATCATGTTCTATGCGTCAGTAAGGATCCTGCTTGATAAATGCGCGGATGTCGACGAGGCGGTAGCGCTCCTTTCGCAGTACGACATGCACTGCGATTACGGCATCTCTGGTCACCTTCTCCTGACGGATACGGCAGGTAAATCCGTTGTCGTCGAATGGCTCGACAATGAGATGGTCGTAACGGAGACGACTTATGTCGCAAATGCCATCGTAGCTCCCGGTGAACACTACAAAGAAGGTTCTGATGATGAGAGAAGAGATATTCTCTGCGACTGCCTTACCAACTGCGGCGGCATAGTCGACGATCAGACTGCGATGGAGTTCCTTGGCAAAGCGCAGCAGATAGATTTCACCGAGTGGTCCGCGGTCTATAACCTCGACAGGTTTGACGTAAGGATCATAAACGACGCGGATTATCAGAGCACCCCATATTATTTTGAGGGACGCAGGGGATAGTGTTATTATCTTCTTCTAAGAATCAGGAGGTGTCAGGCTTATGATCTTATCTGACAGAACAATCGAAAAAATGCTCGCTGAAAAAACACTTGTGATCGAACCTGTTACTAAAGAACAGATCCAGCCCGCAAGTGTGGACATAAGATTAGGCAATACGTTCAGTGTTGTCGACGACTCGCCGTCCGGAGTGATCACGCTCGGCTCACAGATCAACTACAAGACGATTACTACTGATACATATCTGATCCTGCCCGGACAGTTCGTTCTGGCAACGACAATGGAGTATTTCGAACTGCCTGACAACCTGACAGCTTTTGTTGAAGGAAGGAGCTCACTTGGCAGAATGGGACTTTTCATCCAGAACGCCGGATGGGTCGATCCCGGATTCAAGGGAGAGATCACTTTAGAGCTTTATAACGCAAACAGATGCGCCATTGAGCTTAAGAGCGGAAGAAGAGTCGGCCAGCTTGTATTTGCGCTCATGGACGACCATGCAAAGAACCCTTACGACGGCAAGTATCAGGGCCAGAAAGGCGCGACAGGTTCAAGAGTTTTCATGGATGCCGATAAGTAATTCCTTTCTTGTTCAAAGGAGACCGGCACAGGATGAATATTCAGTGGATAAAAGGCAAGACCGATAACTGCTACATCGTTTCACAGGGCAAGGATGCGATACTTGTCGATACGGCAAGCGGCGAAGTTTACGAACAGGTGCTTACTGAATGCAGCAAGTATAATATGCGCCTTATCGTGCTGACACACGTGCATTTCGATCACGCGGAAAACGCTTACAGACTCTCTGAGCATTTCGGCATACCGGTCGCATATCACGCTGCGGACGAGAACCTTTTCGAGAGCTTCGAAAACCAGCCGATGAAGTCATATGGAATAGTCGGCAAAGTGGTGCTGAGCGCATCGCTTAAAGTGCTGCGCGAAACAGTTGTGAAAAAGCCCGAAAATGTTATCTGCATCAAAGAGGGAGACGATCTGTCTTCTTACGGCATCGATGCGAAGATAATTGAACTCCCCGGGCATACGGCAGGGTCTATCGGCGTTGATGTCGGAGGCACTGACCTCATCGTCGGCGATGCACTCGATAACTGGATCTTTCCTGCCAAAGGACATCTTTATACCAATATGGACAGCATCAACAGCAGTGCCGAAAAGATCCGCAGTCTCGGACCGAGAAAGATCTACTACGGTCACGGAAAGCCGACGGAGAGAAAATAAAACATCTGAGAAAGGGGTAACTACTATGTGTGAGATATGGGAAGAGATAAGGAACGAAGGAATTATGGAAGGAAAGATCGAATTGGCTACCAATCTCATAAAGGATGGTGCTTATTCATTAGAAAAAATTGCTGAACTGACTGGAATATCCATTGATAAGATCAGAGAACTTGCGGGCAATCTTTCTGCATAACACGGAAATAATACAAACTGATTCAAATGGAGCTGTCTCTAAAAAAGTCAGCTCTTTTTCATTTCCCTGACAGCTACCGTTAATTGCTTCACCCCATGAAAGCTTTAACTTCTTCCAGCCTTCTCGTTGCGACATCCCTGCCGAGATCGTATACGCGCTGCAGTTCCGAAGGATCGTGAACGACCGTCTTTAACCCGAGCGGTGCGTCAGGCCGGATGACCAGCGTGTTGCCCTCTTTTTCGCACCGGCTGACATATGCCGTCTGTTCGTTGTACATGTCAGGGCGCGCGTAGAGCGCTTTGGCGATCTCAGGATGCTTCAAGGTCAGGAGTTTTACCAGAGGCATGACCTTCATCTGCTTCTTTACGAAGCCTTCAGGCTGCGTGAGGATGACTATGTTCTTCTCGAATCCGTGCTCGCGCATGTATTTCAGAGGGATCGAGTCCTGCATGCCGCCGTCAAGATATTTGGCGCCTCCGATCTTTACGGGCCTGGACAGGATAGGCTGTGATGCGGATGCGCGCATGAAGGCGAGGTCATCGCCTTCGCAGGTCGGCATTGTGTGGTAAACAGCCTCGCCCGTATCGATATCCATGGCGACCACGATGAAATCCATGGGGTTCGCGCGGTATGTCTCCTCATCGAAAATGTCCAGCTCCTGCGGGATCGTTTCGTATCCGAATTTCGCGCCGAAAACATCACCTGTCAGAAGCCATGAACGGAAAGAGCAGAACTTCCAGTAGTTGCAGAATCTCGTGGCATAGCGCCTTACGCGGTCGGTCTGCTTTGACTTGTAGTTGCAGCCGAATGCCGCACCGGCGGATACGCCGATAGTGGCATCGAATTCAATGTTGTTTTCGAGGAAGACGTCCATGACTCCTGCGGTAAAGAGTCCGCGCATGGCACCGCCTTCCAGGACCAATCCTTTTTTCATTGCGAGATTCTTCCTGCCTTGTGTTTTCAATCCCGTATTTTACCTAAATTCCCTGAGCGCGAAAATAGGCAGATTTCAGAATGTCCGCATTTGTCCGTTATCAAGAAAAAATAGAAATTACTTTGACCCGATCTGTCCCTTAAACGAATACGTATTGGCGTAATCTGTGTTAAAGCAGACATCTACGGAGAAATTGTCGAGATCGTAGACGGCGGACCAGTGGGTGTTGGACTGCCGGGCGGTTTTAAGAACGCTCATGGCGTCGGCTGAGGTCATTGCGCCTGAATCGATGCCGTTGTGTATCTTTGCGTAGCGGTGATCGTAGTCCTTATTCATGTCTCCCAGATAGAGCGGGAAGTTGGTGACTGCCGTGTCTTCGACAGTGACGAGCTCGCCTTCGCTTGTCCACTCTACCGTTACGGCGCGGCCGCTCGTGTCGGTCAGGAATATGTGGTAGGTAGCAGAGCTGCGGGGCGAATACATGTCGTAACTATCAAGAAGCGTGACGGCCTCGTCGATCGTGGCGCAGTTATCTAGAATGACGCGGACTGCGGAGTAGAGAAGGAGGTCGTCTTTGGAAGTATCAATAACGGTGGGCCTTACGGACAGTTCGAGGATTGATGCGCCGAGGCCTTTTTCGTTGATGCCGTCGCAGATGCACCAGGGTGCGGCCAGCAGGAGGGTGCGGGCGCTCTCGTCATCCATGGAATATTTTCCGTCAGATCCGATGTTTACATGCATGAGGTCGACGATGCCTATCGAGGCATAGCCGCTTTGAGGTGCCGTACGGATGACCAGTGAGTCTCCCTGTTTCATGTCGTAGTTGCGCCCGAAAAGGTGACTGCCGTCAGAGCCGGGGACCGCAAAAGAACTGCAGCCGAAGTCCGGAATGTCTCCGGTGGGGACCCCATGCGTAAGGTTTGAGGTCATCCAGATGTCGAACTGCGTGACGTCCGTGATGTTCGCTGCCAGGTATTCGCCGGCCTTGTAGTCGGCATAATAGTCCATGACGTAGATGCCGTCTGCGACTTTATTCAGGGAATCAAGAGTCTTTTTCTCAGGATCTTTTTGAAGACATGCGGCCGAGCTTAAGCCGACCGAAAATAGCAGTGCGGTCGAAGCGATCTGTCTGATGAGTTTTTTGTTCATGTTACGGCTTCCTTTTCTGATGACCAGATAATTATATGAAACGGCCGGACTGACGAACACGGGATAAAATCGGACGGATTGCAGGAGAAAATCAAGTTATTGGGCTTTGCAACTTTTAGAAGCCTTTGACTGTATATAACATATACAAGGGGAGGAATTGTAACTATGTTAAACAAGGGTATTGCCAGTATTTTGATGCTTTCGGTTTCCGCCGGACTACTCTTTTCGGGCTGCGGAAAGACTACGGGAAACCATGACGAGAGCATGGCCACGACTACTTTAGACAGGGATTTTTCGTCTGTCCAGACATCATCGGATAATGGCGTGATCAACCACGGTCACAGCATAAAAGACAGAACTGAACCTGATCCGAGAGAGATACGCCGCTCGTCAGACGTGATCCTCACGGAGGCCGAAGCTTATAAATTCTTCATGGACAGCATCGAGTTCCGGGAACCCGGACTTGAGTTTGTGCTTACCGATACCTCTGATGACGATCCCGGTGCTTACATGTGGTATGAGTTCACGGCTGTCTACGACGGATATCTTGTAATGAACGCGACTTTCACGGTCATTGCGTTCACTGACGGTTCCATCCTTGAAGGCAGGTACGAGTTCACGGAATGCGCTTTCTATGACAGCAGCGATGTATTGAAAGCGGAAGACGCCCTCAAAAAATACCGCGAAAATACCGGCGATAACAGGGAAATGCGCCTTAAAGACAAATGCTATTTCTATTCAGGCGGATACAACGAAAGATGCCCTATGGTATATGTCTACCGTTACAGTGAAGGAAAGATCCTGATCAACGCAGCGACAGGCGAGATGGTCGGTCTTTATAAAGACTGGATCGATTAAAGCTGCGCGCCTGCCGTTTTCTCGAAAAGCGTTCCCCCCGGAACCCCGCCGGCATATATCTGACGCCTGTTTTATGGACAAAACCTGTCCGTAAACTTATACTTGACCTTAATTGGTAATGAGGCGTGAAGTTCAATAACGGACGCGCCTTCAGGCATAAAGATATAGGGAAACAGGGGAAAACATGGGATTTATCAGCAACGTTACCGGCGTCATATCGGATTCAATAAGTTCAGAGCTTAACGATCAGTATCTTGAGACGTTCAGGACTGATTCTTTAGGACAGGAACTGCTCGTAAAGCGCGCGCACCGCATGAATTCCAAAGGCTTTAACCAGGGCAGCAGCGAGATCATTACGGCAGGGTCCAAGGTACTCGTTCCTGAAAGCACATATGCTCTCATGGTCGACAACGGCAAGATCGTCGACACTGTTTCCACTCCCGGCATGTACACCTGGGAAAACTCATCTTCCGCGTCCATTCTTACGGGAAATGTGAAGGGCGTAATGGGGGATGTTTTTGACAGGTTCAGATTCGCAGGCGAAGTCGCGAAAAGCCAGAGGATCTACTATGTAAACGGCCTCGAGATCCTTGACCAGACCAGCAGGGAATACCTTAAGGTTCCTTATCCCGATCCTTTTTACGGAACGCTGTATGTCCAATTCAGGATAACTTTCTCATTCAGGATCGTCGACCCGGTCAAATTCTTCAAGAAGACCGGCAAGACCACGACCGTTTACGATTACATGGGTTCTCCCGAACGGCCGAAGCAGCCGTTCCTGGAAGTTCAGGATCATATGGAAGAAGCGCTCAATCTCTGCGCCACCCGCGAAAAGATCCCGTTCTTCAAGCTCATTTCAAACAAAACCAACCTGAGAGATTCAGTTAATGAAGTAGTGTCCAAGCTTTGGGCAGAGCAGCGCGGCATGGCCGTCGAGACGATCGCGCTGACAGATATCACACTCGACCCGGCTTCCAGAGCGCGTGTCGAACAGTTCGATTCCGCAAAGCTCTTCGGTGACGATCCGGCTGCGCTCGCGTCAATGCTCGCACTGGGATTCACGGAAGCAATGAAGTCTGCCGGCTCTAATCCTGCAGGCGCAATGACAGGATTCGCGGGAGTCGGAATGGCAGGCAGCGCCATGAACGGAACAGCAGGAATGGCAGATCCCCTGAGCAGATTTAGAGGAACAGAAAAGTTGGATGAAGCAACCGGACCTGAGACCTGTCCGTTCTGCGGTACACCGCTGTCTTTGCAGACACGTCTGGATCACTGCCCGGCCTGTTATGCGGACTTAAGACCTTACTATCCTTCCTGACTGTTTTCGTAAACAGACAGCAGATCCGCGAAAGATACCCATTCAGCGTGAATGATATAATGGACCCATCCGGAATAAGAAACCGGGCGGATCAGTTTGAATGAGCGGGGATACCATGAAGAAAAACAGGATAAAGACATTGATAATGGCTTTGGCTTTGTGTGCGGGGCTGCTTTTGACATCATGCAGCGATGCCAATAAGGGCGGCAAGATCGAGGACATGCTGGAAGATACATATGGCGGTAATTTCAAGCTGATCTCAAGCACGCCCTGTAATGATTTTCCGTTCCCGTATCTCAATTACATTGCTCCGACTTATTACCAGTACAGGTATGAGTGGAATAAGGTTAAGGGCAACGTGCATTCGATAGTGGCTGTTACGACGAAGGGTGACGGTTATCAGACCAATGCCAACCACGTCAGATATCATGAGGATCTGGATGACTATTTTAGAAATGTGCTCGAGGAAAACTTCCCGGGCAGAGTAGTCGCATCTTTCTTCATGCTTGAATACGGCTCTTTTGAGACTGAGATTGTAGACATGGATTTTGATGATGTGCTCTATTCTGATGACTGGGATTACTCCATACAGTTCATTGTAGCGGTCGATGATGTAAACGATCACAAGGCAGTCGAAAAGGCTGTCGAAAAAACTTTCGAAGATTACCGGATGAGGGTTGAAGCACATGTGATCTCAGTCGATGACGTCGACGACGTGATCAGCTCTGTCGATTTTTCGGAAGAAGATGAGATGCAGCTTTATTTCGATCACGAGCAACAGCTCCCGAAGCACGAATACTATCTCTATCATTCGCGCAAGGATATGAAAGGCGCCACCGGATGGTATGAGATGAATGGCAGAGGATAAGGCTTGAAATAGGGGATGGATATGAATATAAGTGAGATCGTTTTTGAATTAGATATTGCGTCACAGTATAACTTTTCGGCGAAAACAATCACGGTTCCAATGGTCTGTACCGGTGATGCGGTCATTACGGAAAGGCAGAGGATTGATTCTGTAACCGTAAAAACGTATAAACTGACACCTGAGATCGTTGAACAGATCGCAGGACTTATCGCTGAAGAAAAACTGACAGATGAGATAGGCAAAGAAGCTCCTGCAGCTGATCCGGAAAGAAAGGTGAGCGTATCGCATATTCTTACGATCAGGTTTGAAGACGGCAGTGAAGGTATCGTCAAAACCGGCAATCTTGAAGAACTCAGAAAGCTGCTCATAGGCATAACCGGAAAAGCTGAACTGATCGAAGAGAAGGAGGAATATCCGACTCTGAAACAGTGCATCAGCACCATTCACGAAGAACACGGTCCGGTGTGCGGGATAGAGGCAGGCTTTTCCTCATCCGGCATGATGGCAGGCAGCAATGAAGACATAACAAAGCTGGTCGAAGATATCGGCGACGGTAAAGTCAGGATTACCATAACCAAGAGGTACGGTCTCGACTTTAAAACAATCTCAGACACAAAAGAAATAACCAGTGACATCATATCGAAGGTCCAGAAGATCTCTGACAGAGAAAATCTCCCTGCCTGGTATTACGCGAGCAAGGATCCCAAGATCCCGATGGATCCTTCGATGATCGTATACGACTATTCCAGCAGTCATTCAGTCACCGTGATCTACGATGATACTAAGATCACCGGCATGAAGGAAAGACGTATGATCGGCCATGTTGCCCGGGAACAGGGCGGCAACGAAGTTTCCAAAATGCTGATCGGCCTGGTCAACGAAGCCGAGAATGCTTCAGGGATCGGGATCAGCAAACCTGTCGCGGCTCCTCTCTTTGATGCGACAAGGATGCAGCCGGGTATGCCGGGCATGGCTATGTGCGATCCGTCGAAAAGCACGATCCAGTTTCCGGGCATCCAGCCGCCTTCTGCTGATGGCGAATGGTTCTGCACGGAGTGCGGGACGAAGAATACAGGGAAATTCTGCTGTGAGTGCGGCATGAAAAGACCGTGATCTTACGTTCAAATACTTTAGTCTGATAATCATCCAGGGGATAAATAAAGGATATGAAGAAGTTCATTTTAAGATCTGTTTCTGTGATGCTTGCGTTGTCGGTCATCATGGCAGTATCGTCATGTTCGCTGCCATTCAAAAAAGATCCGATGCTCGAGCTCGAGTATACGGAATTTCCTACTGAAAAATACGATGCGGATAAAGTCCATCCTATAAGAACGTCAGGCACGCTGTCAGGGGCGGAAGCCGAAGCGGAATTAAGCGCTGTCGAGTGGGATTATCTGAAGCATTATTTCGAAGATGATTATATTGCTCTGAGATGGTGCCTGAGCGATCCTGCTGCTGCAGGCTTTGTTTATAACGGCGGTATCTACAGGGACTACATGGCCCAGGCGAGAGCCGATATCTGCGTTAATTACGAAGGACTTACACTGAATGAGACAGCTGAATACATTTCAGGCCTTGCTCCGGATATCTCGGTCGTCAGATCGGACATAATAACGATGCCCGGTGTGGGGATCTCCTATGGACTCGGCTGCTATATGACTCTGAAAACGTTGGAGTCGGTAAGAGCTTTGGATCCGGAAATGGACGTCAAGACAATGCATACTCTTTATCTGGATGCAGGTCCCGGATGCTTTGACAGGATCCTTACTTCCGTTAAAAGAGAGTTAGAGTAAGCTTTTTGTCAGCGGGAAATTACGGCTTTCCTTTGCAGCGACTGATCATGTCATCCGCATCTCTGTAGCCGCGGATCTTCTCAAGTTCCCTCAAAGCGCTTCTGTAAGCCCTGTTCTCGAAGAAATGCTTTCCTCTGCAGTAGATCTCGAGCTTCTCGGCCTCTTTCTGGCCGTCGTAGCAGATCTTGATAAGTTCAGCTGCAATTACATCGTTATACCTGAAACATTCGTCGAGTGCCTGCGTAAACAGGAACTTTGCCTCAGCTGCCGAAGCCAGTACTTTTCCGGTCTTTAAAATCCTGCCGGCTTTGGAAATGTATGTCATTACACGTGCATACTTAGGGTACTGCTCTGCGATATTCCACTTCTTCCCGCAGTTTGCACACTGGCATATTCCGTCCTTATAGTTGAAGACCAGATCTCCGCCGCACATCTTGCATTTAAAAGATATCTGCTCGGGTTTGGCGGGCTTGTTCTTATCTTCCGGCGTATAGTCAATTAACTGATTTATGGTGATGCCGTAAAAATCCGCTAACACGGCCAGAACTTCACGCTCTATCGGTATACGGGCAGCTTCCATTCTGTAGACCCAGATCGGCTCGATGTGCAGAGCTTCAGCCAGGGCCTCCTGAGTGAGCATGTGTTCTTCTCTTATCTTTCTAAGGCTCTCGGAAATTTTCGTGTCCATGTATATATCCCCTTTGAATTCATCTTCACATATGATAACGGAAACAGACCGTTATTTGAACATCAAAGGCGATGAATTTTATTTAGGGCAGGCGGCATGCACACAGTATTTGCATAAAATCCTCATATGTCCTGGGGTTTTGTTGTGTTGGTCGTAATCCTCGCATTGCTGCTGGTCGTAGTCAATGCGACTTTTTTCTTAAAGCTCGCTACGAAAAGGCTTTCAAAAGAAGTAATGGTCCTTTTGGAAGACTGCCGCGCAAATGAGTATGTGGACACACTGCGGAAGAGCATTATCTCAGCGTGCTTGAAAAATTAGGTGACTCCGCAAAGCTCGGCAAGGTCAGTTATTCGTATGCTTTGGGAAAACTCCTGGTCCTGAAAGGCGACCCTGTAAGGGCAGAAGAATACCTTAAGTTCGCGAGCGAAAACGGCGGCGATACCAAATACAAGAAATATGCCGACGAGCGTCTCAGCCAAATATAAACAGCAGCATCGAAAGTATTGTCACAGCCATCAGGATTGATGACATCGTCACTGCGGTCTTTGAGAACCCGAGGCCTCTGACAGGACCTGCTGCCTTTGCTTCCTTTAAGCCCTTTATCCCGAAAATGATACCGGCAGTTTCCAATGCGATTCCGATGAACGCGAGTACGTAAACGGGTATCCCGTTAAGCATGTTTTCTTTCCAGCTTACGTTCGTGGAAACGACAACTTCGCTGATCAATGTCGCTACAGTGACAAAGACCGCAATGGTAGCGCAAATGGCACCATATATTCCGATCTTGATGAACGGCATCCCGATCTTATCTTTCTTATCTGCAGTCAGATATCCGTCGGGATTAAACTTCAATAACAAACTGCATACATAGTCCGCATCAGCGATCGATTCCCTGATATTGGAAGATTCAAGCGCCAGATAGTTTCTGGAAGCAAACGTCGGGAAACAGAATCTCTCATTACCGAGATAGAACTCGAAGAAAACAAATCTCGTTCCGCCGAAAGGCCCTTTGTCATGACCAGATCGTATCTTGGTCATCTCGCGGGCATCCGTCATCTGGAATTTAAAAGGACTGAGGGCAGATGTATATGCGACCCTGCCCGTATTCTTATCAATGCTCAGGATGGAATATATACGCATATAACCATAGCTGGTATATGTGTAAGTGTCGCCGAAACCATTTGCCTTAAGGCCTTTATCCATCGTTTTCTTCGCTATGGGAAAAAGGAACCGGTTGGCAAATCTGGTGAAGTACATGAATGCAAACGGAACAGTGAGGACCAGGCACAGGACAACTCCGTCTTCAAGCACCCTGCCTGTAAGAAATCTTGCTGCAAGAAGACCCAGCACAACACCAATCGCAAGAAGGCTTGCGGTAACGCCCAGGATAACTGCTACGCTGTATCTTTTCATCCTCTCTGATCCCTGCTGATTTCTGATTGTGCCTAGAGCAATTATCAGACAGATTTTCAGCAATAGCAATAGAATGTGGCATTCCATGCATGACGCCAACATCCCGAATTTCGCGGTGTATTTCGCAGAGTTTATCCCCTATTGAACTGCATTTATGCGTGTTAATCTTTTTGCAGGTACAGCCTTACCTTGGCCGCAGTTCAATATGGGGAATGAACTATGTTTAAAAAGTTAGTGGCACTGATTCTGATATTGGCAGTCTGTTTGCCGGTTACTTCATGCAAGTACCGGAGAAGCGGCAAGCCTTATCTTGATTACCGCGAAAGCGGCACGGATGCTTTTGTGTATCATACCGAGCGGAAGCAGACAGAAACATTTATCGCATTCAATGACATATCAGGGAGACTTCTTTTGTTTCCAATGAATTCAGAGAAGCGCAACGCTTACGATCCCGACGGGCTTTGCAATGTCACGCCCGGGAAGGCATATGAGATCACTTACGATGTCCAGTATGTATCAGGCGGCATGGGCGGAACTACGGAAGCATTTTTCCTTGCCGTTTACGACTGGAACGAAGTCCCGATCGACGACGCTCTTTTCGAGAAAGGATTTGCACAGTCCGGCAACGGTCCCATGTATCTGTTCATCAGATTCGGTTACTATATCGGCGAAGACTATATAGCCCTGCACAGCGATGACGGCGGATATGATCTGTACAGCAGGGAGTATAAGCATAAGCATTTCGACCATTGCGACATGGTAACCACCGAGATCAGCGTAAATGATTCTGCTTATCCGATCGAAATGCGTTTCAAGGTTTTCCGTAATGAAGGCCAGTCTGATGAATACATTCTTGACTGTCTCCGCAATAAGAGCGTAGAAGAGCGCGACTTTGTTCTGCTGACAGCCGTTGATTCTGACATATATGGCAACTATTACGATTCAATGGAGAAGGCTGCGGTACCTGACAGCTTTTCGGATAATCTTCTGTATCTCTATGCGGAGAACTCTCCCGGAGAAACCACAAGGCGCTACATCAGGGGCGAAGATCTCGCAAATATGACGGCGGAAGAACTCGGTCTGGAGCAGGAAGTCTATAAAAAGATCTATAACAAATGGCAGGGCTTAAGCCAGTTCAAAAGATCTAGAGCAAAATACAATTATGATGTAATTCTGTTCACCGGAGAAGCAGATCTGGACGGGTTTGCCAAGGTAACCTACGGTCCTGACCTGAAGCTTCAGCTTAATGAAAGAACGTACAGGAAATACGACGTGGACACCAGAAGATATCAGTACATTGCTCTGTTTGTCAGAAGCGAGTTGAACGATTTTATTCCGCAGGAATAATGCCATAAAGCCACCATTTTGAATATGCCCTGAAAAATACATAATTTGTGGGGTGTCCATTTATCAAGGCAACTTGATATAATGTTGTAAATGCATGAGATATGGGGATTCGTGCATAAATGGGGAAAAATTAAATAGGAGTAGAGATTATGATTACGGCCAGAAGGATTTCAGCTGTTCTGTTGGCGGCTACGCTTTTCGCATCGTCGGTAATTATTCCGGGATGCAGTAAGAAGCAAGAAGAAAATAAGGTTTCCGCAGACGATCCGTGGTATTCGGTTACAAAGACGAAAATAGCCGAACGGCTTTATCAGGAAAAGGATAATACAGGCATAGACAGCAGGTTTATCGGGCTGTCTGATGACAGGGTTGTTTTTCTGACGAACGGATATAAAAGGTCTCCGGAAGGGGTAAATGAAGATTTTTACGATTATTATGAATCATCGTATTACTGTTTTGAGATCTACGGCGCTGACGGATCTCTGGATGTGGTGATAGACATCAAAAGCGCGATTGACGACTATATCAAAGAAACATACAAAGAGTCTGCCAATTGGAATCTGATGTCGGATTATGAGATCAAAGGCAACACTGCAACAGCTCTGATAGTCGCATATCTTCCGACCGGCGGGGATGATGGCGGGAATGATATATATCAGGAACAAAGCGTGGTGGTCAGCTTCGATGTCAACAGCGGTGAGATAACTGAATTCAAGACTTCCAAAAATACAAATGTAAGATACACGGAAGACAGTTTTGATTTTGACGGATATATCGTGCGGACCAGTTCGAATTTCAAGGGAGGCGATGCCGAGTATGTCATCAGCGTCCAAAGTCCCGACGGCAGTAAGGCTGATTACATCGGCAACAAACTTATTCCCGGTGCAAATATCGTATATATTCAGAACATGCTGTATAAGGGCGACGGAAAAGCTATCGTGTGCGCATACAACGAGGAAGCTTTCGGTTCGCTCCTGTATGAGATGGATCTCAAAACGGGAAAGTTCGCAGAATATTCCGGTGATGATGCATTCATCAAGAGCATCATGGGACCTGCCAGGTACGAGGAAGGTATCGGCAATGTCATTGTCGACGCTGAAGGTATCAAGAAGGTCGATCTCGAAAACAAGACGAAGACACAGTTATTCTCTTTTAGCGACTGCAATCTCAACCGCAGTGAGACCTTGGACATGGAACTTTTAGCGATGACCGAAGACAGGATCTATATGGCCGCATATCCTCCCGGCGGTCTGGGAACGATGTACGATCAGTCAATGAATGCGAGGAACCTTTTCATACTTACAAAGGAAAAGACCAATCCTCATGCAGGGAAGACCATTATCCGCGCAACTAATCTCGGCACATATTCATATTCGGTCTGCGAAGCCGTCTCAGTCTTTAACGATAAGAATGCTGACTATTTCATCAAACTCGATAACGATTATTCGCCGATGTACAAAGTTGACAGCATGGGTATCAGTTCCTGGGATGAAGATTACACCGACAAGATAACTGAAGCCACCATCGATCTTACTTACCAGTTAAGGCTTGATCTGATCAACGGCGAAGGCCCTGATATCATTCTGGGCGGCGCTGAATATTCCCATCTTAACAGCGCTGACTGTATGCTTGATCTGAAGCCCGGGATTAATACAGAGGGCCTGTTCGAAAACATCATCAGTGCGTGTGAGAATGACGGCAAACTGTTCCAGTGCCCTCTCTCATTTAGCGTATCAGGCATAGTCACTTCGAAAGATGTCGTTGATAAGGACAGTTACGGCTTTACTTACGATCCCTATAAAGAGTTCGTTTCAGACACCTGCAACGGCAAAGACCCCGTCGGGCGTTTTGCTGACCGGACCAGTTACTTTATAAACTGTTTAAGCAAGATGCAGGATGTCTGCTGGGATGCCGAAAATAAGAGTTATGACACGCCCGCTTTCCGCGAGCTGGCTGAATTCGTCAGCGAAAATGTTACGGATGCCCTGTTTATGGAAGACAGTTATGAGATAAGCACGGCTGAGCTCGTAGCACAGGGCAACAATTATGAGTATGAGCTGACTTTCCCTTATTACATGTATTTCTATTCCGACAGATTCTCCGAATTGAAAGTGCTTGGCGCTCCTTCTGCAGACGGCAGGGGACCTTCGATAAGTGCAGCTTCTTCGGTCGGAATTTCCGCGAACACAAAAGAAAAGCAGGCCTGCATTGATTTCGTTAATCTTCTTCTCTCGCAGGAGATTCAGGAATCTTTCGAAGAGATGGATTCTTATACGCCGGTATTAAGATCTGCTTTTGAAGCCGCCGCGAAAAAACAGGTGGATGACTTCAACGAGAGCTATCACCAGAACCAGAGCAGATACACCAGGGCGCAACTCATGGAATACATGCTCGCCTGGTACGAGATCGATGAAAGCTCTATCGACGAGTACATGAAAATGATCGGAAGCTGCAAGTCCCTGTCGTTGTTCGATCCGGCATTGGAGTATATTATTCAGGAAGAGATACCGGCATATTTCAAAGGACAGAAGACTTTGGACGAGGTCATCGCCATAATCAATGACCGTACAAAGACATATCTGAGTGAGAATGCGACCTGATCAGGCGCGAAAATATAGATCAACCGGGCATATGTCAAAGGTGAACGGCTTCTGTCAACGTATGAATATGCTTTTCGAGGAGAAACACATGAGGTTAAAAAAGTTTTGTGCAGGCATACTCGCAGCCGGATTGATGATGACATCAGTTCCGGTATCTGCCTTAGCTGCCACAATAGGATGGCAGGGAAGTGATGCTGCCGGCTGGCGCTACTACACAACAACTTCCGAATATGTAACAAGCGACTGGAAACAGATCGGCGGCAAATGGTATTACTTCGATGCCAGCGGATATATGGAATCCGACTGTTACCGTGACGGATGTTATCTGACAAAGAGCGGTGAATGGGACAAAAAATACAGCCATGGTACATGGAAGAACAATTCAAACGGCTGGTGGTACGAAGATAACGGATGGTATCCCGTAAGCCGGTGGCTCTGGATCGACGGCCAGTGCTATTACTTCGACTCAAAAGGATTCATGGAATCCGACTGTTACCGCGACGGATGCTATCTTGCAAAGAACGGCGCGTGGGACAAAAGATACAGCCACGGCGCATGGAAGAACAATTCAAACGGCTGGTGGTATGAAGATAACGGCTGGTATCCCGTAAGCCGGTGGCTCTGGATCGACGGCCAGTGCTACTACTTTGACGCAAAAGGATTTATGGAATCCGACTGTTACCGCGACGGATGTTATCTTTCGAAGAGCGGCGCGTGGGATAAAAGATACAGCCATGGCACCTGGAAGAGCAATTCTAAAGGCAAGTGGTATGAAGACAACGGGTGGTATCCCAGGAACTGCTGGCTGACGATCGACGGAACAAGCTATTATTTCGGCGCTGACGGTTATGTGGACGACAGCGCAGCGGCTGAACCTGATGTAACCGGAATCTATGTCATGAAAGCCCAGACTGAGCAGCAGAAGAACTTTGCCGCTGCCTTCCGTTTGGAACTGCTCAGGAAAGACGGCAGGCTCGGCGTTCTGTTTACGTATATCTACGATACAAATGAAGACAACTATAGAGTTTACTTCGTTGATTCTGAGACTGAAGGCGGAAAGGTCACTGCCAGCTGGGAAGGCGAGTGGGAAAAAGTCGAACTGTCTGCTGACGGGAAAACAGTTGATGTCGATTATCAATGGCTTGACGGAAACATAAACGAGTTCTCCGGTCACTACGAGCGGATAACACCTTTGGAATACACACCGGATCCTACCACTGTTCCTGAACCGGTCCTTGACCCCAACACACCCGGTGGCTCTGTTGATGCCGCACTGGCAAAAGCAGCCAGAAGGGATCTTGGTCTGCCCGCTGACGCAGTCCTGACTGAAGCTCTTTTAGCTCAGGTCACATCTATTGAGCTCTACAGCGAAAAGAACGTGTCCATGAATGGACTTGAGTATTTCACCGGTGTCCGGTATTTCATTTCTAACGGATCTGCCCTTACTGATATCTCGCCGCTCGGAAATATCACCACGTTAGAGGAGATAGTCATCATTGATGCTCAGATTGCTACGATACCTGATCTGTCTAAGTGTAAGAACCTCAGGGTTCTTTCGCTGGACTACTGCCGCGTAAGCGATCTTTCTCCCGTCAATAAGATCAAGTCATTGGAGAGCCTGGGTCTTTCGTATAACCGCATAACGAGCATTGCTCCTATAAAGGATAACGATACCATCGAAATCCTTAACCTTTATGGAAATACGATAACCGACTGGGATGTAATTGCAGGCAACGAAAAGCTCCTTAATGCGCTCAACCTGGGTTACGATTATGAAGACTGTATTTCTTTGCTCAATAATGCGCGTGCGATATTGAAAGAAATAATCACGGACGATATGAGCGACCTCGAAAAGGAGATCGCCATATATAAGAAAGTCCAGGAAATGGCTGTGTATGACATGAAAGTCAGGGATCTCCCGGATAAGCCCGAAGGCTATTATGTCCTGATGGAAGGTTTCGGCATCTGCGGTGATTACGCTGAAGCGATTTCACTTCTCATGAACCTGGCAGGACTTGAATGCTTCGAAGTCATATCAGAATACAATCCCGATTATGGTCCCGACACCCATGCCTGGAATATAGTAAAGATCGATGGCGAATACTACGAGATCGACTGTACTTCAGATGATCTCGGAGAGCCTATGGAGTGGAAATATTTTAATGTCAGCCGTCAGGATATTGACACCGATCCGATGCATCACCTGAACCCGGTACCAGACCGGCTTGCCACCCATACAATGATGAGGCTGGAGTATCTCTGGCTGATTAATTGAAGGTAATCTGCCAATGTTATAATGTAACCGCCTGATGGCGGTTATATTTTTGTTTGCTGTGTAAGGTTTTTTGTATGAGCGAAAAGAAAAAGACAAGTCCGTTATGCCTGACAGGCTTTATCCTGTCGCTCTTATCACCGGTAATTACTCTCGGAGGTCTTTTCCTGTTCTTCCTTCACGGTTCCGTAAGGTTCTTCGGAAATCACCATAACAGATTTGCTTTTATTAACTGTATAGTCGTTCTGGGGATCGCTCTCATGATCGCCGGCCTTATCCTGTCCATAGCGGGCATCAGGACTTTGAAGACCGGTTATGGCGGCAAGAAACCCGGCGTTATTGGAATCGTTATCTCGATACTGATGATCATCTTCTGGCTGGCAATAGGGGCCATGCTTGTGCATGAGAATATGAACCCTGAGTCTCCGCCGACGTCTTCTGCATTTAACTATGAGGATGGGTATTCCTAATCTGCTATCTGCTTTTTATTCTTAACCTTCTTGCCTGTCTGAGACTGCCCGTCTTTACAGGCTTTTTTGGTGTTCAGATGAATCAGAAAAACCTTTCGGACATATGTACTCTGATTTCCCTATAATCGGACTGTGAGTTCGATTGTCGTACTATTGGTCCGATTATAGGGATTTACAGGTATACATTTTGAATCTTCAAAACAGTTCCCTTTTTGCAACAACTGCGCCCTAATTTGCAACATCCGTTACAGGCTGTAGATACATCGAGTTCCTTCCTTTAAAATCAGGCTATAAGGTTTTGGAGGATCAGGTCATGAAATGGATCTCAACCGTTTTGTCAGTTTTAATCATAATATCCTGCATCGTCGGAAGTGCGGGATTACCGGTGCGCGCCATTGATAATGAAGATGTGGTTGAAGGTTTGGTTGATGAATTCTGCAAAGATACCAAGTGCAGCTCAGTTAGCGTGGCAGTTTTCGATGAAGGAGAGGTCAACTGTTACGGTGATGTAGCAGGTCTCTATCAGATAGGTTCTATGACCAAGGCATTCACGGGTCTTGCCATACACAAACTGATGAGTGAAGGAAAGCTCGCTCCGGACAGCACCGTATCAGAGTTGATCAATGGCTTTACAGCATATTACGATTCAAAGCCTTATGAGATAACCGTTGAACAGTTGCTTAAGCAGACAAGCGGATACAACAACAGCGAATCTCTTTATCCATCAGCTGACATGGACATGTCGCTTCAGGATTGGGCGTTAAGCATTTCGGGAAAAGAACTCCAGTCAGCACCGGGCGGGAAGTACGCCTACTCAAACGTTAATTTCAATCTGCTCGGCGCGATCATCGAGAAAGTCACAGGGCAGTCTTACAAGGATTACATGGAAAATGAGATCCTAACACCTTTGGGACTGACCAACACATTTGTCTCCATAAACCAAAACAGTAAGCGTATCATTTCCGGTTCCAGGCTTGGTTACCGCATTATTTTCTCTTATGAGATCCCTGTAGCAGAAGGCAGGATACCTGCAGGTTATTTCTATTCGAATGCTGAGGATATGGTAAGGTGGATGCAGATCTGGCTCGGCACTGCGGACATTCCGGAAGAGTACAGAGAACTGGTTGCAACAGTAAAGGAGCACTTAACGAATGAAGGTGACTATTACTCCGGTTGGGAAGTTTTTGCAGATGGCGTGATCGGTCATTCTGGAGGGACACCGAACTATTCTTCCAGGATGGTTTTCGAAGAGACAAGTAATGCAGGTGTCTGCGTACTTACGAACCTGAATGTGGCCGCGTCGACCGACAGCCTGTGCAACAGTATTTTCGGGGAAGTTACAGGCGGAAGCAAAGCGGGCATAGCAACTGATGTGTGGACGATATTTGATATAATATTTTCTGTAGTATCAGTAACCGGTGTGATATTGGCGGCCAGCGCTTTTCGGATAAAGAAAAGAAATGTGCTTTTGATACTGGGGATCGCAGTAACGGTACTTGTCATTGCAATCTGCACAGTCATGCCCCTCGTTTTCGGGGCGGGTCTGAGAGACATAATGATTGTCTGGGCGCCTATAAGCTTTGCCGGCGGATTGATGCTTTTGGCGGCGGATATCCTAATTATCGGGATCAGGTTTTGGGTGCTTAAGGAAAGATGCGGATCGAGAAAAGACAGGTTGAAGGCAAGCCTCTGACGGTCATTGTCGAATATCCCGAGTGGAACAGGTCTGTTGATAATCTGGTCAGGAAGATCGGCCGGATGGATCTGTCTTTTTCCGCGAAGTCTGAGGACAGTTCCGTAATGCTCAGCATCCTCGACGTTTACTATATCGAGAATGTTGAGCGCAAACTTTTCATCTATACCAAAGACAATGTGTACAGGCTTGAGAGCTCTATGGCTGAGCTCGAAAACAATGCTGAGGACTTCGGTCTTGTCAGGATATCCAGGACATGCATCATGAACACGGAACACTTGAAGGAGATCAGACAGATCAGGAACAGCCACCTGGAAGCCGTAATGGATAACGACGAGAAGCTGATCGTCTCAAGGAAGTATCTTCCAGAGATAAAGAAGATGTTCAAAAGAGAGAGCCTATGAAAAAGATACTGCGTGATACATGCATACTGTCTGCATTAACGATACTTGCCGTGTTCACGGTCTCCATCTTCTGGATGGGTGTGACGGATGAGATCAAGCTGGTGCTGGAACTTTTCGGGCTGTCATTCATCATCTCGGTCGTAAACTACCTTTTGGATGAGATCACTTCGCTTCCAATCTGGGCAGGTTATGTCGTCAAGTATCTTGCTGTGACGGGGATAGTAATGCTCTTCGGATTCATTGCAGGGTGGTTCTTTGCGAGCAACTTCTGGATGGCGTTTATTTATGTTGGAATCGTGTTTGTGCTGGCGTATCTGCTCGATACCATAAAGACGAAAAGAGATATCGATTTCATCAATTCAAAGATCAGGGAAAAGGCTGAATGATATTGATTGAATTTGTCCCATAGAAGCATAGACTCCATCTGTAGTCCGTGTAACTTTAGATAGTTTATTCTATCCTTATAAAGCTGAGGGGTGCCTGCCGCAATGAGATCTTTACTTAAAAAAATCATAGCCGGAGTCATTATCACGGGAACGATGTTCTCAGTATGCGCATGTCCGAAAATAAGCGGAAAGCCATATATAAATGACATCGACATTGGTCTGGTTGTAAATGACGGCATAAAAAGGTATACGGAATCAAGACTTACCGGAAACTTCGTCTGTTATAAGGAAAATGACGGCAAGATCATGCTGAAAGAAGTCGGCGACATTACTTATGAAGTCGATCCTGACGGTCTTTGCGATGTCGTACCCGGAAAGATATATAACATAAAGTACGATGTCCAGCGCATAACAGGCGGGATCGCCGGTGCACGAAAGAGTTATTTTCTCTGCGTATATTATTGCCATGAGATCGATTGTTCACAGCTTTTCGAAAATGATTATTATCCGTTCGAAGGTTTATGGGATTTTGAGCGCGTGAACAGGAGACCTATGTTTTCCCACATCGACGATCCTTACATAATTGTTGAGGACTACGATGACTCCGGCTTTGTCGTCTATTCAAAAAGGCTCGGCGAACTTCATTACGATGAGTTAAGGGAGATAGAGTATCCGGTCCTGATGAGCGGGAATAAGGAGCCGGATATCCTGCAGTTCAACGTCGTATGCAACAGCGATGTGACTGATGAAGAGATAACCGCTCAGATCCTCGGCCGGAAGAACAATAACGGAAAAGATTTCCTGCTCTACGATACAGACAGGTTTTACGATGAAATGCTTTCCGACTCATATGAAAGGGTCGCGTCAAGCGGTTACACTTTCTCCAGGTGCTACGTTTATTCTGACAGTACGCCGGAGCCCGGAAGGAAACGCATAATCTATTCTTCTGATCTGGAGGCCGGTAAAACAGCGGATGAACTCGGTCTTCCGCAGGATGTTTTCGACACGCTATACAAGAAATGGGATGAGGCTATGCAGGAAGCATCTTCCAAGCTACCGAGAGATGCTGAGGACGGACCTCATTTTGACGTGGTCCTTTTCGACGGGCCGTTCGAAGATTGGAGCTTCATTAAATACGACCGCAACTTTAAGCTCTATGTTACCGTTAACAACGACAGCAATGAGGTGCCTGAAGAGAAGGTCGCATACATTGGGGTGGCCATGAGGCACGAGGTGGTCGAACTGTTCCCGCCCATTTGATCAGCGGTGCAAAATGGTACTATTACACGTGGATAAAAAATCAGGGATTTGGCCTGGAGGCAGATTTGGAAAATCTAAAGACATTAATGGAATGGGATATCATCTTCGACAACTGCTGGTGGCAGTGGCTGATCTTTATTGCATTCCTGATCATCGCCATTGTTATGAGAAAGTCGGACAATAAGCTGCGGAGGAGATCCGGGAACGTACTCCTCTGTCTCGGAATTCCGGGCGCGATCTATACACTCATAACACTCGGAATGTTTGCATATATTTCCTACCTTATCCTGAGCTTCATTAATCCGGAGACGCACGTATTAAATGACATCAAACTGCATGATGCATTTGACGGGTATGACTATTACAGATTCGTCAACGCGCCTTTTGCATTCATGCCTTTCTCGCTTCTTCTGATCGCGGTGCAGAGCATTGCAGCTTTCATATCCGGTATCCTGGTGCTCCGCAAGGGGAAAGGAAAAGCTATAGGTATCGCTGCTATCGTTTTTGGTCTTGCGATAACTCTGTTCGCAGTCGTGTATTTATGGCTGGTTTTAAAAGCGGTCGGAGACCCGTAATAGTTACAAGCCTATCGATCAACTTAGAAATACAAAAGATAGAGCGCATGTCTTTTGTTCGGTTCCTGCTTAAATATCGATATTCCTTTTTGTTTTTTCGATTAACAGTATATTTATTCAGACTTAACATTTATGAAAATAAATAAGACTAAAATAAATTTGTGAAGAGCACGGACACTAATACATAGCGTTGCTTTGCTGTTTCTTCCTATATTTCTGGTATGAATTATCAGATTGTTAATTGCTGTTTCAGTTACCAGAAAAGCCTATCTGATATTGTCACAGTTATAGTACGAATTTGACTTGGAGTATTTATGAGTAATAAGAAAACCAGTGCAAAGTCACAATCTAACAAAAAGATTCCAACGGTTCTGATTGCTTTGATAATTGTTATAGGCGTCATTGTTCTGGTTGGAGGGATATTTGTTGCAATTCAGTTGTTAGGTAATAAGAATGATTATACTATTCCGCCTGAATATGAAATTGAGTATCCGGACGTTGAGCAATATTATAACGAGAATTCCACTGTAATAGACATAATTCCGGTTCGCGATTCCAATGATGTTTTTTCGGAGAAGGACGTAGCGAGAATACTCGATGAAAGAGGTTTTTCAGGTTGCGAGATCACTACATCTTTTTCAATTGATGGTGAGTACAATGATGATAAAATAATCACGGGATCATCCTCGGATAAGCATCCAATGTATCAGGCATACTATCTTTCCGAAAATAACGAATTGTGGACAATTGTTGTAATAGAAGGTGTCATTATGGCATATCCAGTCTCATATAACATGGAAAACACAAGTGGAATTCCTGTAGCCGTGTCAGAGAGTGAAGAAATCATTAGTTACGATTGCTGCTCTAATAGTTTCTATAGAACAATTCCCAATCATGACACATTGGATGTGCGTGTAATTAACAAGATAGACGTTGAAACACTCGAATCACTTACAGTGGAGGTGTTGGCTAATGGTTAATTGCAGAAAACTATTAAAATTTATAGTTGTTATATTGTTACCGGTATTGATCTGTGTATACTTTTCACCTGTGTTGAGCGTATCAGCAAAAGACCAAAAGAACAGAGTAATAGTTTCTATGGGTGATTCATACTCTTCAGGTGAGGGAGTTCCGCCTTTCTATGATGATTATGAAAAATACATGAAAACAAATACAGATGATAGAAGCATCAAGGAAAAAGTCACTGACGAGAATTGGCTTGCGCACAGATCAATTTGGGCATGGTCTGGACAATTGGCTTTGCCTGAAGTTGGCATAGTAAACATAACTAAACACAACGAAAATCCTAGTTGGTACTTCGTTGCTTCTTCTGGAGCAGAAACAAAACACATTCTTCGCGAAAGACAGGTTAAACCTTATTCTAAGGGAAGTATGGAAGGTAAAGAGTACTTGCCAAAACAGATTGATGTTTTACGTGATTTAAAAACTAAGCGTATTACACCAGATTATGTTACCCTGACGATTGGTGGAAATGATGCTGGTTTTACGGATATCGTGATGACGGCTGCGTATGGGGGCTACTATTTCGCGCCATGCAATCTGACGGCTAAGTTTATTTCTGTTTGGGGAGAATTCTATAAACCCAACGGCATCAGATCAGATTTGTATGATGTTTATAAAACAATAAGCAAAATGACGGGAAAAGATACATGCATATTGGTAGCTGGTTATCCTCAACTCTTTAATCCTCTTGGTGGAAAGTATGATGCATTTGATGGAGATAGCCCTTTAACTGGCTGCTTGTTTAATGCAAAGGAGGCAATGCAAATCGATGCGAATGTATCATTGTTTAATAACGCCATAGAAAATCTTGTTGAAGATTGCAAAAATGAAGGTATGAATATTGAATTTGTCTCAGTGGAAGAAGCTTTCTACGGGCATGGAGCTTATTCAAAGGATCCTTTCATTAATCCAGTTATAATTGGAGCACAGTCAGAAGATTTAGATGAAAGTCAGGCGATCTGCGCAAGTGCATACTCTATACACCCCAATATAAAGGGCATCTGTGCCTACAGAGATTGTGTTCAGCATGCTATTAATGTCAGAGAGGGTTTATCTGATGACTGGAAAAACAAATTGATTGCAACTCCTACACCAACATCTGCTCCAATGCCGACAGCTACTTCAACACCAACTCCTACGCCGACACCTGCTGTTGATCTGAATTCAATAAATTATGCTTATCGTGAAGTTTTGCTAGCGTATGAATCATTTATACGAGATGTTGAACAAGCACATGATCCAGCGGAAACCTGCGCGATAACAGATATAACAGGAGATGGTATACCCGAGTTGATTATTCTTTATTCTTCTGATGAAGAAAACGGAATTCGTCACTCGTCATATGAAATGGGATTCCTGATTGCTGATATTCGCATATATACAGTGCTTCCCGGAGATAATATTCCTACCGAAATGCTTCACTTAGAATCTGCCGGTGGTGCTCAAACACAGGGCACACACTATTATTCGGATATTATTTTGCTGTCGAATGGTAACTTGTTAGTCGAGAAAGCAGACGGCGATGAAGGTTATTATGTTTCATATACAGAATATGAACTGGATGGGTATTCTTATCAAGAAGTATTCAATTGCCGTTATACAACTGATTGGGAAGACAACGAATACTATTATTTTAATAAGGAGAATGTAAACAAGACAGATTTTGATAGCAAGATCGACAATTATATGAGCATGTTTTCCGCTGTGCTCTCTCTTGAATCAAGTTATAGTTTTTCTTATCCGTCAAGCTGGATATCAACAGTTGCGAATACTCCAAAATATGTTGCGGGTTTTGATGAAGCATGGAAAAAAACGGCCCCTGTAATATCATCTGAACCGAAATTGACACTGGAGCAAGCACAAAAAGCTTTCGAAAACTATTGGAATGAATACCGCGATGCGATGTATTTTAATGAATTCGACTGGTATTATAATTTTACTTTTATCGAGACTCTTAGTGATGAGAATACCTGTGTTTATAAAGAAAAACACTATTTGGGTGCAAACTGCTATTATGTAACATGTTTCCTCATGGATCTGACCACTGGCTCGGTATGCAAAATAGAGTATCAGGATAATTCTCCTGAGACTGCAATGCCTATTGTTGAGCTCGAAGGCATAACATATGATGCGTTTAATGGGTTAGATTATTTATATTGAACATGACTGCTGACACTGTAAAGTAGTTGCGTGAAGTGAGTAAAACATAACCGTGCAAAATACAAAAAGTCGCATTTTACACGGTTAACAGAATCAAAAGTTTACATCTCACGTATATATTTTGTCGTCCTGTCATTCAGGTACCTGATCACGTCATCAAGAGTGCGGTCGCCTGCGTAGTATGGCGCGAGTTCCTCCAATGCGAACTGTACGATCGTGTAATCCTCGTAATAGTATGTTGAGATCGTCCCAAGGCTGTTCATGAAGATTGCGCGCATATCATCTGTCGCATGCTTGTCGCCCGTTACCTTGGCGTATTCAGGAACAGGGCGTATCACTCCGCTCTGTACTGAGGCTAAGTACCTGTCGTAAGCATCGTTGTTGAGAGTGGTCAGGTTTTCGATGTCTTTGTTCATGATGTCCATGTTCGTCACGATATGCCTGAACGCGTAATCATTTTCTGAAAGAAATGCGCCTGAGAACAGGTAGTTTAAGAACTTCTTGCAGCCGTCTTTTACATCGGTAGTCGCTGATACGGATATGGTTTCCAGAGCTTTGAATCTGGGACCTCTTGCATCTACCGAAGGAGTTCCAATTATCTTATAGTATGCGTTTTCCGTGAAGCACGCGTGTACGTAATCGAGATAATCGTCGATCTTTGCGTAATAGCACTCGCCTCTGTATCTGCTCCAGTCGTATAAGTATTCGATCGGAGTTGTTGTCTCATCGTCGTACTCGAAATTTTCTTTTGTGTATTCGGCTGCGGCGCGGAACTGCGCGGTCCCGAAATCGATCGTCTCTCCTTCGATTGCGCTCTTTGTGTCTATGCAGGACAGCAAAAACGATTGCTTGTTATATACAGTCGAGCTCGGGAAATCGTAAGGCGAGAATCCGTTCATCTCCTCGTTTATCAGTTTCTCGAAGTCTTCGAAAGTGATACCGGGAGCGCCGTCTGGCACCAGTTCGGTATTGGTGACCAGGCCCTCTATTTCCAGTGTAACAGGGAGGAAGTACAGTTTGCCGTTTATCTTTCCTGCCTCGAAAATATTGCCGTACTGCTTGGCGAGAACTTCGGGCTCCAGGAAATCAGAAAGATCCATGAAGACTTCGTCGCGCATAGCATAGTTTTTCTGAACGCCTAACGCGATGTCAGGCGCATCGTCACCTTTGAGATCCTGTATCATCTCAAATATTTTCGTATCATCTTCACTGGCTGACGTAGTGATCCTTCCGGGAATGAAGCCTGTATTATACTTGTCCCAAATCCTTATGATATATTCATTGTCTGTTTTATTGAATTCATATATCGCTTTGGAAAGATAATCGGTAACGCCCGAATTAGGCGGCAGAGCAAGTTCAATGATCTTTTTGCCTGCATGAGGGTTCGTTTCGGCTTTCCTGAGCACCCTGATATAAAGATTTGAAACGGATTCGTCAGAACCGTAATTTGTCGACACGAGATCCAGGATTACCGTTCTGTTCTCATTACTGCTTAAGACCCCGGAATTAAAGACCCAGTCATTATCGAACTTCGGCAGGAGATACGGTGTGTACCAGTTGCTTTCTATAACTGTTTGAGGCGTCATGGTGTCAGTATTGACCTTCATGATGTTTCCGAGTGAATCGATCTTGACCAGTTCGCCGTTATTGGTCGCGGTGTATTCAGTGATGTTGAATGAATCGTCACCGGTATTCTCAAAAGAATTACTGCTCTTGAGATGTCCGTTGTTCATGTCGAATGCCATCGAAATGAGCTCGCCTTTTTCGATGCCTACCGCATACAGGGTGTCCGTTGATTCATCTATCGAAAAGCTTTCAAAGAGCGAGACGTTTAATGTTGACAGATCGAAATCAGTGATGGCCTCATTATCCTTGAACAGTAACAGCTGCCATTTGCTTAACATTCCGCCGTTGTTATTATCGTCCAGCGTCGCCACTGCATATTCACCTATATATGCGATACTAAAGATCGATGCACCGGGATGCACCAGTTTTCTTGACTTTTCACTGAATACGGGCTGCAGGTCAGTCACTTCACCGGTCTCTGTATCGATGGTAACAAATCCGAAATCCGGCTTTACCACTCCGGAACCATAGTGAACGATCGCATTTAATTCCGTCCCTTCCGGATTGGAAATGATCGAATATACGCCTGTGAAATAGATGCCCTCCGGGTACTCGATGGCATGGCGTTTGACGCGATTGCCATCGAAATCATAGACATCGAGGATCGTTCTCGAAGACCCCCACATATCATTCGAATAGCAATACATGGAAAAGATCTTGTCATCGCTTACGGTGATATCGGACTGTCCTTCCTGGGCATACGGACCGATCTTTTTCTCTAATTGAAATCGGGTCGATTCGTACCATGGATCATCCGCTTTTACGACATCGGGTTCTTTCCTGTCTGACGAACAGGACATAAGCATAGGCATAAGCATAGCTATAGCCGTAGCAGCTGCCAGCATCTTGAGTTTTTTCATGTTTTTGTCCCCACAAATTTTTCCTAAAATCCCTGTTTGTATTATACAACTTTCAGGCAGATTATATCAGTGGAGGATACCCATTCTTTTTCTGAAACGGTGACCAATTGGTATAATGAGTTCACTGGTCGAAAACAGACCGGAAAAGATGCTGCCGGAAGGAATAGAGGACAGAGGATGACACACAAGGAAAAAGCTCTGGATTATTTTGAAAGGAAGTTTCACTGCTCCCAGGCAGTGCTGGCTGCATTCGCGCCTGAATGCGGACTTACGGAAGAACAGGCATTAAAGCTTGGAGCCTGCTTTGGTAGCGGCATGCGAAAAGGCGAAGTGTGCGGTGCATGCACTGGCGCACTGATGGTTCTCGGAGCACTGTACGGTCAGCATGACGAATCTGATCTCGAAAGCAGGATGAGAGCAAATGAAGTGAACGTCAAGATGATGGAACGCAAATATATGATCCTTGAAGATCTGCCTGAAACTGATCCGAACAAGGAATTGTTTGATGGATATATGTATAGACGTATCATTCATACAGAAGAGTGGATAAAGAAAACGAAGAAAGAGAAACAGGAAGAACTGAAAAAAGCTCTTGCAGAAGGAAAAACAGAAAACCTTCCGAATCCCGAGAAGACAACAGAAAACATTTACGGATCAGGCAATCCCATACGTTATCTGTTATCTGAAGAAAAGAAAAAGTAATATAATCTGAACGGATAAGTCATTGATGAAAATATCGTGAGGTGTGATCATGTTGATATCGACCGCTATTATGCTTTCTTTATGGATCATGGGCTTTGGCACGCTCCCGCTGCTTGGAGTATCCATTTTCAATAAGTCTTCTGTGAAAGCCAAGGTGCTCATTGCCCTTGCGGTATTCATTCCGTTATACGCTCTCGGACTGGCATATCTTGCGGATGCACTGTGCGTGGACCTTCCGCTTGCGATAATCATCTTCTACCCGTTTGCCATAGGTTTTGCGATCGTCGATCTGATTGCGATAATCGTTAACTGCGTCAAGATGAAAAAGCTCGAGAAGGGTGGTCCTGTGGCAAAGACCATTGTAATTGGCCTGATCATTGCCCTTACTCCGGTAGTTTTCATGGCAGCTGTCTGCATCAGACAGGTCATCTGTCTTAATACCAGCTATCTTGTCATCAACTGTCATTCGCGTGGCAATGGCGGCATTGGTGACTCTGCCAGTTTCATTTATGCCTATGACGGAAAGACATTTCATCTTCTGGACATGGGAAGCGCGTATCAACTTTACAAATTCCTTCCTTCTAATATGGTCAAATCCGATGACGGAAAGACCGCCGGCAACTACTATATCTCCGAAGGCGACGATTCGCTCTTTATCCGCCTTGGGGACGACCTGGTAATAGAAAAAGGATATGAGCCCGGGTATTTCAATGTCAGTGTTGAAGAGGTCTATTACAGGACACATTCCTGATCAGGACTCTCGAAAACTAAGAACCACTGAATAATCGTTCTTAACGGTTTGTATTAAAAGGGTGCCGCTCAGTGAACTTCACTTTTGCGACACCCTAAATTTCACTTAATACTCAGATCGGATTATTTCAGATATCCTCTGCTGTTGAAGGTGTATTCGACACCGTCAATTGTATATTTGCCACCAACTGCAAACCAGCCGCTGTCATCACCGTACCACCAGCCGCTTGAAGCATTTCCTCTCCATGTAGCTCTGTACTTATATGTCCAGGTACCGTCCTTATTGATCCAGTAGCCGTCACAGTATTCATAAGATGCCATGACGCCATCCTTCTTGAGGTAATACCAAGCGCCGCCGCTGAATACCCAGCCGGTCTGCATCGCACCGTCAGCATCGAAGTAATACCATTTTCCTGCGATAACTTTCCAGCCTGTTACAAGAGCACCTTCATTATCAAGGTAATACCATGTTGATCCGCTCTGGATCCAGCCGGTAGCCATAGCGCCTGAAGAGAGGAAGTAATACCATGTTTTGCCGGTCTTAACCCAGCCGGTCTCCATTACGCCATCAGCATCGAAGTGATACCATGTACCGTTAATCTGCTTCCAGCCGGTTACAAAATCATAGCCGTTTTCGCTGTAGAACCAAAGTCCGCAAGTCTGGTACCACTGGGAACATTCAAGTGAGAAAACACATGCTGTTGATCTGTCAACGATCAATTCATAGCCTGTTTCGTCGGTATAGCAAACTGCTGTATCAGGTAATTCTTCGCCGTCGTCATCTGTGTAATCTGTATTTTCACCTTCAGCAAATGCCCAATAGAGGCCGTGGTTACAGGTCAAATTTAACACTTCGATTTTGTTGTTGTGGCAATCGAGTTCAGCCAAACCGGAAGCCAGACCGGAAATCACTTCATAGTTTTTGATATTAAGGCTGGTAATCTGGTTGTTGCTGCAAACTGCAATACAGATTCTCGGATTAGCGCTTAAATCGAGTGACGTAAGCTTGTTGTTATTGCAATACAGATGGAACAGATCCGCATTTTTGCTGAGATCAAGACTTGTAAGCTGATTGTGATCGCAATACAGGTAAGCCAGATCCGTAACGGTGCTTACATCGAGCTTTGTCAGCTTGTTGTTGCTGCAATAAAGATCTTCCAATACTGTGCAGTTGGTTACGTTAAGGCTTGTAAGCTGGTTGTCGCTGCAAGCAAGCCACGTTAACTCAGTGTTTTTGCTTACGTCAAGGCTTGTAAGTTTGTTATCGCCGCAATCCAGGTCTTCCAGCGCTGTGAAAAATTCTATGCCCTTAAGATTAGAGATTGAACAGGACTCTACATCAATAGCATATGTTTCGCTGATTTCTTCGTCGCTTAAGTAACCGTTTCCGTCTTCATCGATCTCTGCTGAAATATACTTTCTGAAGTTCGCGTCCGGGAAATTGGTCTTATCGATCTTTATGCCGGTAGCAGCATTGACTGTATTCATTGCCAAAGGCAGATTAGAGAACAGTAAAGCGCCGGCGGGTACAGCAACAACAAATGCAGCTATCTTGCAGATCTTTGCATATTGCTTCAACTTTTCCATTTGAGATAACATTCCTAATATCCTCCTATTAATATCTCGCTTTATCTCTGAAAGCTATTCCCATAATTTACATTTATATAATATAACACCACTAGGTTTTTTTAAGCAACGCTTAATGTTAGGTTAATGTTTGCCCATACGGGCGTTAAGGCTGGTGGTTTACTATCTCCCTATAAATCAATGGGGAGGATATTCAGGTATGAGTGAAACCATCATGAAGATCAGCAATCTTACTAAGACGTATGGCTCGAAAACAGCACTCGACAACGTGTCTTTTGAGATAAAGAAGGGCAGGATCTACGGCTTTATCGGCGAAAACGGAGCGGGAAAGACCACGGCGATCAGGGCGATCACTGGGTTAAGCCCCATCGATAACGGAACAGTCGAACTTTTCGGAAGATCAGACAAGAAAGGTCTTGCCGAGGCCAGGAAAAAGATGGGCTGTCTTGTAGAACACCCCATCCTTGATATGCGTAAGACGGCAAAAGAAAACCTCATGCTGCAGGAACTCTTATACGGAAATAAGGACAGCTCAAAGATCGATAAGATCCTGACCCGTGTCGGACTTGGCGATGTCAGGAACAAGAAGGTCGGAGATTTCTCTCTCGGCATGAAGCAGAGACTGGGCATCGCGATGTCGCTTATCAATAATCCGGAACTCATTATCCTGGATGAGCCGGTAAACGGCCTTGACCCAATGGGAATGGTCGAAGTCAGTGAGCTCCTCGTATCGCTCTGCAGGGATGACGGTATCACGATAGTTATCTCTTCTCATATCCTCGCCGAGCTTTACCAGCTTGCGACAGATTACATCATAATCTCGCACGGACACATCATCTCAACACTTTCAAAAGACGAACTCGACAGCCTCTGCACGACCCACATAGTCATGGAAACAGAGCATAACGACGAAGCGATGAGGATCCTCACGTCCAACGGAATCAGCGATCTGGGCAGGGATGAATGCTCCATCAGCATCTTCGGCAATGTCGAGACAAAAGATGTTGCGCAGCTGATGTACGACCATAAGATACTCATCACACAGCTCACCAAGCATGAGAGAACACTGGAAGAATACTATATCGAACTTCTCGGGAGGGACGCATAATGGGCTGCTTATTTAAATGGGAAATGAAGCAGACTTTTTCTTCAAAGTCATTCTGGATACTCGGAGCAGCGCTTGTAACGCTTCCGGCCGGTCTCCTTCTGATAAACCTTGTTTTCTCTCATGACTTCACGGGATATAGCGCATTCCTTGAAGGACTGAATAATTTCAATGCATTCATTATCTTTCTGATAGGTGTCTTTGCCGGCATCCATGTAACAGGATCATTTGACGGACGCAAGATCCAGTCGGCAGTAATGGCAGGCAACAGCAGATTCAATATCCTCGTTGCAAAGTTCCTTTCATTCATGACCGCTGTCGGCATCTACAGCCTGATCGGCATTGCCGTATCTACAGCAATCGCTTTTACGGCCGTTGGAATCAACGGTCTTGATGAAAGCTTCGTCAGGGCAGTAATCGTCAGATCACTTGTCTATGTCGTAGTTGAGATCGCTTATTCAGCTACATGCTTCCTTGCATCAATGTTCATCAGACATCTTGGCGGCGCGATCGGCCTTAATCTCGGATTGATGTTAACGTCCAATCTTGCAGCACAGATCCTTTTGAACTTTGACTGGGCACCTGATTTCTTAAGATTTACTCCGGTAGGCCAGACAATGCTCGTATTATACGATGTCAGCAACAAGAACATCGCTTTGGCACTTGTTTCTTCAGTTGCAGCTTGCGCTCTGGTAGTCGCTCTGTCTTATGTTAAGTTCAGAAAAGAGGAACTTAAGTGACCGATATGTTAAACTTCTCGAAAAGAGAAGCGTTATAAATCAATCTCTGTTATTGCGGGAGTTATTCATGGCAGATTTAAAAGACCTGATAAGTGACGGATTTCGCGGGAACATACTGGTCATCAGAAATGGTGAGGTATTGTGTGAAGCGAGCACGGGCTTTGCCGATCTCCCGAATAATATCCCCAATACAGCAGACACTAGATTTGCAACGGCTTCACTGGGAAAGACATTCGTAGCCGCAGGCATCCTAAAGCTCATAGAGCAGGGAAAGCTCAGTCTCAACGATACGCTCGGAACACTTCTTGATATCGGTCTCAGGCAGATCGATCCTGATGTGACTGTCGGGCAGCTCCTCAACCATACTTCCGGTGTTCCGGATTATTTTGACGAGACAGTCATGGACGATTACGAAGAACTGTGGAAAGACTATCCGAACTCTAAGATCAGATCCAACAGCGACATGTTCCCTCTGTTCATCGACAAGCCGATGATGTATCCGAGAGGGGAGAGGTTTCAGTATAACAACACCGGATATGTACTTCTTGCGGCTATAATCGAGAAGGTCACCGGTAAAGATTTTGACGTCTGTCTCAAGGAGAATATCTTTGATCCATGCGGCATGAAGTCGACCGGGTATTTTGAACTCGACAGGCTTCCTTCCAAGTGCGCCCACAACTATATCTACTGTGAGGCAACTGACGATTACCGCACAAATATATATTCCGTCGGCGCGAAAGGCACAGGCGACGGCGGCGCTTTCGTAACGGCAGGTGACCTTGCAAAATTCTGGCAGGGACTTATCAGCCATAAGATCCTTTCCGGGGATACGCTCTCTAAGATGCTCTCCAAGCAGAGCGGCGACGGAGCAGATCCGGAGGAAGGGTATTACGGCTACGGTGTATGGATAATTGATAATCCAAACGGAACTGATTATGCCTATATGCAGGGGTGCGATCCCGGAGTAAGCGCGATTGCCGAATATAATGCCGATAAGGATATGATCACCATAGCTTTAAGCAACTACGGGGATAATGTCTGGGCACTGATGAGAAAGATCCGCAAAGAATGCTATTAAGCGCTTAAAGCGGGTACTGCACCCCAAAAGGCATTCAGCCCATAAACTGAGCTGCTGAACACACCGTGAAAATGGTTCCGCACACAGCAAGTAATGCCAGGACGATCAGGATAACAGCAATGACCGGCAGGACTTTTGAGCCCTTATCCTTGGCCTTGCCGTTGGTATAGAATGTCATGACAACCAGGGCTGCGAAAACGATAAACGACCCGCTGAAGGCCAGCCCCCATTGGGCGAACACCTCGCCGAATAACTCGTTCATCATGTAGACCACGAGGCATTCTACCGCGAGCTGCAGGAATGAGAGTATCAGAACCACAAAGCTAATGATACGTATCCATTTTAATGTTCTGTTCTTTTCCGTTTCGGAATAGTCTGCCATCTTTACGGCGACTTCTTTGACTTCACTGTTCATATTGTCGTTCTTCCTTTCTCCGTCGATGATCTCGCGGACATCCACCTCATAAAACTCCGCTATCTCGACGAGCATGGAGATATCAGGCATGTATGCGCCCGTCTCCCATCTTGATATGGTGCGTGAGGATGTGTTGAATCTTTCTGCTGCCTGTTCCTGTGTAAGGCCTTTGTTTTTACGAAGCTCCCTAAGGAAACTTCCGGTTTTCTTCTGGTCCATAGAAACCTCCTTTCACGAAGAACCTAGCAGATAAGATCCCTGAAAAACACGACACAAACAGCGGATTTACTGAATCGGACAGATTTGTCCGGTCAAAAAACGCCATTCCCCGTGAACAGTGATATGACACATTATAGCCGAAAAAGATATTTTCCCAAGAGCAGCCCGCAAGGGAATAAAATATTCCTGAGGAACATCTTTTATCTTGGTATAATAAAGCCATTTATAAGAGAAGAAGCAGACCGGAACCTTGTTTCCGGGAAAAGCTGTAGATTTGGCGGATATTAGGAAGGTTCAGACGGAAATGAAAAAGTTATCCCTTTTCATGGCTTCGGTTATCCTGATCACGAGCATGTCAGGAGTTCTGACTTCGTGCAAATCTGGCAACCCCAAAAAGCTTTCAGATTCACAGGCAGCCAAAGAGAAGGTTTTATACGATTCGGTTGAGACTGTTACTTTCGGTAATTACCAGGGCGAACCGATCGAATGGATACCCTTAGGCGTTGGCGACTACGGCACGCTTCTCCTCTCAAAATACGCGATCGATTACCGTCCTTTTTACTGTGGTGACAGCGGGAAATCCTGGAGGAATACCGAGATCCGTACATGGCTGAACGGAACATTTTATGAGACCGCTTTCTCCGATGAGGAAAAGAAAGACATCATGTATTACGTGTCTGATATCTATAACAACTACGAGGATGCTTACAGCAATATCGATATGTCCGAGCAGGAGGAGATAGAATACGTTTTCCTTTTGAGCAGCGAAGAGGTCGCAAGATACTATAAGGATACTCTCCCCACCTGTTATTGCGAGGCGACGGCATATGCCGTAAGCAAGGGAGCGAAGCAGACAGATGTACCATGGTGGATGAGATGTCCATGCAAGACCCTGGACAAAGGCGGTGAAACCAAAACTGCTGCACCGGCATTGCAGGGCGGATCGGATCCTTCCAAAGATAAATACGATCTTTGCTACGAAGAAGTCAGCTGCGGCGTAAGACCCGCATTACTGGTAAACCTTAACGGCACGGCCAAATATACTATCCAGCCTTCCGAGCCTATCGACTGGATGGCGGAGATCAGCGTCGAGACTTCGGTTACTGATGACGGACTTTACCAGTATACGATCTATTCCGGAACCGAATACGAGCAGACATTTACCATGGATATCAACATCGATGATTATCTTGTAGGCAACTGGTTCGAGATGCCGAGACTGTGCAAGGCTCTCGGGTGGTCTTTATACGACAGTGACGGTAAGCCGGCATACAATACCAATGCTTACATAGCCAGGGCGGTAAGGATCGAAAACGGTGTCGAGATGCAGCTGGGCCTTAATACGGTTAACTACCCGACGCGCCAGCTCTGCTGTCTGGATATCCATTTCACGACGCCCCACGCAGATGGTGCGAGCATCTTCGATACGGAACCATACTACAGTCAGGATGAGATTAACGGTAATGTAGAACTGTGCAATCCTGACGTGCATTTCGGCGAGCATGAGATCGATTATCTTGTCACGGGCTTCGGATTCGATTCTGATAAAGTGGAATACGGTCTGTCTTATTCGGACATAGTTCTCGTAGTCTACGCTCTGGACTTCCTTTCACACAGCGAAAACGCGGGCAAGAACCCTTTCTACTACACGAATCTGAAAGGCAGCGACGGTATGTTTGGCATAGCGCTTTACGACACGCCTTAAGACATTACGGATTTACAACACAAACGGGGAACAGAACTGATGAAAGACTTTGTTAGAAAACCGCTGAATATCGTAACTCTCTTACTGATGGCGATCGATTTCTTCGTCATTATGTACTGCGGCTATGCTCTTGCCGATAACCGTGCGCGTTATTCGATTGCCGCATATTTAGATACGACGGATATGTATCTGACATTCAGGGAGGATACAGCTTTTGAAGAGAATGATGAAACGATCGTCGTTCCCAAAGGAACCGTCATCAAGCCGGCGGAAGATATCATATTCATGAACAGGATCGGTTTCTATTACTCGCCTGAGGGTCTTAGTAATGAAGAATGCAAAGCCATGGATCTTTCCGAGAGGGAAGAACACGGAGTCAGGCATCTCGGCGCAAAACCGGAGTATTTTGAAGAATATAAAGAACTGGAAAGGCTATGGAAAGAAGAAACAGATAAGGTCACCGTCGAAAGAACGAGGGCTTTCCTGCATATCTTCATACCGGTCGGGCTTCTTTCTCTGGTCTGGCTTGTGGCATGGTTTTTCCTGACCCTGTACTCATGTAAAAAGGGGTATTACGTATTCCTGTATGTTGCTGATGTGATCCTGCTGCCTGTAGCCATATTGGGTTTCAGCGTGTTCCTGCTCCACTGATTATGAACGAAGTACCTTTCCCGTCATTTGATTATGCTCCCCAATGTTCTGACCTTTGGACAGATATTGCAGCTTACGAGGTCCCTGAATATCTGAAGGGGCTTGCAGAGAAATACAACATGCATTTCCAGGTTATATCACCGACGGAAAATGCGATGTTTAACGAAAAGTGCTGCATCATTTTCGGCATAGACAGAAGAGACGGTGTGATCTTAAACCTGACACTCTTCGATAACGGCAGAAGAGTCGAATACATTGCAAATCATTGCAAATCATTTCATATTTAAAGCGTTTGATGATTCAGACTGGGAAGGCATAGACCCGGAGTGGAAACGCACGTCTGAAAAAATAAGGAAAGAGCTGACGGTAATATCACGCGGCCTGGACAGCAAGTGGAAGGGGCTTCTGACCGGCGATATGAGCTGGTATGAAGAATTCAAGAAGATCACATGGATACAGGAATTCAAATGCTACCATCAGCCAAGGAATACGATCCTTGATGCGATAATTGCCTGGCAGCAGTACAGGCAGAACGGATCTTCGTAACAGAATTTGCCAAGGGGAGGTGATGAACCGTGATAACAAAGAGATTCCTGACAGCAGTGCTTATATGCGCCTTAGTTTTACCTTTCTGTGCATGCAGAACGGAAGAGAGTACTGCGACGGTGACTACGACGACACGCGTGTCAACTCCTGCAAGAGAGATCCCGGATTACGGTTCAATGCTCGTAGAGTTTCTTGGCGTTGAGCCGTCACCTTCTACTTTTGAAGAACTTACGGCAATGACGCAGAAGATGAAGCAATACGGATTCTATAATGAAGACGAAGAACATCACTATTGCACGCTTGTTTACAACGAGAATTTATACTATGCCATCCGTTATGAGAAAGCACAGGAGTGGTTTGAATATTTCTTTACTTATAACGACTACCTGTATTTTGAGGAAGAAAACGGACAGCATACCATTAGAGACGATAGTTATACAGGACCCGAAGGCATGCTCATGCCGTATAACTTCGTTGTGTTTGTTGATGATTCGGGCAAGTTCCTTTTCATAGTCCAGGGATACGATACGCTCCCTAAGGTTTCTGACGATGACATCAACGCGTTCAAAGGTTTTAACCCGGTGCATTTTGAGCTGGAGGAAGAACCCGATATGGACAGGTTAAGAGACTTATATCCTGAGTTCTTTGACGAGACACATCCCATTACTAAGGGCGTAGAAGTATATGTATGGCAGACGACGGAAGAAAGTTATATGTTCGGCCTGATGGTTGGAACGAACCGGACGAAAACGGACGAAGAGATCTGGGAGCTCTTTGAAAGACCTCTGACTCTTGATGAGGCTAAAGCGATACTAAATGAATACGGAGTCAGAAAGGAAGGGATTTCCGTAATCCCCGTCATCCAGCCGTTATCAAGTTATCTGTACGAGATCGATGACGAATACAGGGAGAAAGTAAAACAGTTCTTTGAGTAAGCGGCAGCCGTTTATATCCGGCAGGCAGTTTTGCTATAATGACCGTGTCCAAAGGGCATCTTCGGACTGAACAAATCAGGGATTTTAGGTATAGATCATGAGCATTACGACAAAGCAGTTTCAGAAATTTACTGACCTTAATCTTGTATGGGATTTTCTGGTCGACATCTATGAATATAAGAAAGACAACGGAGTAGCAGCTCCTTTCTTTGAGCATGCGATCAAGGCTTCATGGACGGACTCCTCTTATTCCCATCTCAACAGATTCTGGTTTGACGGTGATAAGGTAGTCGCATTTGTCTTCTACGAAGCTCCCGTAACGAACATCTATTTCAGTGTCCGTCCGGGATACGAGTTCCTCGCAGATGAACTTGTCGATTATGCCATTACGACCATGCCGGATTTCGAAAATGACCAGCAGTTCATCCTCTTCGGCGGTCAGGATTATCTTAAGGAGGCTGCAGCAAAGCGCAGCTATAAGCAGGTCTACGAATTTGAATCACTGATCTTCGATTTTGAGAACGAACTGAACTACGAGCTTCCGTCCGGCTATCACTTCGTAGAGCCTGAAGATTTTGATGCCGTAAAGTTATCCAGGCTCTGCTGGTACGGATTCGGTCACGGCGAAAAAGGCGAGTTCAAAGATTACGACAGGTACGACGACTCGCTCGACTGGACTCCTGCCAAGTCCCATAAAGACATAGTGGCCGATTTCATGGCGCCGTCCCCTCATGCGACCCAGGAATACGATATCGTAATAGCGGATGAGAACGGGGAATACGCCTGCTTCTCAGGCATGTGGTGGATCCCTGAAAATAATCTTGCATATATGGAGCCCCTCTGCACGGCTCCCGAACACAGGCGCAAAGGCCTTGCTGCCGCTGCCCTCACAAAGCACTACCGCAGGATGAAAGCGCTCGGCGCCACGCACATGACCGGCGGAGAAGATCCTTTCTACGCGAAGATCGGTTTCGGCAAAGGAAGCCACTGGACATTCTGGAAGAAATAATATGGAATGGCTCTTTTCAATTTCACAGTTGACAAACATTCGTTCTGGTTCTATTATATTGACAGAACGTTTGTTTGTTTTT
>JHXJ01000027.1 GCA_000621765.1 Ruminococcaceae bacterium AB4001
CTCCGCTCCTTTATACTCACACAGTTGCCTCAATATTTTTGCTATATCCGCCTTGTACTGATTGAATATTATTTTCCTTCTGTACTTCGGCGTGAACACTATGTGATATTTACACATCCATTTTGTGTGAGCTAAACTGTGATTGGCGTTTGCCATTTTGTCACCTTTCCTTTCTGTAATTTTGGCTTGAACACCTCGATTATAGGGAAAGGTGACTTCTTTGTATAACTTCTGTCGCGCACCCGCATAGCGGGTGGTTTATTGTCTCGCACGCTTCGTTCCTCGCGTTCTCGACGGAGTCACGTCTCCATAAAAAGAAAAACCCTTGAAACACAATGTTTTCAAGGGTTTTGGTCTTGGAGCCATTTGTGGGACTCGAACCCACGACCTGCTGATTACAAATCAGCTGCTCTACCAACTGAGCTAAGATGGCATCTCATAGCACGAGAAATTATAACTAATCGTTTATTCAAAGTCAAACACATTTTTTGAAAATTGCTCACTTTTTGCATTTTTCGCGTTTTGAGCCCTAATACTATTGGGGTATAATTGGCCTATACGGTAAATATTCGGAGGCATTATGGCTATTATCACGATCTCAAGACAGAACGGAAGTCTCGGAGATGAGATTGCTGATGCTCTTGCAAGCCGCCTCGGAACGATCGTTATTTCCAGGAAATATGCCCTGGACAATTTCTTTGGAGAGATAAATCCCGGTCTTCTGGCCAGACTTAATGAGAGCGCCAAGTTTTTCGCGACAACCCTTCCTGACAGTGACAGGACCTATGCCGATATTCTCGTTGAAAGGATCCGCACGATGGCTTCCGAATCTAAAGATAAAGACCTGATAATTCTCGGGCTTGGCGGCAGCGTACTTCTCTCCGGTTATCCGGGTGCCATCCATGTCAGGGTCACCGCAAGCGAGGCCACCCGCGTTAATACGATCGCAAAAAAGTACCGGATCACGAATGCAGAAGCAAGCGACGTTATGGATATCGGAGACCGTAAACACAGAAAGTTCGTAAGGACCGTTTACGGCAAGGACATCACTTCTCCGGAACAGTTCGACCTTATTCTGAATACTGACAGGCTTAGTGTGGATGAATGCGTTGACGCTATCGTTGAACTTGCCAGAAAACACGATATCAAGGTTAAGCTTGCAGAGTCTAACGATTCTTCAAAGACCATTGACCATCAGTCACGCACTATCACATTTAAGAACGAGACTGAAGAAGAGTTTGCAAGGATCCTGAATCTCTACAACATCGAATGGCTTTACGAGCCCAAGACCTTCCCTGTCGAATGGGATGCAGAGGGAAATGTTACGATGGCTATATCACCCGATTTCTATCTGCCTAAGTTCAATCTTTATCTTGAACTCACCACAATGGACCAGAGATATGTAACCAAGAAAAATAAGAAGATGCGCCTCGTGAAGGAACTCTATCCCGGCACGAACATCCGCATCGTTTATAAGAAAGACTTCAATGAACTGGTTGACCGTCTGAAGATGTTCAGCGGTCTTTCCGACAACTCCTGAGGAGGAATCTAAGTGGCTAATCTTGAAGATGCTCTTAAGATTGAGCGTATCGTTTACGATGAAGAAACCATCCGGAACAGAGTAAAGGAATTAGGCCGTCAGATCACCGAAGATTACAAGGGCAAAGAGCTTGTCGTAATCGGAGTAATAAAAGGTTCTCTTTACTTTCTGACTGACCTTACAAGAGCCATCGATCTTCCGGTCAAGATCGACATGGTCGGATTCTCCAATATTCCAGACACCACCTCAAAGACCGGTATCGTGCGCATCGTTAAAGATATCGACATCGATATCACCGATAAACATGTTCTTGTTGTTGAAGATGTAATAAGGACCGGTCTTACCACAGCTTACATAATCCAGAATCTTGAGATGAAAAAACCTAAGGATATCACTCTGTGTTCTATGCTCCTGAATCCTGACAGGCTGCTCATGACGATCCCTGTAAAATACTTCGGCTTTGAGATCAACGACCAGTGGCTTGCAGGATACGGTCTGGACAGAGAAGAGATCGGCAGAAACCTTCCGTACATTGCCCAGATTCCCAAGCGGAAATAACACAGATTTTTCTATACAAGAAAAGATCCCGATGACCTTAATCACCGGGATCTAATTTTTTTACTCCAACGAACCAAATTAGATTACTTACAAAGACCACGCATTCACGCTCATCTTCTTACGCACTTCCTTCCTACCAAAAGGCCCTTTCCTAACACTACCCGAGCTTTATGTGATATCGTCACAACTAATCGATCTGCTGCAACTTTCTATCACACCGTGCATCTCATGTCTCCATTCACCGAACGTCACGCTATTCGATTCTGGTCTGCTTCGTACCTACCATATCGGCTTTTGATACTCGCAGCTCGACAGCCATATCGGCTACTCGGTTTGCACGAACCGGTGTAACATCTGCCGCGGCATCGGTTCTTTCCTGTCGATGGTGACATCTCACCTACTCGCGGTTCCGAATACCGAATCAACTAATTGTTACAACCTGTGGCTTGCATGTCTGGGACACCTTCAACCACTCGCTCGTCGCTCCCTCAGCTTTCTATCTCGGACTCCGTATCCATCTTCGATTCATCATCTCTGACTTCGTTTCTTCTGCTTCGCCACAAGTCTTTTACAACTCTGGTTCTTCCCTTCGTCTGCTCGATCATCTGCTTCGGGCGGCCTTCCTCGGACTTGGAAGTTATCGCTTCCGTATTCCTTGGAGCTAGCTTAATAATATATGCTGCAATTTCACTTATCAATATCGCATAGATACCAAATGAAAATCATTTGGTTGTGCAACCTGCACAAAACTTTGTACATCAAAGTGTTGCCGTTTTGTGAACAACGGCTTAAAACGCATTAATATATTTAAATTAGATTACGGGATCAAAACAAATCGGATACGGAAGTGACACCGGCTTTTGCCAGTAAGCTGATGACGAGCATGATCACTCCGGCCATAAGAACTCCTGCCATAACAGCCTTGGCGCTCTTTTTCATTCCAAAGTCAAGCATCGAAGCTGCAAGTGTACCTGTCCAGGCACCTGTTCCGGGAAGCGGGATTCCGACGAACAGCATCAGAGCAATGAAGGCTCCGCTCTTTTCGGAATTGGCGGTGAGCTTCTTTCCGGCCTTCTCGCCTTTCTGGAGAACCCACTTAAACAAACCGCTGCCGTGCTTGAGCTTGCTTCCCCATTCAAGGATCTTTCTTCCGAACAGATAGATAAACGGTACGGGAATCATGTTTCCGATGACACAGACCGCAAGAGTTATATACTCATTCAGTCCGAAATACGTTACTCCGATCGGAACCGCGCCACGCAGCTCGATTATCGGAACCATGGAAATAAAAAACACCAAAATGTACTTAACTATTGTCGGCATACTCGTCCTCCATACCCGCAATAATTTATCACATTACAGGATAAAAACCAAACAGAATAATATATTAGACAGAAACGGAAGAAATCAGATCACTTTATCCTTATCGAGAAATGCTCTTATGTCATCTCTCATGTGATACATCTTCTGCACGCTGTTCTCCAGAAAATAATAGTGCGCTACATAACCTATCGTCAGTCCGAAGAATATCAGAACGAGCAGAATGCCTGAAATCAGAAACTCGGCCGGAAGCGTGAAAAGGCAGAAAATGGAGAAGAGCAGGAATCCTGCAAATGCGAGAGTAACCATCAGATGAATAAGTCTTTCGTGCTGGAAGTATGCGATCTTCGTCTCAAATTCGGAAAGGACCTCACGGGTCTTTTCAACAGTTGCGTTCTTCATCTCGCCGTCGATATATTTTTGAACCGCATTCATTGTCTGCTGCACATATTTCTTCATATACCGAACCTCCGGTTAATGTAGTTGACGACCTGTCTCTTATTCATCGTCCACGAGGGAGCTATCAGGATCTTTTTCGGTCCGTCTCCGGTAAACCTGTGTATTACGGCATTCTCCGGAAGCAGCCCGACAGCTTCTTCTACAATATCAAAATACTCTTCCATATCAAGTATCTCAACTTTATTCTCCTGATAGAGTTTTTCCAGCTTAGTGTTCCGGAGTACATAAAGACACGTAAATTTATATCCGTCGCTTCCTGCCCTGACGCATGTCTTTACCGTCTCCATCATCATCTCACGGGTCTCACCGGGCAGTCCGAAAATAACATGGGTGATAACATTTGCACCTATATTCTTTAACGCCTTCACAGCCTCGATGTATTCTTCCGTTTTGTAACAGCGGTTAATGAATTCAGCAGTTTTATCATTCGAAGTCTGAAGGCCGAGTTCGACAAAGAGAGGCATTTTCGCTGCCTGCTCTTCAAGTACTTTCAGGATGTCAGGGCCCAAGCAGTCGGGTCTCGTTGCCACCGATATTGCTTCGATCCCTTCACAGGAAGACGCCTCATCCAAAACTTTTTTAAGATAGGTGCTGTCACAGTATGTGCTCGTGAAACTCTGAAAATAAGCGATATATCCGGCGTCATCTCCGGCTTTCTTCCTGACCATTTCAATCGCGGATTTTATCCGGCTTTCAACAGAGATATACTTGCCTGCGCACGCCGAAAATTCACCCGAGCCGCCTTCAGAACAAAATATGCATCCGCCGGTCCCTTTTGTGCCGTCCCTGTTAGGACAGGTTACATCTAGACTTACAGAAGCCTTGTACATCTTATGTCCGAAAACTTCACGGAAATACCGGTTTGCAGTGATCATTGGAAATCGTCCTCCGGGTGAAAAGGATCTGATGCTACGCCGGAACCGTAACGTTTTTTCGATACAGGTTCAGCTTCAGCGGCACTTTTGATAACGCTCCCACCGTATCTTCTGTTAATGTCATCGATCGCTTTGTTAAGCCTGCTGTCACGCTCGGGAACCTGCATATCAGGAAACAGCGACAGCTGCTCTCCACTGTCGCAGCCGACCAGTTTCGTACACCTTACGCCTATGCTCCTCACGCCCTTGCTCCAATCATAAGATTCCTTAAAGAGCTCTTTTGCAGCAGAGAAGATAACTGTAGCATCGTCTGTCGGTTTATAAAGTATCCTTTGCTTTTCATAGATCCTGAGATCCCTGTCGCGCACCGTTATCTGGACCACGGTACCCTTGAGATTATGTTTGCGGAGTCTCTCTGCAACACTTTCCGAAAGCAGGTGAAACGTCTTCTCGATCTGTCTGTCGGAAGTCATGTCTTCAGGTGTGGTCGTTGAGTTACCGACTGATTTTGGAATACGCTTAAACCCGGCTTCAGCTACCGGAGCATCGTCCAGACCGTTAGCGTATTCCCATAGTACGACACCGTTCTTGCCGAGATACCGGCTGATAAAACCGCAGTCGGTTCCCGCAAGATCTCCTATCGTCATGACGTTGATCTTAGCGAGTTTTTCAGCCGTATGCTTTCCGACAAACAACAGGTCAGATACAGGCAGCGGCCATATCTTCTCCTGCCAGTCACTGTCACTGAAAACAGTCGTGGCATCAGGTTTCTTATAATCACTTCCGAGCTTGGCAAAGACTTTGTTAAAGCTTATTCCGACTGAACAGGTAAGCTTGAATTCTTCCTTAACCCTGTTCCTGATCTCGAGCGCGATCCTTTCAGCCTCATCGTAATCAGCGGTGATCCCTGTCATGTCGAGCCAGCATTCATCAAGCCCGAACGGCTCAACAAGATCAGTATATTCAGAATACATCTCGCGTAGTTTTTTTGAATAGAAAACATACTTCTCATGATGAGCATCTACAAGCACAAGATCCGGACATTTTGACTGTGCCTGCCAGATTGCTTCAGCAGTCTTGATACCATACTTTTTGGCCGGTTCATTCTTCGCCAGGATTATTCCGTGTCTGGCTTTTGCATCGCCGGCAACAGCCATCGGAACATTTCTCAGTTCCGGTCTTGATATCATTTCAACTGATGCGAAATAACAGTTCTGGTCGATGTGAAAGATGATCCTCTTCATGCTGTTCATATTATCACCAATAGAACATATTTTCTATCTCCGGAATCCCGTTTTATATTTGTAAATATTTTTGTAACTTATAGCGTTTAACTATATAAAAACAGTTTGAGGTGTTGTATACTGTATCCGTAAAATAATCAAATAAAAACAATCATGTAAAACCGCCTCGCTGACAGGTTCAGTGGAACTGCTGGAACTTCATGATTATAAAGGGAGGTTAATTAATGGCAAAGCAAAAAGTATTTTTAGTTGATGATGACAGCGATATCCTGGTCCTTAACCGCGATTTTCTTGAAAGTGAAGGCTACGATGTCGTTACCGCTTCTTCCTGTGCTGAAGCACTCGAGAAGATCAAGCTCCATAACTTTTCATGTATTGTTTTGGACGTAATGCTTCCTGACGGAAGCGCTTTCGATCTTGCACCCAAGATCAAGGAATTCACAGATTGTCCTATCATCTTCCTCACTGCAAAGGATCAGCAGGAAGACGTTATCAATGGCTTTAAGGTCGGTGCTGACGATTACATCACAAAGCCTTATTCACTTCCGGAGTTAAGCCTTCGTATCAACGTACACATTAAGCGTAATATGAAGAGTGAAGGATTCCTCATCGAGTATCCCCCGCTCCGCATCAATATCAAGACTCGTGAAGTAACACTCAAGGAGAAGCCTCTCCATCTTACAAACCGTGAATTTGATATCCTCTGCCTCCTGGCTGAGACACCTAACGTCATCGTTCCTTTCACAAGGATCTACTCTCACGTATGGGGTGACGATTCCCCGTGCGATAACCATCTCGTAATGGTCAACATCTCCTATCTGCGTAAGAAGATGGAGAAGATCGCACCCGAGATTACTTTCGTAAAGACAGAGTGGGGTATCGGATATTCATTCGCTTATCCGCCGGTAAAGAACAGTATGAACACACAGTTCTGATCCAACAAAAATGTATTCTCTTAATGCGGGGCTGTAACAGTCCCGCTTAATCATTTCAGGCAAAGCAAAATAGGATGGCACAGTATAAACACAGCAAGTCTTTCAGATTAAGAACCGAAGGGACTCTCACACGCAACAGGACCTTCGGCGGTACTATGCTCACCTTTATTTTCGCTTTGCTCATCGTGCTCGTCATTGCAGGAGTCATAAGTATCGGAATCACCTTTACCACAGACTCCACCCCTGTTCCTAATCCGGACAAAGGAACTCTGGTACTAAGCGATGCTCTTCTCATCGACGGTCCTTACAGCAGTCACATTACGGAAGGCTGGACCTTTGTCCCCAATATATCTCCGGACATTGTCGGTACCAGCCTCGAAAACGCGGTGAGCATATATGGTAGCAACAGTGATGTCTGGCCATCTTCGATCCTGCTGAATCACAGGATCTATGCGGAAAACGTTAGGATCCGCGATACGTGGAGAGGCTGGTTTGACTATAATTACTCAGCCGACTGGCACAACAGCGATAACAGAAGTTTTGAGTATCAGTATTTCCCTGTTGAAGATGTTGAAACAATTTGTGCTGCTTATATCGGACATTTTGAATGCAACGAAGACATCAAATCCCTTTCGCTGACATTCCATAAATTCAACGGCACGGCGTGGGTTTACTGTAACGGAAAATTCATCGACAGGATCGGCGCACAGACTCCGGTATTTAACCTCAACGCATTTGCCGATTACTGCACCATCATCCCTGAAGACGGAAGACTGGATCTGGTAATCGTCATCGCCTGCACGCCTCAGGTATCAAATCCGGGACTGCTCTCAGAACCGATCATTGAGACAGGAACTGCAAATGACGTGCGCACAGTTATTACAGCGGGACACTTCGCAATAGTTATCCTGGTATTCTCTGTCGCGATAGCAGTCGGTTCAAACATCATCCTCGGCGCGACCAGAAACAAATGGCTCTTCGTTTCTTTCTTCATCAGCTTTATCGCCATCCTTTTATATTATCTTGATGACTGCCGCTTCCTTGCAGTTAACAGCCATGTAAGGGCCGATCTCAGGTTTATCCTGCTGATCATTGCATCTGCCACTGCATTCCTTTTGAACTCGCAGTTCTTCGTCGATACAAAGGCCCAGCATCATTTCTTTCTGCTCAAGAAAGGTCATTACTTTGTCTTTGTAGCAGGCCTTGGCTTAAGCATCGCATATTTTTTCTGCAAACTGTTTTTCGGGGTAGTGCTTCCGGAGTTCATCGCGCTGATGTTCGCTCTTACGGCAGTAACACTCTCGATGTTCATAGATCTGTTCTTCTACAACAAAGAAAATCAGAGAGTCCTTCTCTGGGCTTTGATCTTCAGCCTGATGTTCTTCGTTCTGTACCTGTCGATCCTCATGGACGGCATGATCGTTTACACGATCCCTATCTACAGCAGCATCTTCGTTATTTTCTCGATCGTAGCCGAGATCACGCTCGTTTCAAACTACATTACACAGCAGCGTGAAATAAAAAGAAGCGCCGCAGTTCTCAAAAGGCAGGTCAGGGAAAAGACGGTCTTCATTTCTGAGATCAACCGCGATCTCGTGCTTACAAACAAGAGACTGATGGAAGGTGAAGCTGCGCGTAAGAATGTCTTAAGCAACGTATCTCATGACCTCAGAACTCCTATCACTGCAATAAGAGGATATGCGGAACTGATGCTCTCGGCAAAAGACAGCATGAGCGCTGAACAGCGCGAGGCTTATCTCAGCAATATCGTCCGCCGTTCAGAGCAGATGGAAAGGATCGTATCGGACATCATGGAACTCACCAGGATGGAATCGAGCGACTCTGATTTCCACTACACTTCAGTATCGATCGCCGAGATGCTCGACGAGATCGTAATGATGTATTCAATGGATCTTGAAGATACAGAAAAGCATCTTACGCTCGATCTTCCTTCACGTGATTCACTGATCGTAAAAGCCGATCCGGCAAAGCTTTCAAGAGTATTCGAAAACCTGATCTCCAACGCGATCAATTACACAGGCCCGAAAGCTGACATCGCAATATCCGCATGGCGTACCGGTGAAGATTCAAATATCGTTACCCAGAAGATACACATTACCGTTGAAGATAACGGTATAGGTATTCCCGAGCAGGACATCCCCAGGATCTTCGACCGTTTCTACAGGGCTCACAATTCAGGCATCAACATCAAAGGAACCGGTTTGGGTCTTGCTATAGTTAAGCTGATCTGCGATAAGCACGATGCCGAGATCAACGTAACGAGCACACTGGGCAAGGGAACCAAATTCGAAGTTATACTCGCCGCTTCGTACTGATATCTGACCTTACTGATTTTCCGTCAACAGCATATAAAACAAAAAACAGGTCTGCCTCATAACCTGAGACAGACCCTGTACTATTTAATTGATTACCGGCAGCCGGTTCTTTAGCCGTTAGCCTGGAAATAGTTGTTTATCTCTTCAATCAGAGCATCACAATCCATACCGTGAACCATGCAAGCTTCCTCGATAGTCTCACCAGAAGCCATGGCGCAGCCGAGGCAATGAAGTCCTGAAGCCATGAGGATAGGTGCGATACCTTCGTCCTGCATTACGATATCACCGATAATTGTATCTTTTGTAACTATCATCTCGTTACCTCCGATTAAATATTGCAACACAAGCATACACTATCAACCCGAATATGTCTTGTATAAAATCGGGTCTTTTTTATTTTTGTTTAATCTCATTTCGGTTCAACCAGTTCCACATACCCTGCAATGCCCTGAAACCTTAGATAAATCCCAACATTTATAGCATTTTCTGTGCAAAAACTATTGACATCTTTTTGTAATAAATCAATAATGAAAACATCGTAAATATAGTCTTTAAAAGGCTAAATAAACAGGAGGAAACCCATATGAACAAGTCACAGCTTATTGACAAGATCGCAGCAGATACCGGTCTGAGCAAGAAGGACGCAGAAGCAGCTCTCAAGGCTACACTTGGTGCTATCGAGGGCGCACTCGTAAAGAATGATAAGGTAGTTCTCGTTGGCTTCGGTACTTTCAAGACAAAGAAGCTCGCTGCCAGAAGCGGACGCAATCCCGCTACAGGCGCCAAGATCAAGATCGCAGCTTCTACAGTTCCTACATTCAAGGCAGGAAAGTCACTCAAGGACAAGGTAAATGCTAAGAAGGGCAAGAAGAAGTAATTCTTGACACAGATTAGATTTCTATCAGGACTGTCTCACTTGAGGCGGTCCTTTTTAATTGAGCGGATCCAGGTATCCCAGGCGGCGCTCGATCCTCGCCTGAATGCATCTCATCGCTGCCCTGCTCCTCATGTTCTTAAGGCTGCTCTTAGCGATAGCATACCTGACATCACGTTCTGACTGTTCATAGCTTAATCCGAACTCCTCGCCCGTCTCACAGTAAAGAGATTTCATTGTAGTCGGAATCGGCAGGTTACTGCTGAAGGCAGCAAAGAATGCCCTCGAGATAATGACCGTTCCCACAAGAGCCATGTCAAATCCGTATTCTCTCAATACCGACTTGATGCACAGTTCCAGATAGGCCTTCTCCCTTTCCTTCTCACTCGTTTTGCGGGGATTTATCGCGGTTACCCTTCCAGGTACTTTATAACGTTCATGTCTGCCGTCAACGATATAATGCAGACCTCCCGACTCGTCTTCAACAACGATCACGCCCTTTTGCCTGAGCAGCGAATTAATACTTTCCAGCAGGCTCAGATCGCTGCACACTACCGACATCTCTACCTGTCCTCTTTTGAATTCTCTGTTCTCCATGCCACACACCTCCTTTTTTATAAAGGAGTTTACAATCAGAAACAGCGCCTGTGTGGGCAACTTGATCTACCGGGCAGATTTCGCCCGAAAATTGAGACTATTTAGGGGGTGTTGAGACTGTCGTCCGCTGATCAGGACTCAGTCTCGCCGGTTACGTCACCTTCATCGCCGGGCAGGGTTTCCGTTACTTTTGTCCATTCGACTGTATATAACGAATACTGCGTGTGCTTGACTCTGACGGTATCACCTTCGGTAAGGGTATTGCGCAAAGGATTGGCATAATAATACTTTCCGTCGATGACAAAATAATTTTTCATGAAACTGATATTTGAAACAGTGCCCGTATTGTAATAGTAATTACTGTTGATCATGCTGTTAATATCGAGCAGTCTCGGAGCGGTATAAAAAGTGATGTCGATTATTGCGATCAGGGCAAAAGCGATCGGGAAGAAATACGTAACGACGTGTTTTGTCTTCTTCCTTTTGTTGCGCTTGGCACATACGCATGTTAGGGCGATGAACAGTATCGTAACCAACAGATGGCAAGCCAGATTTACAATAAAATACCGCATACTCTAATCGTTAATCTCCGTATACCTCTTCAGGTATTACCGCAATAAAATCAGCACTTATGTCCGTGTCTTCAAAAGGCACATCCGAACAGATCTGGAACTCGTAGCAGATGCCCAAAAGATAAGGTCTTTCGTTTTCCGGGACACCGAAATAGCGGTCGTAATATCCGCCTCCTGCACCGAGCCTTGTGCCTTCTTCATTATATGCAAGCGCGGGCAGCACGACAACATCAATGTCTCCTATAGCTACGGCGCTCTTGGAACTTACAGGTTCTTTAATTCCGAAAGCACCAGTTTCAAACTCTTCGGCCGACAGGCTACGGCAATCGCAGAATTCCATCGCTCCGTCTTTGATCCTCGGATAACAGCACGTGATCCCCTTTGCCATAAAAGCCTTAGCAAGTCCGTCTGTCGGCACTTCACCGTTAACCGCCCAGTACAGCGCGATCCTTTTCGCACCGGAAATCTTAGACTGAAGTTCTTCATCCTCAATGGAGAAGATAAAATCCGGCAGTTCTTTATCTATGTCAGCTAAGACACCGGAAGATAGAAATGACCTCTTCCTTCTGATCTCTTTTCTTATCTTTGCTTTCTCTTCTGCGATATCCATCAGATCATTCTCCGGCGATCATTTTCCTGAGTTCATCAAGACTGATTATGGGAACACCCAGTTCTCTGGCCTTGCGCTCCTTTGAACCTGCATCGGCTCCCATGAGAAGATAAGATGTCTTCTTGGATACTGAAGATACAGGCTTGCCGCCGTTGCTCTCAATGAGGCTCTCGGCTTCACTTCTGGACATTCCTTCAAGGGTTCCCGTAATACAGAAAGTAAGTCCTTCAAGAGCAGAACCCTGGACCTCGTTTTCAGCTTTTGCAAAATTCAGTCCGAGCGTCTTAAGACGAGTCATAAGCGCCTTGTTTCCTTCATCGTGGAAGAAATCGAAGATTGCTTCCGCAGAGATCTCGCCGATATCCTGAACGAGTACCAGCGCATCCTTATCCGCTTCTTCAATCGCGTCGATCGAACCGAATGTTCTTATCAGCTCTTTTGCAGTCGCCTTGCCGACTCCAGGTATTCCGAGACCTGCAAGGACCTTGTCTGCAGGAGTCTCTACCCTTGCGCTTTCGATAGCGGCAAGAAGCTTATCCGTATTATGTTCAAGTCCGAGGAACTTGCCTTCGATGAGTTCCTCTCTCTTATCCTTCAATTCGAAAATATCGGCAATGTCCTTGATGAATCCGCTTTCGGCAAGCTTTCTGATATATTCCGTGCCGAATCCTTTGATGTCCATGCAGTCGCGTGAAACAAAATTGACTATGCGGTTTACGAGCGTGCCGGGGCACATCATGTTCATACACTTAAGATCAACTCCGCCTTCATCCCTTACGAGCTTGTGACCGCATACGGGACAGCAGTCAGGCATCTTGTATTCCTTCCAGTCAGGGAGTCTCTTGGACTTATTTACTTCCTTGATCTTAGGAATGATCTCACCTGATTTATAGACAACTATCGTATCACCTATTCCGAGTCCCAGCTGATCGATGAAATCCTGGTTATGAAGTGTCGCGCGGGAAACCATCGTACCGCAAAGACTGATCGGTTCGAATACCGCAACGGGAGTTACACGTCCCGTCCTTCCGGTGTTTACTTCAACGTCGAGAAGACGTGTCTCTTTTTCTTCCGGCGGATACTTGTAGGCTACGGCCCATCTGGGGAACTTGATCGTATTGCCGAGCTTGGTTCTTTCAGAGAGATTGTTGAGCTTTACTACGGCGCCGTCGATGTCGTATTCGAGTTCGCCTCTCATCTCTCCTATTTTCGTTATCGCATCCCAGACCTCATCGGCCGTCCTGCATTTATAGCAGTTCTCGATAACCTTTACTCCGTTGCGCTTCAGGTATTCATAACCTTCAAGATGCGTATTGAAAGTAACTCCTCTGGTCTCCTGAATATTGAATATGAACAGCGACAGACCTCTGTCCCTTGTGATCCTGGTATCGGTCTGTCTGAGCGTTCCTGCCGCGCAGTTTCTCGGATTTGCGAATGTCTTCTTTCCTTCTTCTTCAGCCTTGGCGTTGACGTTTTCGAAGGCTTTTCTCGTCATGTAGACTTCGCCTCTGATCTCAATATAGGGAACGGGTTCTTTCATCTGCTTTACAACATCGGGGATCTGTTTGGCGTTCATCGTGACGTCCTCGCCTTCAGTTATACCGTCACCCCTTGTTACGGCGAGTTTTAATTCGCCCTCTTCATATCTCAATGCCATCGAAAGGCCGTCTATCTTTGTCTCTACCAAAAACTCGGCTTCATCACCGAACTCTTCACGCATGGATCCGACGAATTCATAAACCTCTTCTTTTGAGAAAACATCCTGAAGCGAGAGCATCGGAACATTGTGCTTTACGAGCACACCTTTTTCGGCTTTCCAGCCTACTCGTACAGAAGGCGATTCCGGAACTACCCAGTCGGGATGTTCCTTCTCGATCTGCTTGAGCCTGTTGTTCATCGAATCGTATTCGAAATCTGATATCTCAGGCTCATCCTTGGAATAATACAGTTCGGCAAAATGATTGAGCTTTTTTACCAGCTCAAGATACTCTTCGTGTTCATTGTCATTTGCCTGCAAGCTCGAAAAAAGATCCAGCTGTTCCATATCATTTCCTCCTGCTCGATGTGGCAAGATAGATTATCGGAAGTATTGCAAAAGCCGCAAGGAATAATCCCCAGACGATCTCGGGAATACCCGCAAGCCCGCTGAAACTGCCGGTAATATCAAGGTCATTGTAATTTGTGATGTATAAGATCTTGTCCAATACGCCGTTGAGCTTCGCAAGCGGAACAAAGATAAGAGAATTCATGAGCGCCACTGCGATTGAATAAGTATAGACGTCAGTGAACCACTTAAGTCCCTTCTCAAACTTTGTCAGATAAAAGATCACCGCGAGCACCGCCGGAATGGCAAGACAAACGGCATCGGAAAAATCGACAGATGAATTTACGAGGAACTTTATAAGAAGCAGTACGATCGCGCCTGTCGATATAGCACACGGAATATAAGTTCCGATCTTTGTCGAAGCAAGTTTCTGCAGCAGGACGATTACCGCAACCACGATAAAATACAGAGCCAGTGACATAAAGATATTTCCGGCACCCAGACCGCGAAAAGCATATGTCACGCAGGTCGAGATAAACCGTACAAAAATATGGAAGGGCTCTGTAATCAGAGTCCCCCACAAAAACAACATTAGTATTGAAATTACACCGGCTCGTTCTTCGCTTCTCATACAGAATCACGACGCATTAACTGCGCCTTCTTTCTTTCAGAAATTGAACTGATTCTTCCCTGCCGAAAGATTACTCGTCGAGAGAAGTGAAGTCACCTTCCTCAAGGAAAGCCTTGAGAGTATTGTATTCTTCAAAATCAAGAGAAATGCCCTTGCCGACCTTCTCATGGTTCGGGCCCCAATCACGGATGTCAAGCTTCGGCTTACCGTTGTTCCACTTAACGATATTAAGCTCACGCTGCCAACCGGACTTGTTCTCCTTAAGAACACCGATCTGCTGGACGATCTCGTATGTGATTTCTGTCTTAGGCATCCAAATTTCCTCCTAACAAATTCTTGTTTGATTGTATGAATTATAACACACGATTGCGCGCTGCATATAATATAATTAAGAAAAAAGGAGAACTGTCCTCATAATGGATAAACTTTACCCCGTTTTACTGGTATTGGCAGCTCTTATCCTGCTCTATATCCTGTGGTGTTTTGTCGAACCGTTCTTCCTTGATATGGATGAGGCCGCTCTTAAAAAGTCTTCTAATAAAGATAATAATAAGAATATAAAGATAAAAAAGCTTCCAATGAAATCAAAAGATACTAAAGAAGCTCCTGACTTCTGTTTCTTTTTCTTTTCTGATGTCCATGCGGAATGGTGTCCGGTCAATGCCCGCCGCTTATGTGACGCTATAAGAAAGAGCCACGCAGCAGGTCATCTTGATGCCGTGATCTTCGGCGGAGACATAATAACTTCACCTTCGAAAGCTGAAACAGGATATAAATACATCAATACGGTAAGTGCATGCTGCAAAGAACTCGGAATACCTTTTTACGGGATCTCCGGAAACCACGACGTCCGTCTTACTGATGCTCCCGGCAACGCCGGCTTTACCGCTCTCGATAATAAGACCATCACCATAACATCAGAATCGAGCGGAAAGAGCGCTGTACTCGCCGGAATACCCGACTCAGGCAAACATAACCGCGTTTGGTATCAGATGCCTCCGATAGACAGCCAGGATCCTGTGATCCTCATCGTGCACGATCCCGATGCATTCATTCACCTTGATCCTTCATCAAGACCCGATTTCATGCTGTCAGGCCACCTTCACGGCGGCCAGATGAAATTCCCTTTCAAGATCGAATTCACCGTTCTCAGAAAGACCGACAAGCTCCCGAACATGGGCGCGGTCCAAGGTACTTACGATATCAACGGCACACAGGTCTTTATCTCCAGAGGCCTCGGCTGCGGCATCCTGCCGTTCAGATTCCTCTCTGTTCCTGAAGCTACACTGACAAAGATACATCTTAAGTAATCTGTATCTTTTCGATGGTTCAAAGGATGTATCCTCAGCCAGGTTCATGCATTTTCAATCCGCACATAGTAAAAGGGCTGCCGCATTATGCGACAGCCCTTAATAATCTGTACTGTTAAGTCAGCTATTAGCCGAGCTCTGCGAAGTACTTGATTGTTCTTACCATCTGAGATGTGTAAGAATTCTCGTTGTCATACCAGGAAACAACCTGAACGAGGGAGTTACCGTCATCCATTTTGGAAACCATTGTCTGGTTAGCATCGAAGAGTGAACCGAACTTCATGCCTACGATGTCAGAAGAAACGAGCTTCTCTTCTGTGTAGCCGAAAGACTCGTTTGTAGCAGCCTTCATAGCAGCGTTGATGCCCTCAACTGTAGCTTCACCCTTAACAACAGCGTGAAGGATTGTTGTAGAACCTGTGAATGTAGGAACTCTCTGAGCAGCACCGATGAGCTTGCCGTTGAGCTCAGGGATAACAAGGCCGATAGCCTTAGCAGCGCCTGTAGAGTTAGGTACGATGTTAGCAGCACCAGCTCTTGCTCTCTGGAGGTCACCCTTTCTCTGAGGACCGTCGAGGATCATCTGGTCGCCTGTGTAAGCGTGAACTGTTGTCATGATACCGCTCTGGATAGCTGCATAGTCATTGAGAGCCTTTGTCATAGGAGCAAGGCAGTTTGTTGTGCAGGAAGCTGCAGAGATGATCTTGTCATCAGCTGTAAGTGTTGTGTGGTTAACGTTGTAAACGATTGTAGGAAGATCGTTGCCTGCAGGAGCAGAGATAACAACCTTCTTAGCACCAGCGTTGATGTGAGCCTGTGCCTTTTCCTTAGATGTGTAGAAACCAGAGCACTCGAGAACTACGTCAACACCGAGCTCGCCCCAAGGACAATTGTTTGCATCGGGTTCCTTGTAGATCTTAAGTAACTTGCCGTCAACTGTGATTGTGTTAGCTTCGTCGTCAGAAGTTACTGTGTGCTTATTCTCACCGAATACACCAGCATATCCGCCCTGAGCTGTGTCATACTTGAGAAGGTGAGCGAGCATGGAAGGCTTTGTAAGATCGTTGATAGCTACAATCTCATAACCCTCAGCACCAAACATCTGTCTGAAAGCAAGACGACCGATACGACCGAAACCGTTAATCGCAACTTTTACTGCCATATTGAATTCCTCCTAAATTCCCTGACCGGGATTATTAAACTTATAATAGTGCCCTTTAATCTGCACCGTATGAATTCTACTCCACATTATTAGGGTTTTCCACAGAATAATTGTCATATAAATGTAAATTTAAATAAAAATAAGACAGATTGCCCCTTTTTTCCCTCAAACGATTTTTGTTTCTTTCCCGGCACATGAAAAATCGTCTCCATATTCCGAAAACGATTGAAAATGTATTGACAACTATATCGGGAGACGATATACTCGACTTACGATATATCGGCAGCCGATATAAAGGAGGAATAAGGATATGCCACAGTTAGCTTTAACGGAAGCAGTTTTTTATATTCTGTTATCGCTTCAGAAACCACTTCACGGATACGGAATAATCCAGAATGTGGAAGAGCTTTCTCACGGGCGGGTTAAGCTTGCCGCAGGCACACTGTACGGAGCCCTTAACTCGCTCGTGGAAAAGGGATGGATAGATGCCCTGCCCGAGAACCCTGAAAGCCGCAAAAAGGAGTACGTGATCACAAGCAGCGGTCTGAACGCTCTTAAAGACGAACTCGCAAGGCTCTCAGAACTCGTCGATAACGGCAAGAGGCTTCTGGAGGGAAACTGATATGCGCAGAGTCATTCACAAGTTATTTTTCATCTGGCAGCTCGAAAAAGAGCAGGCCTGGATAAATGAAATGGCCAGACACGGTTATTCTCTGGAACATGCAGGCAGGCTTTCTTTTGTATTTGAGGAAACAGATCCCGGAAAGTATACATACAAGTCGCTTTTCCTTAAGGGATCATCTTATAGCGAAGCAAACCTGAAGTTCTTCCGTTTCCTCGAAGAGATGGGAATAAAGGTCGTTTGTACGATCAACTATCCCGGAACATGCTGGGTCTACACAAGGGGACTTACAAGTGACTTCCCTGACGGGATCGAGATCTATTCCGACATCGATTCCAGGATCAACAATCTGAAAGTAACCATAGGCTACATGATCTTCGTCATCATGCTGACGCTGCTCTCCGGGTTATTTAATCTCTGGATTGCTTTGGCGCCCGGAAGAGCATTCCTGCCTGTGAATTTCACTTGCGCAATGTTGTGTCTTGCACTCTCCGTCGCCGCAATAATTGCCACTGTCAGGTTTGTTATCCAGCTCAGCAAACTGAAAAAAGAGCGGAAAATACACGAATAATTAAATCAATACAGACATATTTATTTGGAGGAATTACTTATGGAAAAGGTAAGTGATCAGGGCAGACTGCGCCCTTGGATGGGATTTGTACTTTTTGCAGTGCTGATGGCATTCTTCATTTTCGTATGCGCACCGCTGCAGAACAATCTCGGTATACCTGGTCTCGTCATAACCGAGTTAGCATTTTTAGCCATGGCAGTGGTCTACTGCCTTATCAGGAAAGTTAAGATCAAAGAGGTCTTCCCTATCAGAAAACCCAAAGTAAGGGAAGTTATCGGATGCATATTGCTGGTCTTAGGTTCGTTCCCTCTTTCGCTTATCACCGTCGCAATCACCGCGACAGTATTCCCCGCAAGCAAGGCAGAGGTTACTGAGCTTTCAACATTCATATACGGAAATCTGAATTATCCCATGGCAGTGCTGATCGTTGCCCTTCTTCCTGCTATATGCGAAGAAGCGATCCACAGGGGCGCAATTCTCAGCAACTTCAGAGGCTTAAAGCATGACTGGCTGATCGTACTCATTATGGGACTCTTATTCGGCATCAACCACATGTCCGTATTGCGTTTCCTGGCGACAACACTTCTCGGCCTGATATTCAGCTACGTGCTCGTTAAAAAGAACAACCTTCTTCTTACCATGATCATGCACTTCACAAACAACATGATCTCAGTATCAATGGCATATCTTTCCGGAGTAGATACATCTGCTATTTCAACAGCAGACGTTGATTATACCCAGGCTCTCGGAGCATATCTGATCATCGGATTCGCGTCACCTTTGCTTATCACGCTCGCAATTATGCTCATTCATCCGGAAGGACATAAGAAGATCCGCTTCCTCTATGCAGGTATCATCGCCGTTGTGATGCTCATCGCAGGCATCGGAATAACAGTAGTGAACAGCCAGAAACATGCTATTCTCAACTCAACCATAGGATACAGAATTACAGAAGAAGACATGAGCAGTACCCTGATCGATTTCGATGTTGAAGAAGAGCGTACTGCTACTGTAGTCATCATGCTTACCGGGGCAGAAGGAGATTACAAAATAAGGATAGACGGAGATAAGGGCTCGAACATAATCAATGCCCCGATTCCTCAGGGCACGCTCCGTATGATTACCTACAATGTGGAATTACAGCCTGATCACTACACGATAACGGTAGAAGCTTCAGATAATGCTATCGATGAAAAGCCGCAGTTCCAGATAGCGATCCGGTAACGGGTCGCTGTCCGGATCACTTCATCAGTGCTACGACTCTCTTGATCGTAATGCCCCCGGCAACTCAAATTCGGAGAAAAAAACGGGCTTATCAACTTGTCGCAGAAAAAGTACAGTTGACAACATTTTCCGAAATGATTTTCAATACGATCCACAAGTTTTTTTGCTTATGGTTACGAGCGTTTATTCCAACACATAAACGCCAATCGAACCATTAGGAGTATCTAATTCACGGTAATCATTCGCTTTCAGATAAGCAAAAATTTCACCATACTCGATATACCAATCATCTCTGAAAGCAAGTATCACCAGTTTAGGCTGTGTTTTCTCAAGATCCGAAATATAACGATCCATTACACTTTCATCTATATAGCCAATCGGATATTGGTAAGAATACACTGATGCCGAGTACCTGTCAGACAGCAAATAAATACTATCTCGGTTCCCGTAAACAGTTATAGGATCATTTTCGTTACTGTATTCTTCTATGTAATTCAGAGTCTGAACCAAATCATCATCTAATACCCTCGGTTCATAATAATTTGCAATATACTTGCATATTGAAAACAATCCGCAGAATGCAAAAACCGTCAATGAAACTATCAGGGAAATGTTTTCCCGCTTTTTTTGAGCATGTCCAATGGAACTGACTGTGTGAGAAATCGCCAAAACACATAAAGGAATCAACGGAATAACATAATGTGCATAAAGCCTTCCTGAAGTAGAACAGACAATTGCAACTATCGGTAACAAAAGAGAAATTGAAACAGAATAAATGTCCTTTTTTCTGAATGCAGGAATAAAAGATAGAATCCATGATATCAACATCAACTCTTCTTTCATGAAAGTTGCAAATACGATGATCGTTTCTGTGTGTTCAGGAGAATCCGAAAACGAAGAATAACCTATGTTGAAAACAATATACTGATCCCAACATGACCCTAAAGCATGATTGACACACAGCCAGATAACGACAGGGATCATAACTGCAGCTGCCCCGATCAAAAAACAGACAATGTATCGCTTGAGATTTTTGGCTTTTCTCTTACGTATTGAATCAATACATACGAACAAACAGATTACGCACCAAGGCGCAACCATATCAACACGCAACAACAATACTGATGCGAAGGCGATTCCAAATAACACCAGAGTTCTATTTGAAACAGAGCCTTTAACAAAAAACATGCTATACACATAGCAGGCATAGGTGATAAACGGCATTGCAAATATCTCGACAATATTCCCGGAACAATAGAACTCTGCCAGGAAACACACCGCGGTCATCATAACAATTAGTGAAATCAACCTGTTGTTTTCGAGTTTTAATATCTGGTAGAAAAGCAAAAAGCTGACAAGCAACAGTATAAAATCAATCAGCCAGGCACCATACTGTTTAGAAATGGCTAAGCCTAAAAATTCAAAGATATACAGCAAGGGTCCTTTGTGGTCAAAACTGTTGAGATACGGCATTTCGCCGTAATTGATTCTGTTCGCTATATATAGCCAAACGCTGGAATCCACTTCGGGTTCACTAGAACTGAAAACAGTTATGCTAGACTGGAGCGAAAGAATAAAAGCCGACAAAGAGACAGCAACATAATCCAGCCAAGCCGGCAAACAGACTTTCTTAAGTGCTTTACCAGATGACTGAATATCCAAAAACAACAGCCTCCACACATATCACTTATTTCGGTCAGTACATTATACTACCTTAACAGCTAGCTACCACTCTCTTGATCGGAATCCCCTGATCAGCGAACTTCTGCTCAAATTCCGTGCGTATATTCATATCGTTCCATTCGCTGTTATGAAGGTCTCTTGTTAACTGATCGAGAGTAAAACCAGTCTCTTCAAATTCAACAAGCGAGAAATCGAAAAGGTCGTCATTATCAGTCTTAAACTCGATAGCACCGCCCTGTTTCATCATGACTTTGTACTTGGCAAGAAAATCCCTGTAAGTGAGACGTCTCTTAGGTTTATTCTGTCTTGTCCAGGGATCCGAGAAATTCAGGAATATCCTGTCTACTTCGTTTTCGGCGAAATAGTTCTCGATCATATTGGCATCGCCCCTGATAAAGAACAGGTTGGGAATCTCAAGTTCATGCGCTTTCTCGATGGCTGCAAGAGTGACAGAAGCATCCCTTTCCATTGCAATGTAAAGGACTTCCGGATGTCTTAATGCCATCTCGGCGCAGAACTTTCCTTTCCCGCATCCTATCTCAAGCCAGATCGGAACGTCTTCGGCAAATCCGCATGCCGTACGCCAGTTACCTTTATTTAAAAGCGGCGCATCAAACCAGCGCTCATGGCACCTGTCCATGCGCGCGGGAATATTGCGCTTTGTTCTCATTCTTGCCATAGGATCAGATGAGTTTCTCCGTGAGTTCAGCACCGCCGATCACGTGGAAATGAACGTGCATAACGGTCTGGCCGGCGCCTGCTCCGCAATTGTTTATCGTTCTGTATGCTCCCTCAACGCCCTTGATCTTTGCGACCTCAGCGATGGCCTTGGTGATCTCTACGGCATAAAGAGCGCCCTCGGGATCAGATGCCAGTTCATTGATGTTGTCGAAATGCTTTTTCGGGACAACAAGAACATGAACGGGTGCTACGGGATTGATGTCATTGAAGCAGAGAACATACTCATTCTCATATACCTTTGTGGAAGGGATCTTGCCTTCAACTATATCGCAGAATAAACACATATTGATTCTCCTTTAAGCGTTAACCTGGGAAGCTAAAACTTCCTCAGCCTTAGCGAGAGCGTCAGCAAGCTTGCTGACATCCTTACCGCCTGCCTGGGCCATGTCGGGACGTCCGCCGCCGCCACCGCCTGCAACCTTTGCGGCTTCCTTGATGATGTTTCCGCAGTGAGCGCCCTTATCAACTGCTGACTTTGTAGCCATGGCAGTAAAGAGAAGCTTGTCGCCGCTGTTTGCAGCAAGGAATACGACACCGCAGTCGAGCTTGTCTCTGATCTTGTCAGCTGTATCTCTCATTGCTGCTGCATCAGAAGCATCACAGGAAGCGATGACTGCCTTAACTCCTCCGATATCCTTCGCACCGGAAACAGCGCTGTCTGCAAATGATCCGGCCTTAGCCTTCTCTATTTCAGCGATCTCCTTTTCGAGAGACTTAACTTCTGCATGGAGAGCTTCGATCCTCTCAACGATCTTATCCTTAGGAGCCTTGAGAGCTGCTGCAGCGCTGTCGATGAGGCCTCTGTCTGCCTTGTTCATCTCATAGCACTTAGTACCTGTAACAGCTTCGATTCTTCTGATACCTGCAGCGATACCGGATTCTGATACGATCCTGAACTGGCCGATCTGAGCGCTGCTTGTAAGGTGTGTTCCGCCGCAGAACTCGAGATCGAAAGGATCACTGAAATCGCCTACTGCAACGACTCTTACAACTTCTCCGTACTTCTCACCGAAGATAGCCGTAGCTCCGAGCTTCTTTGCTTCTTCAATGCCAAGGACCTTTGTCTCAACAGGAAGTGCCTGGAGAACAACGTCGTTGACCATCTCTTCAACCTTAGCGATCTCCCCGGCTGTCATTGCCTGGAAGTGGTTGAAGTCGAATCTTAATCTGTCGCTGCCGACATAAGAACCTGCCTGCTCAACCTGAGGTCCAAGAACCTTCTGGAGAGCTGATAAAAGAATGTGTGTAGCTGTATGGTTTCTTGCGATTGCAAGTCTTTCTGCCTTATCTGTAGTGATCATTACCTTAGCGCCCTGCTTAACAGTGCCTGAAGTGATCTTCAGAGCGTGCAGATACTTGCCTGACTTATCCTTATCAACGGAGATGACTTTAGCTTCAAATCCGTCGCCTGTGATAACGCCTTCGTCGTGGATCTGACCACCCATAGTTGCGTAGAGTGAAGTCTTATCGAAAATAGCGATCACGTCATCGCCCTCTGAAGCTTCTTCAGCGATCTTGAGACTGCCTTCAGCGTCAGCCTTGATGAGGTGGAGAAGTGTAGCTTCTGTGCCGAGCTGCTCGTATCCTACGAAGTCTGTCTGCTTGTCATCAGATACGATCTCAGCAGGAAGATCCTTTGTGCCCAGAGCGAGATCGGAAGCATTCTTGAGAGTTGCTTCTCTTGCACGCTGCTTCTGTGCTTCCATTGCAGCCTTGAATCCCTCTTCATCAACTGTGAGACCTTCTTCTGAAGCCATCTCAACTGTGAGTTCGATCGGGAATCCAAATGTATCGTAGAGGTAGAATGCTGACTCACCGTCGATCTCCTTTACACCTGCCTTGTTCTTGTCATCAAGGATCTTCTTGAATTCCTTGATACCGTTCTCGAGAGTGCTCTCAAATCTTGCGATCTCCTTGTCGAGCTCGTTCAAGATGAACTCACGGTTCTTTGTAAGAAGCGGATAGCTGTCATCGTAAACGCTGTCAATGTAGATCTTTGCAAGACCTAAGATCTGTTCTGTATTCATTCCGAGAGTTCTTGCATGTCTTACGGCACGTCTGATGAGACGTCTCAAGACATAGCCTGCGCCTGCGTTTGAAGGAACGAGTTTAGCTGCATCTCCGATGAGCATAACGCTTGTACGGATGTGGTCTGCAAGGACTCTCATGGACCTTGTAAGCTTCTCGTCAGCATTGTACTTAACGCCTGAAGCGTTCTCGATGAATGCGATAGCATCCGTGAAAAGGTCAGTCTGGTAAACGTCCTTTGTTCCGTTAAGGAATGCAAGGATTCTCTCTAAGCCCCAGCCAGTATCAACGTTCTTCTGCTTTAAAGGTGTGAGGTGACCGTCCTGGTGCTTTTCATACTGCATGAAAACGTCATTACCGATCTCCGTGTACTTGCCGCATGAGCATCCGGGACCGCAGTTCGGGCCGCAGTCAGGAACGTCTGCTATATAGAACATCTCGCTGTCCGGACCGCAGGGACCGTACTCCAATCCCCACCAGTTATCGTCTGCACCGAGATAGTAGATGTTCTCAGGCTTGAAGCCGGAAGCGATCCTGAACTGGGCGCCTTCCTCGTCTCTCGGAGCATTCTCGTCGCCTGCAAATACTGTTGCAGCGAGGTGATCCTTGTCGAAACCGAAAACATCTGTAAGGAGTTCATAACTCCACTTGCATCTTTCTTCCTTGAAGTAGTCACCAAGGCTCCAGCTGCCCATCATCTCAAAGAATGTAACGTGGCTTCTGTCACCTACTGAATCGATATCGTTTGTACGTACACAGCCCTGAACGTTGCAGAGCCTTGTTCCCAACGGGTGTTTCTCTCCGAGAAGGTAAGGCATCAGAGGCTGCATGCCGGCTACGTTGAATAAAACGCCGGTCGAACCGTCAGATACTAATGATACGGCACCAACATCTACATGACCTCTCTCAATATAAAATTCCTTCCAGGTCTTGCGAAGTTCTTTTGATGTAAATTGTCTCATCGGTGCTACTACTCCTTAATAAAAATAAAACTTAAAAATTATAAATCGTTTATTTGTTCTTTGCAATCAAAGGCTGTCAAGTTTTGCGGCTTGGGCGGCTTTCCTTATGTATCCGGCATATTCGGCGCAGATCTCGGGACTGTCGATCTCGATCTCGACGTTCTCAAAGGTCGATAATTCGAACAGATCCGTGTAAAGAGTCGGCGCATGTCCGGTCCTTACCCTGATCTTGAGGATGCCCTTATCGAGCTTCGTATCATCTTCTATATTGATGTTATTGTTGCGGATCCTTGAAGAGAAAGCTCCATATGCCTTAAGGGCATCTTTTCTGGTCTTTCCCTTTATCGTCAGGTTAACTAAGACAGCCTTGTCTCCCGAGAACGCCGAGACTGAATTTTCCACGAAGCGCTTCAGTTCCGTTTCCCTGGTCTTCTCGCTGTCATAGTCAATGTACGGGGCTTTTCCTGCATACGATACCTGGGCAATACGGTCCAGTCTGTAACGTCTCAAAGCCTGTGACAGATCCTCATCCCTGTCGAGATCTTTTGCGGCTGCATTATCAATGGCGATAACATAGTAGCAGTTGTTTTCCCAGTCCAATGCAAGGGGTGATATTATCCTGTCGGTCTTTTCCATGAGTTCGCTGCCGAGCTTGTAACCGTAGCTTATCTTCCTGGCCTCTTTATTTTCTATTCCGCCTCTTAAGCTGTTAAGCCATGAGATCATGCGCCTGTTGATCTTCTCATCGTGAGGGAGAAGTGCGCGCTTGCTGTAGTTGCCGTCAAAATATGTCGGGAACATCTTGATGATCTTCTTGCACAGCTCAGTATCAACGAAAGCCGTTGTATTTATGGCATCGACGATCAGTCTTGCCTCATCGGTGGAGATCTCGTCTTCTAATTCATTTCTCCTGTACCGCTTGCCTTCGGTAGTTATCCAGCAGTCCCCGTATTTGACTTTCTGGGTCCTGCCGATAAAGTCATTGATCTTATTGATATCGGCATAGATGGACTTGCGTTCGAAAGTGGTTCCGGTCTTGATCTCAAGGTATTTGATGAGATCGTTTACCGATACGGAACTGTCAGCGTCATAAGCATTTACAGCAGTCTTAAAGTATTCATACATGAACAGGATCTTGAGTTTGGATAATTCACTATTTGCCATAATCCGCCTCCATCGTTTTTGATGTGATAATAGTACCATTATCAGTACAGTAAGTTAAGGCAAAAGCCCGATTTGCCGGCAAAGATTCGGGATTGATACAGCTTTTTCCCGTGAACATATTTTCAAGTCTCTTAAAAAATAAAAAATGATTGTTTTTATCCCCAAATCACAGCCTTTCCGTGATAGAATGATAGGCACTTTAATCGTCTGACAGAGGGGTAATTTGAGTTGAGAGTCATCAATGATCTTGGCTTTGCGGTGCCGGATATACTTATTCCGCAAGAAGGAACTGATCTCAAGAAGTGGGCAGTCATTGCCTGTGATCAATATACATCTGAACCTGAGTACTGGGATAACTGCACGAAGGAAGCAGGAGACGCTCCTTCCGCTTTAAATCTCGTACTCCCTGAGGTTTATCTCGGAACAGAGACCGAGAACGAAAAGCTCGCATCTATCGCGCAGACCGCGCGCAGATACTTATCGGACGGGATCCTTAAGACTCTCGGAACCGGTTTTATCTTAACGGACAGGGCAACATCGCTCCATCCTTCAAGAAGAGGCCTCATGGCCGCCATCGATCTTGAAGGCTACAGCTTCGAACCCGGCAACAAGAATATCTGCAGGGCAACAGAAGGCACAGTCCTTTCGAGAATCCCTCCCAGGATCAGGATCAGGGCAAACTCTCCTCTTGAGCTTCCCCACATCATGATCCTTATAGATGATCCGGAAGGCGTCACGATCGAAAAGGCTTTTGAAATGGCAGAACAAGAGAGCCTTCCCCATCTGTACGACACCGATCTCATGCTTGGTTCGGGACATATTACGGGAACTTTCATCCCTGACGGTTCAGCCATTGCCGAATCAATTATCAGCGGTCTTGCCGCTCTGAAATCGGCTAATAAAGACGGACTTTTATTCCTTGTAGGAGACGGCAACCACTCGCTCGCATCCGCAAAGGCACACTGGGAGAACATCAGAGAGGGCCTTACCGAAGAACAGAGAGCCGTTCATCCCGCAAGATACGCACTGGCAGAGATCGTAAACATTCACGACAAGGGTCTTGATTTCGAGCCCATCCACAGAGTCGTATTCAATATCTCTTCTGAAGAATTCATCGCTAAGGCAAAGGAATTCTTTAAAGATTCCGGAATGGAATTAAATGCCCCTTCAGACGGAAAACAGAGTTTTACCGTAGTATCCGAAGGCATGGAAGACGTTACAGTTTCCCTGGCTGAACCTCCGCATTCTCTGGCAGTAGGATCAGTACAGATGATGATAGACAGCCTCGGTTTGGAATGCGATTACATTCACGGTGAAGATTCCGTAAGAAAACTCTCGACGTCAGGCAACACGGGCATTCTCGTTCCTGCCATCAGCAAGAGCACATTCTTCGGCACCGTCGAAAAAGAAGGAGTATTCCCCAGAAAGACTTTCTCCATGGGAGAAGCTTTCGAAAAGAGATTTTATCTTGAGGCAAAGAACATAGAATGATTGATTCCGAGATAGGAAATATAAATGAGAGAAAAACTGTCTGCATAATCGGTTCCGGTCTGTCGGGACTGACATGCGGCATGAAGCTGGCAAAGGCCGGCTTTAAAGTCACCGTCGTAGAAGAGCTTGTCTCTCCCGGCGGTCTTCTCGCATACTCCAGGATCGGAAGAGAATACTTAGAGCTCCTCCCCCATCACTTAAGAAAGAGCGACAAGGCTCTGCTAGCCCTGTCCAAGGAGATGGGCATCGACGATAAGATCAGGTGGTTTGATTCCGCATGGTCCGGAAAAGCATCACACCGTAAAGTCGGATATTACGAAGGCGGCTTTGCGTGCCTCATCACAAGTCTGATGCAGGCAATAACCGATAATGGCGGCCAGATCTGCTTTTCGACCACGGTAGCCGAGATCTCAAAACTCGGAAGCGGCATGTACCGCACGAACTGCATTCTCTCGAACTCAACGAGAGTGGTCATCGACAGCGCCTATGTTATCTTCACGGGTTCGTGCAGAACCTTCGTCAACGTCAGTCACGGACTTCCCATTCCGATGGATGACAGGGATATCCTCATGAACGTCACATACAGCGCGAAGATCACAGCCATGATGGTAATGAAGCATGAGATCTCGCAGATGTTCTATCAGGTTCCTGCCAATGATTCCGGACTTCCGTTCAAAGCGATAATCAACCATTCCTATACTTTCGGAGAAAGAGGGTATGGCGGAGCCGTCGTATATCTCGTAGGTTCCTGCTCCATCACTGACCCTCTCTGGATCAGCTCCGACTCTGATATTATGCTCAAATATTTCGCGGGACTTAGAAAACTCTATCCGTCACTCCGCAAATCGGATGTCAGATCCTGGCGTCTTACCAAGACAAGATACGCACTCACATCTCACTATCCCGAGATCGATCTGACAAACCCCTGCGAGAATCTTTATGTATGTTCTACCGGGCTTACAAGATTCGCTACGAATGACACACCCGAAAACCATATGGATTCGATCGTAGGTCTTGCCGGAAAGATAAGTTCGGAAATTATAAAATCATATGAAGCGTCAGTTGCAAGAGCTTCTAATCCCACACCTGTCACGGAACTTTCGGCTCAGGAAGATCCCGGCAAGAAAACGATTGAAGGAGTTTTGTCATGACACAGGACAACACCATAAAAACCATAAATATGGAGAATTCACCCTACCGCTTTTTCTTCCTGTTGGTCCCATTTGCATTAGTTGCCGTACTCGGCATGGCGACAATGGGTACCAGCGATACATCACTCTGCATCTGGTGGGCAGTTTTTCTGCTTCTTATGGGCATCATTACCCTCCCTCTCGCAGCAAAGCTTTGGGAAAACTTCTCTTCAGGCGGATTCTTCCTGTCGCAGCCGATGGGTCTGATCTTCACCTGTCTCATCCTGTGGACATTTGCACACCTTAAGCTCTTCAAGCTCAATATGGTATGCATTTTAATATCCGCGCTTATAGTTGCAGCTCTCTGCTATGTGCCGAAGTCATTAAGACAGTCACTAATAAGCAAGCTCGATAAAAAAGGTTTTGTTGAAGCCGTCGTAGTCGAAGAGACAGTATTCCTCTTGATATTCTTCCTCATGTGTTATTTCAAAGGCTTCCTGCCCAACATCAACGGTCAGGAAAAATACATGGATTACGGCTTCATAATGTCGATGCTCAGGAATGAAAATCTCCCTGCTAACGACATGTGGCTTTCCGGTCACTCTATTAACTACTATTATTTCGGTCAGTACATTTGGGCTGTCGTCATTAAGGCAACAGGCATCCCTTCCGGAGTCGGATACAATCTTGCAATGTGTTCTGCAACTGCGATCCCTTTCGGTATGAGTTTTTCGATCGGTAAATTCCTCATTGAAGCCGCTTCCAAAAAAGGCTTCATGGAAAATAAGATCGTTAAGTATGTTGCAGGTTTCCTCACCGGATGCGCAGTATCCTTATGGGGAAACTCACATTCATTCTTCTATGACGAGAACAGCGCAGGAAATAAATTACTCGGTTTTTTCAGCAAGCTCGGCATCAATGTCGGAAGAACTACCGAGTTCTTCTATCCTGACAGCACAAGATTCATCGGCTGGAACCCTACGATCGAGAACAACCACGGCGGTGACTTCACCATAGAGGAATTCCCGTTCTACTCATTCCTGGTAGGCGACCTGCACGCGCATGTAATTTCAATGATGATCGTACTGCTCATCTCGGCAGTGATACTCTCCCTTATCTGCAGCGTAAAACTGCCTGATGCAAAAGAGATCGCGATAAATCCTTCTCTTGATAACCTGAATACAACTGAAGGAAGGATCTTTGACGAACTCGGTTCGACATTCACTCCCCATCTTGTTCTTCTTGCAGTCCTTTTGGGATGTGCGCAGATGACCAACTACTGGGATTTCCTCATTTATTTCGTATTCTGTTCTATGGGTCTTTTCATAGCAAATACAATGAGATCCGCAAGATTCACAAACATATTGGGAGCCTTTGTCTTCTTTGTAAATGTCGGTGCGATCCTTTTGGTCTATCTTTCTTCCGGAAGCAATCCTCCCGCTCTGTTCGGCCTTGAACTTCTTGTTCTCATCGCCTCGACGCTTTTCTGCATTGTAAACCCTTCGGCGCTTCCGAGAACATCGTGCCAGATGAGCTTCCTGTTTACGCTCGCATGTCTTACTGCGCTTCCGTTCAACATCAACTTTGACATGATCTCCAATTCACTTGGTAAAGTTAAGGACAGATCATCCCTTTACCAGTTATTCATTCTGTACGGAACGCATGTATTTATCAGCGTATTCTTCCTTGTCGTTGTCGCAATTTCCAAGAATTACAGATACTCTTCCCAGACCAAAGCCAATAAGTCTAAGGTTAAGCAGTCTGCAAACGGTGTTATCGGTTCTGAATATTCATTTACCAATCCCATCCAGAAATTCTTCGGACAGCGCAATCTCATCGACGTATATGTATGCGGCATGGTCATCGTCGGAATAATGCTCCTGGCTGCTCCCGAGATCTTCTACGTAAGAGATATCTATACAGGCGGCTATCTGCGTTCGAACACGATGTTCAAGTTTGCTTTCGCGGCATTCATCGTCCTGTCTACAACAATGATCTATTCCGTGATAAGACTTCTCTGGTTCGTAAAGAAGGATGGCAAATATTCCATGACATTCTTTACGGTTGCGATTATCTTCGCTTTCCTTCTGTTAGTCCCTGCCCACTATACGATGGCATCGCTGAAGCAGAGATGCGGAGAGCTCAAGCGTGAGAATTACAAGACCCTGGATGGTACGGCATATCTTTCCACACATACGAGTTATATAGTCAGTGATAACTATTCCGGTAATCTGGTCCCTTACCAGGCCTGCATCGAATGGTTCAATTCTTCCGTCAAAGGAAGTCCTGTCATCTGTGAGGCATATGGAGACAGTTACACGGACAGCTGCATCGTTTCTGCTTATACCGGCCTTCCGACAGTATTCGGCTGGCAGACACACGAATGGCTGTGGCGTTTCCACGGTATCGTTGACCAGGATTCTGACACACTGGTATCTGATCCGACGAAGGATGTATGGCAGCTTTATATCACACCGCGCCATCAAGATGTTGATGTCATCTATGTAAGCGAAAATCTGAACGACATACAGAACATCATCAACAAGTACCAGATCGAATACATCGTCCTCGGTGACATGGAACGTTTCAAGTATGGTTACGACAACTATTACATGATCTCGCAGCTCGGCGATGTTGCTTTCCAGAACGGCACCCTGACAGTATTCAAGGTCAATCCCGTTCCCGGACAGTGATCAGACTTCAGGCAATTCCTTTAAGGGATCTATAGTTATTGATAACGGAGCCGTTCCCTCGCCTTCGTCATATGTCAGTTCGGCCATGACGAGCGCTATAGGACACTTGATCCTGCTTCCGTATTTACCGTCCCCTGCAAGAGGATGTTTTCTTGAAGCAAACTGTGTTCTTATCTGATGAGTGCGTCCCGTATCCAGAACAACGGAAACATAAGACAGGTCCTTTTCGCCATTATATGCAAGGACCTCATAGCTTAACCTTGCTTCCTTAACGCCTTTTCTCATCCGCTTTACAGGGAACGTGCGGTTGCTCCTTGAATCGTGGAATAAAAGATCCTCCATAATGCCATTCGCTTCATCGAATTCTCCCTGACAGACGAGATAATATTTCTTGGAGAGCATGCGGATCCTCTTCCCGGAATCGGCAACGGCAATTATTCCCGGAACCGGAACATCCAGTCTCGAGAGCGCTGATAAGCCGGAGGGCGCGATCTTCTCGCTGTCCTCTCCCCTTTCCTTATAAAGGATCTGATATCCTTTTCCCTGTGCAAGTATCTTAGCCATACGTCAACAGATAAACATGGATATGGTCTCTTTGCCGCCGTCCAGAAAGACTTCGACGGTTCCCACATCTTCAAGTACTTTTATATCAGGGCATTCCCTATATGCCTTATCGAAAAAAGTATGCCCTTCAAAAAAGACCCTCAGGCGTCCTGCGCCATAACTTACGAAACTGCTCTCCTTAACAAGCCTGTTTCTAAGATCTCCGTAAGGCAGAAGATATACCTCCCCTTTTCTCGAAATGCATATCTCCCTCGGACAGCTTATAGCAGCCGAATTCATCATCATTGAATAGAGCCACCCCATAATGACAGCCTTACCGTCACGGTCTTCAAGAGTAACGGGATTTAAGAAATCCTCTCCGGTCTCGACCGGTTTGAAACTGTCCTCAGGAGTATCAAAAACAAAAGACTCTCCGTCGAAATCGCCCGTGGCGAACAGCACCTTTGTCGGAAGATGCCTCTCGCTCTGGATGATGAATATCCATCTGCCATCGGTCTCGATAATGTGCGGAGCTTCGATCACGCTCCCAAACCTTCCGTCGGAAATGAGCTCGCCCTTATATTTCCAGTTCAGAAGATCACCGGATTCAAAACACAGAACCTTTGCAATGCCGTTCCGGCCTGCGCCCGTGATCATGCGGAAACCATTGCCATATCTCATGACGAAGGGATCCCTGAATTTCACATCACCATCAAGCGGCATAGTAACGACAGGGTTTTCGCCGCACTTCGAAAAAACCATCCCGTCTTCAGAGCAGGCTGCGCATATAGTTTCATTGTAATCATTGGATAACGCTGTGTAGAACAGCCAGATCTTCCCGTCGTGAACGATCGCGGAACCCGAATTACAGCTGAGCTCATCTTCCGGAGATATAGCTACAGGACACTCTTCCCAGGTGATCAGATCATCTGATACTGCATGTCCCCAATGCATGCGTCCGTATCTTTGAAGGCCCGGACTTAAAAGGAAAAATAAGTGATATCTTTCTTTGAAATAAACAAGACCGCAGGGATTTCCCAGCCAACCTTCTTTGTTCGAATAATGGTATTTCACTGGTATAACCCCTGCGGTCTGAAATTCAATTTATTGGTTCTTAGTCAGCAAGCTCTAAGAGCGATACTTTGAGAACGCCTTCAGCCTTTGCAAGCTCGTCGATGATCTCCTGGGATACGGGCTGGTCGATAGCAACGAAAGCCTGTGCATGCGGATTGTCGGAACCGTCCTGGTTCTTTCTTCCCCAATGCATGGAAGCGATGTTGATATTGTGGCTTCCGAGAACTGTTGCAATTCTTCCGATAACGCCCGGAACATCGTTGTTCTTAAGAGCGAGAACGGTGTCAGACAGAGGGCAGTTCATCTCGTAACCGAAGAATGAAACGATAACCTCTGTGTCAGGTCCGAATACAGTACCGTTGATCTTAAGTTCTCTGCCGTCCTCAGTAACAAATTTAACGTTGATAAGATTGTTGTACTTCTGGATGGACTCAGTCTTTGTCTCAACAACTTCGATACCTGTCTCAGCCATGCACTCCTGAGCATTAACGTAAGATACGTGATCGTTGCCCATACCCTTCAAAAGACCCATCATGAGTGAGAGGGTGATGATGCCTGTGCCGGAACTCTCAGCGAGCTCGCCTCTGTATCTTACTTCTACCTTAGTAATAGGTGTTGCTTCAGCCTGGAAATACATACGGCCGATCTTCTCAGCAAGTGAGCAGTAAGGCTTGATGTCTTCGATACTTCCGGAGAACTGGGGCATGTTGATCGCTGCAACGAGTTCACCCTTCAAAGCGCCGTCGATGAGCTCAACGATGCCCTGACCAACCTTAGCCGTAGCCTCAACTGTGGAAGCTCCGAGGTGAGGTGTGATGTAGCAGTGAGGTGCATGGAGAAGAACGTTATCGTATTCCTGCTCGCCGGGTGCCTTATTGTAAGAAGGCTCCTTATCGAAAACGTCGATGGCAGCTGCAGCTACCTGGCCTTCAGCCAGAGCATCAGCAAGATCCTGCTCGTTTACGAGACCGCCTCTTGCAGCGTTAACGATCCTGACGCCTCTCTTGCACTTATAGAGCTGCTCCTTGGAAAGGATACCGTATGTCTCCTTTGTCTTAGGAGTATGAAGTGTGATGAGGTCGCACTGGGGCAGCATCTCATCAAGAGTCTTGCATCTTGTAACGCCGAGCTTATCGAACTTCTCCTGAGGTACATAAGGATCGTAAGCGATTACGTTCATGCCTACGCCCTTGAGCTTTCTGGAAACGATGGAACCGATACGGCCGAGACCGATGATACCGGCTGTCTTGCCTTCGAGTTCGATTCCTACCCAGTTGCCGCGTCTGAAGTCGCCGTTGTGAACGCCTTCATTTGCTGCGCAGAGATTACGGAAGATGGAGAATGCGTGACCTACTGCGAGTTCACCTGCTGCCATGTTGTTAGCTGTAGGTGTGTTGAGCGCGATAACGCCGTGCTCTGTGCAGGCTTTTACGTCGATGTTGTCGATACCTGTACCTGCTCTTCCGACTGCCTTGAGGCAATCTGCGTTATCCAAAAGAGTCTCATTGATCTTTGTGGCAGATCTGACGATGATGGCATCAAAGCCTTTGATGTACTGCTCGATCTCTTCCTGAGAATGGCCTAAGTATTCTTCTACTTCATAGCCTCTGTCTCTTAAGTACTGAACACTCTCTTCTGCGATGCTCTCTGTGATAAGGATCTTCATGTTTGTATTCCCCCGTAATTAATTATGCATTAGCCTTAAGTTCTGCAATTGTCTCTTCAAGGTCCTTGAGATACTGCTTAAGTTCTTCTTCAGTAAGGTCACCCATGTGAGCGATCCTGAATGTCTTGTCCTTAAGCGGACCGTAACCGTTACTCATGAGATAACCCTTCTCGCCCATAGCCTTGATGAGGTCTGATGTGGGGATGCCTGTCGTATTTGTAACGCAGGTAACAGTAACGGAAAGGTTCTCGGGATTGGAATAGAGTTCGCAATTCTCTCTTGCCCAGTCCTGAGCGATCTTAGCGAGCTTGCAGTGCTTCTGATATCTGTTCTCAACGCCCTCAGCGAGGATCTTGTCGAGCTGATAATCAAGAGCGAACATATGTGACTCAGAAGGTGTTGAAGGATACTGATAGGGCTTTTCCTTAACGAACTTAACGAGTTCGAGATAGTCGAAGTAAAGACCTCTGTTCTCAACTGTCTCAGCCTTCCTGATTGCCTTGTCTGATACGGAAGCGATAGCCATTCCCGGAGGCAGGCCTAAGCACTTCTGTGTTGAAGTGATGCATACGTCGATGCCGAGCTCATCTACAGGGATATAGTCACCTGCCATTGAAGAAACTGCGTCTACGCATACGATGACATCGGGATATTTCTTATAGACTTCAGCAAGCTTATCCATCGGGTTGTGGATACCTGTTGATGTCTCATTCTGTGTGATGGTAATAAGATCGTACTTGCCTGTTGAAAGAGCAGCCTCGATCATCTCGGGTGTTGTGGGCTGGCCGAGCTCTGACTCGAAAAGATCAGCGGCAATGCCGTTGGATGTGCACATCTTGTGCCATCTCTTACCAAAAGCGCCGATCGAGAAAACAGCTGCCCTTGTCTTTGTAAAACTTCTTACTGCACCTTCCATAAGACCACTGCCTGATGACGTTGATAAAACGATAGTGTTGTTTGTCATCATTACTTTCTGGAGCTTTTCGGAAATTGACTGCTGAAGAGCGGACATATCCTTTGTTCTGTGTCCGATCATAGGAGTAGCCATTTTCTCCAGTACATCCTGAGAAACCTCGATCGGTCCAGGTATGAACAGTTTCTTATGCATGTTAAAACCCTCTTTTCGCGCGATATTATTAGAGCAATAGCATTATATACTTGTATTTTTCTTTTTTGTTACAAAATCAGTTGACTAAATAGCCAAAAAACAAGCCGCCTGCCGTGAAATACATAGCAGGCGGTCTGATTGAATCAATTATTGGTCTGAACCTCGTATCAGGTGATGTGGATGTTACTCGTGATCTCATCTGCTGAGGTCGTCTCGGCAGGTGCTGTCTCATCAACAGTTCCGCTTCCTGCATTCCATGTAACATCGATCTCACCGGTCAATACTCCACGAGGAGGCAGGAGGAGTCTGTCACCGCTGTTCGGTCCGGTGTATGTAGCCGGGTCGAGCTTGTTGTATGTGATGATTATCGCGATCCTCGGGTCTCTTGCGTTCTCGATATCGATGTTATAAACGTAATGGAATACATCCCACCATGTTCTGTAACCGATGTCATCGGAGAAACAGAAATAACCGATAGGAGCCGAAGCGTCAGGCAGTGTAGCCTGTGTGGACGGAGCTGTCGTCTCAACAGTGGACTGCTCTGTGACGATAGAAGGAGCTGTCGTCTCCGTAGGCTTTGTCTTCTTGCTGCAGCCTCTTGCGATCAGGGCGATGACAATGATTATGCAGATAAGAAGGATTGCAAGGAATGCAATGAACATATAGCCGTTACGGTTGAGCTTCATCTTTCTCTTGCCGCCGTTACCGCCATTTCCGCCTGAAGCGCTCGTACGGGGTGCGCTTCCGGAAGGTCTTCCGTTATTGTTGGGACCGGAACCTGACGGTCTGTAAGATGTCTGTCCGGGATTCGTATACTGTGCGCGCTGCTCTGCGTTCGGAACTTCCTGCTGGGAATGCTCGGAAGAAGGAACATAACCGTAGCTCTGTTCGCCGCCGTCATATGTCTGGCCGCTCTCATCGACACCAAGGATGTTATTGATCCACTCGTTGTCCAATGAGGATGAAGAAGATGCTGAAGCCTGGGGCTGTACATATTCCTCGCCATAAGCGGACTGTGCTGAGAAATCGGTATATCCGTCCTGAGCGTCCTGCGGCTGGTATCCGCCGGCACCGGCATCCTGATATCCGGCACCGGAATAATCCGTATATCCTTCCTGAGGTGCCTGACCGTAACCGGGAACATATCCGCTTTCGCCGCCGCTGTAATCAGGATATCCGTTGCTGTCCATAGGTGCACCTCCCTGCATATCAGGCTGGCTGCCGTATCCGTAAGAACCAAAACTGCTCTGTTCTGAAGCTGAGAAGGACTCAGCGCCGTAAGGCTGGTAAGGCGGAACTGCCTGACCTGCGTCTGCGGGAGCTTCAGCGCCAGCGTAATCACCATAGAATGTTGCATTTTCTGCGGGTGCTGAAACATTCTGCTCCGAACCAACTGCATTTACAGGGTTGTTGTAATTGTCTGAATCGTAAAGCGGCATCTCCGGAATATCAGCTGCAGCCTGCTGTGCTTCTTCCTCAGCGCCTGTGGCAAATGCCGGGCTTCCGAACGGAAGGATGATGTCATCCTGTGCAGGTACTGCTTCTTCCTTAGAAATAACAGGACTTGCAACTGCTGCCTGTACGGGAGTCTCTGCCTGCTTTTCAGTCTCAGGGAAATCGACATTCAGCTTATCTTCTTCCTTAAGCTCAGGCTTCTGTTCCTTGATCTCATACTCAGGAACAGGAATGGAAGATACCTCTTCAGAAGGAATGGGTTCTTCTCTGGGAGCTATGCCGTCGTCTCCGAAGACCAACGGAGGAGTATTCTTAAGTTCCTGTGCACTGACATTTCCATAAGGATCGAAAATATCTTCTGCCTTTGCAGACTCGTCGTTGTTGCCTGCATCTGCCTTTACTTCGCCTGGTGCGAAAACGATCTCTTCAGGCTTATTTACGACAGCAGGTGCCGGCGGAACTACCGGAGCAACGCCTGCTACCGGAATAACGGGAGCTGCAGGAGCAGCCGGAATTACAGGTGCTGCAGGGATAACAGGAGCAGCCGGTTCAACAACAGGAATGATAGGTTCTTCCTTGAGGTCTTCGAAGCTGGTCTCCTTTGCTGCTTCCTTTTCCTTTGACTCGGCGATTGCCTGAGCAAGGACTCCGCCGCCTGATGTAAACAGGATCGAATTGATATCTGTTACAGGCTTCGTGGGGGAATCATCAGTCTGGTCAAATGCGAACTCTGTCTTTGAGACCTCTGCCATCGGAGGAGTAGGATCATCAGGGAAAACATTAACTGTTTTTACAGGTTCGCTGTCTACGTTGAATACGAAAGGTGAATCTGCTACAGCCGCTTCTTCTGCCTTAGCTGTTGCTTCAGCATCGCTCTGTGCGGATTCCTTCATGTCTCCGAAGATCTTCTTCATGGCCTCTTCAGCAGAAAGTTCTTCAACAGATTCTGTCTTATCAGGGAACTCCAATGCGCCTTCGGGTATCTTCTGCGCTTCAGCCTGTCCGGCCTTGTCGCCGAACTGTAAGCTGCCGTCTGCAGGTGCTGTGTCTTCTACGGGAACAACAACGGGCTCTTCAGGTGTAAGGTTTACAAAACCTGCATCGGCGATCGCCTTTGCAGCTGCACCGACTTCACCGCCCTCAACAGTGGACTCAAGAAGTTCATGTGCCTCTTCATCGTAGTCCTTATTCTTCTTCTTTTTGCCGAAAAGGCCCTTCTTCTCTTCCTTGGTTACGCTCTCAACAAATGAGATCGAGATCTGCATAGGAGTGTTGGGCATCCTTGCGGAAGCCTGTGTAAGGATAAGTCCTGCAGCGTCACACTGGTCCTCAGCGTCAGTAAGGATCCTGAGGATCTCTCTCTGACCAAGGGCGTCGTAGATGGACTTGTTGCAGAGAATAATGCAGTCATCGGGTGTAAGCGTAAAGAAGTTCGACCAAAGCGCATTAGCAGTCTTGGAAGAACAGTAATACTGGAAATCACCGACTCTGTTGCCGTATGCATCGATGGGCTCCATGGGGATGCCTGCATCCGTAAGCGGGAACAGTGTATCGTCTCTGTAAAGGAATGCGAGACCTCCGCCGATCGTTACGGCAAAAGCCTCAGAGTCTCTTACGATAACGCCCGTGAAATAGGGATCTCTAGTCTCGTTTTCGATAAGCTTGGTTGTACCTGCAACCTCAACTGCGGTTGACAGGAATCTCTCGATCATGGAATCGATCTCTTTATGACCGTTCTTTACTTCATTGCAAAGACCGCGGAGCTGGGGTTCAAACGGCGGGATCGTTCCGGGTTCAAAACCTTCGATCGTCGGGTGTGTGAAAAGAGAGAAAAAGAATCCTCTCTCGTCTTTGTCGATAGTGATATCGGCCTGTCTTGTCTCTCTCTTGCCGCAAAGTCTGCCGTCGAGATAAAATGCGTCTGTAAGCGTACTTGAAGGAAAATAGCGCGCTGTCAGCGTGCTTGCAAGCCGTGTTAAGGTAGCCATGAGCCGTCCTCCGTATAATTATTCAGATTAATTATAACATAACGTTATTTTTCTCAAGCATTTTTATATTAAATTTAATTTAATGGTAATTTTCCCTCAAACGCAATAAAACAAGGCCGTTCAGGGTGCATCTTTATGCAGGTATCCTTCCCGGCCTTTGGTGTATTTTTGTGGCAACAGCTCAGCTGAGGAGACTGTCCATGTAGTTTTCGATCTGATCGTACGTTCCAGTCAGTGAATTGAGGTAAGCCGTATGGATCTCTTTGTCCGTTTTATCGGGATGTTTAGCGTGCATATCATCCATTATCTTCTCGGTCCAGAGATACCCCATTCCGTACTTCGGATAGTATCCGGGATCTGTAAGGATCAGTGTATAAATCTGCGAGAAATCGTCTTCAGAAACGCCGAATCCGAATGAATCGAAATAGTCCAGACAGTCCTGCATAGACCAGTTCTGGGTATGAATACCGTATTCGATCCTGGTGCTGGCAAGTACAGAAATGGAATCATTTGCCTTGACCAGCTTCTGAAGATCATCTTTGCCGGGCTCGTTGAAATACTTGCCGCAATAATATTCGGTATATGTAGCCCAGCCTTCAAGATAGCCTATAGGCATACTCAGATACATGTAGGGATGCGAAGTGTGTGAACGCGTATACAGCGACTGGAACATGTGTCCGGGATATGCTTCGTGAGCAACGGTTATTCCGAATTTGTCGTCAACGTTAGAGTTATTTACGATCAGTAGATTCGCATTGTAATTATCCAGATGATATCCGAGATAGGCGGCAGGCGAGAAATTCTCCTCGAACACTTTCGGTACATCCATGATGTAATACTCGTGCGCCGGAATATCAGGGAAATCAGCCTTTACGGCATCGCGGAGATAATCGAGATTATCGTTTACGTCACCTTTTGTATACTTGACCTGCATGAAGTCAAAATACAGACTGAAATTACTTGAGATGAGCGAAGTAAGCTCATTGAAACGCTCGTCGATCGTATTGTCGAGTGCCGCAATGCACTCCTCCGGAGTTGCATCATTGTTAGTCATAACCCTGGTGAGCATCGCATAATATGCGTCTCCGCCTCTGTACATACAGATGCCCGCATCGACTCCGCCTGAACCCTTAAGGCCTCTCATTCGTCTTGCGCATTCTTCAAATTCCGGGAAAAGGACTTCCTTCATGGCCTTTTCGTGTTCAGCAATGAGCCTCTCCCTGTCTGCAGAAGATAACCCTTTTATATTGTCCAGTCTCTCCTCGAAAGACTGATAAAGGAAGCAGTCATCCTTCTGTTTTACGAGATTATCAAAAGAGACTGCAGATGCTTCATAACTTGTGTCAGACGAAGCAAATCCGAGGGAAGCCCTGGTCTCTTCGAACTCGCATATTTCATCGTAAAACCTGTCGATATCTTTTACGAGGAGAATATAATCCTCGGCATCCTTAACGCTTTCAAAGTTAAAGATATCCAGGATAAACAGGACCTCGCACTGGGGTCCGACCAGGAAATTGAACACGGTCGAATAATACGCAAATGCTGTGTATGAACATCCGTAAATACTCTCTTCACAGTCGTATACCAGTTTGTCATAGCAGAGTCTGTCATCACCCTTGAGCGACTCATAATCTATCTGCAGAAGCTGGTCCAGCTGGTTCTGATAGAATTCCTTCTCCTCGTCATACTGTTCGACAGATCCGATCTCACCCCAGCTGACTTCGTCCAGACTGAAGCCGAAATTCTCCGGATGTTCGAAGAGGATCTTTATATCGACATAATCCGTGATCTCGTGATGCAGGATCTCGTATTCAACTCCGGAAAGAAGCGTGAGCGCCTCATCTCCGCCTTTGTCTCCACGCGGATGCTGTGGATGTATCTCATCAACCGAAGCGACATGATCAGGATACGTAAGCGTATCTGATGTCGGGATGTAATTGCCGTAACCGGAAGGACCTGTTGTCGGACCTGACGTTGGATCCGATGTGGGATCCGTGTCTGTCTCCGTCGAATACGTGGGGTCTGTGTGACGGCCTCCTTCAGGTTTTGTACCGTCCTGGGTCCTTCTTCCGCCCGAGGAGTGTTTACCGCCGTCAGAACAAGAAACCATTGAAAGCATTACAGCTGCGCAACAAACGACAGCCAAAATCTTATTAGTTATCTTTTTCATGCTATCTGCCTATCCTTTATCCTTATTATTCCATTAGCCGAATAATACCACTTTTGCAGCGGAATATTGCGGCAAAAGTGCCTATTCTTCGGGTTCGGACTCCGATTCAGACATTATATCATCAGTCCAATCCTCGTCTTCTACCAGCTGTATCCTCTCTTTGACAGCTTCAAAATCGCACGTTCCCTTTGAGTCTTTCGGCAGCGAGACAAAGAATATGATCTCCGATGGTCTCATTGCTTCGTGAAGCATTGAGCCACATTCCGATTTGATCCTGTCCCTCAGGTCTTCCATACGGGAATTATCGTAGAAGAATTCTTCCTCCGGAACCACGGCAGATACGAGTACCGGGCCTTCCGGTCTCTCGATGACTACCGAGCAGGATTCAACGACACCTTCGGTCATCTGCACTGCACCATCCACCATGTCGGGATAGACGGGATAACTGTTGATCCTCGCTTCCCTCGATTTGTTTCCCACCAGATAGAACATCTTGTTTCCGTTCAGTTTTCCTATCATTCCCGTAAAGAACCACTTTCTTCCGTCCGGAAGTTTTCTGTACTTGGAACTGAATGCGGGATCATCTGTCGGGTCAAATCCTGATGCCACGGGTGAACAGACGGCGATCTCGCCTTCCACACCCTCAGGGACATCCAGTCCCGTCGCACTGTCCACCACGCGCATGCTGACTCCCGGGAGCGGGAAACCAAGCAGTCTGTCACTGTCAAGATCCGAAGGTCCGTATGCAAATGCGAGCAGTTCATCACATCCCGTTATGGAACATACGGACAGTTTTCTTCCGGAGTTCTGAGAGATCTCAAACAGGATCGCCTTCTGGCTGCTGGTAAGAAGTCCTCCTCCGACAATGATGCGGTCAACACTCTTCAGGATATCAGTACGGGGACCTGCCTTGTTTATCGATGCGACGGTGCTGTTATACCCGATGAGAACATCCGGCCTGTACCGCTTGATCGCGAAAAATATCTTCGCGGTATCGTACCAGGTAAACAGCAGGACAGTCTGACCGCTGCACAGAACGCTGTGTATGCCTGCGACAAAGCCAAAAGAAAAACAGCTCTCATTCAGACACAGCATTCTTGCCGGCTTTCCTGTCAGATCTTCATTTGCCCTGAAGACCATGCGCAGAATGTTTGCCGAGATGTTAATGCTCCTGGCTGTCAACCTGGCAGCTGTCTTTCCGGGCTCGGCAGCACTCGGGAAAAGATATATTGCAGTTCTTGTATTATCCTTCTCCGAACCTGTTTTCAATACATCATTGGAATCTGCCGAATGCGACAGAATATCATTCCAATATAACAGCCTGATTCCTTCCGGAACACTGCGGGGCTTTGGATTGTCATAACCCGACAGCGGATAGAACGGGAACGAGAAATGGTCTCTTCCGGAAACGGCATATCTGTATTCGCCGATTATTACCGTGCTGATCTTGGTATTCTTCAGATAATGGCTGTAGTTCAGGTATTGGTTACAGCTCATTACACAGTATTTTGCTCCCACGGCATTTGCAAACTGTTCGAAGAACTCTGTCGGAAGATTCGGTACCGCCAAAGCGGTAGTTGCACCGATCTTATCCAATGCGTATACACTGATTACATTCATGGGATTATGGCCCATCATGAGCATGACAACATCGCCCTTTTCGACACCTATCCTGCTCCAGCTTACCGCCACTTCATCTATTCTTGTAAGAAGCGAGGAATAGGAGATCTTGCGGGAACCGTATTCAATGGCGGTCCTGCCGGAATATCTCGTGCAGACTCTTTTGATGCGCGTATACAGCGTATCATCAGAATCCGTTTCTGGATTGGCGTATTTCTCAGGATAGAAAACACTCCACTGACTTTCCAAAGCTTATCTCCGTCATCCGATCAAAGTAATCATTTTTCCTTGAATTTCTGCTAACTATTATACACCGCGGCAGATATCAACAAATGCCATTAAGACAAAGCCTGTTTTTGCGACATTCTTTTGTGCATATGTACGATAACATTCTTTAAATCGCCTAATTTCAAGCGTGTTAAAATGTTCGCATAAAAATTTTACCAGAGGTGATTTTCCATGGATATCAAGCTCAACACCCATTTCCTAGACGTAAAAGAAACCTACCTGTTTTCAGACATCGCAAAGCGTGTCAGAAAGTTCCAGGCTGAGAACCCCGACCGTGAGATCATCAGAATGGGAATAGGCGACGTAACCCTTCCCCTCCCCGGGTCAGTTACAAAGGCTATGGAAGAAGCCGTAAAGGAAATGGCAAGCAAAGAGACATTCCATGGTTATCCGCCGGAATACGGATACGATTTCTTAAGGAATGCTATTTCCGGGCACTACAAGGAACTCGGCGTTTCAATATCACCTGAGACCATTTATGTCGGCGACGGCGCAAAGAGCGATCTCGGAAACCTTCCCGATATCCTCGGCGACAATCCGGTCATTGTTCCCGATCCCGTATATCCTGTATATGTTGATTCAAACCTCATGAACGGCAGAAAGATCTCTTATGTAGCAGGAAACAAGGAAAACGATTTCCTTCCGCTTCCGCCTGAGGATACAAACATCGAGCCTTCCGTAATCTACATCTGCTCTCCTAACAACCCCACAGGCGCAGTCTACAGTTACGAAGGCCTTACCGCATGGGTTAACTTCGCATTGAAGACAGGTTCACTCATCATTTTCGATGCAGCTTACGAAGCATTCATCACTGAAGACAAGCCTCACACGATCTATGAGATCCCCGGTGCGGACACATGCGCTGTCGAGATTTCTTCATTCTCCAAGTTCGCCGGCTTCACAGGCGTAAGATGCGGCTGGACAGTAGTTCCGGACGGTCTTGAATCTGACGGCATCAAGCTCTCCAAGTTCTGGGCAAGACGTCAGGCAACCAAGTTCAACGGTGTATCCTACATAACACAGAAAGGCGCTGCAGCTTCACTTTCCGGCCAGGGCCTGGAAGACTGCAAAGCAAACATCGCTTACTATAAGCGCAATGCTGCTGCACTCGCTGAAGTATTCACCGGGAAGGGCATCTACTTCACGGGCGGTGTTAACTCACCTTACATCTGGCTCAAGTGCCCTGACAACATGGGCGGCTGGGAGTTCTTCGATTCAATCCTTAACAGATTCGGAATCGTCGGCACACCCGGTGAAGGATTCGGTGAGAACGGCACAGGTTATTTCCGTCTCACAGCATTCGGTTCTTACGAGAATACTCTTAAGGCATGTGAGTTCTTCAAGACTCTGTAATCAGATATTCAATTCAAAAACAAAGGTGTCGCACATTAAGTGTGGCACCTTTTTAGTACCATAGAAAGTGTAATTGTTAGAGAGTAATTAACTCAGACAGTTGCACTTTTTCTTATAATACGGGGAGTAATTGGCCTGACGTGCACCTTTTTGGATCTTGCATCCGCCAAATAAACTGTCAGCCAATCCCCTTATTATAAGCATTCGATTAAGCAGGTAGGGATCAGCTCCCGCGTAACCAACTAAACTGAATTGTAATAAGTGCGGCTTGGAACAATTACTAATTTCAGATTTAGGAGGTATATCACATGATCAGCGTAGGAATCGATGTTTCAAAAGGAAAGAGCATGGTTTGTATCCTTAAGCCGAACGAAGACTATGTATGCAAACCTTTTGAACTGCTTCACTGTAAAGAAGATCTTGAGTTATTAGACGAACTCCTTAAGAAATTGGATGGTGAAGTAAAAGTTGTTATGGAAGCCACAGGAATTTACAACCTTCCGATTTTAACCTTTCTCGTCGAGAAGGGTTATT
>JHXJ01000028.1 GCA_000621765.1 Ruminococcaceae bacterium AB4001
GACTCTGCGTAAGACTGGCTATGAGGTTATGAGAGTACTTAAGAGCCATCAGGCACCCAAAGATTGCACCGTATACAACTACATTCTGAAAAAGGAAGCTGAAGGCAAAAGCAAGAAACAGGCCAAAATAGCTGGCCTGAACAAGTTCCTGCGCATTTACTACGCACGAGTGATGGAGGTTTACCAAGCAGCATAAATCCATTAATGCTAAAACAAAGACCGGATTTGACTCCGGTCTGTTTGCTGTGCCTAGTTGTTTCAAAACAAAAACCTGCCAACAGGCTATTGATTTTTGTTAGCAGGTTTGGTTTGCATTAGTTAATTCAGCGGATTACTTTTTCTGTTCCTTGAGGAGATCCTTGATCTCTGTAAGGAGCTTAACTTCATCAGAAGGCTCAGCGGGAGCAGCAGCAGCTTCTTCTTCCTGCTTCTTCTTTCCGAGTGCCACAAGCTTATTCATGCTCTTAATTATGATGAAAAGAACAATTGCAAGGATAAGGAAATTAATGATCTGAGAAATAAAGTGACCGTAATTCAAAGAAATTGTAGCAAGGACTTCCGGATCTGTGCTGGAAGCGAGGCTTGACCACGGAAGAACGATGGATCCGGCTACTTCAGAACCGCCAAATGAATTGATGAGAGGCTTGATAAAGTCATCTGTCAATGCGCCAACGATACCACCGAAAGCACCACCGATAATAACACCGACTGCCATGTCTACGACATTGCCCTTAAGTGCGAATTCCTTGAACTCTTTAAGTAAACCCATGTATTTTTCCCTCCTGGTTTTTTGTTATTAAAACCCCGAGCCATAGTATGGCCCGGGGATTTTTACGGTTTTAGATTGGATCAGGCAAATTTCCTTGCTTCTTCAGGGAGGCTGTCGATGTCTCCGCTGTAAAGGATAGTAGCAACAACGGGTGTATCCTGTAAGAATGCGTCAAGCTTCATAAGGAAAGCGCCGAGGCCTTCGGGATCATAGTTATTAGCTACTTTGCAGATTGCGTCAACATAGATATGTGTTAAGTCGTAATCTTTGGAGCAGATGCCGCAAATGAAAGCGAGAACCTGGTCAAAACCTTCGATGGGGTATTCCTTCATATTTACAAGACGAACTGTGGGCTTAAGAAGCTGGTCTAATCTGTTGCCTCGTTCAAGGCATACGACGTTGCTGTCTGTAGCTGCAACTTCGTTGATGTCGTCGACGAGCTTTGCTGTTTTGCCCGTGCCCTTAGGTCCTGCAATAAGTTTAATCATAGAATGTCTCCTTTGGGGATTATATTTCCATTGGATATTTGGATATGCTTATTTTACTGTAATTAGCGCGCGAAATGAATATTAAAGTGTAAAATTTCTAAGTCAAATTTCGGTTTGCACTATTCTTGCTCTTATGATAAAATAACCGAGTTCATAAAAGAGTTTTTACGAACGGACAGCGTTATGCGTGTCCGTTTTTTGTTGTAAAAGGAGTTAGTTTTGGCAAAAAGATCAAGGGTAGCACAGGAAGCGTTTGAGCTTGCAGAACCTGTAGTCACCGGTCTGGGTTTTGATCTTGTCGATTGTTCCTACGTAAAAGAAGCCAGAGGCATGGTCCTTACGCTTTATATCGACAAGCGCGGCGGCATCGGCATCGATGATTGTGAGACAGTAAGCCGTGCGGTTGACCCGGTAATCGATGCTGCAGAAATGATAGATCCCGACTTTTTCGAGGTATCCTCACCCGGTCTTACAAGACCTTTGGAGACTGAGAAGGACTACAACCGTTACAGCGGTGAAAAAGTAGACATATCTTTATATAAACCTTTGGAAGGCAAGAAGAGCTTTACTGCTGTGATCAAAGGCGCAGAAGACGGTAAGGCAGTGTTTGTGTTTGATAACGGAGAAGAGCTGACTCTAAGTTTTGAGGATATAGCCAAGGCCGTACGTCATATAGAATTTTAAGTTTAGGAGGAATATAAAAATGCCGAGAAAGAAGAATGAAGAGGAACCTAAGGATACAATAGTAGGTCTGGTTAAGCTCCTCGCAGAAGAAAGAGACATCGATGAGGAAGAAGTATTCCAGGCTATCGAAAGCGGTCTTGTCGCAGCTTACAGACGTGAGTTCCGTGACAATGACAACAAGGAAGTTATTAAATCCGTTAATGCCGAGATCGACAGAGAGACCGGTGAGATCTATCTGTACAAGCTCGTTGAAGTAGTTGAAGAAGTATTGGACGAAGCAAACGAGATTTCTTTGGAAGCTGCAAAAGAACAGGATGAGGACGTTGAAGTCGGCGATGAGATCGAGCTCGCTATCGATGTTGAAGATCTCGGACGTCTTGCTGCAAGCGCTGCAAAGAATGCTATCAACCAGAAGCTCAGAGATGCAGAGAGCCAGAAGATCGAGCATGAATTCTCCGGAAAGATCGGTGAGATCACATCCGGTACCATCGTCCGTAAGGATGCAAGAAACGTTTATGTAAATATCGGCCGTGCAGAAGCAGTTGTTAAGCACGAAGGCCAGATCAGGAACAACCGCAACGAGCGTTATGATCAGGACAGGATCATGAAGTTCCTTGTCACAGGTGTTGAGGAAGCTAACGGCAGACCTTCTGTCGTACTTTCAAGAACTGACGCAAGACTCGTTACCAAGCTTTTCGAGCTCGAGGTACCTGAGATCAAGGCAGGTGACGTCATCATCAGATCTGTTGCCAGAGAAGCAGGTTCAAGAACAAAGATCGCTGTTTATTCAAAGGATCCCGATATCGATGCAAAGGGTTCCTGCGTAGGCCAGAGAGGTCAGAGAGTACAGCAGATCATGAACGAGCTTGCTGAAGAGAAGATCGATATCGTTGACTGGAAGGAAGATCCGGCACTCTTTATCAGTGAAGCTCTGCAGCCTGCAAAGGTCTCAAGAGTTGATACTGAGATCACGACAAATGCTAACGGCGAAGTTGAAAGATATGCGAAGGTTATCGTTCCCGATCAGCAGTTCTCACTTGCTATCGGCAAGAGCGGTCAGAACGTACGTCTTGCAGCAAGACTTACAGGTTTCAAGATCGATATCAAGAAGGAATCTGACGAGAGCGTAGAAGCATCCAAGGCACTTATCGATGACTTTAAGGTCGTTGATGATGAGAACGGCAAAGAGGATCAGTAAGAATAACAGTTATGAAGAAAAAGCCGCAAAGAAGTTGTGTATCCTGCAGGACTGTAAGAGACAAGAGCGATCTCTTGCGCGTTGTCGTTACACCTGACGGTGACGTTGTATACGATCCTACCGGCAAGCTCGCCGGCAGAGGCGCGTATCTCTGTCCCGATGAAGGCTGCATAACTGCTGAGCTTAAAAAGGCAGCAAAGCTTTCCAAGGGTCTTAAAAAGCCTTTGACCGAAGATGAGATAAAAGAATTGGCAAAGTCACTTCTTGGGAGCATTGAGAAGAACGGATGACAGGCAAAGAAAGAGCATTGGGTTTGATAGGGCTTGCATCACGCGCAGGCAAAGTGGTATCAGGAAGTGATGCCGTGACCGGAGCGATCCGCGCCGGTAACGTAAAACTCCTTATTATCACAAAAGACATATCGCGCAATTCTCTGGATAAGATCCTGAAGAGCCTGAACGGTGCAGATGAGATCACCTGCTACAGCTTTGCGGGATCAGATGAACTGGGAGACGCTTTGGGAAAGCCAAACAGAAATGTTGCGGCAATTACTGATAAGAACTTTGCGGAAGGCATTTCCGCCATACTCGAGAATATCAACGAGGAGGAAGATACTTGATGAGTGAAGATAATGAGAACAAGAAGAGCGGTCTGACTGTTGGTGGTGTATCCGGCAGCAAGAAGATGAGGCTCGGACGCGTACATAAGAAAAAGACTGAAGAACCTGCAGAGGCTCCCGTAGCGGAAGTTAAGGCTGAACCCGCGGCAGCTCCTGCACCGGCACCTGCTCCGGAAGCAGCAGAGGTTAAGCCCGCAAAGAAGGCTGCGCCTAAGAAGGAAGCAGCTGCGGAAACTGTTGAAGAAAAGCCTGCTGAAGAGAAGAAGGCGGTAAAGAAGACTGCAGCAAAGACAGCAGCCAAGACTGAAGCTGCTCCCAAGAAAACAGCTGCAAAGAAGACTGCCGAGAAAAAGGAAGAGGAGCCTAAGGCTGAAGAACCCAAGGCTGAAGCAAAGAAGCCTGCAAAGAAGGCGCCTGCTGCAAAGACTCCCAAGGCTGAACCCGAGAAGGAAGTTAAGCCTGTAGAAGAACCTGAGAAAAAAGAGCCGGCAGCAGTAAAGGAAGAAAAACCTGAGATCAAGGCAGAAAAGCCCGAGGTAAAACCCGAGCCTGTTAAGGAAGAGAAGAAGCCTGAGGTCAAGGAACCTCCCAAGCCGAGACTCTCCTCAGCTGTTATCTCGCTTCCCGATGTTCCTGCAAGAGGCGAGACCATCAGAAGTTCAACCGTTATCACATATGCCGGCAGAGATAAGAAGAGCCCCGTAAGAGGCGGCGGTTCCGGATTCGGCGGCAACAGAGGCGGCGGATTCCCGAAGCAGGGCGGCGGCTTTGACAAGGATAAGGACGAGGAAGGTTCACGTCCCCAGTTCAAGAGAGCACCCAAGCCGAGAGCTGAAGCTCCTATCGAAGATGCAAAGAAGAGCAGATCTTCTTATGCAGAGAAGAGTGCTTTCGATAAGAAGCACAACAACAGCGACAGAAGAGACGGCGAGAAGAATGCCAATGTCGATAAGAGAAAGCAGTCACGCACATCGCAGTTCACAGGACGTGTTAACAGCGACGGTGATTATGATGATTTCTCTTTCAAGAAGAAGAAAAAGAAGCAGGAGGCTCAGCAGGCAGTTGTTGAGCAGGTGATCACGGAGATCAAGATCCCTGCATTCATTACTGTTAAGGAGTTCGCTGAAGGTATCGGCAAGAAGAGCTCTGACATCATCATGGCACTGATGAAGCTCGGTGTTATGGCAACCATCAACCAGGAGCTCGATTTCGATACTGCATGCCTCGTTGCAGACAGCTTCGGCATCAACGCAGAACTCCTCGAGGAGAAGACAGAGGAAGATATCCTCTTCAACGATGAGGATAATCCGGAGAACCTCGAGACAAGACCTCCTGTCGTAGTTGTCATGGGTCACGTTGACCACGGTAAAACATCACTCCTCGATAAGATCAGATCATCCAATGTTACCGAAGGCGAGGCCGGCGGTATCACACAGAAGATCGGTGCTTACACTGTAAGACTTAAGGGCCGCCAGATCACATTCCTTGATACTCCTGGTCACGAAGCGTTCACGACGATGAGAGCCAGAGGTGCACAGTTCACGGATATCGCTATCCTCGTTGTAGCCGCAGACGACGGTGTAATGCCTCAGACGATCGAAGCTATCAACCACGCCAAGGCTGCAAATACAGAGATCATCGTTGCTATCAACAAGATCGATAAGCCCGGCGCAAATCCTGACAGAGTTAAGCAGGAGCTTACAAACTACGGACTTATCTGCGAAGAGTGGGGCGGTCAGACCATCATGGTGCCTATCTCAGCTAAGCAGGGAACCGGTATCGACGATCTCCTTGAGAACGTTCTCCTCACGGCAGACGTTATGGAACTCAAGGCCGATCCTAAGGGTCAGGCAAAGGGTGCCGTTATCGAGGCTAAGCTCGATAAGAACAGAGGTCCTGTTGCATCCGTTCTCGTTCAGCGCGGTACATTGAGGCAGGGTGATACGGTCGTTTGCGGACCTATCCTCGGTAATGTAAGAGCTATGTATGACGATAAGGGCGCGCCCATCAAGAAGGCAGGTCCTTCCATCCCTGTAGAGATCCTCGGTTTACCTGAAGTACCTCAGGCAGGTGAGATCCTTTTCGCTGTATCTGACGATAAGACAGCAAGACAGCTTGTTGAGAAGAGAAAGATCAAGCAGAGAGAAGAACAGCTCCACAGATCTTCCAAGATGAGCCTCGATACTCTTGCACAGCAGATGGCAGCAGGTGATGTTAAGGATCTTAATATCATCATCAAGGCAGACGTCCAGGGTTCTGTCGAAGCTGTCCAGCAGTCTTTGGAGAAGCTCTCCAACGATGAGGTCAAGATCAAGGTTATCCATGGCGCAGTAGGTGCCATCAACGAGTCCGATATCGTTCTCGCTGACGTATCCAATGCAATCATCATCGGATTTAACGTAAGACCTTCACAGATGATCATCGACAAGGCAAAAGAGACCGGCGTAGACATCAGACTCTACAGCGTCATCTATAACGCTATCGAAGATGTTGAGAATGCTATGAAGGGCATGCTCGCTCCCAAGATCGAAGAGGTCATCTGGGGTCATGCGGAAGTCAGACAGCTCTTCAAGGTCAGCGGTATCGGTACTATCGGCGGCTGCTATGTTACTGACGGTAAGATCCAGAGATCTTCCAACGTAAGAGTCATCAGAGATGACGTAGTCGTTTATACCGGTGTTCTCGGCTCATTGCAGCATGAGAAGGATTCAGTAAGAGAAGTAGTTTCCGGACATGAATGCGGTCTTACTGTCGAGAAGTACAACGACATAAAGATCGGTGACGTTATCGAAGCATTCGGTAATGTCGAAGTTAAGAGGGACTGAAATGAAAAACAGAAGACCTGAGATTGTCGGAGATGAGATTCAGAAGATCATCTCCAACATAATCTCAACCAAGTTAAAGGATCCCAGAGTTCCTTTGCTTACATCTGTAACATCCGTAAAGATGAGCCGCGACCTGTCTCATGCTACGGTGTTCATATCCGTATACGGTGATGAGAAGACGCAGAAGGAAGCAATGGAAGCGATCGAGCATGCAAAAGGTTTCATCCGTTACGAGACAGTGCAGCAGATCAATCTGAGAGTTGCTCCCGAACTGAGTTTCAAACTTGATAACACGCTTAACGACGCCTTGAGAATGGAAGCCCTGATCGATAAGACGATCAAGGAAGACGAAGCAAGAAGACTTGCCAGAGAGGAACGCGAAGGCAAAAAAGACGAAGGTCAGGACGAAGAGTAATTACACGTTAGATCGGAGATTATAAATGAGAGAACGCTACGAAGAAGGGAGTGCCAGAAGCGCCCGTAACATCTTAAGCGTTATTGAAAAGACAAAGGCAAACGACGAGATGATCCTTGTCTTCCTTCACAGGAGTGTTGACGGGGACTGCGTAGGTTCTGCCTCAGGAATATGCAGTATGGTAAGAGCCTTGGGCGGCAACGCTTATGTTGCCATTCCCGAGGCTTTGCCCGAAAATATGAAGTTCCTGAATATCGAAGAGCTGTTCTTCCATCCGGAAGGCGATTCGGATCTGGCTGATGAATTCAGGACATCAGGAACACTCTGCGGCAAGAAGATCGGAGCAGCTATCGCGACGGACTGTTCGGAAGGTACCAGGATGGGACTTTGCGGAGAACTCTTCGAATCGATAGAGACGAAGATCATTATCGATCACCATGCATCCGTTACTACCAGACTGGACAATTACTGGATCGATCCCGATGCATCATCCGCATCCGAGATGGTGTTCTATGTTGCCCAGCAGGTTTCCCTGATTACCGGCATGGAGATGGAAAAGATCCTTGCTGCCGGCGCAGCGAAAGCAGTACTCGCGGGCATCGTAACCGATACCGGAAGATTCACTTTCACGAATACACGTCCTGAAACGCTTGAGAGCGCAGGACTTCTGATAGAGCTCGGAGGCAATATTTCCGAAGTCTGCTACAACCTTTTTGACCGTAAGACAAAGCAGAAGTTCCTTCTGTCGGCTAAGGCCAGATCTGAAGTGCGTTTCTTCTGTGATGACAAGTTTGCCCTTACGGTCGTTCCTTATTCGCAGTTCGTTGAATACAATGCCGGACCTGACGGAGTCGATGATGTCGTTTCCGCAATGCGTGACATAGACGGCGTTGAGCTCGCTATCGTTTTAAGACAGCTCGAGAACGGTGAGATCAGAGGCAATATCAGATCGCAGAATTATTTTGACTGTTCCAAGTTCGCCGAAGGTTTCGGCGGCGGCGGACATGTAAGGGCTGCAGGATTCACTGTCAAGGAAGGCGATATTTTCGAGACCGCTGACGAGGTCATTAAGAGGGTAACGGCAACCTTATGATTCAGGACGGATTTATCCTTGTTGATAAGCCTGAAGGTTGGACTTCTTTTAAGACCGATCGTTTTGTCGGCAATCTTCTCGGGACACGCAAGGTAGGACATCTCGGAACGCTCGATCCTTTTGCCACGGGACTTCTTCCTGTGTTTGTCGGCAAAGGGCTGAAATACCTCAGATTCTGTGAAGGCTTTGATAAGGGCTATTCCTGCAGATGCATCTTCGGGGCAAGAACGGATACGATGGATAAGACAGGTGAGTTTATCTCAGAAGATTATCCGTCGGATACGGAGATCGATGCTCTTCTGGCAGATGATAACAGTGCGCTCCGTCTTGCTTTTGAAAAAGTCAGATCGTCAAAAGAGCAGCTTCCGCCCGCGTATTCAGCCAAGAAGATCGGCGGGAAGAAAGCGTATGAACTTGCAAGGAAGGGCGAAGCTCCTGAGTTAAAGCCTGTGCCGGTAACCATCTATTCACTGGACATAGCAAATATCGAAAGACTCGAAAAAGGTCTTGCAGTCGAGTTCGACTGCATGTGTTCCAAGGGCACTTACATCAGGACGATCTGCTCTGATCTTGGTGATGTAACCGGATTTGGCGCATATGCCGAAGATTTGAGAAGAACTGTAAACGGACAGTTCAACGTTAAGAATGCTTATACTCCTGATGAACTTGAGGAGATGGCTTCATCAGGCGATTTCTCTTTTGTAAGAGACGCGTCTGAGACTGTCAGTTTCCTGCCCGAGATCAAGCTCGATCCAAAGCAGACCAGGGATATTAAGTTTGGAAGAAAGATCGCATTCCCGTTTGAAGTTGAACTTTCGGATGAGGTCGTCTATTACAGGGCAACAAATGAAGAAAAACTTATTGCTGTCGTATACCCCGCTATGGAGAACGGATCGGTAATGATGCGGATAGAGAGGCTGTACGCTCATGATTAAGGTTTGCAATACATATGGAATAGAAGATCTTCCGCTCGGAACGAAAGGACGTGTCATCGCTCTCGGTCTTTTCGACGGCATCCATCAGGGACATCTGGATATCATTAAGAAGACGGTCAGCATCGCAGAGCGCGACGGCCTGACATCGACTGTCCAGACATTCAGGAATCTTTTTAAATCAGAAGACAAGCCTTTATATACACCTGAAGAAAGACTGCTGCTTATGAACGGTCTCGGTGTGGATGAACTGTTTGTCCTTGATTTTGACAGCGTTAAGGATATGGAGCCGGAGGAGTTCCTCACGGATATAATCCTTCACCGCGCCATAGCAGATACACTCGTAATGGGAGAAGATTACCGCTTCGGAAAAGATGCAAAGGGCGATGTCAATATGATCAGGGAATTTGCGCGCGAGAATGATCTGCGCGTGATCGTCGTCAAAGAGCATCTCCTTGAGGGAACAGATAAAAAGATCTCCACCACGTGGCTCAGAAAAGCGCTTTCGGAAGGTGACGTTGATCTTGCCGGAAAGCTCTGCGGCGGAAGATGTTTCGCGTATTCAGGATATTGTGCGCAAGGCAAGATGCTCGGAAGAACGATGGGTTTCCCCACAGCGAATCTGAACATACCTGAAGATAAATACGTTGTAAGAAGAGGCGTGTACGTGTCGCGCATAAGGCTCGGTTCGAGAGTGCTCTACGGCGTGACAAATATCGGAAGAAGACCAACGCTCGAAAATGCGGAGAATGATGTTGCCGAGACGTTTATCTTCGATTTTGACGAGGATATATACGGTGCAAAGCTTACGGTCGAACTTCTGCATTTCTTAAGGCCCGAAGTGAAGATGTCATCTGTAGATGAGCTGATCGCTGCGGTCGAGACGAATAAGCGTCAGGCAATGGATTTCCTGAAGGAAAACAGCCTTATCCCGTAATCTTTTGCTTAGCATTAGCAGGGGATTTTTATTTTCGGGCATTATTATGGCATTCGCCTTAGATAACGCGAAAACAAATCCGGAAAGTTATATACTTCTTTTTGTGGTAATATATCAGGGATTTATCTGACCCCGTGAGGGCAGAAAGGGATTGAATAAATGTTTAACTATGAAGAAGTCAAGTTCCCCGGACTGGGGATAAACATAGAGGTGAACTCGGTTGCGTTCAAGATCGGCAGCATTTCTGTCTATTGGTACGGCATCCTGATCGCGCTTGCGCTGATCATCAGCGTTTTCCTTGCGGTAAAGCAGTCTAAGAAACTGAATTTCCCTGAAGGTCTTGTCTATGACACGATCCTCATGATCATTCCCTGTGCTATCATCGGAGCCAGAGCATACTATGTCGCATGCAACTGGGATTATTACAAGCAGGACTGGAAGCTCATCTTTGATACGAGATCGGGCGGTCTTGCGATATACGGAGGCGTTATCCTTGTATTCATCGGCGGATTTATTATGTGCACTATAAGGAAGATACCTTATAGGGAACTTGCCGATTATTGTGTTGTTTATCTGCCTCTGGGTCAGGCAATCGGAAGATGGGGCAACTTCTTTAACCAGGAGGCTTTTGGTACAACGACAAGTCTTCCCTGGGGTATGACCAGCCCTTCCGTAGAACAGTTCCTGCGTATGAACTGCCAGACACTCGTTCCTACCATGCCGGTCCATCCCACATTCCTTTATGAATCGATCTGTGATCTTATCATTTTTGTGGTACTGCTCTATGTAAGAAAACATTCAAAGATTCCTTTCGAGACTTCTTGCATTTACTTCATCCTTTACGGAACTGCAAGATTCTTCCTTGAAGGTCTCAGAACGGATTCACTTTACATCGGCCATACGAGCATCAGGATCTCCCAGCTCCTCTCACTTGTCTTTGTCGTTGCAGGACTTGCTTATATTGCAATCGCAAGGACAAAGAAGATAGAGAAGAAGGGTTTCCCCGAAAAGCTCTATGAAGGCGCTTTAACAGGAGAAGGAAATAAAAAGTAATGGATAAGGCTGGTTCCGGCGTTGTCAGACTTCGCGGGAAAGACGGGCTTAAGACCGTCGACTATTATCTTGTTGTGCCGGTATTGGCGATGACGATAATAGGGCTTTATGTCCTTCAAAAAGTATTATCCAAAGGTTATGCGGCTTATCCCGGCAACTATTACAGACAGATCGTCGCGACTGTTGGCGGTATCATCGGCGCTTTGATCATAAGTCTTCTTGATGAGCACTTCCTTAAGATCGTCGGACGACTGATCTACGCAGTCTCACTGTTCCTTCTCATCCTTGTCCCGATCGACGGCTATTCGCTGGCTGCATCCTGGGGCGCGGATTCGTGGCTCAATCTTCCTGTAATCGGAAACTTCCAGCCGTCAGAGCTTGCCAAGATAGGTCTTATCATGGTGGCTTCCGATATCTTCGAGATGATGCACAATAAGGAAGTTTCTTTCCTGAAAGGCTACGGCATCATGGCTGCGGTATACGCTCCGCCGATGCTCCTTATCCTTTCACAGCCGGACTTCGGTACTGCGATGGTTATCGTGTTCACTTTCGTCTGCATGCTGTTTGCCTGGGGCGTAAGATACAGATATTTCCTTCTGGCTTTCTCGACGATCGTCGTCGTTGTCCTTCCGGCGGTCTGGTATTTTTATCTCGAGTCTTATCAGAAGAACAGAATACTTTCGCTGATATTCCAGGGATCCGATCCCAGATCCGAGTACAACCTGATGCAGTCCAAAGCGGCGATAGCGTCAGGAGGTCTTACGGGCAATCATACGGGAATCCTTACGACGGTTCCGGTTAAGGAGAGCGACTTTATTTTCGCTGCCATATCGGAACACATGGGATTTATCGGAACGACGACGGTAATCATCCTGGCGTTTTTCTTCCTGTGCAGATGTCTGTACGTGGCAGCAAAGATACAGTCAAAGTCGGCTTCATACATGCTGACAGGTCTTACAGGTTATTTCGCATTCCACTATATCGAAAACATGGGCATGGCCGTAGGTCTTCTTCCCATTACAGGTATTCCTTTGCCGTTCATCAGCCTCGGAGGAACAGCGATGCTGATCAATTTTCTTGCGTTCGGTGTCATCCTGAATATTTCAATGTCGCGCAAGGCATAGTTTTTAGGATAGATTACAATTCCAATCCGGTCTGCTGACAGTCGGAAATCCCGCTTTCGGGTTCCGGCTTTTTTCTTGTGAATGGCAGCGGTTTTATCCCTCAAAACAGACAATAAACATCCCTGATCCCACGGCCCGGGGATGACCTTTTCGCGCCCTGGAAAAAATATTTAACAAATTGCCAAGAAATTACAAATATCCCCTTGCATTAAAAGAATGTTACGAATACAATACAGTTGTGTGGAGAAAAAGGGAGGAAACTCTCACATATGTGGAGTAAAGTGGTTGAACAGACCTATTTTATCCGTAAATCCCACAAATTCAAGCTAACTGAGACTCAAAATGGCAAGAGACATTAAAAAGATTGATGCTAAAGGGCGATTTTTCGTCCCTTCCAAGCTAAAAGATAAGCTTGGCAGCGAGGTTGTTGTAACAAACAGCCTTGATAGCGGCTATCTGTGTGTCTACACCAAGGATCATTTTGATAATGAGATCAAACCCCAGTTTCTCAATGCTGAGGGAAGCTTTATTCAAGGCTTCAGCAAGGTGCTCAGGGGAATAATCGGTGAAGCTACGGACGTTAATGTTGATTCTCAGGGCAGGATCGCAGTCCCAAGCGAACTTTGGGAAAAGATCAAAGCTACGCCCGGTCAGGAGATCTGCGTGTTCGATATCGGCAACAAGCTTGATATCTGCACAAAGGAATTCTATGACAATGAGGATCATGATTTGAGCAATATTGTAGGATTGGAGACAGTGTGCCATGTTAAAGGTCTCTGAGTTTGATCACATTCCGGTTCTTCTTTATCCGACGGTTGATGCGTTGAACGTAAAACCCGGCGGAATATATGTCGATTGCACTGCTGGCGGAGGATCGCATAGCGCTGAGATCGCAAGAAGAATGAGGGGTCAGGGAACCCTTGTGTCAATTGATAAAGATGATGCCGCGCTCGCTGCTTGCATGGAAAGAAGAGAAGCTTTTGAAGGTATTAACTGGATGCCGGTCAAGTCCGACTATAAGGACATCGATGACATCATCAGAAGCCTCAAGATAGGCAAGGTCGACGGTATTATGGCTGACTTGGGTGTTTCTTCCTACCAGCTTGATACAGCAGAGAGAGGCTTCTCCTATATGAAGAACGGCCCTCTCGATATGAGAATGGATCCCAATGAGTGGCTTACTGCTGCAGAGGTTGTAAATAAGTATTCAAGAGATGATCTTGAGAGGATCTTCAGAGAATACGGTGAAGAGCATCATGCAGGCAGAATTGCTGACGGTATTTGTGAGAGAAGAAAAACTAAGCCGTTCTCAAGGACCACTGAACTTGCGGCTGCCATTAAGGAATATATGCCCGGTCACGGAAGAGGCGAGGACCAGCATCCTGCAAAGAGATGCTTCCAGGCTATAAGGATCGAAGTAAACCACGAGCTCGACGGACTCCAGGCACTGCTTAATGACGGATTAAGAAAACTCAAACCCGGCGGAAGATTTGCAGTTATTTCGTTCCACTCGCTTGAGGACAGGATCGTCAAAGAAGCATTCAGGACAGCAGAAAGTCCCTGCACGTGCCCGAGAGATTTCCCCGTGTGTGTATGCGGCAAAAAGTCACTCGGAACGGTCATTACAAAGAAACCGATCGAACCGACGGAAGAAGAGATAGAGATCAATCCGAGATCAAGAAGTTCAAAATTAAGAGTATTTGAAAGAAACGATAACGAACAGTACAACTAAGCGTTTGAGGTAAGAGAACAGATGCTGACAACCGGAAAGACAGAAAGACAAGCTAAGAGCTTTGATGTGGGCGTAAAAGACGATACGCTCCTTGAAGTTCTGTCTTCCCGCAAGACAAAACTTACTATCACACAGGGAAAGATCAAGCCGTCTAAGAACGAGAAGGCTCAGCATAAAACGGATGATAATACACTTACGTATGTTGAAGCCAATAAGCGCGGACAGGAGATGGCAAAAGAGAACGTGGACCGTAAGAAAAAGAAAGAGATCCGCCAAAGAGTAAAACTGCTCGTTGGAAAGAGATTCCTTGAGCCTGTTGCTGCGATCCTGCTTATCGTCCTTATCGGTTTGTTCGTAATGGTTCTCCTTTTCCCTCAGACGGAGATATCTGAACTTGCAAGAGATAATTCAAACCTCAAAGACCAGATCAATACTACAAAAAGAGAGATCGTAAAAGCAGAAGAAAACGCGAACGGAATCGCTGACATGGATGCTATCCGCGCTCAGGCTCTTGCTTTGGGAATGCAGGATCCTAACCAGAATCAGGTTATCAATCTTCCGCTTCCCAATACTGACTCTCTCAAGACAAGAATGACATATAACTACGACGGAATCAGTGATGATGCATTCAAGGATTCCAAGGATTCGTTGGCTGAATACTATGCGGCACACCCCGATAAGTGAAGTTAATGAGCCTGTAAAGGCCCAGGAAGAGATTGTAGAGGCTCCCCGCAAGAAAAAGAGAAGGCGCTTAAGGACTGATGTAGTCGCGAAAGGACTTGTCGGTCTGTTTGCTATTGGCGTTGTCGCGTACTCAGGCTATCTCGTATATCACCTTTACAAGACGACTGTTACCGAATATGACAAGTATGCCAGAGCTGCTGCAAATGAGCAGTGGACGCTGATGTCATACAGTGCGAGCAGGGGAATGATCTATGACTCCAACGGAGTTCCCCTGGCATCGAACACATACGATTTTACGGTCATCTGCTCTCCCAAACTGGTAACGGCTCCTGATCTCGACAGGACACAGATCATTCAGAAAGCCGTTGAGATCCTTGGCGTTACGTATGAGAAGATGGATTCGATTATTCCTGTCGATGTCAATGATAAGACCGACAAGAGAAATAATGTCGAAGGCTGTGACGTAATCAAGAACGTGCCTGCAGAGAAGAAGACCGAGTTCGAGAAATTCTGCAAAGACAATAAAGTAAAGGGTTTCGGCTTTGTCGCCGTTCCGCAGAGATATTACAATTACGGAAGCCTTGCTTCGCAGGTTGTAGGATATGCCCAGAATGACGGTGAGACCCTCAAGGGCGTATACGGACTTGAAGCATATTATAACGATGTCCTGTCAGGTACAGACGGTTACAGATATTCTGAGACGGATGAAATCACGGGCGGTGTCCTTCCATATTCTGAAGCGACAACGATCCCGGTATCCGACGGAAACAACATAGTAACGAATATCGATATCAGTATTCAGCGTATTGCAGAGCAGGCGGCTAAGGAGGCTTACGAAAAGTACGAACCGCTCGACGGCGTCTGCGCGATCGTCATGAATCCGTATACCGGCGCCGTATATGCAATGGTATCGCTCCCGAACTACGATCTGAACGATCCTTACGGAATGCCTTACGGTATGAGTGTGGATGCCTGGGATTTTATGGATTCCGAAGAACGTGTTCAGTTTGTTATGGCGAATGCATGGCGTAACAGATGCGTTTCAGATACATACGAGCCGGGTTCAACATTTAAGTCTCTCACGACATGTATGGCTTTTGAGGAGAACCTTGCAAAAGAAGATGATCTGTTCAGTGATGAACCTATAAAACTCTCATCTCAGCATACGATCTCCTGCTGGGCACAGAAGTCATTAGGTTACAACCACGATGTAGAGACTTTGGAGAAAGCGTTCCAGAATTCATGCAATCCGGTATTTACGCAGCTCGCACAGAAGATCGGACTTACCAAGTATTATTCATATGTGCGTATGCTCGGTTTCTACGATAAGACTGGTATCGATCTTCCTGCTGAAGGTAAGGGAATCTTCCATAAGGACCCCAGCATCGTTGATATGTCGGTTCTCGCATACGGTGAGTCTTCGACGGTTACGCCTATCCAGCTGATCACATCATACTGCGCCATCATCAACGGCGGCGATCTTCTTGTTCCGCACATCGCGAAATATATTACCGATCCGGAAGGTAATATCATTGATGAGATCAAGCCTGAAGTCGTCAGAACGGTATTCTCCGAAAGCACATGCAAGAGAGTAAGGACTCTGATGGAAGGCGTTGTAAACGACGGTACGGGTTCAGCAGGTAAGGTTGCAGGATATGCGGTAGCAGGTAAGACGTCCACATCAACGATCGACGTAGGCGAACTCAAGGGCGCGCACGTTCTCTCATTCTCATGCTATGCTCCCGCATATGATCCTAAGATCGCTGTTCTTGTCGTCATCAATAAACCTAAAGACCACTCCGTAGGATCTTCATCAGCAGCTTCGACTGCGGCAAAGATCGTTGAAGGCACGCTGTCTTACATGGGTGTTGAGAGAAGATTTACGGAAGAAGAATATAATCACATGCTCGACTGGTACTGGGTTCAGGAAGTAAACGGACTTCCGGCATCACAGGCGGCATCTAAGATCGCTTATCACGGAGTTTCTTCGGTATATGGAACATTGGATATGACGCCGGATACCATAATCGGATCCACACATCCGAATTCTTCTTACAAGCTTTACAAGAAAGCTATCGTAGTCCTTTACCCGGAGGGCGTCTCAAAAGATGAGTGGCTCACGACCAGAGTTCCGAACCTGACGGGAATGACAGCGGTGGAATGTATTGAGGCCTGCTACAAGATGAATCTTAACTGCTGGATCGACACAGATCACAGCGATATCAGGGGTGTATGTATCGAACAGAGCGTTACCGCGGGATCGACTGTTTATGCGGGTGACATTATTACCATTACATTGTCAAAGGATACAGGCAGGATCAACCAGACACAGGAGACGACGTCTGTAAATACAGGCAGCAGTTCATCAGATGAAGACGGCAGAACGGATGCACTGCCTCCGGATAACAGGGATGACGACGACGATTGATGTCCTGCCGCACAAACATATGCGGTGACCTCGCGTCAATTTCATTCTTTTTGCCACAATAGAGACTGAACATTTTGTTTTAATATAGGTTACGCTGAAGGCTCGAAAAATCTGAAGGCGAATACGGACAAAGGAAGTGGGATATGCAGCTCCTGGATGTTCTTAAAGATATCGATTACAGACTTATCGCAGGTGATCCCGAAAAAGAGATCGCTTCAGTTGAATATGATTCCCGCAAGGTTTCCGAAGGTTCATTATTCGTATGCGTTATCGGCTTTAATTCCGATGGCCATTCTTTTGCGATGGGCGCAATTAATAATGGTGCTTCAGCTATTGTTGTGGACAGCGCAAGAAGCGTTTATCCGGATGAGGAATTAAAGGCTATTGCCAGCCGGTATGGCATTTCAGTTGTTGAGACTGCTGATACACATAAGTATCTTGCAGATCTGAGCGCAAATTTTTACGGACATCCCGAGAAGAAACTTTCAGTATTCGGCATAACGGGAACAAAGGGAAAGACAACTACCGCTTTTATGCTCAGAGAGATACTTGAGCAGAGCGGAAGGAAGACCGGGCTTATCGGCACGGTATGCAATATTATCGCAGGCGAGAAGATCCATTCCGAGCATACGACACCGGAATCCAAAGACCTTTATGACATGATGGATTCCCAGATAAAGTATGGTTCTGAAGATCTTGTCATGGAAGTATCTTCACAGGGATTGAAACTCGACCGTGTAAGAGGCATCACATACCGCACGGCTGCGTTTACCAACCTTTACGAAGACCATATCGCTCCCAACGAACATCCGGACATGGAAGATTATCTTTCGTGCAAACTTAAGATATTTGACAGCTGCGGGACAGGACTTTTGAACCTTGACTGCTCGGCTGCTGACAGAGTGCTTTCATATTGCGGTGACAGGGTCCGCCTTCTGACATATGCCATAGAGCATGATGCTGATTTTGTTGCCCGTAATTTAAGACCTGAAAGAAGAGGACACGTAACGGGTACTGTTTTCGAGCTCGACTCCGTATACTACAAGGGCGAGATATTTGTTGCCCTTCCCGGCAAGTTCAATGTATATAATGCGCTCTGTGCTATCTGCTCCGCATATGAGGAAGGCATCGATATTGAAGATGTTAAAAGAGCTCTTGCAAACATCAGCGTACCCGGAAGAATGCAGCCGATCGAGAACAGCTTCGGAGTAAACATTCTCGTCGATTACGCCCACAATGCTGCTGCTTTGGAGAGCGCACTCGATACATTAAGAGAATATACCGAAGGAAGGCTTATCACTGTCTTCGGATGCGGCGGAAACCGTTCAGTATCAAGAAGATTCGAGATGGGCGAAGTATCGGGAAAGATGTCGGATTATACGGTCATTACTTCAGATAATCCGCGTAAAGAAGAACCTGATGCCATCATAGCAAACATCATCACAGGCATATCAAAGACCGACGGAAAATATGAGGTAGAACCTGACCGCAGCAAAGCGATCAGACTTGCCATCAATATGGCAGAGTCAGGTGATACGGTCATTATTGCGGGAAAAGGTCATGAAGATTATCAGATCTTCGCTGACAGGACTATTCATTTCGATGACTGCCAGCAGGCCAGAGAAGCAGTAATAGAGCGGGAAAGCAGCGTATGATGTTTACGCTTGAAGAGGTAAAGAAAGCCGTCGGAGGCAGATTCGTTTCGAAGACAGAGGACATTGTCTTTGCAACCGCAGTTGAAGTTGCGGGAGTTGCCACCGAGACCATGGAGATCAGCGATGGTGATCTCTATTTTGCATTTCCGGTTGGAGATACGGATGCCGGTGCATTGCTTTCCGAAGCTATGAAACTCGGCGCGTGCGCCGTAGTTACCGACGATGAGAAAAACATTCCCGAAGGCGGTATCGCTGTTGTCGTAGAAGATCTGACACGCGCTTTGTGTCTTCTTGCGAGCCACTACAGATTCAAGCTCGGATGTAAGCTCATTGCAGTGACCGGATCGATAGGAAAGACCACCGCCAGACTCATGATCTCTGACGTTTTATCCACTGCACTTAAAGTTCATATGACCGAAGAAAGAAATGACGATATCGGTATTTCCAAGTCAATACTTTCTGCGCCTTCTGACTGTGACATCATTGTCGTCGAGATGGGCATGAAGAAGAACGGACAGATCTCCTATCTCAGTAAGATAGCGAGACCTGACATAGCAATAATCACCAATGTCGGATATTCACATATCGGTCTTCTCGGAAGCAAAGATGCCATCCTGAACGCGAAAATGGAGATAGCCGACGGACTTACGGATGGAGGCATCATCGCGGTCAACGCTGATGACAGAAAACTCTTTGACCATTGTGTCAAAGTCCTTCCGATAAATAATTTCATTGCGGGTATCCAGGCGGGGTCCGATGAAGATCTGCCGTGTCCGCTTGTCGTATCGGCAGAAGATATTACAGAGAACGAAGCAGGAACAACATTTAAGGTTGTCTTAAAAAGGATCGATAAGAGGTCTGAGTTTTCTGTTCCGGTAAGTGTCGGAATGTACGGTGAGAATGCAATAAGAAATGCCCTTTTCGCAGTCTTCTGCGCATATATGGCTGACATTACAGGTAACGCAGGAAACCAGAAGAAGATCGCTGAAGCGATAGAGAACAGAAGCGACATGGAATGCACAGGAGAGATCGCCGAGACGAACAGATACCTGGTAATGACCAATGCGTATAATTCATCCCCGGAGTCAATGGAAAACACATTCCTGAATTTCTCCAAGAAGGCTAACGGACACAGGAAAATACTTGCTCTGTGCGGAATGCCGGAGCTTGGAAAATTTGCTCCAGGACTTCATGAACTTGCGGGAAAGACATGCGCTTCCTATGACTTTAACAGAGTATTCGTTACCGGCGAGAATGCCGATGATTTCATAAGGGGAGCCCATATGATCGATATGGAGCTCGGAATAGTAAAATGTAAGGATACGGAAGATGTAAAAAGACGTCTTGAAGAATACGTGAAAGACGGAGATGCCCTGCTTTTCAAGGCTCCCCGCAACTTCGGATTTGAGACGGTCGCAAAGTGCTTTATCGAGAAGGGAAATGCCTGACACATGACAGATATCAATAGACATTCGATTATCCCCGAAGATAAGAGTAAGGAAAAAGTCAGTTCCATACTTCCGGAGGACAATTCCGGAGTTACGGAGTTCGACGATCTATTAGAGCCTGTGCAGGAGGAAGAAGCACAGACACAGGAAGTTAAAAAGCCTGTAAGAAGAGCTAATATCCCGATGATACTGATGATCTTCGTCATGCTCGTTTTCGGACTGGTCATCCTTTATTCTGTATCTGCTCCTGATGCATACGGCCAGTTCAAGGATTCTAAATGGTTCCTTATAAGACAGATAAGATTCACTGTTGCAGGACTTGTCGCAATGCTCGTCATCTCGTTCATTCCGATAGATTTCTTCAGAAAGAAATGGATCGCGATCGGATCTTATGTCGTCAGTTTCGGACTTGCTCTTGCCACCATCGTATTCGGCGTAGGACGTGAGCACGGTGCAAGCCGCTGGATCAACATCGGACCCATCCAGCTTCAAAGTTCCGAGATCATCAAGGTTGCTTTGGTCGTTGCTTTTGCCGGTTACCGTTCTGCTATTGCCAAACTTAAAGAACAGGGCAAGATAAAGGAATGGTCATCTGATCTTGGAAAGCTGGCACAGAACGTGATGATCGATTTCATCATACCTGTCGTATTGTGCATTGCGGTCGATATAGTCATCCTTATGCAGCCGCACCTGTCATGCTTCATCATTGTCGGTCTGGTCGTCTTCATGTGTGCACTCGTTTCGGAGATACCGCTCAAGTCCTGGGTTATTGGAATTCTGACGCTGCTCCTTCTCGGAGGCGCGGTAATAAGCGTTGCACTTGCCGTTATACCTACGGAAACGCGCGAAAGATACATGAAGAACTACGCTCACGTTTTCAAACGTATCGCGATCTTTACTGCTGATGAGGAAACTGATGATGAGGAGGAAGGTCTTACAAAGGACGATACCCGTCAGGTTGATAACGCTCTCAATGCGCTGGGTTCCGGCGGAATGTGGGGTGTCGGACTCGGTAATTCAAGATCCAAATACAATTATGTTTCCGAGGCGCAGAACGACTATATTTTCTCGATATATATAGAGGAGACCGGCTTCGTAGGAGGGGTGGTCCTGATACTGATGTATCTGGTCATGTTCTTCATGTGCGTCAGTGTGTGCTGGAAAGCCAAAGATATATTCTCGCGGACCGTCGCGACGGGGTGTACGGCACTGATATTTGTCGAAGTCCTTCTCAATATCTCGGTTGAGCTTCAGGTCATTCCGGCTACCGGCGTTACGCTGCCTTTTGTCAGCTACGGCGGAACTGCCCAGGTATGTCTTCTCGTTGCATACGGATTCATTCTCTCCGTATCGAGAAGCGGTGTCGCACTGCCCGAGAAAAAGAAACAGGCAGCTTTGGGCGAAGCCTCCAGAACGGAGAACTGATATATGGAAAGACGTTACATGATCACCGGCGGCGGAACTTCGGGACACATAAATCCCGCGCTTGCCATCGCTGAATTGCTTAAGGAGGATGCCGAAGCAAACGGTGATACATGCAAGATAATATTTACAGGAAGAAAGATAGGCTTGGAAGGTGAACTCGTTCCCAAAGCGGGTTATGAGTTCAGGGATGTTGAAGCCCTTCCGCTGCCATACAAACCGACACCGAAAGCGCTTAAGGCATGGAGTGCGATCAACCGCGGAAAGAAGCAGTGCATCGCGATCTTAAATGAGTTCAGACCTGAATGTGTTATCAGCACCGGAGGCTATGTCAGCGCGCCTCTGATAATGGCGGCGAAAAAACTGAATATCCCGGTAATGATCCATGAGGCGAATGCTTTTCCCGGAAGGGCAAATAAGTTCCTCTCCAAGGGCTCGGCTCTTGTAATGACAGGATTCCCGGGTCAGGAAAACATCTTTTCAAAAGCGAAGAAAGTCGTCTATACCGGCAATCCCGTTAGAGGCATCATGTTCAACAGGACAAAGGAAGGTTCAAGGAAAGAAATCGGACTTGAAGAAGACCGAAAGCTGGTGTTCGTAATGGGCGGCTCATTAGGTTCTGCTACGCTTACGAATTTCGTTTTCGATATCGTGAAAAAGCCTGAGTTCAAGGATGTGTCTTTTGTAATCTCGGTCGGAAAACATAACTCGGTTGAGATCACTCCTGAGATAAGAAGTTATCCGAATCTTGAGATAAGAGATTATATCGACAGGCCCGAACTTTATATGTCCGCGGCTGACTGTTCGATACTCCGTGCAGGTGCCGTCACATGTGCAGAGATCACTGCAACAGGCGCGTGCGCGATTATGGTTCCTTATCCTTTTGCGGCGCATGACCATCAGACTTATAACGCCAATTCCCTGGCACAGAAGGGTGCGGGTATCGTTGTAAGCGATGACGATGTTAAAGCGGGAAAACTCGAAGGCATTCTGACGGATCTGTTAAATGATCCCGAAAGACAGGAGAAGATTAGAAAAGCAAGCCTGGATCTCGCGATCAAAGACACGGGCAAGCGTATAAATGACGCGATCAGGGAAGCCCTTGGGAATAATCCGTAAACTGATACAATAGTAGCTATGGATGACAGCGAATTAGACAGATTGTTCGGCGAAGACAGTTTCTCAGATGACGACGGCCTTGATGCCGAAGTCGCTCCTGAGAAAGAAACTGCCGATGAAACTCCGGCTGATAAAGAACCTTCCTCTGAAAGTGATGGGGAAGGGGAGTTTACTTTTGATTCCGAATCCGAGCCTGAAGCTGTAACTGATGACATTTCCGAAGAGAAATCAGAAGAGCCTGAAGAAGTTTCCGAAGAGGCTAAAGAAACAGAGGCAGATAAAGAAGAAAGTCATGTTCCTGCAAAAGAGGCTCCCCGTAAAAAGGCTCCTGCTGTCCGTAGAGAAAGGCCTGATTCTGCCAGAGGCGCGGCACGTTCCCGTTCTTCAGGTACAAAGCTGAGCGATGTCATCCCGCTGTCGGGAAAGAGCATGCTGGCCATAGGCCTTGCACTTGCTCTGGTCATCATGGTAATCCTTGTCATGTTCCTTCCGGCATTCAGAGTCAGAAATGCCCATATCGAAGGCAATGTGGTCATAAGCGACCAGGAGATCCTCAAAGAAGTCGGACTTGAATACGATGCCCACCTGATGAGCGGCATCAGCGGTAATATTTTCGATATTCTAAGACTTAACTACGGCAAGACCGAAAAGCGCATAATGAAGGAAAATCCTTATATCGAGGATATCAGGATAACGATCACTCTTCCTTCTACGGTCGATATCCGTGTAAGGGAGAGAAGAAAGATCTGCTATATCAGGACACCTGACGGATATGCGGCTCTGGACGGAAACGGAACGGTCCTTGAGCTTTCGTCTTTCGATGCGAAAAAGCAGGTAAGACCGGTTATCTGCGGACTTAACGTTAAGTATGCAGAGCTCGGAAAGACCGTAAAGATCACCAACATGAATGACTACAAGAAGGCGATAGTCGTACTTGGCGCCATTCTTTCTGCCGATAACGCTAGTGTCGGAGACGATTATTCGATGTTCGAAAACACTTCGGAAGTAAGGGTACTGCCCAGCGGTTATATCTTCCTCACGATCTATTCGCCTTCGGGCAATCTCATGCAGATAAAACTTAACAGTCTGGACAATATAAGCGATGATATGGCATGGCTTCTGCACCTGTTTAATTCCGATGCCGTCGATAAGATAACCGTGGACGGAGTCCTTGATATGACAGGTGATGAATACGCTTTCAGGGAATACAATTAAATAATTCTTGATTTCAGCCGTTTAATGATAATATAAATATGAAAGTTTCTTTACATTCACACAGTATTTCTTACTGTTTGTATTGATTGAAACAGGTGTTTAGGTTAAAATTTTGAATGGTTAATAAGTTTTTTAATCAAGAAATATTATTTTATTTTTTGGGTAGAACAACAAAAGTTTAATAGGTACGGAGGAACAAAAGGATGTCTGAGAGCAAGCACAGCTATTCAATGGACGAATCTAATGTTGCAAGCATTAAAGTTATCGGCGTAGGCGGCGGCGGAAGCAATGCCGTAAACCGCATGGTCGAGAGTGGTGTCCAGGGCGTCACGTTCATCGCGATAAATACAGATAATCAGGCTCTTGCACGTAACAAGGCAGAGATCAAGATACAGATCGGTGAGAAGGTCACCAGAGGTTTGGGCTGCGGCGCAGATCCCAGCGTTGGTGAGAAGGCTGCTGAAGAGTCAAGAGACGAGATCGCTGAAGCAATCTCCAACACGGACATGCTCTTTATCACAGCCGGTATGGGCGGCGGTACGGGAACCGGTGCAGCTCCTGTTGTTGCCCAGATCGCAAAAGATCTCGGAATCCTCACGGTTGCAGTAGTTACAAGCCCTTTCACATTTGAGGGTGCCAAGAGAGCAGCAAACGCTGAGCGCGGAATCAGAGAACTCCAGAAGTCAGTAGATTCCCTCATCATCGTTTCCAACGATAAGCTCCTTGACGTTGTTGATGACAATACAAGCTTCGAAGAAGCATTCAATATGGCAGACCAGGTACTTAAGTTCGGTGTCGCAGGTATTTCCGACCTCGTTGCTATCCCCGGACTCATCAACCTCGACCTTGCAGACGTTACACGTGTCATGAAGGACGCAGGTATCTGCCACATGGGTATCGGCCGTGCTTCCGGCGAAGACAGAGCACAGGTTGCTATCAAGCAGGCTATAAATTCACCTCTCCTCGATACAACGATCGACGGAGCTACAGGTGTTATCCTTAACTTCACAGGCGGACGCGGAATGCGTCTCTCCGAGATCGATGCAGCTTCATCCATCGTTCGTCAGGCAGCAGCTCCCGAAGCAGAGATCATTGTCGGTGCAGTTGTTGACGATTCACTTGAGGATGAGCTCATGATCACAGTTATCGCTTCCGGCTTCGAAGGCACAGTTAATGCTTCAGCTGGACACAGAGCAAGCACATCAGTTCTCTCAAGAGAGAATCCTACATTGATCACATCCAGACAGCCCGTTGCTCCTCAGCCGAGAACGGACTATACACCGAGACAGCCCGAGCCTCAGCCTCAGCCTGTACCGGTTCAGAGAGCACAGCCCGGATTCAGGTTCGGTGATGATTCAGTTAATCAGCCCGCACCTGCACCCGTAGCACCTGTCCAGCCTCAGGTAGCTCCTGTACAGCAGCCCGTTCAGCAGGCTCCCGTACAGCAGATCCCCCAGCAGCCTGCACCGGCTCCCGTTCAGCCGCAGGTACAGATGGGCGGAAGACCTCAGGCTAACGTAGCTCCTCAGACAGATGAGAAGGCTCAGAAGTCAGCTAAGCCTTGGTTCATGTTCGGTAAGGACGGACAGTAATTTAAGGGAGTAGGTCCGTGGTCTGTCCCAAATGTGGCGAGAACAACGATAAGGTTCTTGATTCAAGACCAAGTGACGACGGATTTGTCGTCAGAAGAAGACGCGTATGTCTCGTATGCGGCGCAAGGTTTTCGACCATAGAGAAGATCGAAGGCTTGAAGCCGATGGTGGTCAAGAAGGACGGTTCCAAACAACCCTACGATCCTGATAAGATCTTGCGCAGTTTGGATGTAGCCTGTCAGAAGCGCGGTGTCTCACAGCAGGTCAAGGAAAATATCTGTTCAGACATCACACACATAGTAGAAGGCAGGTTCAACAAAGAGATATCCTCGTCAGAGATTGGCGAGTTTATCATGTCGAAGCTTATGGATATCGACCGCGTATCGTATGTCCGCTTCGCATCGGTTTATAAGAACTTCACTGATCTGGATTCTTATACGGCCGAGATAAATAATTTTGATGTCGGGAGTACTTCTCCCGCAGAAGAGTAAGGACTGTAACACTGTTACAGTCAGGTAAACCTAAGAAGTTATGAGGCAGGGGTGATCTTATGGCAGCTAACAAGGTTTTGCTCGTAGACGACGATCAGGGCATCATTGAAGTACTCAAACTCTATTTTGAGAAAGAAGGATACCAGGTATCCACATGCATGCAGGGCGATAAAGCTGTAGCAGCATTTCAGGCATTCTCACCCGATATCGTGATTCTGGATCTCATGCTCCCGGGCATGGATGGTAACGATATCTGCAGAGAGATCAGAAAGACATCTGATACGCCGATCATCATGCTTACGGCAAGAACCGATACATTGGATAAGATCGTAGGACTTGAACTTGGTGCAGATGACTATATTCCGAAGCCGTTTGAGCCTAAGGAAGTCCTTGCAAGAGTAAAGGCTGTTTTAAGACGTACTGACAAGCGTGATCAGGCACCTGCATCTTCAGACGGTAAAGAAGGTTCTTCAGACGTTATTACATATCCCGGATTCTCAGTTGATAAGATCCGCTATGTTGTATGCGTTGACGGCAATGAGATCTACATGCCGCCGAAGGAACTTGAACTTCTCTTCTTCCTTGCTTCAAATCCGAACAGAGTATTTACCAGAGAGCAGCTCCTGGAGAATGTCTGGGGTTACGATTTCTACGGAGAATCCCGTACAGTCGACGTACACATCAAGCGTATCAGAGAGAAGATCGAGAACCCTGACAGGGAGCAGAACTGGAGTATTAAGACTGTCTGGAGCAAAGGTTATAAATTCGAGACGAGGTAAGTGATTTATGGCGCCGAGAGCTGACGGTAAGCAAGTATCGGCGGGCTTTGCTGTATTTCTTATATCTTTTCTTGTACTGGCAACTCTGATTGTATTTGCAGTCTTGTTGTTCCTTTCCTATGAAAATATGTACAACAATCTCATTGAGAGAGTTGATAAGAGTACAGAAACAGCAGCGCGCGATCTGGCCACCGACGTTTCCTCGATAGCCTCGCTTCAGAGTATTCCTTTTGAATATACGATCAATGATGACGGTACGGATAATTTCAAGAATTCCCGTATCGTCGAAAAGTTTGTCAATTCGTCGACATACCGTTCTGCAGGTTCCGTTTATATTACTGATATCAAAGGAAGGATCATTATCCGGAATTCCTTTGTCTATGATGTTGCTGACAATCTCCTGACAACGGATGAATCACCGCTGTATATTGCACAGCAGGATGTTCTTGATCTGCTGACACAGGCTGATCAGACGTTCATCGCCAAGACCGGTTCGAACAATACCGGAAGGGTCATTTCGATCTGCTGCGTAAAGATCCCCGAGACTGAGTATTTCTGTATAGTAAGTAACAGTGAGGGTACAGAGGAGACCAAGAACGAATACGTCAATGTCATATTCATTCCTGCAATGGTTGCGATGGTAATCGCAATAATCCTCTATGTCGTATTTGTATATTTCAGCCTGATGCCTGTAAAGGAGATCTCACAGGCGATCTCAAAGGTTGCGGAAGGCGATTACTCGGTAAGAGTCAGTCCGAAATATTCGGAGATGAATGACTTTACGACACTTGCCGTATCATCCGAATTTACTGAGATGGGAAGCACGGTCAATAAGATGATCGAGTCTCTCGAAAATCAGGAGCACGACAGAGAGATGTTCATCTCATCCATCGCGCACGATATAAGGACTCCTCTGACATCGATCAACGGTTTTGTTACGGCGATGCTCGACGGCACTATTCCTGAAGAAAAACAGGCTCATTATCTTGAGCTCATAAAGCAGCAGACAGACAGGATCAGGACGCTCGTAACCCAGATGACAGAGGCTTCTTCGCTCTCGCATCCTGATCCGGACATGATGGAAGAATTCAATGTCAATGACATGATCATTGATATCGTTGATAACCTTGAAGCACAGCTTACCGATAAGCAGATAAGGGTAATTAAATCCCTTGATCCCGGTCCGGGCATCATGGTCTATGGCGAGGCTCAGCAGCTGTGCAGAGTAATAATCAACATAATTACTAACGCTATCAAGTTCACGCCGATGAATGGCGAGATCAAGATATCTACCGAATCCAATCCCAAGCAGAGAAAGGTAATCATTTCCGTTGAAGACTCCGGCGCGGGTGTCGAAGAATCAAAGAGACAGAGGATCTTCGAGAGCTTCTATCAGGCAGACCCGTCCAGAAAAGCGGAAGGATTCGGTCTCGGTCTTTATATCTGCAAACAGATCCTCGCAGGTCACGGACAGACGATCATCTGCGACGAAGGAAGAGAACTGGGTGGTGCAAGATTTGTTTTCTCATTCCCTTATCCGCCTGAGAATCAGGAGTAACGCGGTTTGGCAGATAAGAATACCAGGATAAAAGCTCTTGCCAAAAAGACTTTTGAAGCTCTGTCAACAGAGTTTCCCGAAAGCGCATGCTCTTTGGAGACAGATTGTCCTCAAAACCTAGCCATCAGAGGAATATTGTCCGCCCAATGTACCGACAAAAGGGTTAATATTACGGCAAGGCAGCTTTTCGAGAAGTTCCCTGACATGGAATCCATAGCCAATCAGGATCCGGAAGTTATAGCAGACATCATCAAGCCGTGCGGACTGACCTCTTCGAAGACGAAGTCTGTAATAGCTTTTGCAAAGAAGATGACCGGAGAATGGGGCGGTGTCATTCCGAATGATGTTGATGCCCTAATGGAAGTTCCCGGCATCGGCAGGAAGATAGCAAATCTTATAGTCGGAGAAGTATACGGAACGCCTGCTGTAGTCGTAGACACGCACTGTAAGCGCGTGATGAAGAGGATAGGAATAACAGACGGAGACGACCCGGCGAAGGTCGAGAAGGACATAATGAAGGCATTTCCCGAAGATCAGTGGATTAATATCGGACATCTGTCGGTCGATCTCGGCAGAAAGTACTGCAAGGCACAGTCACCTTCGTGTGATATCTGTCCGCTGTCGTCTTTCTGTGGCAGGAGGATCTGAAGAATATGCCTGCGATCCACCTTTCAAATCCGGTAACCGATCTTTACGGTATCGGTCCGGCGGCTGAAGAAAAGCTTGCCAAACTGGACATATACACGATCTATGATCTGATCGCTTTTATTCCCTGGCGCTATGACGACTGGTCCGATGTCGGATCGATCGCATCTTTCAATATTGATGACCGTTATGACGATAATACCGGTTACGATCTTTCTTTCAGGGGTACCATAACCACCAATCCCACGGTGAATATTACCAGCCGTAAGAAGCCGCTCAGCTTTTTCGTCAATGACGGTACCGGAAGGATCAAACTTACTTTCTTTAATTCATCTTATCTTGCAGGCAAATTTTCGCAGGGTGATGAATGCTTCGTGCATGGCAGCGTTACCATGTTTAACGGTCAGATGCAGATGGTAAATCCGTATATAGAAAAGGCGGAGAAAATAGCTGATGATGCACTGGTAAGACCGGTTTATCACCTTACTGCAGGCATCACATCCAACAACATTTCAAAATGGGTGAAGACAGCATTAAAGCTTTGCGGTGATGAACTGCTGTCGGTGATCCCTGCTTCGATCGCGGAAAAGAAGGGGTTCCTTCCTCCCCGTGAAGTATATGAGAAAGCACATTTCCCGGGTTCTGTTGAGGAAGCGAGGAAAGCCAGGGAGCAGCTCGCATATGAGGAACTTATCCTGCTCGGTATCGGCATGAAGTTATACAGTTCCGGACACGGGATAAAAGAGATAGCAGAACAGGTCATCCCGTCAGGTCCTGACGGCATAGATCCTGAAGTTCTTGCCAAATGGAGACAGGTGAAGGGCAATCTCGGATTTACTTTAACTCCTGACCAGAATAATGCCTTCCGTGACGTTCAGACTGATCTCATGTCGACAGTTCCGATGAACAGACTCATCCAGGGTGACGTAGGTTCAGGCAAGACTGTGGTAGCTGCGCTTTCCATGATCATCACGGCATTGATGGGAAAGCAGGCCGTGCTTCTCGCGCCTACTTCCGTTCTGGCTTCACAGCACTATAAGACGATATCAAATCTGATGAGAAACAGCGGGATGGAACCCGTACTTCTGCTCGGAAAGACAAAGCCTTCAGAAAAGCACGAGATAAAGGATAAGATCGCAGACGGTTCTGCTAAAGTCATAATCGGAACTCATGCTCTTCTTACTGACGATATCAGGTACAGTGATCTCGCTCTTGTAATAGCAGATGAGCAGCACCGTTTCGGCGTAAAGCAGAGAGAAAAACTTCTGTTTAAAGATACCGAGAAGGAAGGCACCGTCAAGAGCGTGCACAATCTCATCATGACTGCAACGCCTATTCCGAGAACGCTCGCTATGGTGATCTATGGCGATATGGCTACATCTGTTATCAAGCAGAAACCGGCCGGCCGTCAGGAGATTACGACATGGTTCGTCAGTTCCAAGAAGAGCAAGGCGATAGAAGAGATGATGAGCATCAAGCTTGCAGCCGGAGAGCAGGTCTATATCGTCTGTGCAAAGATCGATAAGGACGAGACAGAGTCCGGCGAGGATAACCTTATCGGTGAACCTGTAGGCGGAGATGACAGCGTAACAAGTGTTTTCGACATGAAGAAGACAATAGATTCAATGAGCAATCTTTCTCAATACCAGAGTGCTGTTCTTTATGGTTCGATGAAAGAGAAAGATAAGCTCGAGACGATGGAGCGTTTCATCGCAGGAGACATTAAGATCCTGATCTCGACCACGGTCATTGAGGTCGGTGTCGATAACCCTAATGCCAATGCCATGATTATTATGGATGCAGACAGATTCGGTCTGTCCACGCTTCACCAGTTGAGAGGACGTATAGGAAGGGGCGACAAGAAGTCTTTCTGTCTGCTCGTATCCGAATCAAGATCAGAATTAGCGCTCCAGCGTATGAAGATGATGTGCGAATCAAGCGACGGTTTTTCGCTCGCTGAAAAGGATCTTGAATTACGCGGTCCGGGAGACTTTTACGGGACAAGGCAGCATGGTATTCCTACTTTGCGCGCAGCAAACCTGTATACTGATATGAACATCGCCGGCGAAGCATGTGAAGCTGTTAACAAGGTAATAGAAGAAGGCGGAGAAGAAGCTGAACGTCTTAACGAAGCTATAAAGAAGATGTTTGAGTTAAGGTTCGCCAGAAAGATGGAGCAGATCTGATGCCAAGAGTTGTAACAGGAAGGTTCAGAGGCGCGATATTGCAGGCGCCTGAAGGAGATAAGACGAGACCTACGACTGATAAGGTCAAGGAGGCCTTGTTCTCGATAATACAGGCTGATGTACCGGATTCCGAGTTTCTGGATCTTTATTCCGGATCCGGACAGATCGGCATTGAGGCCTTAAGCCGGGGAGCAAAGCGTGCCACGCTCGTTGAGAAGAGCGGACAGGCTGCAGGGATTATCTCCAAAAACATCAGTAAGATAAGACTTGATGGCTCTGACGAGATCAGATTCTTTAAAAAGGGCGTTGCCCAGGCTCTGGAGATCTTAGGGCAGGCAGGTGAGAAATTTGATATTATATTCATGGATCCGCCGTACAAGGATGTTCCCATGAGGCTTGAAGAAGAGACAAAGCTCATCTCCGGGTATGGTCTGCTCGCAGAGGGCGGGAAGCTCATCATAGAGCATGACAGGGACTATGAACCGCCCGAAGAACTTAACGGTCTCAGGCGTGTTCGTTCTTGTAGTTACGGGATTACAGTGATAACATTTTTTAAGGTATAAATATCGGAGGATAACGGTTTGAAAGTAATGCTCTTTCCGGGGACATTCGATCCCTTTACAAGAGGTCACAGAGACATAGCCAGAAGGGCTTCCAAGATCTGCGACAAGCTCGTCATTGCTGTCATGGAAAATGCCGCAAAGACACCGCTGTTTTCCCCTGAAGAACGTGTGGAATTGATTAAACTGTCATTAAAGAATGACGGTCTGGAAAATGTCGAAGTAATGGCCTGGGGAGGTCTCCTGGTAGATCTGTACAAGAAGCTCGGCTGCTGCGCCTCGGTAAGAGGCATCAGATCAGAGTCTGATTTCAGATATGAGTCTGAACACGCATTGGCTAACCGCCTTCTCTATTCAGGGTACGATGCGCTGCTTCTGCCGTGCAGAGATGATCTTTCGCTCATCAGTTCTTCCATGGTCAAGGAAGTAGGATCGTATGGCGGAGATATCTCGAAAATGGTCCCTGCCGAGATAATAGATTTGGTTAAGGAAAAACTTTTGAAAGGAAGGAATTAATAATGGAGAACAGCAATTTCAATCAAGGCGGACGTTATGACGCAATCAAGCATATCGACTACCTTATCGATATGGTAAAGGATGCATCAAGTGTTCCTTTCTCAGATAAGTGCTCAATCGAAAGAACAGAGACGATCAATTCACTTCAGATCCTTAAGAACAGTCTTCCTGCTGCAGTCGCACAGTCCAATGATATCGTTGCAAGAGCTCAGGATATCATCAGCACTGCAAGAGAGAAGAATAAGAAGATCATCGATGACGCTAACCGCATGTATGCGATGAAGGTCAATGATCACGAGATCACAAGAGGCGCAAGAGAGGAAGCTGCGCAGATAATCGCAAATGCTGAGGCTCAGGCTGAAGAACTCAGAAGAAATGCCCATATCTACGTTAAGTCCCTTCTTGAGAACGTTAACGAGACTCTTTCCGAGAACATGGCTAAGATCCAGACAAATCTCACTGAGATCAACAGCACTCTCGATGAGACCGAATGATAAGTGTTCTTTAACGCCATATCTGTTATAAACTGAATTTTCATGACAAAGTTGTTTGCAGCGATAGGAATATCAGTGCAGGCAACTTGTCTAATATTATTAGGTATTTTTGCACCTGAATTCTGAAGAGATTCCCGGAGATGCCGGAAGCGTATGGAAATGAATAAGTATGTGAAAAACTTTATACTTAGTGCGTCAAACACTGTGATGATGCTCCTGTTTCCGATCATCACGTTTCCGTATCTTTCCAGGATCTTAGGTCCTTCAAGTCTCGGGTGCATTTATTTTGCCCAGTCATACGGTTATTACTTCATCAACATCGCAAACTTCGGTATTACATCATACGCTGTCAGGGAAGTTTCACGCGTAAGAAATGACAGGGCAAAAGTTGAGAAAGTTTCGAACGAGATATTCAATCTCAATTTCTTCTTTTCGATCATCAGTACGGCGCTTTATTTCGCAGGCGTTTTTATCGTGCCGAACTTCAGGGAGAATGCCATCATCTTTGCAATCTATTCCGTAGTTATCTTTACGGACTTTCTGTCTCTGGACTGGCTCTTGCAGGCATATGATGATTACTTTTTCTCTGCGATACGCAACATGGCTATCAGGGTGATCGCACTGATCACGATATTCCTGGTCATCAAGAGTCCGGATGATTATATTATCTACACGGTGATCTTATGCTTTACCGAGATCGGAATAAGATTCCCGACATTCTTCTACGCGAGACGCAAATATGCGGTGCTCAACGTAGGGAGCCGTTTCCTGAATTTCAAGGAACACATCAAATCGATGTTTACCTTATTCTCGTTCAGGATCGTACGAGGGATCTCGACTAACCTCGATAAGATGATGATAGGTTTTATGATGCTCTATGAGAACGTCGGCGTCTATTCCGCGGGTGTTAAGATCGTGCTTTTGATACAGCCGTTAGTAGAGACCGTCGGAGTCGTTTTATTTCCGAAGATCAACATATCCGCTAATTCTTCACAGGAGGAATACCATAAGAATCTGAAGATCAATTACGATCTAATCCTGATGATGGGAATGCCGATGGCTGTCGGTATATTCCTGGTCTCGCAGGGACTGATCCCGCTGTTCGCAGGAGAGAATTATACTGATGCAATAGCTGTCTCGAGGATAATGGCAGCGATGGTAGTATTGGGTCCCATAGGTGATATGCTGGGCTCGAAAATAATACTTGTTTTCAAAAAGGATAAATGGCTTCTTTATTGCTCGATATTAACAGCTGTTTCCAACCTGATTTTGAACATTATCTTTATTCCTTTGTGGGGTATCAACGGAGCTGCTGTTGCATCTGTTGCAAGCTGCGCAGTATCTGTCGTATCGAGATATATTGTGACGTTAAAGCTAACCAAAGTTAATCTGTTTACCAAGAGCCTTCTCAAATATACGTGCTTTGTTATACCATTTGTTTTACTGTACTGCCTGTTCAGGGAACAGATAGATAACAATACAATATGGATGTTCGGCTTTGTTGCCGTATGCGTGCTGATATATGTTGCAGAACTTTTGGTATTCAAAGATCCGATGGCGAAGATGATGATCGAAAAGACGTTTAAGAAGGGCAAAGGATGATTAAGAAGATCGCTTACAATCTGTTGTCATTGCTTTTTAAGCCCTTCCCGAGGAATAAACATCTGTGGGTAACGGGTAAGATCACATCATGGGAGTTTGCCAACAATCCTCCGGCTTTTTTCGACAATTCAAAACACTTCTTTCTTTATCTCGTAAACAACACGGATGAGAAGGTCTACTGGCTGTCTTCATCTGACGAGGAAATAAAGATGCTGAAAGAGTATAACCTTCCTGTCGTTAAGTATCCGAGCATAAAGGGAATATGGCTGGTATTAAGAGCGAAGTTTTCTTTTCACCATTACGGATCAGACCAGATCAATTACTGGTTCCAGCGCGGTTCTGTACAGTTGAATTTCTGGCATGGAACGCCGATCAAGATGATCGGTTACGACATCCGCGAAAAGATCCCGCTAAAGCATAATTTCTATCTCGATATGATGCGCAAGGGCGGTGAGGAATATGTTTTCTCCACTTCAAAATTCGTATCGGAGAAAATATTTGAAAGAGCGTTTGACATCGGCCAGGAACACCTCCTGAATTTCGGTTATCCGCGCATGGACGTAATGGGACTTTCGGAAGAAGAGAACATGGAGTTCTGCAGGAAGTATTCACCGGAGCTGATCAAGTACATTGAGATCGCGAAGTCATACAAAAAAGTATTTCTGTATATGCCTACATACAGGGAAGATGATCCTTCATATTTTGAGAAAGCCAATGTCGATTTTGAAAAGATGAGCAAGGCTCTTGAAGCGGCAGACGGTGTCTTTTTCCTGAAACTTCATCCTCTCACGAAATCACCCGGGATAAAGGATTATAAGAATATCATCCAGATCGGAAATGATGTCGATATCTATCCCTTCCTCATTTACACGACGTATCTGGTAACGGATTACTCCTCTATAGTTTTCGACTACCTGATGCTCGATAAAGAGATGATCTTCATACCATATGATATGGAAGATTATGTAAGTCAGAGAAAACTGTATTTTGATTATGATGAGGTTACGCCCGGAATAAAGTATTCCAGCTTCAGTGAGTTTATAGACAGCATTCCGGAAACAGGCAGCCTTGACTATTCTGAAGACAGGAAAAGAGTCAGGGAGAAGATGATCGATGATTATGCTTTCGATGCAAGCGAAAGGACTTACAGGTTTATAAAAGAGCACTATAAACTTTAATCTTTTGAAGAAAAGACTTACAATATCTTTAAATGATTTATTGCTTATCTATCGATGTTTTAGCAGGAGGTATCTTTCATGATTCTTGGTATTGAATTAGATAACTTCGATGTTTTTGATAACGACAAAGCGGGAATTCTTATCGATGATTTCATAGCGGCAAAAGACGCTGCCAGATCTTTGAATTCCCTTCGCGGACTGAACGCTTTCATCGGACGCAACAGTACCGGAAAGACATCGTTCATGGGATGCATGGCTTTCTTAAAAGACACGATAACTCAGGGCTGCGCTGTCGCTTCTATCATCTACGGAAGACCGGGATTTGCCAACATGACTCCCGATATTTCCAGACCTTCGTCTTTCAGGGTTTTCTTCAAACTCGAAGATGCCAAGGCAGGAAAACCATTGTTCATTCAGTATGAACTTTCCATCACGACGAACAGACATAAGAGTCCTGTAATTGACAGCGAGAAGGTGCGCCTTGTGATCTCAGAAGACGGTGAGCGTAAGGATCTGACTATCCTTGATACCAGAAAGGGAATGGGTACCATTATCAATCTTGAAGACAGTTCATCGCCCGTTGAGATCGGTGTGGAAGACGAGCATCTTACCGCACTCAGTCTTTACGGAAAGATAACAGGTTACAGATATTTCGTGCTTCTCTTTAAGGAGATCTACAACTGGTTCTTCTGCAGCTTTTCTTCCGAGGAACAGAGTTCATATTACTATGAAGGCGGAGCTCCGGGCGGACACAAGCACCTTAACAGTACTGGTTCTAATGTCGGCAACGTTCTTGAATACATCAAGATGGAGAACGAAGAGGAATACGAGCGCATTACGACGGAGATAAAGGATAAGATCCCTTCCATGAAGATCAAGAAGAATCTTCCTCAGGCTTTGAAAGAGAGCCCGGATAAGCTTTTCCTCTATCTGCTTCTCCTGCGCGATTCAAGTCCGCGTTCCACGATATTCATCGAGACTCCTGACAAGGATCTTTATCACGACATGGTAGATGTTTTGAGCGACGAGATGCGTGATTACACCATGAAGAATCACTATTGCCAGATTATGTTCTCAACACACAATCCGTACATTATCGAGACACTGTCTCCGAAGGAGATATGGATCTTCGAGAGGTCGTTTGAGAAGGACAACGGAGATGTCACCATCCGTTGTGCCGGCGAGGATCCGCTTGTAATGGAAATGTTCCACCAGGGCGTCGGAATGGGTGCCATCTGGTATGGAGGACACCTCGATACAAAACCCGAAGACAACGAGTGATAAGGACATATTTTTATGTTGGTTGAGATACTTTCAGAAGACAAATCCGGAGCAGTCGTTGTCGAACGTCTGGCAGAACGGATAGTAAGCGATACAGGAATTGAATGCAAGGTTAATGTACACCCTCACAGGGGCTGCGGCAGTTTCCCCAAGGACATGACGGCTAAGCCGCCCAAGTTCGCAAGCGCACTGCTTGACCTTCTTCCTTCCGAGCTTCGTGCATATAACAAGATCTACAAAGGCAAGGATCTTATCCTGATAATCGCATTGGATTCGGACGACAAGGATCCCCAGGAGTTAAGACAGGAGATCTATTCCTGTGCTGCCAGGTTCGCTCCCGATATCAGAAGCGTCGTCGGACTAAGTACGGAAGAGATCGAAGCATGGATCCTCGGAGATAAAGAGGCAATCTGCAAAGCTTATCCTGAGTGCAACACGGCCATTCTCGATTCTTATGAGCAGGATTCCGTCTGCGGTACATGGGAAGTGCTCTGCAGGGCGATAAGCGAGAACGCAGATGAACTGATCGAGATCGGTTATCCCGCTATCGGTCATTACAAGGCATTATGGGCTGAAAACATTTCCCGATACCTGCTTCCCAAGAAAAACGTATCGCCCAGCTTTAACACATTCAAGATGGCGCTGATAACCGCACTGAAGAATCCCGTTCCCATCTACCGTAAGCGAGATGTCTGATGGCAAGACACATATACGTCCACAATCCTTTCTGCGCGAGAAAATGCCCTTATTGTGATTTCTATTCCATCACGAAAACGGAACTCTGCGAAGAGTTCTATAAAGCAGCTGTGAGGGAAGCAGAACTTATTGGTTCTGTCATCTCTGACCCGGCCGGAACAGGCAGCATTTCAGGAAACAATGATAAGGATACGATCTACTTCGGAGGCGGTACTCCGACACTTCCTGACAGCAGGTTGATATGTGAATTGTTAGGTGCACTCAGGAAGGCCTTTAATATCGCTTCTGACGCTGAGATAACGCTGGAAGCTAATCCGTCATCAGTAAATGCAGAAAAGCTCTCTGAGTGCCGTCAGGCGGGTTTTAACCGCATATCCCTCGGCGTGCAGTCTTTGGATGACGGAGTACTCAAAACACTCGGAAGACTTCATGACTCCCAAAGAGCAATTGATGCGATAGGGGAGATAAAGAGTGCCGGATTTTCGAACATCTCTGCAGACCTTATCACAGGTGTTCCGGGACAGACCGTAGAAGGCATTTTAAGTGACGTAAAAACATTCAAGGAACTCGGCATAAAGCATATAAGCACATACTCGCTGAGCATTGAAGAAGGCACGGCTTTTTTTGACAGATACAGAAAAACGATAGAAGAACTCGTGCCGCCTGAAACAGAGCGTGAGATGTATCACCGGACCAGGGAATATCTTCAGGAGTGCGGATACGAGACGTATGAGATATCCAACAGCGCCATTCCGGGATTTAGGAGCATACACAATTCATCTTACTGGAATTCATGTGAGTATTTCGCGATAGGCGCAGGCGCTCACGGTTATATCGGTGATATGAGATACGGTCACAGGGATGATGTTGCATCCTATATCGAAGAGATGAAATCGATCACATCCCAGGAATATAAAGAATTCATAGAAGGGAAGAAGGGTGACCTTAAATCTCTTTATGCTGAGGAGATACTTTCGGAAGAAGATAAGATGCGCGAAGTTCCGTTCCTGAGACTCAGAACGACTGAAGGCATTCTGCTTGATGATTTCCTCAGAAGATTTGGTGTCGAATTCGAAGAAGTTTTCGGACAGGCAGTAAAGACAAACATCGAAAAGGGATTATTGGAGCGCAAAGAAAGAACGCTCCGTTTAACACGGAGCGGTCTTGATCTTGCAAATATTGTTATTGAAGATTTTCTCTGATCAGCCCTGAGCCTGCTGTGCAGCTTTGTATTTTGCTTCGTCGGCTTTTCTGATAGCGGTACGCATGATCTTACCGCTTGTTGTCTTAGGAAGTTCATCAACGAACTCGATAACTCTCGGATACTTGTAAGGAGCTGTAGCGTTCTTAACGTGATTCTGGAGTTCCTTTACGAGCTCGGGCGAAGCCTTTTCCTTGTATGCCTTTGTGAGGACGATAGTAGCTTTAACAACCTGACCTCTCATCGGATCAGGAACAGCTGTTACAGCGCACTCCAAAACTGCATCGTGTGTCATGAGAGCGCTCTCGACTTCGAAAGGCCCGATACGGTAGCCGGAGCACTTGATAACGTCGTCGTTTCTTCCAACGAACCAGATATAACCCTCAGGATCTCTCCATGCTGTATCACCTGTGCTGTAGTCAGCGCCGGGCCACTGATCAGCCATTGCCTCAGGGTTCTTGTAGTATTCGCGGAAGAGTCCGATAGGCTTTGCGGATGCGTTCTTGATAACGATATTTCCTACGATACCGTCTTCTACCGGTACACCGTTGTCGTCAAGAAGCTGGATGTCGTAGATAGGTGTGGGCATGCCTGTGGAACCGGGTTTTACATCGATCCATGGGAAGTTAGCGAAGAGCACGCTTCCTTCTGTCTGGCCGAATCCTTCGCGGATCTCAAGACCTGTGTATTTCTTCCACTTGTAGAATACTTCAGGATTCAAAGGCTCGCCTGCCATTGAGCAGTGCTTGATGGAAGAGAAGTCATATTTAGTAAGATCTTCCTGAATGAGATATCTGTAGATCGTGGAAGGTCCGCAGAAAGAATTGAGCTTGAGCTTTTCCATGATCTCGAGCATTCTTGCAGCCTTGAACTTCTGTGTATCGTAAGTAACGTTAACAGCGCCGCAGATCCACTGTCCGTAGATCTTACCCCATGCAAACTTTGCCCAGCCGGAGTCAGCCTGTGTTAAGTGCCTGCAGCCGTCGTAAACCTGCTGCCAGTACTTGGCTGTTACGATGTGGCCAAGAGGGAGGGTGTAGTCGTGCAGGATCATCTTAGGCTCACCTGTCGTGCCGGATGAGAAGTAGATCAGCATCGGATCGTATGCATGTGTAGCCTCGTCACCTGTGGGGCGCTCGAAAACAGGGGATGCATTATCAATATCATCTGTCAAAGATCTCCAGCCTTCAGGTGCCTCTCCGATAACGCTGCAGTACTGAACTGTCTTGCAGTCGGGGCGTGCCTTATTAACGTGCTCAATGATCTGCGGATCGTCAGCGCAAACGATCATCTTAACGTCTGCAGCATTGCAGCGGTAAACGATGTCGTGATAAAGAAGCTGGAACGTAGCAGGGATTACGAGAGCGCCGAGCTTGTGAAGACCTACCATTGTGAACCATACTTCAGGACGCTGACGGAGCATCATGAGGACCCTGTCGCCCTTCTTGATTCCCAAACTCTTGAACATATTGGCAACACGGTTGCTCTTCTCGCTTATATCCTTGAATGTGAAATGTCTCTCGTTGCCGTCATCGTCACACCAGATGAGTGCTTCCTTCTCAGGATCCTCCTTGGCATAAACGTCAACAACGTCAAATCCGAAGTTGAAATCCTCCGGAACATTTATCTTGAAATTCTCTTTAAAGTCCTGATAGCTGTCAAAATCAATTCTGTTTACAAATCTGTTTAATAAGTCCATGGGTATACATTCCTTTTCTACTTCAATTTAGTTTGCCTTGGGGGTAGAACTGCTAAATCACTCGTTGATAATTGTGAGGAACTTAGCAGTCTCCGTCACGGCTCTCTGTCCGTGAGGCTTTTCAGGATTGAAGTAAATGGAATCTCCTGCCTCTAAAGTAAATTCTCTGTCTCCTACGACTACCTTGATAGCGCCTTCGATGACATAGTTGAACTCCTGGCCGCCGTGGCGTACGAGCTCAGCTGTCTCAGACTTGGAGAGGGTAACGATCATAGGATCCATCTGTCTGTGTTTATAATTGAAAGCGAGGGCGCTGAAAGAATAGCCGGGATAACGCTCAACCTTGACGCCATTGCCGCCTCTTACCACTGTATAATCGTCCATTCTCGGGACGTCGCCTGTCATCAGGACTGTGGGATCCACCTTGAAGATGCTTGCCACCTTATAGAGAAGGCTGATCGGGATCTCCTTCTCGCCATTTTCATATGCTAAATACTCTTCCGTGCTCACGCCGATGTTTGCTGCAACTTCTTCGGCAGTTAAGTCAAGGATGTCTCTAAGCTCTCTGATTCTGTCAGATATCTGCTTAATGTATTCGTTCATATTGGCCTCCAGATGATAATTTATCAGCGATTGATTATTGTACAACATTATTTTCGCGCGTGCGAGTTATATAATATTACGCTACTTTAATCCTATTTGTGAATCAACGAATTGTCCATCTTATGTTGTCCCTGAGAGTCCGTTTTTAGTTGGTTTGGGGCTAAAATTATGAAAATTTTGCCTCTGAACAGCGAAAACTGCCCTTCCGGAGGCAAAATGCCGTCAGGTAATTCGCTGTGCCCTAAAACGTTAGCATTGACTAACCTCACCCCTGATTGTTAGTATTTGCTCCATTGAGGGAGTAGCAGACGCTATAGAGGCGTTGTCTAAGTCAACATACTGGTTATTACCTGGCTTATTCTTCCGTGTGAGACTCAAGGCGATTATAGTGGCCTTGGGTTATTTTTTTGCCCGGGCAGAAAGGACGTTTAATGTTTCAACTCATTATCAACAGTGTGCTTCTGGGTGCCGGTCTTGCGATGGACGCCTTCTCGATCTCTATAGCCAACGGCATTGTTGAGCCCGGCATGAGAAAGCGCAGGATGCTCCTTATAGCCGGAGTCTATGCTGTGTTCCAGTTCATGATGCCGATGTTAGGCTGGCTCCTGGTAACTACGCTTGAAGAGATCTTCACTAAATTCAGTATCCTTATCCCGTGGATTGCATTGATATTGCTCCTTTTTATCGGCGGCAAGATGATCGTCGAGGCGATCATCGAAAAGAAGAACGGCAAGAAAACTGATGAAGAGCAGGTTACCAAACTTACCTTTAAGGCATTGATAATTCAGGGTATAGCAACTTCTATCGATGCGTTATCAGTAGGTTTTACCATTGCAGATTATTCTCTTAAGAGGGCATTTGCCGCATCTTTGATAATCGGCGTCGTCACGCTTGTGATATGCTTAATAGGGTTGATCTTCGGCAAGAAGATCGGCAGCAAGATATCGAGCATCGCCACTATTATCGGCGGTTGCATCCTGATATTCATTGGTATCGAGATATTTGTTAAGGGCATTTTCGGCCTTTAAGGATCGGAGGAAGATATGGCAAAGGTTGCAGTATTTATTGCGGACGGCAGTGAAGAGGTTGAGGCTATCACGCCTGTAGATATTTTGAGAAGAGCAAAGGTGGATGTCGATGTGGTCTCTATCATGCCGACTCTTGAGATAACGGCTTCAAGGAACGTAAAGATCACGGCAGACAAGACTTTAGATGAGATCGATTTTGACGAATACGATCTACTCGTTCTTCCCGGCGGAATCAGAGGAACCAATAATCTGAATTCCTGTGAAGAGCTTAAGAAGCAGCTCGTCAGGTTTAATGACCAGGGTAAGGGTATAGCAGCTATCTGCGCAGCACCTTCGATATTTGCCGGTTTGGGACTTCTCTCAGGCAAGACTTCGACATGCAATCCCGGTTTCTGGCAGGAGCTCCGTGCAAGCGGCGCAAATGTCATCGAAGACAGCAAAGTTGTAGTAAACGGCAACATCATCACAAGCCAGGCAATGGGCACATCCGTAGACTTTGGTCTTGCTCTCGTAGGATATCTCTGCGGTGAGGAAGAGAAGGAAGCTTTGCGTAAAAACATCAGGTTTGGCGCTATTTAACATTGTTACAGCGGCTATCAGTTGAATAATTGAGTTTAATCATTTAAAATAGTGCGCGTTTGGAGACGTATCGAAGTGGTCATAACGGGGCGCACTCGAAATGCGTTTGCTGGGCAACTGGCACGAGAGTTCGAATCTCTCCGTCTCCGCCAGAAGAATTACCTCCCGAACTTGTTTGCTCGGGAGGTTTTTTCTTTACCAAAATCTGGTTCGGTGATAAAAAGCAAAAAACCACAAGGCTTTCGAGGGCATTTTGTAACCCGTCCTGCCGACAGCTATCCCGGGCCGCTGGGTGTGATCAGATCAGGCAGGTTGGTATATTAAACGGGCAGAAGTCACTTCTGAGATATGCAAATGCCAAAAATCAGTTCCGATTATTATCAAAATAGAAGATGCTATAATAACTATTAGAAGACTTAGGAGAGACGGAATCCTTTGTCGATTATCTTTTAATATCATGATGAAAGCAACAAGATTATTATTGGCAGAAATAGCCGAAGAAAAGGCGCGGACTCCTCTCCATGGTTTTGAAGAAGGCAAAGAGTCTAACCTGGGTCCGATCATTCAGCTGTTCCCTAAGTGGACGCTGGAAGAAGCTGACGGTCTGTGGTGCGCGGCTTTCGTTTATTATTGCATAACGGAAGCGGGCTTCGATATTCCGATCCGTCCGAACGAATGCAGGACATGTCATTTGGCAGGCTGCATCGCGTGGGAAGAATTTGCTCTTGGCAATCCTCAGATTGGATATTACAAAGGTGTTGCGGACTTTATTCCTGAGCCGGGAGACATTGTTCTTTATGACCGTGTTTTCGAGAACATGGAACACGACCACATCGGTATAGTAATCGAAAAGCGCGAGAATACCATCCTCGCCGTCGAAGGAAATGTTAATAACAGGTCAGTGATCATCGAGCGACCTGTGGATGAGCATATCCGCGCATTTATAAGGATTCCAAACGGCTATAAATATGGATGACATTGTTTCACAGTGGTATGAGGATACCAAGAACGTTGATGAGATGCAGGACTGGAATCCTGCATTAAAAGAATGGGAAAAAACAGTTGCGGGGCACTTCCCTTCCGGCGCAAGAATATTGGACATCGGCTGCGGTTTGGGTCGCGAAGCGTTTGCATTATGCGATCTCGGCTTCGAAGTTGTCGGGATCGACATCTCAAAAGAAGTAATAACACGCGTAAAGCAACTCTCTGCTGCTAAAGAATATAAGATATCATTTTTTGATTACGACGGAGAGCATCTGGATTTCCCTAACGAGTCTTTCGATGTCGTGCTGATCTGGGCGCAGACCCTCGGACTGCTTTATGGGGAAGCGTTAAAGGACAGGTATCTGTCGGAATGCAAAAGGGTCCTTAAGACAGACGGTCTGCTCAGTTTCTCGACGCATGATTATAATTATCTGAAAGAGAATTATCCCAATTGCCTGGATGGCCGGAAATTCTTTCCGTATGCCAATGCAGATATTTATTGGGAGGCTTTTGAATCAGATGATCTGATACAGTTCGCGGACCAGGCAGGCATGGAAGTAATCCTTTGCGAAAAGGGGAAAATATACAGACCGGAAGACGGAACGATCCTGCATTGCCTGTGCAGAAAATGAGAGTGGAAGGACTGGGGCAATACTTGATCCACATGCAAATAAACTTGTGTGATTAGATAATATGAAATGACCTCACGTTTGTAGCAACGTGGATTTACCTATATGCTTAAAGCTGCAAACAAAAGCTATGGGAATTACCACATACAAAGGAGGTCACAATGAAAAGAATACTAAAGATAGGAATGGATGTCCACAGTACCAATTACACATTATGTGCAATGGAACCTGTGTTCGGAGCAGATGACAGAATCTACGCTACCATTCAGGCAAGTCCGGATTATAAGAATATATTGCTGTTTATAGAAAAAGTGAAACAAAAGCTCGATCCAAATGACACATATGATATTGAATGCGGATATGAAGCAGGATGTTTA
>JHXJ01000029.1 GCA_000621765.1 Ruminococcaceae bacterium AB4001
TTGATGGAACTGGATCTGGACAAATGCCGGGATCTATTCGAGATTATTGAAACACGCGATTCAAGAAAAGCCACCATGATTGTATCTCAACTGCCAGTCGCAAACTGGTGGGACCTGTTCAAGGACAGCACATATGCGGATGCCTGCCTGAGCAGGATGACGGCGAAGGCTTATAGGCTTGAATGTAACGGCAGAGATATGCGCAAAACGGAATAATTTGATTATATAGCGTCACTCCGTGCCGCTTGAAGCGGAACAGCATGCCAATTGGCATGCTGTTCTACTTTGCTTTACCGAAAGTTACGGAATCGCGTACCGCTCAACTGGAATTGGTGTACTATTTAAGCGGAATTTGCACCCAAGGGTTTCATTGTCGGGAACTTGACCCCGAAAACCGAATTATGTACGCCTCCCTACTATAACTTCCTAGTATATGCTGTTTTCAACCCGGTAGAACTGCAATATCTTACGCCTTCCCACTATATCTTTCGGGGCAACAGATGTAAGAAAAGATGTAAGGGATGTAAGGTATTCTTACATCCCCCGAACATTTCACATTGGATCAAAAAGCTTTCCTCAATTCAATTCCATCTGGAGAACCTAATTCCTGCTCGAAGTTTTGGAACATATATTTTGATATATATATGATTTTGTCAGCTTTATTCACAGAAACGGTAATCATCTTTTCTTGGCCATTTCTAACAGCAGGCACAAACATTGCTTCAGTAGGTTTCGCAGTATAACTCTTCAGTTTTCCCTCATACGGCACCAAATAGCACCATCCATTTATCGCTCCTTTTACAGGTAAATCCATGGCACCCTTTCGAAGATCTTCTGGTATAACGCTGTCATCTAGTGAGTAAGCATTTTCGCTGTTAGTCTCGCTCACAGTTGATAATGCATTAGCTGAATCAGCACCTTTTAAAGCCTTATGAATCTGAACATCGACAGCTGAATCCTCAGTTCGAACCTCATAACATTTTTCAGGAAGTCCGTAAACATTCACACTCTGGTGACTTGTCGAAAACGCATTGGTTTCAAGATACTTAGAATCGCCAAACATCAACTCTTCTAAATCAGGAGAATCGAATTCATTCCAAGCATCTGTATCATGAATGAGCTCTTCAACGCGCTTTATTAATGTAAGTTTTTCGATATTATCCGTGTTATCATCAGGCATGACAATAAACAAATAGTCTCGGGCTCGGCTAATTGATACATTTACAATGTTCTTTTTATTTAGGAACATATCTCGAGATTCCGAGATAGTTGGTGGAGTATTGAAAACAGAAAAAATAATATCACACTCATCACCTTGGAAACCATGAATAGTACCAACCTGAACATCTATTTCTTTAGGAAGTTTCTCGGATGCTAATAGTTTATCTATCATATCAGCTTGAGCGCGATATGGTGCAATAATACCTATCTTGAACAGTTGTCCCGGATTATTCTGAGAAATAGCCCTGCTTAAATAGCACACATATTCAAAAGTAAACAAAGCAGAATAGACTTGATAAGAACTACTATGCTGTAATCTTTTGCATCTATATATACTCTCATACTTGCTAACAGGGTATTTTATGACATTCAATGTTTCAATGCCAAGATCATTGCCAACATTAAGAGGTCTTTGACTATCTGCTTTTCTAGAATGGTGTAATATTCCACCATAGGCGAATTTGCTAAAGATATCTCCGATATCCGGTACACTTCTATATTGTGTCGTTAATAGTTCCACCTTGTATTGGTATGGTACAGTTACTGGGGTAGAAAAAGAATCTAGTTTCACTAGGGTGTATATGTTTTCATTTTTCCACAGATCAACCGAAGTGATTGGTTCGATTTGAAACGGATCACCGGCAATAACAAACTTCTTAGGTGTTTTCTTATACAGAGGATATACTATATTTGCTATTGGAATCATTGATGCTTCATCAATAACGATATAATCCCACTTAATGGCATTCAAAAAGAATCGGCCTTTATTCGGCATGAAATAGTCGTAAGGGAAACGAGCAATTGTAGTTACCGTAACGCTTTTAGGCAAAGACATAATATCAAAAGTCTTATCCTTATAAATTGCGCTCTCCTCAATATCTTCATCTGCAGTAGATCCAAATCTTATTAACCACTTTTTATATGTGAGATCTTCTCCGGAAACTTCAATTATGCGTCGGACAAGAACATCTGCTGCCTTATTAGTAGGTGCAAGAACCAGTACTTTACACTCTTTATTCTCTCGCATCATTGGAATAAGAACGTTGTTAGCTAGGTGTGTTGTTTTTCCAGTTCCTGGAGGACCAAAAACAAATTCGATATTCTCGCATAGATTGTCACGCATGTTGTAATCATCATCAAATCCAAGCTCAGAGAATTGTTTCCTCAATTCCTCCAGCAAGAAGACAGGACTCTTGGCATCAATGGTAACCGCGTTTACTTCTTCCAGATTAATTCCATCTATATCAGCGCTATTCTTCAATTTTACACGCAGTGTGTATGATTTGATATTAGCTACTTCTATAGCAACTGTCTTCGTTTGATCACCAATATGAAGAACCATAGGAATATCTGCCAGATCCTCCATAAATTGAGGTATATATCTGTTAGGGTGCCTTAATACAAGCGTTCGTTTCGTTCCAGGCTCTCTTTCGACATTGGCAAAGCTGATTGAAACTTCACGACTGTTAGCGTTGGATTCACCGCTGTTGATGCTTTCCATTTCTAGTAACGTGTTGAACCACTTGAAAGAGTATTTGTTATTCTTAGATTCATCTAGCGCTTGTTTTTGAAGTCCTTCCCAGTAGGTAATTTTTTCAATTTCCGCAGCACTTTTTTCTTTAGCACGTTCGATCTTTTTACTATAGTCAACCGTTGACGGCGTATATTCGTCTTCATCTACATCAGATTCTTCCTCAACAGTATTTCTGCTAGATGATTTGGGAGTATTCCTCCTCCTTCGCGAGATGATATCTTTTATAACATCCTGTGTTTCTGTACTTATCGGCTCGCTAGGTTCATATTCTTCCTCATCAGAAGCGTCTACGTTCTCGTCGTCTTCTTGGTATTCATCAGATTGCTCATCAAAAATATGACGTTGAGCCTCGCGTTGCTGCTTAAATGCTTTGAATTCTTCAAGATCTTCTTCGCTAAATCCCATAGCATAAAACTTATTGGCAAGTTCGATTTTTTCACGTTGCGAATCAGTAAGGTTAGTGTCATCTTCTTCTATAATTCCCAGAAACTTAATGAGTTTAGCGATTCCGGGAGATCTCAGATCGTAGATTGAAGAAAGATCATCCTTAATTAAATCTTTAGGAGAAACAAATTCACCTTTCTTATTAACAAGCCATGATGATTCACGGAAGAGTTGAGTATCTTGCCCATCAAAGCAAGACTTATTATCACCATAATATGGATATGTATGCACACCGCCTAAAATAACAGTCGTCTGCCAGGAAACATAAATCCCAGGTTGTTCAAACAGTGTAACCAATTGCTCCCAAAGGATTGCAGATAAATCACTCGAATGATCCTCTTCAATTCTTTGTACTGCTTCTTCACCACCTATTAATCTATAATCAGTCCAATGACGAAGTTCAACTTTTGATGCAGTATAATATGGCCAGTCATCGCCAAAGAGTTTCCGAACTTTACCATACTCATTGTATTCATATTCAACGCCGTATCGGCGAGCACTCGTGGCCACTCCGGCTCTTAAAAGAAATTCTTCAATGTGCTTAAACTGTTTTTTGGAAAGATTGTCCTCATATTCAGCTAAATCAACAAACAAAATATCATCAACACCATCGAAGTACTGTTTTAGTTCTGGTGTTGGCATATATAGCCTTCCAGGAGTTGCAACATATTTTTCTTGACCATCTGCGGAAATTGCTTCAACAAAAAGTAAATCTTTAATAGAATCAATGAGATCTTCTACTTTGTCTTCATCTTCACATTCAATGAAATAATCTATGAAGAGTTTAAAATCAGACAAAGTGGATCCATTTTGTCTATTACCATCAGCATACTGCGGTATTATTTTGTTGAAGATTCGATGTTCTTGTTCTGGTTTCTGTATTTCCAACTCAGATAAGAGTTTTTTTACATGTTCGTTTTTGTATAATTCTGCGTTTATCGTTGGATAACCCGTTTCATCATCATCCGGTAAGAATAGACATTCATGATTATTCTCATCATAAGCGGAGATAGCTTTACCTTTAGTGTCTAAAAAGATAGGTAACTGACGAACTTTTCTAATACGTTTTTCGCTATTTCTTCCTTCAAGAATATATCTATAGAAAAGAATTAACCAAGACTCGTCTTGGGACTCAATAAAAACTGAATCGAGCATTCTGTATATGTCATCTTCTTCAATATTATCAAAGACAATGCTATCGATGTATTTACCTTTTCCTGATGCTGCATTATGCATCGTGCTATTACGACCTTTTGAAACAAAAGCAAAATGCGCTTCAGAGCCAAGAAGACTAGTTAACTGCTCATCAGATAAAAGATTTGGGATATCTTCTGTATCTGCCCAATATGCTTTGTCTAAAGTGGTGTATCCATCTCTTATAGGCAATATTTCAGAAGTCTGAAATTTGCTCCTGATTTCAGTAAAAAAGGGCATGAATGAAACTTTGCTTCTATCACTTTCAGGGAAAAATACATTCTCTTGAAAGGGAATAATATCAAGAATATTATCGTCAATAATCCTTTTATCTGATTCTACTCCCATTAGACACAGGCACTCTATGCTATCGGCAGCAAGCTTAGCTAGTCCACGAATCATATTCTTATTGTGTTCGTCCCCAGCCATTATTCCCTCACGGTTATCCGTTAATAAGAACGGAGCGTGAATAACGAAATTAAGATTTGTTGTAACCAAGGTCGGGAAGAAACAGAACGCAGCATATTGGCGATCGGGAACGGTTATTTTACCGTCTTCATCAACAAAGAAACCAACTGAATACTTATAGTTATCTCTGTTAGAACGAGTAAACAACCACATCCTATCAGTTTTTTTGACACTTCCTTTAGTAATTACTATATATTGAGCGGTTATATCACCTATTGTCAGTTCTGTTTCTATCTTCTTTTTGAATAATCCTTTCTTGCCAAAGCAATCGTAAGTTATTGTCTCTAGGTTATTTAAGAACAAATTAGGGAAAATCAAGTTTGTAAGTTTTTCCTGAATGTCTTCTACAGCTTCTTTTTTAGAAACATCGGGGCGATCAAATGGGAATACAAATACTGTCTCATTTGTTTTTCTTCCGCTATAGTCCTTGTTTAATAATTCAGGAACAATATAATCATGTATTCGGAACAAAACGTTACCATCATAAATACTCGGAGTAAGCGTGTACTGAAAAACAGCCTTAAATCCAAGACCGAATTTGCCTATTTTTGCATCATCAACGAACTTAGTTGAGCCTCCAATAGATGTTATTCCGTTAATATCTCCGACTTTATTATTCTTTCTGTCCTGTTTATAGGTGTCTGGATCTGAAACGGAGAAACGTTTTTTACCATCGTGCCTAAACACGAGATGATCATCGAACAATTCAAAATGAGCATTTCTCGCTAAAGCATCGTCGGCATTTTGCAAGAGTTCATAAATGAAATGTGCCTGATCCGAGTACTTATCAACAACAGAGTCCCAGTAGCCCTCTACTGTACCAACTCTCTCAGCTTCTTGAACATGATTAAAATGACTTAATCTTGCTTTTACAAGTTTTTCAAAGAACACTTTTTCTTCATTAGTCATATGTTAGTCCTCTAGCAGTTTCCATCTATTACTTTCTTAGCATCGATGCTAAGATTATTTCCTTCGAACGTAGTTAGTAATTTCCCAGGGAAGTGTTTATTATACCAGGCTTCCTTTTTAGCCCAATGAGCCATGTACTTTGAATCATTAGGGCGACCTACATGTTCCCAATAGTATTTTTCTCCTCTGAAGGTAACAGTAAAATCAGGAAGATACATTGTTCCATCTGAAGCAAATAATGGAGTTTCATACTCAAAGGGAATATTTCTGTCCACCAGCATATTTGTGATTATTGCTTCAGACTTAGAACGCACAAAATACTTCGATAAAGTTGCAACTTTCTTTCCATCCTCATACCAATTGCTGCCAGCGTATAACAATTCATCTGGAAGAGGTTCAAACTTAAATACGGAAGAATTGATTTTCTGAATGGCTGATTTGTCAGTTCGACTCATAGACGTAAGAGTGCTAACGTCTTGCTGAAGAAAAATGGTAACCTTCTTTTGAGCTCTTGTTATGGCAGTATATAATAGTTCCATTGTAAGCAAATGGCTATCTCTATGTGGAATAACGATATATACATAATCAAACTCTGAACCTTGAGATTTATGAACACTGATTGCATAAGCCAATTCTAAGTTATCAAGGACCTTCTGATCATTAATCTTTTTCCCGTCTGAATCATTACCAAGCTTTTTCCCATAGTTATATCTAAGGCCTTTTCTTGAAACACCAGAAAAAGCAACCTGCAACCGATCAATGCTGCTCTGCCACTTGTACTTGGGCTGCTTACCTTGCTCAGCATAGGCATCCAGTCCGTGAATCATAGATACACCGATTTCGCCATTATAAATTTCGGCCTTCTCAGTCTTTCTGGTTGCTGAGTTATAAGCATATGCGGGATCAGATTGAGGCCTATTTCTAAACTGTATTACTTTATCATGATATCCAATACCATCAAGCTTTTTGCTGCTCCAATACGAATTAAAGGTATTCTGCATTAAAACATTCAGCGATCCAGTTCCATAAAACTCTCCACGATACGGAGAAATCACCTGTATTATTTCCGGGTTGCTTGAACCATCTGAATTGCGAATCATTTGGAACCAGAGTTTATCTATAGAGGCATTATCCTTAGAGACATCCATTCCCGTATACTTTTGCATATCATGAATCATTACATTCTTGAGAAGATGCTCAAGTTCTTCCTGTTCATTCCAAAAATAAACCCCTAGATCCTGATCAATATCTCCGTTACCATTTTCAACGATGTTCTCGAACATTGTCTCTTTTTTGTCTTTAAGCAGACTTACTTCACCGGGGTCATCGGAACGTTGTTTCTCTTGTATGAATAGTTCAGCAAGATTCAGTATTCCATGTCCCTTGTTTTCAACAGTATTTAGGAGCTGTCGAATATTATCTTTTAGGGTTCCAACATTATCTGGGTATTCTTTATTGAGCCATTCAATAGTGTCAGCAAACACTTTTCCTCTACCGATTGGAGGAAGCTGATTAGGATCTCCTATGAGAATCAATCGCTGTACACTATTCCAATTAATTGATTTTAGAAGGGTTGCAAACAGATTAAGATCTATCATTGAACACTCGTCAATAATAATAGTGTTGTAATCTTGTCCTATTACTCCACCATAGCGTTTAAGTGTAAAGTTCTTGTTCAACCATCCATTTTTGGCAAGATGCGAGTGAATCGTTTTGGATGGTTTTCCAGTCTGGGTCTTAATTCTCTCTGCCGCTTTTCCTGTAGGAGCCATCAACAAGAAGCTTGTGCCTGTTCCGTGCACGCGATCTATGTTTTCTAATATCGAACGAATAACCGTTGTTTTGCCGGTTCCAGCAGCTCCAGAAAGAACACACAATGGTTTTGTAAAGATTTGCATGCATATATCAGCCTGGTGATCGAGGATTTCCTCGTATTCCTCAGCTGCTTTTTCCTCAAGAGGAGATCCTGACACTCTTAGACTTTGTTTAAACTTGGATGGTGTAATCGCCATTTTCAACTGAATATCAGCCCTATCTGCCAGAGCTCGTAAAGTGTTTTCTACAGTTCGCTCATCTTCATAAACAGATTTCAAATAGAGATAAAGCTCGCCATTATCACTCTTTCGTTCAAGAGCACCATCCATGATATCCGTTTCAATATCGAAATTTTGGATCCTGTATACGTATTTCTTCCAATCAGGCAAGCGTTCAATACGAGCATTGATTCTTTGAAGAACTGTAACAGCCTTTCCAAACGAGTGGGCAGGTATATGGTTTAGCTCATCTACACAAAAAGCTCTTAAGCGTTCTGTTGAACCATTATCAAGTATTTCTTTTATCCCGTATTCAGGAGATGGGATAACACCATTATCAATCTTATAAAAAGGAATAGTATCATCTGAATTCAATCCAACATACTGCTCAAATATGATATATGGGTTTTCTATCATATCCTTGATTGAAGCTGTGATTGATACATTCTCTCTATTATCATCAACAATAGACTTAACTTGATCTGCGCTCAGATCAAAACGAGATAGGATATTAAAGAGTAAAGTGCTTTTCTCATCGCCAAGCAATTGATACTCACGCCGCATCTTTTTTAAATATGCCTTCTCAATAGCTACACCACCAATATTATCTTTTTCACCAGATAGTAAAGATTTAACAGCATCACGGAATGATTTCATTTCATCATCATTTGTCAAAGAGGCATATAAAGAAACGAATTCTGATAATCCTAGATACTCAAGAACTGAGGGAAAACCAGGATATGGACCACGTGCAGTCCATAATTCATTAAGAACACTATTTAGCCATTTTCTACGATAGTTCCAATCTTCAGACTCATCACCTATTTCAATCAGAACATCGACAATACCAATAAGTTGATTAACCACCTCTATCGCATCATCGTTGGTTACTTCTCGGCTACCATATTTAAACGGCGATCGATTCTGAGGCTTTAACACGATGCGCTCAAGTATTTCCTCATTATCTACATATTTCCAATAGGGAATACAGAATCCTTCATCAGGATATGTCGAGGTTACAGGTCTTTGCCAAACAAATCCGCCCGCATATCTATCCTGAACCTCCTTGTTTACATTGTTGTAGTAGTAAGTAGGCTCGATCTGTTTTACACGAGAAATACCAACCACAACATAGTTGTTTTCCTCATTCTCACTAAATGGATTACTATAACCAGCGTAATAAAAGATTAGCGATTTTCCAGGTTCAAATTGAGCAAAATACTTCTCAGCACCTTCTTTTCTTTGCGCATAATCATACTTTAGGTTTAAATCGCCCTTGTATTCTGCAGCATCGTTATACATCTGTTCATAACACCAAGTACAAACAGTGTATGGTGGGAGGGACAGCGTAACTGGATCAGCAGAACCCTTCTTCCAAAAGTCTGGAATATCAACTCTAACTTTTACCGTATCCTTACCAAAAGCATTTACACTAAGCCCGCAAGCTACTGAACAAGGATATTTGCTACACGGTTCGCCTGCATGAGCAGTTTCAAATTCAAGATCTCTGGTGCTTGCAATTAAGTCACCCGGATATGAGTGCTCACCAACACAGTATGAGTTTTCACAAGGTTTTTGACAGATATGCCCATTCCAGCCTTCATTATGCCAAGCTAGTCTAATACTCATATGTGTTGCCATAAGCTACTCCATTTCTATTATTTCGTATTTTCCGAGCACCCCAGGGATATTAATTTATCTAATCATCAACTACTCCATATCTGAAAATTGTTACTCCTATATTATATATTAATAGTCGATGTTTTACTGATGTGGTTTGGTGTTCATGTTTCGTTATGTTTCTATTATAATTAATAAATAGGATGTCAAATGTACCATTATTGGGATGTCGGCGCTGATATACTTGGATAGTAGAGGTAAATAAGCGCCGCAGATAGAAAGACAGAAAGGACGATCGGCGTATGCTACCAGAAGAGAAAGCTCGCGTAAAAATCGACAAGCAGCTGAATGCTGCTGGCTGGAATATTGTCGCCCGTGATGAATATGTTCCTTATGATACTACTGCCGTAAAAGAAGCTCTTATGCAGGGCAATACGGAGAGTGACTACCTTCTGTTCATAGATAATAAAGCAATTGCTGTTGTTGAAGCTAAACGCGAAGAGAATCCTCTTGATGCTGAAGTTGAGAAACAGGCAGAAGGATATGCTGAACACCCTCAGAGTTGGTACGGCCTTTGGAGAGAACGTTTAATACCGCTCGTATATATGGCAAATGGCAACAAGATATTCTTTAAGAATTTGCTCAAAGATAAAGCAGAATATGAAGAGATTTCTGAGATGCACTCTCCCAAAAAGATGCTTCAGATGATCGGCGAGAAGTCTGAATATGGTGCCCTTCCCCATCTCCAGAAAAAGGGATTGCGCGACTGTCAATATAATGCGGAAGTGCAACTTGAGAACGCACTGAAGAATGGTGAGAAGAAAAACCTTGCTGTATTGGCAACGGGATCTGGTAAGACGTATCTTGCATGTTTGGCTTCATACAGACTTCTTAACTACACTTCTACAAAGCGTGTCTTGTTCCTCGTAGACAGAAATAACCTCGCTCGTCAGACTGAATCTGAGTTTAGCTTGTTTGACAGAACCGAGAAACAACAGCCAATGAGCAATCTCTATAAGATTTCAAGATTGAGGCATGAAGAAGATATTAATGCAGATATCGTTATTTCAACTATCCAAAAGCTTTTTGCGGTCCTTACCGGTCAGCAACTTGCGGATACGAATGAAGATGCTGAAGATGAGGAAACAAAGAGCGAAGAAGAAAAGAACAACGAAACACCAATTGTTCTTGGCACGGATCTGAAACTGTCACCGGATTATTTCCAATTTATTGTTGTTGATGAATGTCATCGTTCTATTTATGGCAAATGGCGTGCCGTTTTAGTTTACTTTTCTGGTGCGAAGATACTGGGACTTACTGCAACACCCACACCGGAAGCATATGCGTTCTTTAACAACAACATTATCGAGAACTATTCATACGATGACTCTGTTGTAGATGGTGTTAATGTCCCTGCACGTGTTTATCGCATTGCAACAGAGGTTACTGAGATTGGCGGAGTTATAGAAGAAGGTAGTAAAGTCGTAGAGGTTGCCCGCAAGTCAGGTCAGACTACTACATACAATGCAGATAACAGTTATTCCTATACTCCAAATACATTAGATCGTTCTGTTGTAAACCGTGATCAGATCAAGACAGTGCTTACAGCCTATAAAGATGCAATTTATTCGGACTTATATCCTGAACGAGAGAAAAAGTGGGAATATATTCCCAAGACATTGATTTTTGCAAAAGATGATAACCATGCGTCGTTAATAGTTGATGTAGCAAAGGAAGTGTTCGCACCGGAGTTCAATGGAAATCTGCCTGAACATTTCGTTCAGAAGATTACATATTCTGCTGGCGACTCCAATGCGCTTATTAGAGATTTGCGCATTGAAAAGGACTTTCGTATTGCTGTTACTGTTACGCTTGTTGCTACCGGTACAGATGTCAGACCGTTGGAAGTCGTATTATTCATGCGCGATGTTATGTCGGATGTCTTGTACACCCAGATGAAGGGACGTGGATGCCGTGTTATTAAAGACGACAAACTTCGTGAAGTAACACCTAATGCAGACACCAAAGAATGTTATTACATTGTTGATGCAGTGGGAGTAACTGAACATGACCACGATATTCGTGTGCGTATCCCTGGCCCTGGCAAAAAGACTCTTTCGCTCGAGCAGCTTCTTGAACATCTTGCTCACGGAGAAGTAAGTGATGATAACCTCATTCTGTTATGCAATTATTGTTCTACCATTAATCGAAGATACGAGAATGATGTTCTGTTCGGGAAGCACCTTGATTACTTTATTTCAGAATATGGTTTTGCACCCCGTGAACTAGCAAACATTATTCAGGACGCATTTGAGAAAAGAATACTTTTAGAATACGAGAGCCCTTCTGGTGATAACTCTGCTCGCATGGCTCTTATATCACAGCTTATGAGCAGTATTCCGGCACGGAACAAACTAATTGAAATGCAAAAAGGATATTCTGTTTCTATCCAAGATGAAGATAGAGTTCTTTATGCAGGTTTCTCTAAAGAAACCGCACGCAGTTATATTGATAACTTCGAGAAATACTTGATTGATAACAGAGATAGCATAGAAGCTCTTAGAATTATTTATAACTCTGAAGATACCATCATTACACATACGATGCTGAGTGAACTCCGTGACAGACTTTTGTCCGAGAGTAAACAATATGGTGTGTATCAGATATGGAAGAACTACAAGTTATTAGATACAGACGGAAGTGTCGATGAACTTGATACAAAGACAAATGTAAATGCTCTCACTAACCTGATACAGATCGTACGATACGCATATAAGAAGAATCCAACTCTGACAAGTCTTATCAACGGCTACGCACAGAGATTCAGCCTGTATTGCGGTCAGCAACAGCGCAAACTTACAGATGATCAAGTTGAGGTTATGCGTCAGGTTGCAGAGTTTGTTATTAATGATGGAGCAATCTCCGTAAAAGAGCTTAACGAGATTGATACCGATCTTTGGCGTAAGGGTGTTACTATCTTTGGCGCCCCCATGCTTGCAGAAGAGATGCAGGCATTATCTAGATTTTTATTAAAGGTGGCATAAAATGGCAAATCAGAAAACAGAAGCAGCTTTATTGAAGAAAGTTTGGGATATTGCAAATGTCCTCTCATCAGCTGGCGTAGGATTTACAGACTACATAACACAGCTTACTTATATTCTCTTCCTTAAAATGGACAATGAAAAAGAAGAGTTAGGACTTGGTAGCTCAATCCCTGATGGATATAAATGGTCTGATCTTGTAGATCTTAGCGGAACGGATCTTGTTGAGAAATACGAAGATATCCTTGAAGAATTATCCAAGGATGAAGGCCTTATCGGAACTATTTTCACTAAGGCTACAAATAAGATCGATCGCCCTGTTATGCTTAAGAAAGTCATCGATATGGTATCAGAAGAAAACTGGTACATGATGGAGGGCGATTTCAAGGGAACTATCTACGAAGGTATCCTCGAGAAGAATGGTCAGGATCGTAAGAGCGGTGCCGGACAGTACTTTACACCAAGAGCATTGATATCTGCCATAGTTGATGTAGTCGATCCGAAGATTAACGAGACCGTTATGGATCCATGTTGTGGAACAGCCGGATTTCTTCTTGCTGCCTATGAGCATATGCGTAAGCAGAGCAAGGATGTTGAGAAGCAGAAGTTCTTGAAGAACAATGCGCTTCATGGAGCAGATAACACCTCTTTGGTAGTAACACTTGCTTCCATGAATCTGTACTTGCACGATATCGGTGTGAATAGAAGTCCTATCGAGTATAAGGATTCTCTTATTGAGGCTAATGATGATCTTTATCAGGTAGTTCTAACTAATCCGCCATTTGGAACTCGCCCTCAAGGAAGTGTAGAAGTATCAGCAAACAGACCTGAGTTTATAAAGACATCAGATAACCAGGTTAACTTCTTACAGCACATCATGTCTATTGTTAAGACTGGTGGTCGTGTTGGTGTCGTTCTTCCTGATAGTGTTCTCACCGACCAAGGAGCGACAGCAAAGGTCAGAGAGAAACTGCTTAAGGACTTCAATCTACATACAATCCTAAGATTGCCAACTGGTATTTTCTATGCAAATGGAGTTAAGACTAATGTTCTATTCTTTGATAAGGGAGAACCGACAAAGGATATTTGGGTTTATGACTACCGCACAGGCATAAAGCACACAATGGCAACCAAACCCATGACCAGAGCAAATCTTGATGAGTTTGTTGAGTGTTATTGTTCCGGTCACATGGAAGACAGAAAGCCTACGTACAGCGAAGATAATCCCAATGGTAGGTGGAGAATGTTCACGGAATATGAAGTTAAGAATGCTGATACACTTGACTTCAAGTGGCTTGATTTTGAAGAGAAAGATGAGCGAACAATAAAGCAAGTGCTTGATGATATGCAGGCAGAATCAGATGGAATTGCAGAAGCAGTATCTAAGCTAAAGGAACTGCTTGGAGATATAGAGTTATGATTGATACGGAAGTATTACGCAATAAGGTCATTGATCTTGCCATACAAGGAAAACTAACACAGCAATTACCTGAAGACGGTAATGCTGAAGATTTGTACGCACAGATACAGGAAGATAGAACGAATCTTATTAAAGACGGCAAGATTAAAAAGGAAAAGCCCTTGCCAGAGATTACAGAAGATATGATTCCATTTGATATCGCTGAGAATTGGAAATGGGTATATTTGGGAAATCTGGCTCAGGTTTATGGTGGTAAACGCATTCCAGCAGGGCGCAGCTTAATCACAGAAAATACTGGGCATAAGTATATCCGCGTATCTGACATGAAAAACAGAACGGTTTTGCTGGATAACTTATTGTTTGTACCAGTGGACATTTATCCAACAATATCAAAATACATAATTAACAAAGAAGATGTATATATTACAGTAGCGGGCACGATTGGAAAAGTTGGGAAAATCCCCCCAGAGATTGATGGTATTAACTTGACTGAAAATGCAGACCGTATTGTTTTTACTCAAATAGACCAGGATTGGCTTATCTGGTGCCTGTCAACATCTTTTATTCGTAGACAAATTGAAATGGTGACAACACAGGTTGCTCAGCCCAAGCTAGCTATTAGACGCATTCAGGAATTTGTGATACCACTTCCTCCGCTTGAAGAGCAGAAACGAATCGTTTCAATTCTTAATGGTGCATTCGAGTTGTTAGATATTATCGATACCCTTCAGCAGCAATATGAATCTGACCGTGAAATATTGAAGGGGAAAATCATAGATGCTGGTATTCGCGGAAAGTTAACCAAGCAGTTACCGGAAGATGGTAATGCTGATGAGCTGTATGCTCAGATTCAACGAGAAAAAGCCAGACTAGTCAAGGAAGGTAAGATAAAGAAAGAAAAGCCTTTGCCAGAGATTTCGGATGATGAGATTCCGTTTGAGATTCCGAGTAATTGGACGTGGATACGATGGGGCGATTTATCGGAAAGAATTCAGTATGGATACAATGCTCCAGCAAAGCAAGCTGGTCGTATTAAGATGGTTCGCATAAGTGACATACAGGAGGGGGAAGTACAATGGTCTGCAGTCCCTTATTGCGACATTGATGAAAGTGAAATAGAGAATTATCTTTTACATGAAAATGATATTCTTTTTGCAAGAACAGGTGGAACGGTAGGAAAATCATATATTGTTTCTGTCGTTCCAGAGGAAGCTGTATATGCTGGATATTTGATTAGAACTAGTTATAGTTCAAGAATTTGCGCTCAATACATGAAATACTTCATGGATAGTAGTTTGTATTGGAAACAATTGCGTCAAGGTACTATTGCTACTGCTCAGCCTAATTGTAATGGTCAGACACTATCAAAAATGATAGTTCCATTTCCCCCATACGAAGAACAAAAAAGAATAGCATCTAAGATAGAAACAATATATGGAATTATTTATTAAATCATAGGGGGAAAATATGACAAAGATTAAAATTGAAAAACCTAGAGTTTTTATTTCGTATGCTTGGGGAACAAAAGAGTATCAAGATAAGGTTCTTGCCTTTGCTGCACAGCTTATGGGAGACGGTATAGATGTAGTAATAGACAAATGGAATTTATCAGAGGGTAGTGACACATTTGCCTTTATGGAAAAGTGTGTTGCCGATGCTTCAATTACTAATGTTCTTATGTTGATAGATCCTGTTTATGCTCAGAAAGCCGATACTCATAGTGGCGGTGTGGGAACTGAAACTCAAATCATATCACCTAAGGTTTATGAAGAAGTTACGCAAGATAAATTCATTCCAATTGTTTTCGAAAGAGATGAAGATGGCAAAGTCTGCAAGCCTATTTATTTGCAAGGACGATTGCATTTTGATCTGTCATCTGAGGATAACTATGATGATGAATATATGCGACTTGTAAGAACTTTGTATGGTGAGGAGACATATAAAAAGCCAGAATTGGGAACCAAACCTATATGGGTCGAAAAGAGTAATACTATAGAGGTTAAGAAACTTAACGCTTTTGCTAACCTAAAGACAATTCAACCTGACAAGGCACGATTATCGCTGTTTTCTAAATATGTATCAGATGTTTTAAGCAATGTTGCTAGAATCACCTCAGATCAAGATGGTATAGATGGCTATGATGAAGTATTTGCATTCTATAAGAAGTTTGATGAATCGAAGGAAGAATATCTAACATTATTAGATTATTCGATTTATGTCAGTGACGCAGACAAGATTATTGCAAAATCATTAGAAAATACTGCATCGGAAATTAGTAGAATTAGTTCAGCTTCGGGTGGATTAGCAAAAGTATTTCTTCACGAACTGTTTCTGTATACCATTGCGTTCTTTCTTAAGAATGAGGATTATATTGCTGTTGGTAGATTGCTTTCAAGACCATATTATAATAAAGATTCCTATCCAGATAAGATTTCTGGATTTGATTTATTTTATTCGGGGCGACAGGACTCTTTAGACAGGGCGATGACGGAGCGAGATAAAAAGAAATATATTTGCGGAACGGCTACTTATTGGATTGAAAACATCGACAAGCGTTATACAAAAGAACAATTTGTTTTTGCAGATCTAATTTGTTTCAATCATTCCATATATAGTAAGAATTCTCTTCTTTCGTGGCCATGGTTTCCTATGACATATATTTATGATAACGAATATGCTAGCGGAATAGGCGTTTTTACAAGAAGATTCATATCAAGAGAATACATCGAAGAAATAATACCTCTGTTTGGTTATGATACAGTTGAAAGTTTTATTGAAAAAATGAAACAAATAAAAGAAGAAATCAACCAAAGGACTTATCAACATATTAGATTTTCGGAGGCGTGGCACAGCCCAGCACTTTTGAATGAATTTGTTGATGTGGAAAGAATAGCGTCAATTAGATGAGGTTGATAATCCATATGTAGTTAATAATGCGTGATAAAATTTGTGGGCAGAAACGATGAAGAAAAGATAAGAGTTCGAATAAAAAAATTAGTACAAATATAGAAGCCATATCAAAACGTGTATCTTTATCCAGAAATGATGAAAAATATCATGGTTAAGTAAAACAAGCAGTCAACTTGTTTTCAGGTACTTCTGATAAAACTCTAGAGCTATTTTAATATACTCTCCGGTTTTCTCGTAGGAGATGATGCTTGGGATGTATTGGCGGATCTCTGAGTAGGGGATATGGATCTTATCTTCCTGATTTGGTTTTTCCTCTCTCATGATAGCTTCAATTACCTTAGCGTTAAGTCTACCTTCTTTTGAGAGCTGATGTAATCTTCTGGTTTGAGCGTGAGAAGGGGTACAATCACACTCAATGATCTGTTCGAGTATTTTTTCTTGCTGTCTCTGAGAGATGTAGGAGAGTTCTACAGCAGGACTTAATCCAATCCTGCCTTCATCTACCAGCTCGAGTAGTTCCGGAATTAAGTTTGTTAGTCGAATGTATCTGGATACTTGCCTGCCGCTTTCCTCTGAAATGATATCTCTGGACTTGTGGACAACTTGTCCACAAGTTGCACCGCCTTTCTTTCCCTGTCTCTTCAGAGCCTCCAGACGCATCTTGTAGGCGAATGCTTTCTCGCTGGGTAGAATTACCGTACGCTGCAGATTAGACTCAACCATGAGTACTATGGCCTCATCCTGAGTCATCTCACGTACATCAGCTTTTATTGTAGTCAGTCCGGCACGTATGCAAGCTTCTTTTCTTCTATGCCCAGATACCATTTCATATCTGCCGTTATCTTTAGGTCTCAAGGTTACAGGAGTAATAAGTCCCTGTTCCTTAATGCTTACTACGAGCTGATCCATATCTTCATCGGATTTAACTCTAAAAGGATTGAATACGGCGGTCTGAGAGAGCCAGTTGCGTCGGAGTGAATTGCGCCACTGAAATCGCTAAGGTTGAGCCACCGAAATCGGGAAAGATTGAGCCAAAAATGGTGCCGGATTTTATACCGACACCATTCTTTTTAGTCTTCGATCTTCTTCGGTCGTAACGAATCTCCACTCAAGATTATCTTGTAAGCATTTGAGACGATCCGGTCGAGTATGGAATCTGCAAGCTGACTGGCTCCAAAGTTCCTGTGCCATTCTGTTGGCTCTAGCTGTGAGGCAATAATCGTGGACTTAAACCCGTAGCGATACTCCATAACTTTAAAGATCTGCAGCGCATCTTCTTCGGTCATCTTGGTGTTGGCGAAGTCGTCAATAACAAGGACATCAGGATTAACGTAGCGTCGCTTCAATCTTTGGGTCTCCATATGCTTTATGTCTGAGATCAGTTCAAACATACGGCAATACAAGGTCTTGTGTAGTTTTCTGCATGCATCAGACGCTAATGCATTGGCGATATAGGACTTACCGGTACCACAAGCTCCGACTATAACGACGTTTCTTGCCTTATCAATGTAACCGCCTGTAGCCAGCTGTTCGATCACACGTTCGTTTATCTTTCGTTCCGGTGAATAGTCAATGCCTGACAGTTCTGCATAACTTTGAGATAGATGAGCAGACTTACGGTATCTGTCAGCCGTATTGTTCTTACGGGAAATCAGTTCCTCCCGCGTAATGACGTCCAAAACTGTAACAACATCCTTAAGTTCGGAAGCTTCGTACATAGTTACAATCTGGTTTGCCATAACAGGCAATCTCATCTCACGAAGGCGTGCCGTGATCTCTTCTAGTTTCTTAGAGTCCAAAGTAATCACCGCCTCTCGTGAACTTGCCCTTAGGCATCTCCTGTTGTTGACATAAATCTTCACCTGTCTCTAAAATATGCTTAATATCCCTATAGCGGGGTCTATTCATTTGTTGAATAGCGAGCTTGCAGGCTTCTTCGAGTCTTTGGTCGGAATACGTCGAAGCCAGCTTGAGGATGGAATGGACCGTTCGATAGTGTTGTTGTTCTACTGTGGTGCTTGCAAATATCCTGTAGATAACTTCATATACGTTCGGTCCTTTACTTTTTGCCCAGTTAAGGTACCTGGTACTGTTCCATTCTCCAAATGCGTTGCTGTGTGGCGGCATATCGGTTGGTATCGTGGAATATGCTCCTATCCTGTTCCATATAAGCTCATATTCGCTTAATACCTCTTTGTTATGTAAGATAACGAGCCTGTGTGACGTGATCTTTAATGTAACTTCCTTACCGAGATACTGATATGGAGCTGAATAGTAGTTCTTCTGATATGCAACATGGGAATTGGATTGAACTATTGCCGTTCTATAGGTTGCCAACTCGTATCGTCTGTGCGGTAACGGTAGCAGAGCAGCTTTCTCAACTTCGTTGAATATGGACCGCCGTGTTCCTTCCTTTTTCTGAAAGGGCTTATTGTTAAATCGTTCTACCTCGAGCATCAGTTGTTCGTTGTACTCGTCTATTGAGAAGAACTGGCAATTACGAAGTCTGCCGATAATGTCTTTCTCAAACTGATATACGAGATTCTCTACCTGGTTCTTATCTTTAGGTGCTCTGACTCTTGCAGGAACTACAACCGTTCCATAGTATTCGGCCATATCCTGATAAGTGCTGTTAATAACGAGTTCGTCACGTGTATGCTTAGTTATGCCGGTTTTAAGGTTGTCAGGTGTAAGTATTGTAGTAACACCGCCAAAGAACTCGTACATCTTTATATGGCACTGTATCCAACTGGGCATCTTCATGTCAGGAGTAACATAGGCAAATCCTAATCCGCTGAACGGAAGAACTGCTGCAAATAACCAGCCGTATACTTTCTCGCCGGAATCCGGATCCTGCCAATAAGGGCGTACGCCCGCCCAATCTACTTCGATCTGCTCACCGGCTTTGTGCTGGATAATGTCCTTAAATCCCGTTTTCTTCAGGTGATCGTTGAAGTGTTTCTTGAACTGAGTCAGCTGATAGGGCTTTAAGCCTGATAGTCTGCACCTGTCAGAATACTCTTCCCATAAGAGCTGAAGTGTCACGCCCGGTTTTGCCAGTTCCTTCTTTAGTTGTTCGAAGTCGGGCATGTAGTATTCGCCTTCGGCTTTACGACCTGAAGCAGTTGGAAAGACTTCATCGATTTGTGCATCCGTCAGTTTGGATAGATCCTCAAACCTAAGTCCGGAATCTTCGATCCTGGCAACAGCTGCATTCACAGTGTTTCTGGCAAGCCCGAGTGCTTCGGCGACCGCTCGATTGGATTGCCCGGCTGCTTTGAGTCGAGCAATTTCTTTGTAGTTTGGCATATAGCCACCTCCGTGATTTTATTCATTCCTAAAGGAATGTGCAGATATTATATCTGCCGGAGGATAGCTATATGTATTTCCAACAGTGGCTCTGATAGACCGGAACCGGTAGGTGGCTCAATGTTTCCGACGCAAGTGGCGCAACAATTGCCGATTTTGGTGGCGCAGTAATTAGCGATTTGCTGGCGCTATGACACCGCCGTATTCAAGGATGATCTGGAAAGTCATCGATCAGATTAATAGGAATCTCATATATTTTAGCCAGTCTTGTTTCAGTGAGCTGTTTATCGTTCATAAACAACTCTTCATATGCCGTAAGACCAAGTTCTAGCTTAGGCTTGCTTTTCAAGACTGGAACCTCCTCGTTAACACATATCCATGAGACAAGGATATGTGTCATAGACGAAAGTTTCCATTACGCGAATGAAGCATAAAAATGTGCGGTTATTCCAGGATGCTAAAAATCCTGCATCAAAAGATGTAAGTTAGATGTAAGCCATAAAAAGTCAGCCCATCAAGTCAAGAGACTTAACGGGCTGGAACACTTTAATTTATTGCGTTTGCGGGTTTTAAGGATACGCTATAGATTGATTATTTATCGAGCGGTTTCATTGTAGGGATGCCTTTCTTGGAATTCTATCCTATTCTTAAACCCTCTACTTTATACTGATAAACATACTCTTTTTTACCCCGGTTTTCTATAATTTTCTATTGTCTTCTGCCCTGTTCTGGGCGAAAGATGTAAGAAAAGAAGTAAGGAAGTAAAACTCAATTATTTCATCTGTTTTGAGCTTTTTCTTAATGCAGACAATCTCTTCTTAATTGGCTGTGCTTGTGGAAACTTATTATCCTGAATATTCAAGACATAAAGATGTTCACTCATGATTTTACGTTCAATAGTGTGAAGGTTATCAATAGCTGTCTCAGATTTAATTGGATCATCTATGGTAAACCATTCTATTTTGAGTTTATCAATAAATGCGTCCGTGGCATCTTTGTCAAATTGGTTATGCGCCACTACACTTGAAATACTTTGTCTAAGCGTTGAAAGTGTTCCACTAAGAACTCTGGATGATGTATGCGAATCATTTACATGCCAATCTAATCTTTTGCGAATAGACTCTTTTGCTGCAATTCCAATATATATGCAATAAAGGCCATCTTTTTGCTCCATTAATGAAGACAGTTCAGAATAATCGGCATTAAGTGCCAAAAGTATTATATCCAGTTCGGGTTTTTCGGCCCACCACTTATAATACCCGGGCAAATCATTCGGGATATTCAAAAGCTCTGCTTTGTTACGTAATTCTTTAGCGTTAATCATTATGTGTTCTGGTTAAGCCACTGCAATTGCTCGCCTATTTTTCCAATGCCCTTTAGCGGAATCTCATACTGATAGTTATTCTTCTTAAGTTCGCCCTCAAGAAACTCATAATACTTTGCACCACAAAGAAGATACAGCTTATCTTCAGTAGGATTAAACTCTTTTAAGATCTGTGATAAAGAAAAATCAGCCCAGGCTATCCTTTCTGCTTTTGACTTGTTTATTAAGGTAACATTGTACGGTTCTATTATTTTCGAGCCATGAATCAAATGATGCTTGGCAGATAGAATATAGATATCATCAGCTTTGATGATTATCTGCGCATATTTCAATTCTTTGCGAAATAATGAACTTTTTTGATATAACTCGATAGCTTTACAAGGATAGCTTTCCTTTGCACTTGTACACCCAATTATTGCTATTTTTCTCATTTTGTCACTCCATAGGTATTTTTACGCTAATCATTATTCATCATCACATAGTTGGATCTCAAGGACCTGAACCATTCCTCGTTTTGCGTTTCCACGGTTAACAATTTTAGTTTTAGAATTGTAGTACGGTACCTCGGTTGTCCCTATTAAAGATCTAGGTATACCTGCCCGATCAAATAATGATGCTAGTTCTTTATACATCTGAACAATATCGAGACTAACAATTTCGAAATAGTCAAAAACGGAACAATTTTTTGTATGTTCCCTTAAGAATAAATCTCGTTGACTAAACATATAGTTCCCGGTTATTTCGCGGCCACAATAAAAATGAGGTGTTGCTCCATAATGTCTATCAGTGCTAGGCACCATTACAAGTGATTCAACGTTTTCAGTATGAGCCACAATATGTAGTTTGACTAAATGCTTTGATTTCCAGGTTTCGGGCCATACTATATTCAAATCTTTATCGCCTTGAAATGCTGATGAATCTATCTCAACCATAGAAGGTGGGATTCGAACTTTTTTTAGCAACTTGCAATCCTTAAAGGCATATTCTTTGATTACAGATACTGAATCTGGAATGCTTACACTCGTTATATCTTCGCCCAGAAAAACGCCTTCACCAATAGCAGAAACACAGTTGGGTATAACGATATCCTTAGAAATACCTTTGTATTCTACAAGTTCCCCGTTAACTATTACAAAATCACTTTCATGGTTTGGTGTTGTGTTTGAATAGGGAAGGGTTGATATTATGTATGGTGTTCCACAACTAGGGCAAGAGGCTGTTTTCTGAGTATTATCCAAAAGAAGATGAGCACCACAGTTAGAACATTTAGCCTGTACAAATTGTGTGTGCATACCATTTGAAGAATTATGACTAGAAGGTGATGCAGAGCTTGTTTTATCTAATTGCTTGACGGAATACCCACAAGAGCTGCAAAAATTCATGTTGCTTTTTAATGGCTGACCACAGCGCTTGCATACAGAAGTTTTCGGCACAATGCTTTTTCCGCAGTTAGAACAAAACCTGCTGCCAATAGCCATTTTAGCACCACAAGCTTCACATATTGTTTCAGAATTTGAGCCCTTGCTTTTGTTTGTATCAACTTTTTTGTTGCTATCTTGTTTGCCAAAGAGATCAACATTTCTACCGCATCCAGGACAGATTTTTGTGTCGATCGTTAATCGAGTACCACATTCTTTACAGAAAATGCCTGAACGCGTGTCATTTTTCATATGATTTCTCCGGACTAAATGATTATGCTGCTCTTCTAATCTAACTAAAATTATTATATAACACTCTCTGTGTCGAAGTAGTATACGCCTTGTTAATAATATTTTTCGATTTTGATTTGGGGTTTATGCTAGAACGAAAGTTGCCATAATGAATTGATTTTTTTACAGGAACTCGGTTACAAAGATAAAAAGTCCCTTTTATGACATTTTAACTGTGATAAATTGAAAGTAACTTAACAGATAACGGAATCACTAGTTTAATGTTTTTTGGCGAATACGATGAGCTCCGAAAACGATATGAAGAGTATTATGAAGCAAATATGGAGCCTGAACCAGAGGATAAAGATGATGATGGTGAAGCAAATGTGTCAGTATTTCAAGGCACAACGGCTCCTAAACCTACAAAAAAACGCAAGAAAGCCAAAAGAAGTGCTGGCTTTAGTCAAAGGGAAGCCGAAAAGGCTGACAAATCCAAGGAAACTATCGGATTTAAGGGCGAATCCAAGGCTTACAATTGGTTAATTGACCAATATGATGAAGTAATGTGGGTTTCTGAGAACGCTAAAACGGCAGGTGTAAACCCGACTGGATCTCCTTCATATGGTTATGATATGTCTTATATTGATAATGGAGAAGAGTTCTATGTTGATGTTAAAGCTGATAATGTTGATTCATCAGATATTACGATTTTTATGTCTAAGGCAGAATTCGATTTTGCTTGCAGGAATGAGCAGCATTACAAAATCTTTTATGTTAGGAAAGTAGGTTTTAATGATTCTCAGATAATGATACTTGATAGTGTAATTAAAGACGGAAGATTTAATGAAGATGCCTTCTTTGTTGAAGCAAATGTAGAGTACAAATTAACAGGAACTATTACAAGCTCTAATATAGTTTGAATAAACAGTGTTTTGATTCGACTAGGTTGATTAACATAGAGATTTATCTGATAGATTTCTGAAAGAAAAGAGGAGGTTTTTATGATTATTCATGTTGGTGATAAGTTTAAACGTATAGTAGATGTAATGAATAACTGTTTTGGGTGGAGTTATAAGGCATGCTATAAGGAATGGTATCCTTTAAACACTTACAAGAAGTCAAGCGCATGGTTCCCTAAAATAGCTGATCTTAGCTATGGCACTCCTAAACCGGGTGATAAATGGTATGGGTGGTGTAATACCATAAGTGATGACGGTAATAAGATTTATATGAATAATTTTGAGAATCCTAGCCTATTAAATAAACCGATGCCTGATGGTGTAGAGCCACACTTAACATTTATTAAAATGCCCAATTCTGATTTCTACCAATTTGCTGGCGTTTTTGCTCGTACTCATAGAGATAATAAACTAGGTTGGGAATATGAAAGAATAGCTACGGATATAGATACAAAAGATTATTTGTGATCATTAGTGTGTTTCGTTTAAATATCGCCGATTAGCTTTTCTCGGCAAAAACCAAGTTATGACGAATTCAAAATGATGCAAAAGAACCCGGATCAGCTCCGGGTTCTTCCATATTCAAGCATTTGTACATGCTGGCAATAATATATTTAGCTTTAAGCAGTTCCTCTAGACTCGCAAGGGATTTATCAGACAAGTCTTTTGTACAATCCGTGTAGGGAGGAATAGGAATTAATGTTAATAATGATGCGAAACTCGACGAAATACTGCGGATAATAGACACCTCTATAAACGTCACTTATCGAATTATAACGAATATAAACGAACTCAAATTGGCACAAAGATGTAAGGGAAGTAAGTTTGCTTATTGGAGTATATCTCTAACAACAGCTTTTAAATCATTTTTCCCCGAATTAACTTCTGGCACAAAGAATCTGCTCTTTCCATCAGAGCATATTTTTCTTATTCCCGAAATGAAAGCTTCTTTATCAGCGGGATTCTCTATGAATGTATCTAATGTTCCGTTGTGAGCCACCAAACGACCATTTGCATTTTTCTTTTTGCCCCAAATATGAATGCCTTTTATCGTATCCTGATAGGGATAGATCATATCAATGGCAGTTGAGTATTTGTTATGGTCAAATGATTCCGTCTTTATGTGTTCAGCGGTCAAAAGTTGAGGGAAATCTAAAACAACACCAAGATTAGCATTGGTATTTTGTATTTTCTGACAGAGTGCAGCAATCTCAGCAGCTTTTCCGACAATAAACCTGCCACCGTGATATACAGAACCGGCACGATTCTCTATTACTATTTCAGTGCTCGGGTAAGTGTTGTGAATCCGTTCCTCAAATACGGAGTATCGGTCAATGAACAGATCTATATCACAATAGTCACTAAAAGGTGGATGTATCTCTATAACTCTAGGAGCATTGTGACCGTTGGTGAGAGATATAACGAAATCAGCAAATTGCGAAGCCCAATCCGCACTCTTCCAAAGTTGAGGAACGCCCTCTTTATTTGCCTGACAGAGTACAGGAAACATATGAATTAACGCTGATGAGAAGTTTCTTTTTCCGTAACTATATTCAGTATGTAGAGAGTAATTGGGGTAGTCTTCAATATAGTCCTTGTCAAGATGACCTGCTATTTCAACCAATTCTGGAACTATTCCATCCGGATATGTATTACCGCCATACTGTACAAATAAGAAATTATAATTCATACATAATTCCATTATGCTAAGCTAGATAAATGAATACCTAAAAGAATAAAGAATAAAGTAATGATCAACAATAATACAGAAAATAACACTATCCAGAATGCAACAACTTTTGTTTTTGGTTTTGAAGGAGATGTGTGTGTGTTTGTTGACTCGTTATTGGCGTTGACTGTACTTGCAAAAACTGTTTCTGCTGACTGTATGTTTTCAGATGCAATTTGTTCGGGAACACTAGGTGTTTCCTTTTTGTTTTCAAGTTCATGTTGAATGAGTGCTTCTCTCTTAATGCGTTCTGCCTCTTCTTCGGTTATCTCCCTAACCAGAAGAGAATTCTTTACACAATATGCAACGCTTAATTCTTTAGAAAAACCTTCGTCAAACTTAACTGTCACGTATTCCTTATTTACTTTAGCTACACAACCTAAACCATAGGTTTTGTGCCTAACATGACAGCCTGCCGGATATAGAAGTGTTCCATCATATACGATTTCCTTTTCCGGAACCTTTTGAGTATTGATATGAGTTATTGCAACGACCTGGGTTCTAGATCTTGTATTCGAATCGGGTATTTCTCTAATTCGGGCAGGATCTTCTTTATAATGATCACAATGAGCTGATCCAGGACATTTTAAGTTAAGACGTTTGCAGTTTTTGTTGGCTTTATAATAATAAATGCACCTGCTTTTATGTCTTCTGTCGTCATCTTCGCTCATTTTCAGAGTTTCCAAGTGCCAAGGCGTACCGGTCATTTGATTAACGCCCATGAATATACCTCCTTAGCAAATGTGTTGACATGATTATAGATTATCGTGGGATCATATAGGGACCTTTCATGAAAAGTTTACATGGAAGATACAAGAACTAACATAATAGATTATCGCGTGTATAAAAATCCACATTTAAGAATATTAATAAATTATTCATAGGACAGTCCTAATAATGTTTTTTATGCAGAGTAAAATATAATTATTTTGTCAAATGTGCGATTGGATTTGTAAAACTACAATGAAGCCCGCTAATTCCAAATGTGTTCAAAACTGTTCAAAGTAAGACCCTAGGCTTGAAAACCTAGGGTTTTACGAATGTGCGATTTCAATTCGCATGCATGATTTTATGCTTAAATAGTAGTAAGTTTAGTAGTAAATCGAGGGCGTCAAACCCGCAAACGCAATAAAATAAGGGGTTTTCAACCCAAGGGTTTCATTGTCGGGAACAATAGAATGAATGGTTAATAATGCTGCGAAACTCAACGAAATGCTGCGGATAATATACACCTCTAAAATCCACACTTTTCTAATTGTATCGAATACAAACGAATTCAAACTGGCTTAAAGATGTAAGAAAAGATGTAAGGGAAGTAAATCACTTGTCCTGCTTTGTTATACAATGACGCACCTTTTGAGCTTTGTCTAAAATTTATAAAATCTTCATACGACAGACCTAATAATGTCTTTATATGCAGAGTAAAATGTAATTGTTGAATGCTAAAGATAATTATTCCATGGAGGGATGTTCGTTTTCTAACTACAAATTATTGCTTGTTTGTTTTTGAGGTTAATTATGAATACTATACAATATTCCCCAATTCAAGACTATCCTATAGATTCCGTCTCAACTGATATTAGACAGTATATCAAAGCATACAAGTCTGCCATTAATTATATATTTAAATGGCGTATTAATAATGTTCTTACTTATGGTACTTCTAGCTACAAATTAGTTATGAGTTTGTCTGCCAATATGAATGATGAAGATCGTAATATTATTATGAATACAATGTTCTATGTTTCAGATGTTGGTCTATATGAGGATCAATATCATCCTGATTCGATCGTTCTAGAAATGATTAAAAATCATCCTAATGCAGCAATTACAGATTTAGACAAGGCATTAATAGGTTGTATTTATACTTATTATTCTTCAGCAGGTCATGAGGAAGATTATTTGATTGACTTTAATTACAAAGAACTGTTATTTTCCTTTGTCTTTTTTCTTCATAATGTTCAACGTTATGAACTGATGACTCACAAAACTATTGATTTCTCTAAAGAAATAGATGAAGCATTTGTATTTGAAATGTTCCTGAATCCTATGTTTGTTGATATCAATTCACAAATGGTTGAATTGTCTGACTTCGAAATACAAAAATTAGAGGAAACAATATCCTATAGAAATAATGTGATAGATACTGTTACGGAAGCGAGAATTAATGAGAAGAAATATGCATTAAATGAACAAAATCAGTATTATTGGGAGCAATTTATATCGTTAATAAATTATCGATTATCAGAGGAATTAAGAGTTGTTGAACTAATTAATTCAGATGTTGATATAAAAACAAGATATAGCGAGTTTGAACAGTATATAAAAGGACTGTTCGATAACGAGTCTCAAGTACCCGGAACAGTAGTAAAGATTAGTGATTTATTAGATAAGTATAACGAAAGATATCGTTATGCATTTAACTATTTATGGGTGAAAACAGATTCAGGTAAACGAGTTCTAATTGATACTAACATAAGAGCAATCGTAGATTTACCGTTTACATTTAACTGTGTGCTGATTGCTTATCATTTGTTTTTGATTAGACCCACAGAGAATAATCTATGGTATCTTGCTGTTTCATTATGTTTTTTTATCATTAAAAATTTGAGCCAGTATGACAATGCTTATGAAGGTGTAAAAGAAATTGATTCTTCGGAAAAATACCTAGCTTATACAATCGATATGATATTTGGTTATTACGAAGAACATCGGGGGATTATTGATTCATTAGAATACAACAAAATATTGAATGACGAAAATCTATCTGGATTTAACTTTGATTATGATATTTACCGTAAAATGTCTGAAAGCATTAATTCTATGAAGGCAGAGAATGTTGCCACTATTCGCTCATATGATTTAGATAAGATACAAGGATTCGTAACAGACTTATTTGAACTATCCAATGTTAATGATCCTGATGCACTGCGTAGTGAATTTAATAATATAGTGGCGTTTTTACCAAATAAAGCTATTGATCCGTATCTTATGAAGGAACAAGAAGTAGGGAAAAGATTAATCCATTCAATTAATGCCATTTATATTCTTGTTAATGCACTTGGACGTGCCTTTGAGGCTGGATTAATAAAATCAAATTGGATAAATGAACTAAAAGACAAGAGAAATGAATTGAATAGATTAGAAAGGAATCTAGTTAGGAATACTTATCGTGCGCCGGATTATCATTGTTTTGATAGCATAGATATGGACAAATACAGATTGGATAATGGCATTGATGCAACTCTTATTGAAAAGTTGCGTGAGAGGGCTTTATTTGAATTAGCTGAAATGGCAATTTGTGATATTGATGCAGATATTAACAAACCTGATTATAATGATGCGTCAACAATTAAACAGAGACTAAGAGAAGAGTTAAAGTATTGTACTGATGATGAATTGAAGAGATTTGTTGAAAATATGGTCGATCAAGTCAGCCAAAAGTTAGGTGATTCCCTGATAGCAAATAATATAGAAACAGCAGATTTCGGTGATAAGAAAACGTTTGTATTAGATTATATTGGCCCATCTTCTAGTGTTCTTCCAGAAGTTGCTATTAATGCACTTGCTACTGCAGAATTACTGTTTGATAAATATGCAACTCAAGAGTATGCAAACGCTGGCTATGATTATAGTTGTATTTCTTCTTTATATTATCAAGCGTTTGAATCGATTTACAATGGATTGTTGTGGTCAAAATATGCTTCAATGCTTAATTCTCTGAAGGATAATGGTGATTGGTTTACATATTTGTATAAAACCAATAATTTGTCTTCTGGTTTGATTGGATATCTCCCGTCAGAAAAGCCGAATTATTTTCTGAATAAGGAAAAGAAACGCATTATAGATAAATTAACAATGGGGAACTTCAATTATCTGCTTTACAACGTAACCAGTTGTTCGTCTACAAAGCTTCCACAATTTAGAGCTTTCATAGATAAATTGTTTGGTTATGATAATAACTCTGCAACCGACACAGATTACCAGATTTATCAAAGCAATTTGGATGAACTATATAAGCAAATAGAATTAGCAATTCCCAAAAGAAATGCTGCTTCTCATGGAGTTAGCGCAATTAGTCTAGCAGAGTGTAAGGCTGATAAGAAAATAGTTCTATCCGATCTTGAAAGCATCAGAAACAATACCTTTGGACTTGTGATTTTGTTCGTGTCATTGTTCAAAACAATAAATTAAATGTTTTTAGATATTAGTATGCAAAGATGAATCTTAGGCAGGTGTAAAAATATGGTTGTTCCCAAGATTGTGATTTGTCCGGTTTGTGGAAGAAGGACTTATGCAAGAATTCAAGATGGCGGATATTTAAATGAGTATCCAGTACGAATTTATTGTATAAATTGCCGTACTCTTATTCGAGGGACTTATAATATGTCAGCGCCTGGTCAGAAGGGCTTTATCCTATACAACGCAAAATCTGAAGAGTGTGATGTCGAATCAACTAGGCTAATAGTTAAAAATGCTGATTATAAAATTGAGATTTCCGGTGAGCTGCCATGTGCTCTGGTCTCAGAGTTTGACGGCAGCATTCCTAGAACTACTACATTTCTTGATGCAACTAACCAACTCGATATGAAAACTCATATTGATCGTCTTGCTGTTTTCTCAACCAACATTGACAACTGGAAACGATATAGGAGCATAGCTTTTCAGTTATTAGATGAAGGAAGCTTAGATTATTTGCCAAAGGCACTTATGAATAAGATGGGTGATTATTCTTATGTTTGTGATAACTATTTAAAATCTTTACACTGCTTGCAAGAGATTGCGCGAGAAGAAAGTTCGTATTTGTTTTGTCAGAAAAGTGAAGATTCAATTATAAATGATTTATTGTCAGAACTTTCAGCTGTTGATGAACAGGAGTTACATCGTTTTGTTATTGATAGCGGCGGAGTAAATGCATTTGTCGATCGTTACAGAAAGGTGATGTCCGTTTTTACATCCTTTATGAATATATATCCAAATGTTTTACCCGCTGAGACATATTTGCGCTATAGAAATCAAGATGCTTCTTTAGGTATAGCTACATGCTCTTTTGAAGATATTAAATCTTTCTACCAAGATTCATATGAAGCATTGCTTTCGTTGTTTTATATTCCTGTTTGTATCGATAATATTCTGGTAAGAAAGAATTACACGAATTTTGATAACAACATAACAAGATATATTAATGACCCTAGGTTTAGAAATCCGAATGGTACTGATTACGAAAAATACTTCGGAATGGATAAAGGTAAAAAAGCGGATCTAATTAATAACTCTGATCCTATTCAAGGCATCATTCAATTGTCGGCAAATAAGCAAATACGAAATGGAATAGGACATAACAGTTTTAGTTACGATGGCATTACACAGACGATAACAGCATATAGCAATCGAAATAAAGCTCAAACTGTTCAAAAGAGCTTGATTGAAGTTGCTATGGATTGCATTGGGTTGACAAAGAGTTCGATTATCATGGGTGAAATAATACTATTTATTCTTCGTCAAGAATTGCGATCTGAAGGAATACGGAGCGTTATTCATCCAAGATTTTATGGTGATGTTGGATTAAATGATAGGTGCCCTTGTGGGAGCGGAATCAAGTTTAAAAAATGCTGCAGAGCAGAAATAGGTTCAATGCGAGTTATCTCTGAATAACCTTTGTAATTAACCATCCTGTTGAAGATATGCTTCATATGTGACTTTGTGAAATGCCAACATATCATCGCGCAGCCATTCTGGTGATGCAATTATAGCCTCATCACCTCTGAATTTTCTGAAATAAGCAAATATTTGGTTCTTAGAACATTTGAAACGCAATTCATAATAACCATTAACCTTTTCGCTTTTATCTGGATAGTTTTCCGGGCGTGGTCTTAGATGGTAGATTTTTGAAAACTTGTCTAAGCCATCTTCGCTTAATCTCACGATGGTATCTTCATCGTCATTTATATTAAATTGTGGGCCATATGAAACCATTAAGTCCAAATGTCTTTTTACTTCGTCATCAATATAGTAGTCAGTTGTCCCGTCGATTATGCTTTCATCTAAAATTCTATTTATGCGATATGACATAGTTTCTTGCTTTCCAGTTTTGGGATTTATTTCTGCGCACAGCAAGTAATTAAATGCTTCTTCGCGTCCAGGAACTACTTTATAAGGCATTACTGTATGAATATCATTCACTTTGAACGAAACGCTTTTTTTCTTGATGCAGGCATCGTTTAGTTTTTCGTATTTCTCTTTAAATATGATGCGTTCTCTTTGGTAGAATGGCTTTTCACAATAACGCATAATCATTTTGCAAAAATACTGTGAGATATAATCAGTTGATCCTATCTTTTCTAATATTAGTGTGATTATTGATTCTGTATCCTTTTTTGGTTTTAATGAAAACTTAGTGGGATGCTTCCCCTTTCGTGAAGGTACCTGGGGAAGGACAGTCTTATCAATAATTGCATCTGTAATCTGTTTGATTTCTTCATCAGACAATTTGTCAGCATTAATAACTGATTTTATTACTTCGGTCGCATCTTTGACTTCTTTGGTATAACTGACATAATACCCTTTTATAAGAAGGTTTAGGAATTTGTTTTTATTGATGGCTCTGTCGTCCTTTTTGAATATTTCAAACATTTGCGCATCGTATACAAGAGTTTCACCTATCTGATTTGGAACATAGATATCTATTTTTTCCATTCCTTCCTCCTTGCACACAAAAAAAGGGTGTGTGAAATTTGCATATATCTCATTATAACATAATATTTACAGCAAACTTTGGGGTTGTGAAACTTTTTAAGATACCTTCTATACGCTTACAAATGGTCATTGTAGAATGAGGCTACAACAAACAAATACCAATCAGGAATAAGGAGAAAAGAAAATGATGATTCCAATTAATGTAGTAACAGAAATTCTCAAGTCTGCTTTGGACTTCACAAGCAATATTGTGAGCAAGTTCGACGATGAGAAGTATGCAAAGGCAGTAACAGTAATTTACGGTCACGAGCCGGATTACAAAGAACTTGATGACTTGGCAGAGTTAATCAAGGCAGATCCGAATACCTCAATTAATGATAAGCGAGACCTTTTGTTTAGCATAGCAGACAAAAAAAGCGAGATGCGACAGAAGGAAATCGAAAACAAGCGCGAAAGTGCAAAGATTGTCACTAAGGGCTTTGAGAAGAAGTGCAAATTTGCTGGAAAGCTCTTTTTGGGAGTTGCTACAGGAGGTCTTTCCTGCATACCGGACTTGTATCGTATGATCCAAGATGGAATGAGTGGCTAGCTTGTGATTGAGCCTAATTCGAAGTAAAACCCGCAATTCCAATTAGTAAATATCTATCCAGCTTGAAAGGTAAACCCTCCAGGCCGGTCAGATTAACACACCCTGAATTATCGGAGTCATCCGATGAAATATATTTAAGGAGGTTATCACAATGAAACAGTCTGATTTAGGCAAAATCCAAATCGTAATTGCTATTGTAGTAGCAGCTTATGTGGTAATGCCGGATTTATTTGTAGGACCAATTGATGATGCCGCTATAGCAGCAATTGCAGGAATAGCTGAAGCAGTTCTGTGCATTGTGCGAGCAGTATCCAACACGTCAAACCCAGGACCGGAATATATATCTAACGAATATTATTCTGATGATTATTTTTCAGATGATTTTAATCAGTTCAACGGAGGTGAATGACATGCTCATCTATTGTACTAGCGAGTGGAAGGGCTATGGTAAGCAAAACTATTACCATAATGAATACCGCATGGAGGACGGAAAGGTCGTAAAGTATCGCTGCAATCGATACAAGCACTTTGATGGACACGAGAACAGTTGGCAGGAAAGGGAAACGCTCACGGCTTCTTGGAGCATGCATGATCCTGATATGCCGGACTGGTTAAGAAAGTATCTTTAAGTGAATAAGGAGGATAGATTTATGATGATTCCAATTAACGCAGCAGTAAGTATTCTCAAGCAAGCTTTGGACTTTACAAGCAATATTGTAGGCCGATTCGATGATGAAAAGTATGCAAGAGCTGTAAATGAGATTTACGGCTATGAGCCGAATTACTCGGAACTTGATGTCCTTGCGAATCTGATTAAAGAAGCCACAGATATCTCAACCAGGGATAAAAATGTGCTTTTAATAGCCATTGCCGATAAGAGAAGTGAACTTCGCCAGAAAGAGATCGAATACAAGAAGGCATGCGCTCAAATTGTCGACAGCAACAATGAAAGACGTGCGGAAACTGTACTGAAAATCATTGGCGGTATTCTAATTGCTGTATCAGCAGGCTGTGCTGCATATGGTGTTGCAAAAGGAATACAAGGCAACGCTGGTCAACTCCGTATTGAACCAAGAATCCCACCCAAACGCAATTAATAACTATGAGATGACAAAACAAATAGTGGATTCATTCATTTCTATCCTGAAACTGGATATGGAAAACTCTCGCGAAAGGAATCTTATCACTATGGAATCCACACACAAAGTAGCAGTAGTTACAGGCGGAGCACAGGGAATCGGAAAGGCAATCGTTGATGCTTTCGGGGCACAGAGTGTTGTTGTTTATGTAATCGACAAACAGTCGGGTGACTGGTTTGTTGGAGATGTATCCGATAAAGAGACTCTAGAGAAGTTTGTTGCTTATGTTGTCTCGCAGTCAGGCCATGTGGATTATCTGGTTAATAACGCGCTGCCCATTATGAGAGGCATATCTGAGTGTAGCTATGAAGAGTTTCAGTATGCTCTTTCGGTAGGTGTTACGGCGCCTTTCTATCTGACAAAACTCCTGATGCCTTATTTCGCTCCCGAAGCGTCTGTAGTGAATATCTCATCTTCACGTGACCGTATGAGTCAGCCGCAAACGGAGAGCTATACAGCGGCTAAGGGAGGCATTGCAGCACCTACTCATGCAATGGCAGTGAGCCTGGCAGGGAAAGCCAGGGTAAACAGCATCTCGCCCGGATGGATCGATACTACTGGATCTGATATTAGTGGTCCTGATGCCACACAGCAATTGGTAGGCCGTGTCGGTAAGCCGGAAGACATTGCTTCAATGGTTATGTATCTGTGTTCGGATAAAGCCGGATTTATTACTGGTGAGAATATCTGTATAGACGGCGGCATGACCAGGCAGATGATCTACCACGGCGAACACGGATGGACGTTTGAAGGGTAAGTTATTTCGCTGCCTGGGATTTCCCGTATAGAAAAGGCTTTGCAAGTTTATTTGCAAAGAAATCTACGAGCGGTCCCATGAAGAAGGCCGTGATTACAGTGCCTGCTCCGATTACTGCACCAATACCGTCGATGGTGCCGCCTGAGAGGAAGTAGAGTCCGACTCCCAGAATAACGCAGACGACATCGGTAATTATTCTTACATACTTGAATTTGCCCTTTTTCCAGGTGTTGGAGATTATGAGGGCGACTGCATCGTATGTTGATACGCCGATATCTGCGGTCATGTAGAAAGATGAGGCTACGCAGATTATCAGGATTCCGATGATAAGGCAGATGGCTCTACCGGGAATACCTAAGTCAGGGAAGAAGTTTTCGAGCGTCTTCAAAGAGAACTCAGCTATATAACCGATCAGGAAGAGATTGATGAAGGTCGCAAGTCCTATATAGTGTCTGTCAAAGATGAGGCTGAACAGCAGCATTATAACGTTCACTATGACATACAGCGTACCGAAGTTGATCGGGATAACACAATCAAGTCCTGCCATAAGTGACTGGAACGGATCGACACCGAACATCGCACGCTTGAAAAAGCCTACAGCGATGCCGCAGATGAGCACACCGAATATGCTCATCAGTATGCGTTTGACCATGTGGTCTTTCTTGAAAATACTCTTTAACTTATTCATGGGGAAATCATAGAACAAATGCCTGATTGTGGCATTCAGGAGCGTTGTTTTTATATCAATAAAAGGACATCACTTTGTTGGTGTTTTTTGTGTTTTTTCAACCTTTTCGAGTTTGATATAATCTTACGGAATCCAATTTGCGAGGGTAAAGGAAATGAGCATAGCTGATAAGAGTATTGAATTTGGTTCTGACAAGGCCGGTTACAAGCAGAAGGCATTGAGGGAAGCGGGTAGTGTGGATGCCGGTTTTCTGGAGATGGCAAGGAACGTATACGCGCATCTTAACGATGAGATATCGAAGAAGATCTTTGAAGCCAGGATCATGTATGCCACCACGGGAGATGTAGGCTATATCACAGGACTTGAGTCAAAGTACAGGAACCTGAACAGCGATATGCAGGTGTATGTTGAGAGACTTTTGAAAGATTCACACTGCCTGATCTATGGTGCTGGTGTTGCAGGACATTATCTAGCCGGAAGATTTAAGAGATTCGGCGTGAAGGTAGATTGCTTCATCGATCAGGATGAGAGCAAAGGTCCTGTAGATGAGCAGACCGGGATAAAGGTAATTACCGAGAAAGAATTAAGTTCGAATAAAGCTCTATATGCCGATAAGGCATTCGTTATCTCTTATCCTGTGAAGCCCGTGGCTGATGAGATCAGGAAGCGTCTTATTGAGGAGATTGGAATAGACCCGAAGAATATCCTGATGGGGATCTTCGACTGGAGAAATAACAGGGGACAGTATTTCGATTATTTCGATGCAAATGACAACGAAGTGTTTGTAGACTGCGGATGTTTTGACGGAGCTACCTGCTATAACTTTGCAGGCTGGTGCGGACATAAGGGTTTTGAACATATCTATTCTTTCGAAGCTGATCCGAAGAACTATGAGAAGAGCAGGGAGATCCTGGCTCCGCTTGGTAAATGTGAGCTTTTCCCGTATGGCACTGCAGACGTTAACAAGAAGGTTTATTTCGCTGCAGAGGCTTTTGAGACTTCATGCATCATAAGCAGGGAAGAGGCTGAGAAGAGAAACTTCGAAGGCGTAGAGGAGATTGAGACGGTAGCTTTGGATGAAGTGCTTTCCGGCAAGAAGATCACTTTCATTAAGATGGATATCGAAGGCGCAGAGTACGAAGCGCTTATAGGTGCCCGTAAGCTCATCATGGAAAACCGTCCGAGGATGGCGATCTCCGTCTACCACAAGTTCGAAGATTTCGTTACGTTGGCAGATCTCGTTCTTTCGATGCATCCTGACTACAGGATCGCATTCAGACATTATGGATTCGATGATCTCGAGACGGTAATGTACGTTGAATAAATGAAGATTGAACTCAAACCGCTTGATGAATCCAACGTATCAGACTGTATCCGCTTAAGAGTAACGGAAGAGCAGTCTGAATATATCGATTCCAATGAGAAGTCCATAGCTGCCGCAAAGGAACATGCTGATGTTGCAAGGGCCTTTGTTATTTATGCTGATGGTGTTCCTGTAGGATTTACGATGTTCGCATTCGAGCCGGATTATGAGGATCCGGATGACAGATACTGGCTGTGGCGGTTCATGATAGACGAAAGATATCAGGGGCGCGGTATGGGCAGAGAAGCCTTATCACTGATCATTGCATATTTCAAATCCAACGGAGCGACCAACATAAGGCTCTCAACAAAGCCCGGCAATACCGGTGCCATCCGTTTATATGAGTCATTCGGGTTTGTACCTACAGGTGATGAGGTTAACGGAGAAACCGAATTTGAGCTTAAGTGGTGACTGATGATTCAAATGGTATAATGAATCTGTTCGTGGTTGTTTCTTGGTTTCTGTTGTGGGGGTAGATATGTCGGAGAACAGAGAGAAGGCAGCAGCTGATTTTCGCGAAGAGATAAAACATGCATTTGAACCTGGTGCCAAGGTCATGTCGGCAGACCGGGAATTAAGATATTGTCTGGAACTTCAAAGGAACAGGATCTCAAAAAGAAATCTTAAGTACACCGAAGAGATGGTCCATAAGGGACCGTTTCCTGACGGACTCAAGAATGTCCGTTCATGGAGGGATGACCACTATGAGGCTTCCTGGACTGTCGATTATATCGATCACAACACGACGATCGAAAGAGAAGGACTTAAGACATACACGCACAGTGAACGCCAGGCTATCTATGAGACGCTGGTTGACGTGCGCGACGGAGAAGACGTAAGCGGGGACGATTACTGCTGTCCCAACTGCGGAGCGGTATCTACGATCGCTGAGCTCCAGGAAGGTTGCAGACACTGCGGTACTTCTTTCAAGATGTCAGAGCTCTATCCGAAGGTCGCGAATTATTTCTATGTCTATGACGTGAGCGGAAGGGCGGAGAACATGTGGCTCACCGTATTAAAGTACGGAGTGTATGCGCTGCCCGTGAATATTCTCATGTGCCTTTATGTTTTATATACCAGCTACGACATGAAGACCCCCATGGATTATCTGCTTCATCCGGACATGTTTATAAGGATGCTCCTGGTCATTGGCATTATGCTTCCCATATTCGGTTATTTTGCTTGGATCTTCGATGCTTTCCGTATTGCGGCAAGTACGACGCCCGTGCTTTTTGAGACTGCCAATGCGAGGAAGAAATTTGCTTCGAAGATGTCGATGTTCTGTCCGGAATTCATTTTCGAGAGCTTTGCAGCAAGGATGGTATCGCTTCTTAAGATCGTGGCCTTTTCCGATAACAGGGCTGATCTCCCGTCTTATGCCGGAAAGGATCTCGGGAACGCTTTCGATAATGTGGTGGACATCTCTTTCCTTGGCGCGATGTCATGTAAGAGCGTGAGGGAGAAGAACGGCATCGTCTACGTCACCGGTGATGTGTACGTTAAGACAGCACGTGATATGGGTGACAGGATCAAGATAAAGAATGAGATATACCGCATCAAGGCAGGCAGAAAAAGAGAGGCGATGTTCGATACCGGTTTTTCCATATCCAAGATACAGTGTCCTTCATGCGGAGCCAGCTTCGATGCGTTAAAGACGAGCAAGTGTCCGTTCTGCGGTTCTGACTGCAATCTGGAGAACAACGACTGGGTCGTATACGATGTCCGCAATGTCGGACTTGAGATACTGATCAAGAGACTGCTGATTGCTCTGGTGATAATAGTCTTTTTGTGTATCGGGATCGCAAATTCAGATCTTCCGGAATTATTCGGTTCCATTATGAGCCGGTACGGGTGATGGTCTTTCTTTTGAACGGCACAGGCACGCACTGTTCGATTAGTAACATCTCATTTACAATTTCTTAACATTATGTTATATTTTTGTTGTGTGGGCGGAACCACACATTGGTTTTTGGGACAGATTTGTTTTTGGGAAAAGGGTTAGTCAAATGAAAGACAGTAATTTGCAGCAATTCGTGGGATTGCTCGGAGGCATTGCATCTCTGGTACTCCCGTACACGGCATTTTTCATGGGTTTTGGCAAAGCGGGAGATATGGTATTTTTCTTTATCGCTCTCGGCATTGCTCTTATCGTAGGCATCGTCGGCCTTATCGTTTCTGCCATATCGATCAAGAAGGCGAATGAATACGAAGACAGAAAGTACAAGGGTGTTATAGGACTTATTACTTCCATAGTCGGAACGATCACCAGCCTGATCATGTTCCTGATATATGGAGGGATATTACTTCTTGCAGTGAACCTTCAGTAGGAGGCGACCCATGAGAAAATACAAGATCAAACACGAAGACAAGCGCATAACGATTGCTCTCATAGTTTGCGTGGCGCTGTTCTTTTTATCCAGTATGGCTCTTGCTGTTACCAGGGTAATCAATCCGACCATCTGGGGCTTGAACCTGTACATAACCGTTGCTTCCCTGGCAGGGATGTTCCTGTCGCTGATATTGTGGTTTATCGACAGTGCCGTAGGAACTCTTGTCTGTGTTGACGATGAGAAGATCGTCTTAAAGCGTCTGCTCGGCAGGAAGACGATACCGATGGACCTTATAGAAGATCTGGAGATCGACGATTATTACAGGAGAAGAAAACGTCACATTGAGTACCGTAAGAAGATGATCTTATATCTTAACAACGGGAAGGAAGTCGTCCTTAAAGATAACGCTTCCTATGTCAAAGACCTGCTGCATTTTCTCATCAGTGAAAGATCACAGCTTCCCGATGAAAAGATTCCGCTCTATAATGCTTTTAAGGATATTTTAGCCGTACTCAACAAAGAGTGATAGGAAAGAGCATTTATGTTTAAACGGTGGATGACAGTCTGTATTGTACTTACAGTCATGCTTGCCGTTTTCGGGTGCTCTGATAAAAAAGCGGAAGAAACAACGACCGATTACAGCGAGCAGATAGAGTCGGTCATAATCGCGGGCAATCAGTATGTGCTTCCCATAGAAGAGCAGACGTTCTACTGTATGCGGGTAAAAGACAACTACTACAAGTTCGTATATCCCGGATGTTATGCCGATTTACTCTCCGCCGACGATCCGTCACTTTTCCCTGATATCGAAGAAGGGTATTTTGCAAAGGTTACTGCGGATATCGAAGAAACAAAAAGCTCTTTTGGTTTTTATCCGATCATCTCAACTGTCTCAACGAGGATCGTCACTCTCAAGGAATCTGAGCCGATGGAATTTGACGCCATAACGAAAGTGTTCGACGTGACGGTTGCCGGCAGTGAGGAAGTAAGACCTGACTACAACATCTTCCAATATACACACGATGGGAAACTCTATCTCATCTTCAGAGAAAAAGGAAAGATCACGGCGTATTCGGAGGACGGACTGCTTATCGAGTACAGGATAGAGAATGCAGAGATCCAGTTCGGGCAGTTTTTCAAAGCTTTGAAGTAAGTTCTTTCCTGGTTTTTGGGAGCTGAAGGGTCTTCTCATGTGAGCGTTTTTATCTTCACTGCAACTTTTTCCTGAGCGAAACTGTTTATAGGGCAGAAACGTTCAAAGAGGAGAAATGAAGATGAACAAGTTGATCAAGAAAATCGCATGCGCCGTTATGGCATTCACACTTATCGCAGGTGTTTTCACAGGATGTAAGGCAAATAACTCATCTGCAGTACCTGCTGAGCTTCCTAGCTTCACATCAGTAAAAGATCCTTCCGGCGACCTTCCTTTAAAGGGAACGGTCGGTGATATGGAATATCAGATCTTAAGTCAGGACCAGATGGGATGCTACAACAAGTCCAGAGGTTACTATATCGATCAGTTAGAGCAGCTTAATTCGCCTATGTTCATAGTTATAACATCAGGAACACAGACAGCTGAAGGCGCGGAGATCAGGATCGTTGATTTCGGAATGCAGGATTCGACACTTGTTATCGTAGTTGAAGAGACAAAGGCTACAGGCGATAAATTCACCGGCCTTGAGTGTCCCTGTGTTTCTTTGGAAGTAGATCACCTGTCATCAGATCTTCTGATCGTAAGCACAACGGGTGAGGTGTTTGAGCATATCACACCGGCGTAATTTGTGTGGCTGTTTTTGGGGTGAGGAACGCTTCGTTAGTGGCTCGTGATAAAAACTCACAGTAGAATCACATCCGGCTGTGATTTTGGTCTTAACTCTATGGCTATTTACCAGCTTGTGACTGATATTTATAAATCTCCGAAATGAATATATCATATCGGCTCTTTAAGGGCACTAGCCTGATGCCTCTACCTGATATAATTCAGGCTGCTTTTATCTTGATTATCTGTTCTTCTGTCTTGATGGGAATTGCTCTTGTGTCACCCAGCTTCATCATCTGATATGCAGCATTTATGTCTGCGTTAATGAAAATCCCGCTGTTGCTCTTAAATAATCCTCGCTCTATTCTTCGTGTCTTGTC
>JHXJ01000030.1 GCA_000621765.1 Ruminococcaceae bacterium AB4001
GTGAATACGGCGCTTCTTTAGCGCCAGCTCGTCGCTAATTCTTGCGCCACCAAAATCGGTAATTGCTGCGCCACTTCCGTCGGAATCACAGTGCCAAACCTCCGGCAGATATAATATCTGCACGTTCTTATAGAACGAATAATTTATGGAGGTGGCAGATATGCCAAACTACAAAGAGATCGCACGGCTGAAAGCAGCCGGGCAATCGAACAGGGCTATTGCTGATTTTCTTGGGCTATCCAGGAACACAGTAAATGCTGCTGTTGCACGAATTGAAGATTCAGGCCTAAGGTTTGAAGATCTTCAAATACTTACCGACGCTCAAATCAATGAAGTGTTTCCGCCGACTTCTGGCCGTAAGGTCGAAGGCGAATACTACATGCCTGACTTTGAGCAACTTAAGAAGGAACTGGCAAAGCCCGGAGTAACACTTCAACTCTTATGGGAAGAGTATTCTGACAGGTGCAGGTTATCCGGATTGAAGCCATACCAGCTTACGCAGTTCAAGAAACACTTCAACGATCACCTGAAGAAGACAGGGTTCAAAGACATTATCCAGCACAAAGCCGGAGAGCAGATCGAAGTGGATTGGGCAGGCGTACGTCCTTATTGGCAGGATCCTGATTCCGGAGAGAAGGTATATGGCTGGTTGTTTGCGGCAGTTCTTCCGTTCAGCGGTTTAGGCTTTGCCTATGTTACACCAGACATGAAGATGCCGAGCTGGATACAATGCCATATTAAGATGTACGAGTTCTTTGGCGGTGCTACGACAATACTAACACCAGATAACCTTAAGACAGGTATAACCAAGCATACGCGTGACGAACTCGTTATTAACAGTACTTATCAGGATATGGCTGAGTACTATGGAACAGTAGTTGTTCCAGCAAGAGTCAGAACTCCCAGAGATAAGAACCAAGTCGAGAATCTTGTATATCAGTTTGAGAAAGATGTTATCGGCAGGCTCCGCAACTGTCAGTTCTTCTCCATAGATGAATATAACGACCAGTTGCTTCTTGAAGTTGAAAGATTCAACAACAAGCCGTACCAGAAGAAAGAAGGCACAAGGCGTTCCGTATTTAATGAGGTTGAGAAAGCGACGTTGCGCCCTTTACCTGTGCGGAGATATGAGATGGCGACATACAGAACAGCGATAGTCCAATCGAATTCTCATGTTGCATATCAGAAGAACTACTATTCAGTTCCGTATCAGTATCTTGGCAAGGAAGTAACCCTCAAGATAACGTCACATCACCTTACGATCCTCTATAACAAGAATGTATTAAGCGAGCACGAACTGTTATGGAATAAGATCGGCGCATACTCCACTATACCGACTGATATGCCTCCTCACAGCAATGCATACGGAGAGTGGAACAGCACGCGGTATCTAAACTGGGCCAAGAATAAAGGACCGAACGTCTATGAAGTGATCTACAGGATATTTGCAAGCTCCAATGTAGAACAACAGCACTACCGAACGGTCCATTCCATCCTTAAACTGGCTTCTGCATATTCCGACCAAAGACTAGAAGAAGCCTGCAGGGTTGCTCTTAAGCAAATGAACAGCCCCCGCTACAAGGATATTAAGCACATTTTAGAGACAGGTGAAGATTTATGTCAACATCAAGAGTCTGCACCAGGCAAATATACGAGAGGCGGTGATTACTTTGGACTCTAAGAAACTCGAAGAGATCACGGCACGCCTTCGTGAGATGAGATTGCCTGTTATGGCCAACCAGATAGTCACAATGTATGAGGCTTCAGAACTCAATGACGTTATTAAAGTGCTGGATATTATCACTCAGGAAGAACTGATGTCACGTAAGAACAACACTGCTGACAGATACCGTAAATCAGCACACCTGTCTCAAGGCTATGCTGAACTATCCGGAATAGACTATTCGCCAGAACGTAAGATAAACGAACGCGTGATTGAGCAGCTTTCTACCGGCACTTATATAGACAAAGCCAGGAATGTTGTTATCGTGGGTGCATGTGGCACTGGAAAGTCTTACATAGCCAATGCGCTTGCTTCGGCCGCATGCAGGAAACTCCATAGAACCATGTATTGTCGGATGTTCGAATTGATCTCGGATATAAAGCATATGGAGATGCCGCGATTGAAACGGCGGTATGTCTCGCCTGATGTCCTTGTTATCGATGACTTTGCTAACACGCGGATGAGCGAGGATGACGCATTACAGATATTCAAGGTTATGGAGTATCGATATGGCTTTAAGACTACGATTATTGCCTCGCAGCTTGAACCAGCGGAATGGCACAATAACTTTGGTGCCAGCCAGCTGGCTGATTCAATACTAGACAGGATCGTCTCGAATGCCTATAAGATTATCTTGAGTGGAGATTCACTGAGACCGAAGAAACTGGAAGACTGATTATGCGTATGGGCGCCGGGTAACCGACGCCCATTTTGGCACAATATTTCGCGATTTTAGTGGCTCTGCCTCACCGATTTCGGTGGCTCAATCCTGACCGACGCAACTGGCTCTAACAGAGCGCCGTATTCAATAAGGATAGCCAGACTGTAAGAAATACTATCTGAGATACGGAAATACAACGAAAACCAGGAAAAGGATCAGCAGAACCAGGAGAATGATTATACACGAAATCACTATCTTGGGAATGAAAGTCGGTGCATAACAGAATGTTTTACCCGTCTGTCCGTTGATGACGACCAGCATTTTTTTCTTTTTATATCTGTATGATGCAAAATACACGGGTGCTAACAGGTATCTGAATTTGACATCGTAATAATTGGTTGTCAGATTCTCGAGAAAGAGAGTCAGACCAAGTTTTCGGTTTAAGGATTTCTTTATCCTTTCCTCCATCATTTTCTTTGTTCGCTCCCAACCTTCATTAAGGCCAACTGTATATCGTTCAGCCGGAATGCCTGCCAGGTATTCCGGTGAATATGGAACCATTCTTGAAAAATCAAAATCCTGTACTTTTCCCAGGAACGGATGCCGGATCTTATCGGATGCAGAGATAATAAGATCATTGAAAATCTGCTGCCAGGTACCGGAGCTATAATTCTTCATCTTACCGATGGAATAGGATGCCAAGTAAGATGACACAGTATATGAGTCAAAAGTCCAAAACGGAAGGTAAAGGACAGGTGAGATTTAATCCGGCAGGATCGTATTTTACGCCGATGGTACCGCCGCACCCGGGGCACTTGACTTCCGAACTAGTAACATTAACTGCACCAATATAGGGTTTATTCTCTGACATTTTCACACCTTCTCATTAACAAAATATTATCAAAATAGCGTGACAAAGTTAAGAGCCTGACTGCGGTTATAGATATATGGAATTTCCAAAAGATTGTTATAATCTATTTGTCCGACGATCGTTCGGCATTTTTTCTTTTATGTGAAAGGCAGCCGGTAAGTGAAGAGTTCCTGTTTTCATGGCAGATTTAAGAGTGTTTTGGCTTTGGTTTTGACCGCAGCACTGTCTGTTGCCACCATTGCATGCACTCCGGGCGGAAATACAGATGAGACATCTGATCCAGCCGGGACTACTCTCGATACCGAAGTTGAGCAGTCCGCAGCAACTACGATCATGCTGGAGACCGTATCGACAGAGATCACTCCCACAAACACACCGACACCTTCACCTTCGCCAACGCCGACACTGATGCCGGAGGAACGCGTAGTTACGGTATCTTTTGCCGGTGACTGCACTTTGACGCAGGATTACAGATCGAGCAACCGCCAGTTCGACTCGGTCGTGAACGGTGATATGGAGTACTGCTTCAAGAACTGCGCCCCTCTTTTCAAGAGCGATGACTTAACTCTCGTAAATCTGGAAAATCCGGTCACCACGAGAACCAAGCATAAGGATAACCAGTACATCTTCCAGATGAATCCCGAAAACCTTGAGATGCTTACCACGGCAGGTATTGAAGCTGTCAATATCGCCAATAACCATATCAATGACTTCTGGAGCGACGGCCTGGAAGATACAAGGACCAACCTGACAGAGCACGGTATATTATGGAGCGATGATCATTTCGGATCCATTTTCACTACTTCAAAAGGCTTTAAGATCGGAATGGTCGGACTTTCCAATGACACGACAGTAAATCAGGTAAAGGGAATAATAGACAATTTAAGAGACGATGGCGCTGTTATTGTCATCGCTTCCTGTCACTTCGGGCAGGAGGGTGTTTATGATCCTACGGCAAGGCAGATGAAGATCGCACACGAACTCATCGATTACGGCGTCGATATCGTAGTCGGAACACATCCGCACCGCCTCCAGCCGATCGAAAAGTACAATGGACATTACATCTTCTATTCTCTCTCGAACTTTTGTTTTGGTGGAAATTACTCATTATCAGACCCTGATTCTGTAATAATTCAATGCGAATTTCTTATGGACGAGGACGGCTCCAAATGCGTAGACTATAGGCTGAGGATTTTTCCTTATTCCCAGACTTCCACGAGGCCCGGAAACGACTTCTGTCCAAAGCCTTACGAGTGGGAATCTGAGGAGTATTTCAGGGTCATGTCACGCCTCGGATGGGCGCAGGGTGACGAGTAAGACCCGAATAAGATTTTAAGGCAGGTATTAGTTATGGCTGATTGCAAGGTTCTTGTAGTAATGGGTTCAGATTCTGATTTTCCGGTAATGGAAGGATGTTTCAAGATGCTGAATAAGTTCGGTGTCGGATTCAAGGCTACAGTCGCATCAGCTCACAGAACTCCGGATAAGGCAATGGCACTTGCAAGAAGCGCTGAAGAAGAGGGCTTCAAGGTCATTATCGCTGCAGCAGGACTTGCTGCCCACCTTGGCGGCGTTCTGGCAGCAAATACCGCGCTCCCTGTAATCGGAGTTCCCTGCAAGGGCGGCGCGCTCGCAGGCGTAGATGCCCTTTACGCAACGGTTCAGATGCCGACGGGTATTCCCGTGGCAACAGTCGCTATCGACGGCGGTTCCAATGCCGCAATCCTCGCATGCCAGATGCTTGCGATCTCAGACCCTGAACTGATGCAGAAGATCAAGGACTACAAGGCAGGACTCGCAGATTCAGTAGAGGAGAGGGATCAGAGACTTCAGCAGAAGATCGCTGAGATGAATTGACGATCACGGTTAACACCGGTCGAAATAGAACAAACAAAATGCAAAGGATGGCAACAGGCACATGAGCGGAGTTTTCGGATGTTATGACATCAAGGGAAGCAAACAGGATGTAACAAGAGATACATATTACGGTATTTTCTCTTTACAGCACAGAGGACAGGAATCCTGCGGTATCGCAGTTAACGATGAAGGTTCATTCCTTGTACACAAGGCTTCCGGTCTTGTTACCGATGTTTTCGATGAAGTTACATTATCAGCACTTGCAGGAACATGTGCTATCGGACACACCAGAGGCGGTTCGCCCAGAGAGAACGGTACAGATGCCATCCAGCCTATCTCCATTAAGTCCAGAGTCGGAAATATCGCACTCACATCTGATTCCGTAATCATGAACGCAAATAAGATCAGAGACGGGCTTAAGGATCAGGGTGCTATCTTCCAGACAAATACAGATTCTGAGATCATCCTTTCTTTGTTCTCCCGTAACAGGATCAGAACAGAAGACTGCGAACATGCTATCCTCGAGACAATGAAGGAGATCCACGGCGTTTACGCAATGATCTTCATGACAGAAGACAAGCTCATCGGCGTAAGAGATCCCTATGGTTTGAGACCTTTGATCCTCGGTAAGCTCGGTGACAAGTACTATATCTCATCAGAGTCATGCGCACTTGACGCTATCGGATGCGAGATCGTAAGAGACTTCCTGCCAGGCGAGATCATCACTATCTCCAAGGACGGCATGAGCTCACTCATGTATAACGAAGCTACCGAAAAGAAGGACGGCAAGGTCTGCGTTTTCGAGTATGTTTACGTTGCAAGACCTGACTCACTCATCGATCAGATGTCCATTTTCGATTCCAGATACAGAGTAGGTATGGCTCTTGCAAAAGAGAGCCCTGCTGATGTCGATCTCGTAATCGGCGCTCCTGACTCAGGTAATGCCGCTGCAGAAGGTTATGCTGCAGGATTGGGCGTAGCTTATGGTTCAGGACTTCTCAAGAACAGATACGTCGGAAGAACATTCATCAAGAGCACACAGCAGCAGAGAGAACTTGCGGTCAGAATGAAGTTTGCGGCTCTCAAGACTGCTATCAAGGATAAGAAGATCGCTATCGTCGATGACTCACTCGTAAGAGGTACGACGACGAAGCACATCATTTCTTTCCTCCGCGAAAACGGTGCCAAGGAAGTTCATGTAAGACTTGCTTCTCCGCCGGTTAAGTTCGGCTGCTGCTACGGAGTTAATGCTTCATCTGAGACTGAGCTTCCCGCAAGCACAAAGACAATAGAAGAGATCAGGGACATGATCGGTGCTGATTCACTCGCTTATATCAGTCTCGACTCTTTGAGAGCATCTCTTAATACTATTGACTGCGGCGTATGCTCTGCATGCTTTGACGGTGACTTTATCGCCGGAAAGCCTGAGGATGACGAGGAGTCCATCCATAAAGTAAAATACAACTGATATTGTTTTGCTCGCTTGGGTCCTCCGCGCGGACTGCGTCCGCTTGTGCGGAATCGCTCGCGAAATCAATATCAGCTGATCAGGAAACATAAACTATAGGAGACTACTTTAATGAAGATAGCAGTGTTTGTATCAGGCGGAGGCACAAATCTCCAAGCGATTATTGATAACACCAAGGATGGTATCCTTCAGGATGTTGAGATCGTACTTGTACTGTCATCTTCAAAGGAGGCTTACGCGCTTGAAAGAGCTGCTGATAACAAGATCCCTTCTGTTGTAGTATCGAGAAAGGATTTTGATTCCATCGAGAAGTGGGACGATGCAGTCGTTGAAGCCGTTGAGAAGTCAGGCGCTGAACTTGTCGTTCTCGCCGGATACCTTTCACTTCTCGGACCTAAGATTGTTTCCAGATATTCCAACCGTATAATCAATATCCATCCGGCTCTTATACCTTCATTCTGCGGCGCAGGCATGTACGGAATAAGACCTCATAAGGCTGCTCTTGCAAAGGGAGTCAAGGTATCGGGCGCAACGGTCCATTTCGTAAATGAGAACTATGACGAGGGACCGATCCTTCTGCAGAAGGCCGTTGACGTTCTTCCTGATGACACACCTGAGTCTTTGCAGCAGAGGATAATGAAGGAATGTGAGTGGAAGATCCTTCCCCAGGCGATAAGGCTTATTGCTGATGGAAGGGTAATCATTGAGAACAACATCTGTTATGTTAGATAAACAGTTATTAATTTTTGGAGGTGCTATATGATCACACAGAACTTAAGCCAGATCCTTAAAGAGAACGCTTATCCCGGAAGAGGAATCGTTATCGGTAAGTCCGAAGACGGAAAGTATGCAGTAACTGCTTACTTCATCATGGGAAGAAGCGTTAACTCAAGAAACAGAGTATTTACTGCTACTGAAGACGGAATCAAGACTGAGGCTTTCGATCCTTCACTTCTTACTGATCCGCACCTCATCATTTATTCACCCGTAAGAGTCCTTGGCAACAAGACTATCGTTACAAACGGTGATCAGACAGACACTATCTATGAGCTCATGGACAAGCAGATGACTTTCGAGCAGTCCTTAAGAGGCAGGGAGTTCGAAGATGACGCTCCGAACTACACTCCGAGAATCTCCGGCATTATGCATGTTGAGAACGGAACATACAACTATGCTATGTCCATCCTTAAGAGCGATGACGGTGATCCGGAATCATGCGAGCGCCACACATTCACATATACAAATCCCAAGGCCGGAATCGGCAGATTCATCCATACATACATGGGTGACGGCAGCCCGCTTCCGTCTTTCGAAGGCGAGCCTGAGAAGGTTGAGCTCAAGGGTGACATCGATACATTCACAAACGAAGTATGGACAAGCCTCAACGAGGATAACAAGGTATCTCTCTTTGTACGCTACATCGATATCGAGACTGGCGCAGTTGAGACCAGGATCGTAAACAAGAACGTTTAATTTTCGAAAATAAGGAGAATAACTATGTCTAACGAGATGCAACTCAAGTACGGATGCAATCCTAACCAGAAGCCTTCCAGGATCTTCATGAAAGACGGATCTGAGCTTCCCATCGAAGTTTTGAACGGCAAGCCGGGTTATATCAACCTTCTTGACGCTTTCAACGGCTGGCAGCTTGTTAAGGAATTAAAGGAAGCAACAGGACTTCCCGCAGCAACATCCTTTAAGCATGTTTCACCTGCAGGCGCTGCAGTAGGCAAGCCCCTCTCTGAGACAGAAGCAAAGATCTATTTCGTAGACGATCTTGGCGAGCTTTCTCCCATCGCTTGCGCTTATGCAAGAGCAAGAGGCGCAGACAGAATGTCTTCTTACGGCGACTTCACAGCACTTTCAGATACATGCGACGCTATCACAGCTACAATGCTCGCAAGAGAAGTATCCGACGGCATCATCGCTCCCGATTACACACCTGAAGCTCTTGAGATCCTTAAGACAAAGAGAAAGGGTACATATAACGTAATCAAGATCGATCCTTCCTATAAGCCCGCTCCGATCGAGACAAAGGACGTCTTCGGCGTTACTTTCGAGCAGGGAAGAAACGAGTTCGAGATCAACCACGCTCTTCTGGACAACATCGTTACCGATAATAAGGACATCCCTGAAGATAAGAAGATCGACCTTCTTATCTCTCTCATCACACTGAAGTACACACAGTCCAACTCCGTCTGCTATGTTAAGGACGGTCAGGCAATCGGTATCGGCGCAGGCCAGCAGTCAAGAATCCACTGCACAAGACTTGCAGGTAACAAGGCTGATAACTGGTGGCTCAGACAAAGCCCTCAGGTTTTGGGTCTTCAGTTCGTTGACGACATCCGCCGTCCCGACAGAGACAACGCTATCGACGTTTACATCTCTGACGAGTACGAGGACGTTCTCGCTGAAGGTACATGGCAGAACATCTTCAAGGTTAAGCCTGAAGTATTTACAAGAGAAGAGAAGAAGGCATGGCTTGCCAAGAATGACAACGTTGCACTTGGTTCCGACGCATTCTTCCCCTTCGGTGATAACATCGAGCGTGCTCACAAGAGCGGCGTTAAGTACATCGCAGAACCCGGCGGATCCATCCGTGACGATCATGTCATCATGACATGCAACAAGTACGGCATCGCAATGGCATTTACGGGAATGAGATTGTTCCACCATTAATACTGTCTGAAACGGGGCTGTCTCAAAAGCTTATTGCTTAAGAGACAGCCCCTTTATCATTTTCGAATACAAGTTTGTCAGGAGGAGAGTTATGGCAGAAGAGATCAAGAATAATGAAGTTGCAACCGTTAATGAGAACGTGGCAGCAGCACCGGCACCGGCTCCCGCACCCGCAGCGCCTGCACCTGCAGCAGAGCCTGTTCAGGAGAATAAGATAAAGAACGGCAAATATGCTGATTATACTGATCACGATCTTCAGAGTGAGCTTTTGAGATATCAGAAGAAGACAGCGAAAAGAACAACTGCGGTTGCAGTCGCGCTGGGAGTAATAGCTCTCATTTTCGCAGTCTCTGCTGCTCTCATCGTTCCTGAGGTCATCAATACCTTGACTGCCGTTCAGAATTCTCTGGAGGAAGTTTCCACGCTTGCAGGCAAGGCAGAAGATACTCTCGAGAACCTTAATACTTCGCTTGTCGGAATGAACAAGATGATAGACAACGTTGACACCGTGCTCACGGATAATACAGATGCAATGTCTGAGGCTGTTAACAAGATAAGCAATATCGATATAGATGCCCTGAACGAATCTATCCAGGACCTTAATTCCGCTGTAGATTCTATGGGTAAGCTTTTTAACAGGGGATTCTGATTAAGTAAGACCGGATCACTGGAAAAGTTTAAAACCGTTGAAGAGGGCATAAACCGTTAATGCATTACAGTGTACTGATAATCGATGACGAGAAAGAACTCTCAGAATATACCGCCAAGTATTTTAATATGAGCGGTGTATCTGCGCAGTATGCTCTGGACGCCTCATCGGCTTTGGAATTCATGAAGGATAATACTTGTTCACTTATCCTTCTGGATATCAATCTCGGAGATGAATCCGGCTTTGAATTATGCCAGAAGATAAGGCAGACAACAGATATCCCGATCTTTTTCATAAGCGCTAGATCTGCCGAAGACGACATGCTCCTTGCCTTAAGCATCGGAGGCGACGACTATATCTGCAAGCCTTATTCTCTGAGTGTCCTGCTTGCCAAGGTAAAGGCTGAGCTTAAACGCTATGAATCATCCCATAAGCCTGATGAACATTCTGAAGATTCTCATATAGCAAAGCTCGGAGATGCCGTGATCGATCTTAAGAAAGCGACTATAACGAAAAACGGGGCGGAGAAGCCGCTCAAAGCAATGGAATATAAGATCCTTGTTTATCTTCTTCGCAACAGCGACCGCGTTATCCCGAAAGAAGAGATCTTCGAGAAGATATGGGATACAAGTTTTGTCGGTGACGTTACCCTTAACGTCCATATCAGGCACTTAAGAGAAAAGATCGAAGATGATGCCGGTGCGCCGCGTTATATAAAGACGATATGGGGCGTCGGTTTTATGCTCGATACCAAGGGCACGGTTTAAATGAAGTTAAGATATCTTCTGATATATGTCTTTGTCTTGCTCGCAGTCGGAATTGCCGGGTGCTGCGTTATCCTGAACGGCAGCTTTTCAAAAGACATTCCGGTTCATACAACTGCGATAAACAGATTTCTGGTCCGTCTTGAAAATGAATGGGACGGGATAAGTACAGATAAAGACCTTCTGACTGAGAGTAGCGAGGTCTTCGATTACTGTATCATCGATAACGACGGCAATGTTCTTGTATATACGCGTGAGGACATCGCGAAAAACATATCCTCCGCAACTTCAGGTTACGACATAATCAGAGATATAGAATCTGACGGTAAAGTTGTAGGAAAACTTATCGTTCACAATCCGAAGGCAGAGATCGAAAAGCAGACAAACTCAAAGATTGCTGTGTTTGTAATGGCCCTTGTGCTTGTGACCGCTGTTGTATTTATCAGCTACTATTTCTACTTAAAACGCAGCATTGTAGATCCTTTCAAAAAGCTGAACAGCTTTGCCGTAAGGATCGCGGGAGGAAACCTCGACACCCCTCTGGAGATGGATAAGGGAAACGCTTTCGGTGCTTTTACCGAGAGTTTTGACATAATGAGAGAAGAGCTTAAGGCATCGCGCGAGCGCGAAGAGAAAGCCGTAAAGAGCCGTAAGGAATTGGTTGCCCAGCTCTCGCATGATATCAAGACGCCTGTCGCATCCATTAAAGCAATGACGGACGTCATGAGCCTTACCGCAAAAGACGATGAAGAGAGGAAGACTATAACAGCGATCAGCAACAAAGCCGATCAGATAGATGAGCTCATATCAAATCTTTTCCATGCTACTTTGGAAGAATTGGAGCAACTGGAAGTAAAGCCTGAGGATATCAACTCGACTGACATCCCGCAGATGATAAGGGATGCCGACTACCTTAATAAAGTGAATGAATTGGAGATCAGTGAGGTTGTCGTTTCCGCTGACAGACTGAGACTTAACCAGGTAATAAGCAATATTATCTTTAATTCGTATAAGTATGCCGGAACGGAAATAAGCGTTAACGGAAAGATCTCACCTGACGGCAGGTACCTTCTTATAGAGATAGCTGATAAAGGCCCCGGCGTTCCTGAAGAAGAACTCGAACTGATCACCCAGAAGTTCAAGCGCGGCAGCAATGCAGGCAGCAAAGACGGTTCCGGACTTGGTCTTTATATCTCCGATTATCTCATGAAGAAGATGGAAGGCAGCCTTACTCCGAAAAATACCGGAGACGGATTTGCCGTCGTTATCGGTATTAAAGTCTCGTAACATAAGGATTTAATTCCCGTTTTAAAAAGAATTAAAAAACAGACAAAGGTTTTAATCTGCCCAAAGAATATACTCTGCTCATAAGGAGCATGTATTCTCAGGAAAGGCAGATCAAAAGACTGATGTTAAAACTTGTTAAGGCACATTTCCATAAAGACAGGGCGGTGCTCTCGGCTTTTCTCTTGATACTTGTAGTGGCAGCGATGCTGCTCCAGCTGGGATTTATGGTTGCCCGCTTTGATTCAATGTATGAAGAGAAATGTGATAAGAGAAATATTATCGACTCAATGTTCTTTTTCGCAGGTGACAAAGATGCGGTCAGGGACACCATTGACGGAATGGATTATATTGAGGATTACTACTTCGTTGATATCGTAAGACCGGATGTTGTAGGTGTATCGGTCAACGACATCAAGAAAAAGGATATAGAAGGATTATTCTTTATCGACGAAGAAGATGCGCCCCGGTATCAGGATTTATATTATGTCGAAATGGATGACACTGTAACGGGTCCCAGGATCAGCGTTAACGTATATACGGCATATTCTGAAGGAATTAGGGTAGGCGATAAGGTCAGGTTCACTCATCCCGATCTCGGAACATATGAGTTTACAGTTGCCGGCATTTATGAGGATCTTTTCTGCGGCCAGCGGTATTCATATTTTTCAAGCGTTATCGACCATGAAAGCTATGCGGAAATAAGCGATAAGGCCGCACCGTTTACGACGGACATTACTAAGTTTTACTCGCTCAGTTTCCTTTGCGCATATATCAGAGACGGTGAAGATCTCGACGAGGTAACTACACAGATCCAGGATGAGATCATGAAGGCAGGCATGTACTGCAGCGGTTATAGCCGTGACCTTGCCAAAGCAGGATATGTTGGCATTACGAATATAATGGCGGCTTTTATGGAATCTTTTTCTGCCGTGATAATGGTCATTGGATTCATCATGATAATCTTCACGGTCAATACCAATATCAACCGCGATATCAGCAATATCGGCGCTCTCCGCGCAGTGGGATTTACCATCTCACAGGTAAGGATGTCACTCATGATCGAGTATTCTCTTGTAGCGGCTATAGGCAGCGCGATTGGAATCTTTCTGGCGTATCTGGGATTTCCCTTAATGGAAATATACGCTACAAGACAGTTGTCAGGTCTGGTCTGGGAGGGCGGATTCCATCCCGGAATATCTGTTCCGATATTTGCAGGCACAATTCTTGTCATGATGATCGTCACTTTCTTATCCACACATCTTATCAGGAATATCCATCCTGCAACCGTGTTAAGATTCGGTCTTGAGTCACACAGCTTTAAGAAGAATCATCTGCCTCTTGATAAGACAGGCGGCAACCTTAACGTTCTTCTCGCTTTGAAGAATACTTTGCAGAGCAGGGGACAGAACATCATCGTTGTGGGAGTCATTCTTGCGGTGTCGTTCATGACCGCTTTTTCCGCGATCCTTTTCTACAATACGAGGATCGACATAACGAATTTCCAGACGCTCCTTCAGGGAGATGCTCCTGATGCGTATGTTAACATCACTTATGATTCGTCTGAGACGATGTACGGGATAATAGATACACTTCAGGAAATGGACGGAGTGAGTCAGGCATACGGACTTTCCAACGTTGACGGTTATGCAGGAGAATATAAGTGTTATATGCTCTATGCGACTAAGCCTGAATACCTGCACTGCGGAGTGTACGAAGGACAGAATGCGGTCGAAGCTAACGAAGTCGTCGTAGGTAGTGTCCTTGCTGAGAGACTTGGCGTTGGAATAGGCGATGAGGTCACGCTCAAATACATGGATAACGAAGCGAGATTTCTTGTCACCGGACTTCAGCAGGCAGTATACAGCTTCGGAGAGAGAGTCTATATATCGGACGAGGGATTCAGAAGGCTTAGCGGGGAACCTGTATATACATATGTCAGAGTAAGACTTGAAGATCCCGGCGAGTCCCAGGTGGAAGCTTTTTTGAAAGATGCGGAAACAGTACTGGGTGATAAGTGCACGAGCACTGAAAATTACTATCACACGCAAAGAAGCAATGAGAACATCCCGGTATATGCTGTCTCGCTTGTAGTACTTGTACTGATAGTCCTGAATATCTTCACGGTCGTGATAGTCATAAGACTTCTTCTAAAGACCGTATTCATAAAGCGCGAAAAAGAATTCGGCATCAAGAAAGCAGTCGGATTTACGAGCAGCCAGTTAAGGCTCCAGCTTTCACTGTCGCTTCTGCCGGTAAGTCTTATCGGAACTGTATCAGGATCACTGGCTGCGTGCCTTACGACCAACAGGCTTTTCGACCTGATATTCAGCAGCTACGGAATAAAGAACTCTGATCTGCTGATCAATCCCGTAGTAATACCGGTAACACTTTTGATAGTAATCCTCATGGTGTTTGTCATTACATTTATCCTGTCCGGAAGGATGAAAAAAGTATCTGCATATAAGCTTATCTCGGAATAAAGAATGGAGAATAAAGAAATGAACAAAGAAGTAATCATAAAGACAGAGAAATTGTCCAAGAGCTTCTCCGTCGGAGGAAAACAGCAGCATGTAATAAAGAACCTCGACATGGAGATATATAAGGGAGACTTCACCGTTATCATGGGATCTTCCGGGGCCGGCAAGTCTACGCTCCTTTATGCCTTATCAGGCATGGATAAGCCGACACTCGGAAGCATCTCATACAGCGGCAAAGAGATTACATCGATGAATGATGACCAGCTCGCGGTATTCCGCCGCAAACACTGCGGTTTTGTTTTCCAGCAGGTTCACCTCGTAGACAGCATGAGCATCATGGATAATGCCATATCGACAGGAATGCTCACTGGGCAGAAGCAGAAGACGCTTAAGGATAAGGCCTGTAAGATGTTTGAGCGTGTAGGTCTCGAAAAAGATCTCTGGAACAAGTTCCCGGCGCAGCTTTCAGGCGGTGAGGCCCAGCGTGCTGCTATGGTAAGGGCTGTCATCAATGATCCTGACGTTGTATTTGCCGATGAGCCGACCGGAGCCCTCAATTCGGCAGGCGTAAAGGCTGTGCTCGATGTCTTAACTGACATAAACAGAACAGGCCAGTCTGTCGTCATGGTAACTCACGATATCACATCGGCCAGAAGAGCCAACAGGATCATCTATCTCAGAGACGGCGGTATCATGGGCGAATGTAATCTCGGTGAATATGTGTCAGGCGATAAGGAAAGGCACAGGAAGGTAAAGTCATTCCTGGAAGAAATGGGCTGGTAAAGAAAGACCCATAGCAGGCGGTGCGTTTCTTTTCGATTGTAAATTGTGTTATCCTACACGTTATAGAACTTATGACTGTATGGGGAATGACTTAAAACGTATGACACTTTATCTGATCGGAAGGATCAAAGCATTAAAGTTCAAGGATTATCTTTCAAATCTTGCCGGCAACTGGTTTATTCCTTTATCAGCCGTGTTTTTCCTGCTTACCAATACGGGAATGCCGAACGAGAACTTTCTCCCGTTTGAATTCTATGTATCGATAATCCCTTCTGTCATACTGATATTGGTGCTTTCTGCCGTATGTCCTTCTTTTGTTTCGTTCATGTCCGGTTCGAAGCTTAAGAGCCGTGTCTTAGCGATGCTTAGCTCTGTCGGTATATGTTACGGCGTATTTGATGTTTTAAAAGACATTCCATATGCCTGGGGCGGGGATACCCTGATCCAGAGGCTCGCATTTCTTATTCTGGGAATGCCTTTTGCCTTTGCAGTCTGTCTTCTTTTCTGGACAAAGATCGAAGAGATGGCAGCTGGTTTTCTTGAGGAACTCTCTGCAAAGAATTATGAATGGGTCGTTTATTTTGTCCTGTTCCTGATCCTGTGCGGGTTTGCGGCATTCTGCTTTTTGTCCAGCCAGGCTTTCTATGGAACAGCACATGATCTGGATATTATCTATTCGAGTGATTCGCCGGAGCTGGTCAAGTTAAATGCTTACGTATCACTTGATCATGTAGAGAATGATGTCCGACAGCCCCTCTTTGCGGTTGTTTCGGCTCCTTTGATGGGAATACCATGTCTTATCGGAAGCGTGATTCCTTTGATCCCCGTATCGCTTATCATCAACTTTGCACAGATCTTTCTGCTTCTGTCCTCAGCCTTGATACTTGCTGTTGAATTAAAGCTCAGTCCTGTCCAAAGGCTCTGCTTCGTTCTTACGGCATCATCGACATTTACATTCCTGTTGTTCTCGATAATGATGGAACAGTATATTGTCGCATTCTTCTATCTGGTTCTTACGATCCGTTATATGAGCCGTGACAGGGCTAAAGCTGAGATGTTATCTTATGCTTCCAGCGGAACGCTGCTTGTAAGCGGTATCCTGGTACCGTTTATCCTGAAACCTGAGAAGAAGGGCGCTGACCTTATTTTCGAATGGATCAAGCGTCTTCTGATATTCGGACTGGATTTCCTTCTGATCCTGATACTGGCTGGCAGATTTAACATCTTACTGAATACCATCGATAACCTTGCCGTATTGTCGTTGTTTACCGGAAAGACGATCGGATATGCCGAAAGGTTCCTGCAGTATCTGAACTTTGTCGGAGGATGCTTTATTGCGCCTGCATCGGAAGCGGTCATGGTCAAGGACGTTTATCCGGGCTGGCATTTATCAGAAGTAACTTCGGTTAACTATGCCGGTGTTGCAATCCTGGTACTGGCCGTAATTGCATTTATCATCACAAGAAAATCGAAAATGTCCAGACTTGCACTTGGATGGATATGTCTATCCGTGCTTGTCCTGGTAGTAGTAGGGTGGGGCATATATGAGAACGGTCTTATCCTTTATGCGCTTTATTTCGGCTGGCCGTTCTATGTGCTCATCTTTAATCTTCTGAAATTCATTGAAGACAAGCTGAAGACGAAGCTGGTAATTCCTGTGGCATCAGCTGTTTTGGGAATCTTATTCCTGATATTCAACATTCCGGCGGTCGCCGACCTTGTATCGTTCGCGATCAGCAATTATCCCGTCTGATCAGAAGCCGAGCAGCATTCTTAACTTTCCGAAGTAGAGAAGGAACATCATGAGAACTGCATAAAGCATGCATAAAGCGAGTAAGGCTTTATCGTGGAACAGTACTTCCGTCGGATCTCCGTCTGAAGTTTCCTTTTCGATATCCAGGCAGTATTTCAGCGTGATGAGAAGAACTATAGGGACAGTGAATAAGATCTTGTTGTTGCCGTAATGCTCGATCGTAGCGCTGTCCATAGTCCATAACGCATAGAATGTATTTGCCATAGCAAGGCACAGATACATGCTCTTATCAAGGAAGTTAAGGCTGTAGCCCTTAAGAACTTTCCTGGTATCGTTGGAACTCTCTGCTTTAAGTTCATTCCTGCGCTTTCCGAAAGCCATGAAGAATGAAAGGGTTATTACCGTAAGATAGAGCCATCCGGACACTTCGATGCCGGTAATAGCGGCGCCGTAAATGACCCTTATAAGAAATCCTGAGACAAGGATGGTTACATCAAGCAGAGGGATATTCTTAAGACCGAAGCTGTAGAGCAGGTTGATGACGACATAGGTCAGGATAAGCAGGAATGCATATATATTGAATATGAATGCGAAGCATAGTCCTGCAAGGATAAGACAGATCACTGCGGCAATGACTGCGGCTTTGACGGATACCTTTCCGCTTGCGACAGGTCTGTTCTTCTTTTTGGGGTGGAGAGTATCCCTGTCCTTGTCTTTTATGTCATTGATGATGTAAATGGCGGAGGAAACAAGACAGAAAGCCGCAAACCCGATAATACAGTTCTTAAGTTTATCTGCAGCCAACAATTGTCCGCTGAATATTAAAGCGGCAAAGATCAGCACGTTCTTGATGTAGTGCTTGACCCTTATCAACTTCAGATAATCTTTCATCGTTTCCTCCAATTATTCAGATACGAAAATATTGTAATAGGAAAAATCAAATATATAAAGGGCTTTCACGAAAGTCCGAGACGTTCACGAAAGCCCTTTAGATTGCTGGAGCCAAAGGCGGGAATCGAACCCGCGACCTATTCATTACGAGTGAATTGCTCTACCCCTGAGCCACTTTGGCGCGCCCTAAAAATATACCCATTTGGTTCATAAGTGTCAAGTAAGTGCGAAGTATTCCAGATAAGAATGATATAATCTGCATATCGGAGGAAATAACGGATGAAGGCCTTCAGGATCGGCAGGAAATTAACAGGGATAGTGTTGTGCGTGTCATTGGCAGGCGCCCTGTTTTCAGGCTGCAAAAAAGGCGATGACATGTTTCCGTCGATAGCTCCGAGAGAGCAGGCGACCGAATCTTCGAAGGAAACCGACGAGACTACCTTGCCCGTATCCGACGACGGTATCAGCCAGCTGAACGTCGCGCTGCCTTATTCTGACCTTACGGTACAGTGCCTTGCTTCCATGCTCTACTGCAAGAATAACGGGTTATGGGACAGTGCTGAGAACGGACTTACCGTCGATACTTCATATCTTTCTTCCGTTGCTACAGATTATGTGGTCACGAACATCGGCTGCGGAAGCACGGGCGCAAGCCTTGAAACGGTTAAATCCTGGATGGTTTCAGGGGAGGGGCCGGACCTTTTCCTCGCGCGCGACAGCCAGGCAGTATGGGAAAGCGGCTATGCCATGGAGCTCAATCAGTATCTTTCAGGCATTTCCTATCTGAATGCCCAGCAGATATACGCTGAGGCGCTGACAGCCGATTCTGAAGACGGTGTTTTCTATGCGGTCCCGCATTTCTGTTCAGCTGAGATAATAATGGGCAACACCGGGTTTATTCCGTCATCTACCGGCAAACTCCAGACAAAGTGCACGACAGACGACCTGCAAAGCTACATCGAGGCGATCGGCAATGAATATTCCTGTGCCCCGTTCGCGTCGGCATACGAACTGATACCGTATCTGGGATCTGCCTTTAATGCTGACAAGCCGACTTCTTATATGGTCTTCGACGAATACCATAAGGACAGCGAGACCGCCGGTGAGATCATTTCCGGTGCATCAACATACATCAGGGATCTTTATTCTGATTCGCTTGCGATGGACCAGATAGAAGGGTCTGATCCTGTTTATTCAAGACAGGCTGCCCTGTGGGCAGGTTCTTCAGCGAACGTCAGGGCATGGTCCCAGTATTATCCGGAAAGCCTTTATCTTCTGCATCTGCCGTGTGATGACGCTTCAAATGTTGGAGTGCCGTATATAAGCACATATTCACTGTGCGTATCCAAAAATGCCTCCGACAGTGAGTTTGCGGCTGAGTTTGCTGCATTTATCTCTTTCGATTCCGATGCTCAGCTCCTCATTTACAGATTGGAGAATATGACCGGTCTGATGCCTCTTACCAGAAATGAAGCCGTCTGGGATCTGATCTCTGAAGACGAGCTTTTCGGACATATGGCATCTGATTTCAGACAGACCATGGATAACGCCGTTTACTGTCCGGCATCTTATGACAGCGATTTATTTTCGAAGACACAGGAGTATACGGCAGAGTTCGTCAAAGGCGACAGCGAGTTTGAACCGGAGAAGTGCTATGGCTGACATGATAGATCTACGTAAGATTCACATCGCGGACAGTTCTGAACTCCGTAAGAGGGGCCTGATGGAAGGCACTCTTAAGTTTATTGAGGATGATATCCGGTCATTTGGTACCGGAAGCCAGGGTGAGGCGCTGCTCGCATCCAAGGAAGGCGTCATTTATGCTCTCGTAAAGCTTTTCAGGCCGGACAGGAAGATGTGCAGGGCTCATGTCGAATTCGTGTTTACGAGTGATGCTAATGCCGACACGCAGAGCGGAGTCGTGGACGAGGTATTAAGGTACTGCTTCATGTCCGAGTACTATCACAAGGTTACTGTCATCTGTAACAGCGGAAATGAAGGCCTGGAAAGAATACTGAAAGGCGCAGGATTTAACCAGGAAGCAGTCCTCAAGGATGAAGTCAGGACTAAGAACGGCTTCGAGGCGGCAGGGTTATTTGCTATCCTTTCCTATGAATATCAGAAGTACAACATATGCTTTGTTCCTTTCGAGCGCGGAGTTGCTATGATCTCGGGCGGCAAGGATTACATAGACAGCGTAAAGCTTTTCCATTACGGACAGAAGTTAGAAGAACCTTTTGCACGCAATATCGCCGCCGGCTTAGGTCTTCTCGACTCAGAGGGCGGCCTTATCAGAAATGACGACGGCGAGTACAACATGGACGCCGAACAGCTTAAATACATTCCTGATGAGCTCGCGAAAGCCTATGTCCAGCTTAAGGAATATTTCGAAAACATGAGAGCGTATTTTGACATCAAAGTCAGATTCTCAACGGGTACTCCGTTCCAGAAGAAGGTCTGGAATGCGCTTAATTCCATTCCTTACGGCGGTACCGCAAGTTATGAGGATATAGCGCTCAAGCTTACTGACGGAAAGCTTGCAGAAGCCAGGAAGATTACAAGAGCTGTCGGAGCTGCCTGCTCGGATAACCCGGTCGCTGTGATAATCCCGTGCCACCGCGTCATCGGTAAGGACGGAAGCATCGTAGGCTATTCCGCAGGAATCGACATCAAGGACTATCTGCTGCTGCACGAGAGTTTTACGGCGGTCACACCGATCGTCATCAAGGAGGGAAGCTGATTTGGCAAAACACGATAAGATCGAAGTTGGAGTCTCCACCATATTAAATCCGGTACCGGTCGTTATGATCTCTTCTGCCGGAAAAGACGGACGCCCGAACATCATGACCGCGGCGTGGGCAGGAACGGTCAATTCCGAACCGCCGATGATCTCGGTCAGCATCCGCAAGTCAAGATATTCACATAAGCTCATCTCGGAGACAGGTGAGTTTGTGGTAAACCTCGTCTCAAAATCCCTTTGCAAGGCCTGCGATTACTGCGGCGTCAGGGGCGGGGAGAACGAGGATAAGTTCAAGTCATGTTCGCTTACTCCTGTTAAGGCTGAAGGCCTTGAGTATGCTTATGCGATAAAGGAAGCTCCGGTATCGATCTCCTGCGTTGTAAAGAGCGTGACCGAATTAGGGTCACACGATATGTTCATAGGCGAGATAAAGAGCGTTACGGCAGATTCCTATCTGCTCGATGAGAACGGAAAGCTCTGTCTGGAGAATGCAAGACTTGTCGCCTATAATCACGGAGAGTACTATCTCTTAGGTGAAAAACTCGGATTCTTCGGTTACTCGGTAGCCAAAGAGGACGTGATAAAGAGAAGAATGGGAAAGGATAACAAAGATAAGAAATGAAGTTTATCAGAATCGAAAAAGTCCACGAGGGACGCTTTATTACAACATATAACGCAGAGTATGAGACCGAACTCGGTAACCGCAAGATCTACGAGATGGTCTCAAGAGATAAGAATATAAAGACACTTGAAGATATTAAGCGTGCTAAATGCGATGCCGTCGTCCTCATAATCACGAGCGCTGACGGAGAGAAGATCCTTCTTAATAAAGAATACAGAATGGCAGTCGGAGGCTTTGCCTACAATTTCCCGGCCGGCCTCATCGATGAGGGTGAATCACCTGATGTTGCCGCAGCAAGAGAGCTCTGGGAAGAGACGGGATTAAAGCTCATCTCGATCGATGAAGTCTTGCCGATGAGCTTTTCGGGCGTGGGGATCACAAACGAGAAGTCATGCTGTGTCTTGGGTAAAGCCGAAGGAGAGTTTGCTCCGAGCACTTCCGATGAAGAGGAGCTTGAAGCACGCTGGTATACAAAGGATGAAGTAAGAGAACTTCTTAAGACTTCTTCCTCGTTTGCAGCCAGGACCCAGGCATTCTGTTATTTCTGGGCAAAAAACTGAATCATCTGACAAGTAAAAATACTTGACACGCCTCTTCTGCTTTGTTATTATGTGCAGGCTGAATTATGGGAGGCTTGCCTTTAAATGCGTGAAAAGTCAGTAAGAACAGACCTTTTGCTCGATTTCTACGGCAATCTTCTCACGCCCAAGATGAGGCGCACCTGTGAGAGTTACTATAACGACGATCTGACTCTGGCTGAGATAGCCGAGGCAGAGGGCATCTCAAGGCAGGGAGTGCATGATACTGTCAAAAGGGCGGAAAAGCAGCTTGAAGAGTACGAGGAGAAGTTAGGTCTCCTTAAGCTTTTCGAGAAGCAGCAGGCAAGAGCAAAGAGAGCACTGGCTCACCTTAACAGCGGTGATACCGCAAAGGCTGCCAGAGAGCTTGAAGAATTGATAGAGGAAATGTAACAAGGTGTTTGAGAGCTTATCGCAAAAGCTTCAGAATATAACTTCAAAGATGCGCGGCAAGGCTCGCGTAAGTGATAGCGACCTCAAGGAAATGATGCGTGAGATACGAATGGCTCTTCTCGAGGCCGACGTCAATTACAGCGTAGTCAAGGAATTCGTCGCTGACATGAACGAGAAGTGCAAGGGCGCCGATGTCCAGGAGTCTTTCACTCCGGGCCAGCAGATCGTAAAGATCGTAAGAGATTCACTTACCGAACTCTTAGGCGGCGAAGAGGGCGAAGAAAAGCTCAAAGTTTCCGATACAGGATTCAATACGATAATTCTCTACGGTCTCCAGGGTGCAGGTAAGACGACTACGGCCGCAAAGCTTGCAAAGCTCCTGAAAGAGAACGGCAAGAAGCCGATGGTCGTTTCCGTTGACGTTCACAGACCGGCCGCAGCCCAGCAGCTCAAGGTTTTGAGTGATGCAGTAGGCGTCGACTGCTATATCGATTCTGAAGAGAAGGATGCCGTTAAGATCGCTAGAGACGGTGAAGGTAAAGCAAGATACATGCTTTGCAATTACCTCATCATAGATACAGCAGGACGTACAGTTGCCGACGAAGAGCTCATGGAAGAGCTGCGTGATATCGCAAATGCAGTCAATCCTACCGAAAAGCTCCTCGTAGTCGACGCGATGATCGGTCAGGAAGCGGTCAATGTAGCACAGCTCTTCGAGCAGAACATCGGCATGGACGGCTTCATCATGACGAAGCTCGACGGTGACGCAAGAGGCGGTGCTGCACTCTCCATCAGAAAGCTTACTAACAAGCCTATCAAATACATCTGTACAGGTGAGAAGGTTGATGCCATCGAGCGTTTCTATCCCCAGAGAATGGCGGACAGGATCCTCGGAATGGGCGATGTTGTCAGCCTGATCGAAAAGGCCCAGGCTAGCATCGATGAGGAAGAAGCAAGGAAGACCATGGAACGCATGATGGGCAGTTCCTATAACCTTGATGACCTCTATGACCAGTTTGCACAGATGAAGAAGATGGGATCTCTTAAAGATCTCGTCGGAATGATGCCCGGAGCTGCCGGAAAGATCAATGAAGAAGATCTTGACGATAAGATCGTTGACAGACAGATGGCGATCATCTCTTCCATGACAAAGAAGGAGAGAAGAGCACCAAATATCCTGAATGCCAGCAGAAGAAAGAGAATTGCCGCAGGTGCCGGAGTACAGGTATCTGATGTAAATAAGCTCATCACCCAGTATGAGCAGACAGCCAAGCTGATGAAGCAGTTCAGCAACGGCAAGGGCGGATTCAAGATGCCCAAGGGATTCGCTAAGCAGGCTGCAAAGATGGGCCTCAAAGGCGGCATGGGCAATATGGGCATGGGAGACATGTCAGGATTGTCCGGTATGTCAGGCATGGGTACAGGATTCCCCCAGGGTCTGGGAAGCCTGTCGGCTCCAAGAGATACAGGCGATGATGATGTAGCCCAGATCCCGACAGGAAGACGCGACCGCAAGAAGAAGCGCAAGGGCAGAAGATAAAGTCGATCCCGTCATCTAACAATGACGTTGATTATAAAAAAACAAAACATATTTTGGAGGAAAACAAAAATGGCAGTTAAGATTCGTTTAAGAAGAATGGGTAAGAAAAAGGCACCTTTCTATCGTGTAGTTGTTGCTGACGGCAGATACCCCAGAGATGGTCGTTTCATCGAGGAGATCGGCTACTATGATCCCATGAAGGAAACAGACAGCGTTAAGATCGACAGCGAAGCAGCAAAGAAGTGGATCGCTAACGGAGCACAGCCCACAGATACTGTAAAGTCTCTTCTTAAGAAGCAGGGCATCATCTGATCTATATCAGTTGAAGGCACTACTAGAATAATAGGAAGGAGAGCTTTATATGGACGATTTATTGGTTTATATCGCCAGGGAACTTGTCAGTAATCCCGATGAGGTAAACGTAAAGAAGACAGAGCGCGGAAACACTGTTGTTTTCGAGCTGTCCGTTGCTCCCGAAGATACAGGAAAGATTATCGGCAAGAACGGTAAGAGAGCTCAGGCTATCCGTTCGATAATGAAGGCTAAATACCTCAAGGAAGGTAAGCGGGTTATAGTCGATATAGTAGGCTGATTCTTTTGGATAAACTCATCATTATAGGAAAGATAACCGGCGCGCACGGCGTCCGCGGGGAACTCAAAGTGTTCCCTCTTACGGACGACCCGCGCCGTTTCCTTAAACTTAAGGAATGCATCATCTGCGGGCAGAAATTTGAGAAGCCCGAAGATAAAGTGTGCTCATCTGCAAGGATCGACAGGGACAATGTCCTCGTCAGGCTCGCAGGCGTGGATGACAGGGATAAGGCAGAACTTTTGCGAGGCAGATTTATCGCCGTTACAAGGGATAATGCCGTTAAATTGAAAAAAGACAATTATTTCATCACTGACCTCAAAGGTCTTAAAGTGATAGATGACACCAGGGGCGACATAGGTACGGTTACGGACTGTTTCCCGACCGGTCCCCAGTTCACTCTTGAGATAAAGCGCGAAAATAAAAAGAAGGATCTCATGCTTCCGTTCGTCAAGGTATACTGCTATGAAGTCAATATCGACGAGGGGTATATCAAGTGCAGGCTGCCTGAAGGTCTTTACGAGTTATATGAATAACAGCTGAAACCTCTAAGGTTTCAGGACAGATTTGTTTATGAAGATAGTCTACTTTATGACGCCGGCTTACGGTCATATACTACCTGTCTTACCCATAATAAGAGAACTATCTAAGAAATATGAGGTAATCTGTTACTGCACGCCCGCTTTCAGGAAATACATCGCAGAGTGTGGTGCTGATTACCGCGAATACAGAAAAGAATTCCACGATCTAAAGATAGATGAAGTTACGAGCGATCTGTTTGTATTAATGGAGACGCTCATAACGCTGAACGAAAAACTCTATGACATGTATGCCCGGGAGGTCTTTAATGAATTACCGGATCTCCTGATGTATGATTCCATGCTGTCTTTTGCGAAAAACATCGCTTATAAGCTTAAGATAAAAAGCGTCTGCACCGTTGCGACCATCGGATTCAATCTTCCGGTGTGCATGTTTTCAAACATTGCGACATCAAGCATTCCGCTCATTTTAAAACACGGGTCCGAAATGAAAAAACTCATTGCCCGTGACAAGAAGTTCAGAAAAGCCAGAGGACTTAGGAAGTTTGATCTCATAGACCTTTACATGAATACGGCCGATACAACGATCGTTATGACGCCTGAAAAGCTCCAGCCTTTTTCCTGGACATTTTCGAAGTCGGTCCATTTCACCGGTCCCACGATGCGTGAACAGATTGAGATGCTCCATGGGGGTGAATATGAGGATTACGATTACTATATCTCCATGGGTTCGGTCTTCGGAAAGAACGTAAATGAGATGAAGGACTTTTTCGAACTTCCGGAGATAAAGGAAAAGAGGATAATCGTATCCGTTCCCGAGACGCCTGAATGGATGCTCGGCATGCCGAATGTCAGGGCGGAAAAGTGGGTATATAATGTCGATCTCATTCCCCGTTGCAAGGTCTTCATAAATGTCGGAGGCGTAAGTTCCGTTTATACTGCTATGTATTACGGAGTAAGGCAGATATCCATCCCTGCACAGGAAGAGGAAAGATATAACGCGATAATAATGAAGCGCCACAGGGGCGGGATATATCTGAAGGAATATGATACAGATAAGCTGTTAAAAGCTTGCCGTAGGATTGACGCAATTAATCCGGAAAAATGCAGGAAAATAATTCGTGAATCGGATGGAACGGGAACATCTGTTAAACTTATAGAAGAACTTATCGGAGAATAAGAGTTTGAACGGGAAAGTTTTACTGACAGGCGCCACGGGATTCCTTGGCGGATACGCGATAAAAGAGATCCTTGAACATCCGGGTCTTACTGTTGTCGCAGTTGGAAGAAATGAGAAGCGCGGTGCGGAACTTGTATCTGAAAGGGTGAGGTTTGCAAAGGCCGACATCACCGACAGGAAGCAGCTCGAAGAACTGTTTAAGAAGGAAAAGCCTGATTATGTCATCCATACCGGAGCCTTAAGTTCCGCGTGGGGCAGATATGAGGATTTCCACAAGGCAAATGTAGAAGCGACCGTATATATCGCGGAGCTCTGCATTGAGCATGACGTGAAACGCATGGTCTATATCTCTTCGCCCAGTATCTATACGGCGAAAAGAGACAGACTGAACATAAAAGAAGAGGACTTCGATCCTTCCAATAAACTGAATTTCTACATTAAGACGAAGCTCCTCTCGGAAAAAGAACTCCATGCTTTGGAGGAAAAGGGACTGAACCTTACGATCCTGAGACCCAGGGGTCTTATCGGTCCGGGTGATCCGAGCCTCATGCCGCGCCTTATGCGCGCCAACGGGAAGATAGGCATACCGCTTATCCGTAAAGGAAAGATCACCGTGGACATAACCTGTGTGCAGAATGTCGCTTATGCGTGTTATCTTGCCATGAGCACGCCGGAGGCAAAAGGCATGACGTTCAACATCACGAACGGAGAGCCTTCCGAGTTCGGAAAACTCCTGGAATTATTCTGTGAGGAAGCCGGAGAGACCGCAAAGTTTTTGAACCTTCCCTTCGGACTTTTATATGCTGCCGCTGCTGTCATGGAGTTTTTCTATACCATATTGCCGACAAATAAAGAACCGATGCTTACCAGATATACCGTCTGCACATTGTCTTTCTCGCAGTCACTTGATATCAGCAAGGCAAAGAGTATCCTTGGATATTCTCCGAAGATCACACTAAAAGAAGGGATCCGTGAGTATGGAAAATGGTGGCAGACTAATAAGTAATGTTACTCTCTATGCCTGCGGAACCTGTAAGAATAATGTGGCTTCGGTTTTTAAAGGCGAGAAGAAAAGAGAAGTTGTATTTCCCGCGCTCGTTGCAAAGTTCGAGCATATAGATTACGGTACTGTCCTTTTTGATACGGGATATTCCAAAAGGATATTCGAAAACGGAATAGTATCGAAGCTTTATAATCTCTTAAATCCCACTTCCGTAACAGAAGAAGAGACGATCAGTTACAGGATGAAGGCTGAAGGACTTAATGTCAGCAACATAATCTTAAGCCATCCTCATCCTGATCACATCGGGTGTCTGAAAGACTTTAATGACTATACTCTGCTTGCCACAGGAGACTGTATAGATGCATTGAAAAGAGCGAAAAACCTTGAACTCGTTTTCCGCAATCAGGTTCCTGATGAGTCTGCCGATGTGAAGTATAAGAGGCTCGAACCCGTTAAGAACAGCGGGGATGCCGTTGTTAAGATGCTTTCCGTTCATTTTACGGAAGTATATGACGTGCTGGGTGACGGAAGTATATACGGGATAAGGCTTGACGGCCACATGAATGGACAGATGGGAGTTTATGTTCCGGAGTACAGACTGCTTTTGGCGGCAGACTGTTCGTGGGGACATTTTTTCGCTGACAGGGTAGATAAGATGAAGGCAATCCCTAGAAAAATCCAGGATGACTACGGGCAGTATAAAGATTCGATCTCACGCATAAAAGCATTTGAATCGGAGCATCCTGACATCAAAGTTATCTATTCACACGAGGAATTCAGGGAGGGTGTTTATGAGCAATAAACTGAATATCCTCATGACATATCTTAAGTATAAGAATAAGCATTTCAAAGACCGTGATGCTCTGGAGAGTTATCAGAAAAAGCAGATCGGAAAACAGCTTGATTTTGTAACTTCGCATTCGAAATTTTATGAGTCTTACAAGGGCAGGCCTTTATCTGATTATCCCCTGATGGACAAGAAGCAGATGATGGCAAATTTCGATGAACTAAATACTGTCGGCACCAACAGGGAAGAGGCAATGAAGCTTGCGATAGATTCCGAGCGGAGCCGCGATTTTTCGGAAAAGCTTAACCACATAACGGTGGGACTGAGCTCAGGCACAAGTGATACTAGAGGAATATTCCTCGTGTCAGACAAAGAGAAAGACATGTGGGCCGGATATATCCTGTCAAAGGTCTTATACGGATCCATTCTTGATAAATACGAAGTCGCTTTCTTTATGAGAGCAAATTCGAATCTTTACGAATCCGTAAGTTCATCCAATATTCACTTTGTTTTCTATGACATCTATCAGTCGGTGGAGGATAATATCAGAAAGCTGATAGACCAGAAGCCGGACATCGTCGTAGGCCAGCCTTCGATACTCCTGGATCTTTGCAGATATGCAAAAGACATCCGTCCGAAAAAGGTTATATCTATCGCTGAAGTATTGGAAGACAGGGACAGAGAGGTGATCTGCAAAGCATTTGGCACGGACGTCATCCATCAGGTATACCAGTGTACCGAAGGGTGTCTTGCGACAACCTGCGAATACGGGACGATCCATCTTAACGAGGACATCGTTTATGTTGAAAAGGAATATCTGGATGACAAAAGGTTTATACCGGTGATCACGGATTTTACGAGAACATCGCAGCCCATCATCCGTTACCGTTTAAACGATATCCTAGTCGAAAGAAAAGAACCGTGTCCCTGCGGAAGCTGCTTTACGGCACTCGAGAGAATAGAGGGAAGAGAAGATGACGTGTTCGTTTTCGACGGCAGAAATGACGGCAAGGTTACGGTATTCCCGGATTTTATGAGAAGACTCGTCCTGTTCTCAGGCGATGTCAGCGATTACCGGATCGTCCAGACTGAGCAGGGAGATCTGGAAGTATACTGGAACGAAGATGATGCCATGAAAGATAAGTTTATGACCGAACTTAAAAAGATGGCTGAGGATAGAGAATTTATAATACCGCGTGTAAGTTTCCACGGTTATTCATTTGACCGGAGTAAGAAACTGAAGCGTGTGGAATCAAGGAGAAAAAGATAATGAGAAATATCGAGATAACCGGATATGGTTACTACATACCTGAGAATACTGTCGAATTCAGGGGACAGGTAAGACACAGGATACCGCAGGGAAGTTCCGAGAACCAGCTTTCGATGGCTGTAAAAGCCGCACAGCGCGCTCTCGAAAATGCTTCTCTCTCCATTAACGATATCGACTGCATCGTATCGACATCCGCTGTCGGCATCCAGCCCATTCCGTGTACTGCTGCGCTTATCCATGAGCAGATAGCGAAAGGCACGTCGATCCCTGCGATGGATATAAATACGACTTGTACGAGCTTTGTGTCGGCCCTGGATGTCATGAGCTATCTCATTGAGGCAGGGCGATACAACAGGGTTCTCATGGTAGCGAGCGAGATGGCGTCGGGCGGTCTTAATCCCAATCAGAAAGAAAGCTATGAACTCTTCGGTGATGGTGCTGCCGCAGTGGTCATCAGCAAGAGCAGTGACGGCGTATCCGGCGTTATTTACGGAATGCAGAATACATGGTCCGAGGGTGCTCACGATACCGAGATCAGAGGCGGTCTTACGGGATACCTTCCGAAGAATTACGTTGAAGGCTCTGAAGAATATTATTTCGACATGAAGGGCCTCAGGATATTAAAACTCGTCGGAAGGAAAGTACCTAAAATGTTCGATGAGTTCAAGGAAAAGAGCGGTTATTCCGTAACCGATGTCGATGTCATCGTTCCGCATCAGGCTAGCAAGGCTCTGGGAATGATAATGCATCACCTGGGTATTCCCGAAGGAAAATACATCAACATCGTTCCGCAATACGGAAACATGGTATCCGTTGCGATCCCTCACGCGCTTATCTGGGGTATCGAGAACGGTAAGATCAGGAAAGGTGACCTGGTGCTCCTCTTGGGCACCGCTGCGGGACTTACCGCCAATATGCTGCTTTTGAGATACTGAAATCATCTTTTGTGAGGTGATCTTATGAAAGACAGGAAGGTCAGAAACCGTGTGATCGTCTTTACGTTGATCGAGGCTTTGATTGTGGTTGCAACCAACCTCGTGCTCAGTATTGCAACAAGTCAGGTTGACCGTTGCAATTATTATGTTTATGACGGAACGGCCATATTGGATCTCCCGTATACTGATAACGAAGGCAATGAGCATCCTGCGGGTACGGAGTTCCCGATCTCGATAATATCCGAGAACGGAACGGTTTGGGTTGCCGGAAGCCACGAAACCATAAAGATCTCCGACACCAGGAACAGCGAAGAACTGACGGCTGCCCTGGCAGAACGCAAGCAAAATGCTTTGTTTGAAGATATAAAGTCAAATGTTGTTGTTGCATTGATAAGCTTTGTCGCCGCTGCGGCGGTTTTTATCTGGATCAACATAGGTTTCAGAAAACTGTTGGGCGCACAGATCATCGCTTTGGTCGTTATCACGCTGCTCTGTGCCGTATTTGGCAGTTTCATGACGTCTTACCTTTCCCGCGCAAAGGCTCCGGTTATCTATCTTTACCCGGAGGAGGAAACAGAGATAAATGTCAGATTGGAACTCGATGGCGGGCTTAAGACGACATATCCCAAGTATGACGAAGACAGCGGCTGGACGGTAACAGCGCTACCTGACGGTACGTTGACAGACAAGTCCGGCAGAGAATATTCATTCCTTTTCTGGGAAGGGAATATTGCCATAAAGCCCGATCTGAATGAGGGGTTCTGCGTCAGGGGCGAAGACACGGCTGATTTCCTTGAAATATCATTAAGGCAATTAGGACTAAACGATAAAGAATCTGATGCTTTCATTATGTATTGGCTGCCTCTTATGGAGGGCAATGCATATAACGTTATCTCATTTCAGACTGATGCTTACGAAAAGGTTGTCAAGATGGACATAACACCTGAACCGGATACGGTATTAAGGGTCAATATGCTTTGGTATCCGTCTGATTCATATGTTGATATCTGTCCTCAGGATCTTACCCTGATTAATCCCTCGATAAGGGAAGGCTTCACTGTGGTCGAATGGGGCGGCGAAAAGTATGAGCGCGGGATAATTACGGTGTTCAAATGAAATTCCGTGGATGCCTTTAGTTTGTGCTAGAATTACGAAGGAATCAGTGCTTTGGGAGGATCTGTATGAAGAGCAAAAAACTCGTTTCAATGTTATTGTCACTTTCTTTGACTGCCGGGTGTCTGTCGATGCCTGTATTTGCAGATGATAAGACCGGTGAAACTGATGCCGAATATGTTGTATCTGACGAATCTTCTTTTGCTCAAGCGCAAACAGCATATCTTGATGAAAACGGAGATGGGAAAACGGTTGATGCGATCTTGGTCGACAGTTCAAATCATTATTATGGTAATAACGGTGAGACCTGGTATGTTGTTTCCGGGAATGTTGATCTTAACGGTCATATGATCCTGGCTGGTGATGTAAATCTCATTTTGGCAGACGGAGCCGAGTTAACATGCGATCTGTACTTTAATGATCATGCATCTCTTTCTGTTTACAGTCAGAGCCTTGGGAATAATATGGGAAAACTGACTCTTCCATACGTAGTTAATGTCAGCGGTGATAACAGTTTGAACATTAACGGCGGTCAGGTAACTGTATCACCGGATATTGACACCTTTGGAATACAGATGACCGGTGAAGCTTCCGTGACAATTAATGCCGGAAAAGTTTCGATAGAGGGTGCGACCGGCATAGGAGCTTTTGACAACAGCAGAGTCATCATTAACGGCGGAAATGTTACGGTAACAGGCAAAGTCTCTGATGGTGTTCAGGATACTGGAAGCAGTAATCTGATGGTAAACGGAGGAACCGTTTCCATATCGGGAAATGAATATGGAATCCATGGCGGAATTACCGTAAACGGCGGCTCTGTTACCATAGAAGGAATAAACGAAAACGCGTTTTCTAATGATGAGCTGTATGTCTGTAACGGCGGTTCTGTTGTTATAAAGAATAAGGGCGAGATCTTGCAGACATATTCTTATATTGACAGTGACGGCATTCTTAAGAGTCATTCAGCCGATCCCGTGAAAGCTTCCGATACCAGACTCGGCTCATCCGACAAGACAACATGGTATATAGTTAATGACGACTTTGTTATATCTGATTCGATAGTGATCAGCGGCAACGTTAATCTGATCCTGGCTGACGGTAAAAAACTGACTGTCGATCCCGGTACAAAAGACAATTACGGAATATTTGTTAATCCCAAAGCTTCTTTGAATGTTTACAGCCAGAGTACGGGTGCAACAGCGGGTGAACTGACTGTAATTTCGAGTCTTTATTATTCGATATACACGTTTGGCGCTATGACGGTCAACGGAGGAAAGGTCACCTTAACGGGAATCGATTATTGTATCTATATAACAGACAGCGGATCTTTTACTGTCAATAACGGCACGGTATCCGTAACCGGTATTGCAGGTCTCAATAACATAGGTGCTTTTACAGTCAATGACGGTGTTGTTGACATTACGGGAACAGGTGATGATGCCGTAATCTACTATTCGAATTATTTTGTAAACGGCGGTAACGTGACGGTTCATACCGGCAGCGAGATCCCTTCAGAAGTATCTTATATTGACGAAAACGGTGATAGTTCGAAAGCATATGCTAAAACTGTTACCGGTTCGACCACCACTTTGGGAGCCGATTACAGAACAACCTGGTATGTGGTTGATGATGATGTGGTTATCAATTCAGATGTCAATACATGTGGTGTTGTTAATCTTATCCTGGCAGACGGCAAATCGCTCAGCATTAACGGCAAATTGGCTTTGGAAGGAAACGGCTTTGCTGTATACGGTCAAAGCTGTGATGCCAATAAGGGAAAGATGACCATTGAAGTTGCTAATGTAGGTATAAATATCAATAATACGTGCAAAATGGCAATAAACGGCGGAGATGTCAGCATAAAGGGAAATAATACAGGTATCAATATAATGTCCGGAGGCAGTCTGACGATCAACAGCGGCAATGTGGAGATCAGAGCCGCTGAAAGCCGGCAGGCGCATGGTATCGTCATCCGTGAAGGTGAGGCCGTCACTCTGGGTTACAGAACCACCTCAGACAGCATTCTGATAAGCGGCATTACCGTTGATGATCAGTCTTCTGGTGCAATTGCCGTCAAGTCAGTCAACAGCTTTGTTGCATATGACGGTGATTCCGCGACGGGTATTATCAACAGCGGAGCGGTAAGTGATCTGAACACTGTCAGCGGAGTCACTCTCCGTCCGTTTTTCGGAAGCACGGTCACCGGTGCAAATGTATCTCTGGGTGATGAACTCGGTCTCAATTTCTATCTCCTGGTACCGGATGATGTTGTTGCTTCAGGTGCAAAAGTCGTAATGAACGGACCTAAGGGCGAGCAGTCTGCGGTACTCAGCGAACAAACAAAAAACGGTATTGAGTATAAACTGATATACAGGGTCAATGCCGTGCAGGCTGACGAAGTTATCTCTCTGAAGCTTGTAAGTGCCGGTGATGAGGTTCTCGAGCTTTACAGCGCTGACGGAACTTTGTGTGAAGGAAATACCAAGTCGTTGAGTGTTAACGGATACCTGACCGCCGCTATGGCATATGACGGTCTTTCAGACGCGGATAAAGCCAGGGTAAGGGCAACATATACTTATTGTGCTTATTCCGCTAAATGGAAGTATGGTACGGATATTCCTTCAAACGGCTATGTCAACGCGCTTTCGGAACCTTCTTTGGATGATCTGAACGACTATAAAGTTGATAAGACCGGTGAGAGCAGCACCGTTAAAGTGACGGGATATGCACTTGTTCTTGATTCCAAGACTGCAATAAGGCTGTACTTTACTTTGTCTGATGATGCAGCAGATCATGTCATCAAGTGCGGAGATGAAGTGCTTACGGCTGTTTTATCGGGTGATACCGTCAACGGACTTCCGGAATATTATGTGGATATCAAAGGCATAGGCGCCGGGGATCTCGAAAAGACGTACAATGTTGTTTTCGATGAGTCGGGCGAACGTTATCAGGTTGCACTCAGTGCGATCAGTTATGTCCGAAATGTCTTAAGACTAAAGAATACATATACTGATATCTGCACGCCTGAACTGTGCGATCTTGTAACAGCTGTTTATGCTTATGCCGAGATGTTTAAATGATCGGGAGGGATAATATGAAAGAGACTTATACATCAGTTGATATAGAGATAATCAGATTTGAACGCGGTGATGTGATCACATACAGTGATCCTGTAACCGGTAAGATACCGGACGTGGAAGAGGGAGGTTAAAGTCATGGGAAGAGGCGGCGGAGGCGGCAGCTCGCACAGCAGCTCGCATCATTCAAGCAGTCACTCACATTCGGGCGGTTCAAGATCAGGTTTAAGATCCTCTTACAGATCTTCGGGCTCTTCATCTTCGTATTCATCTCATCACTCGAGATCCGGAAGTTATAAGCGCGGAAGCGGCGGCACTTACCATAACAATGGCAACTATGGCGGACGCAGCAATGAGAGTTGTCTCGGCGGCTGCCTGAGAGTGTTCATAGGACCACTGTTTATCATTGCAATGTGCGTCGTTATGGCGTTTAGTATATTGATAGCAAGGGGCGATGAGATAAGGGTCCCTTTTGAACTTACAATTGAACGTTCGACCGTGCAAAGAGAACGTCTGCCTGATTCCAAGTGCGATCCTATCGACGAATGGTATCAGGATGACTGGGGCGACTGGATCGATGACACTGAGGCCGACGAGGATTTTTCTCTCAGAGTCGGTCTGAAGAGTTTCTATGAAGATACCGGTGTTCAGCCATATCTGTGGATCATGGGCGAAGAGGGCAAAGACTATATGTCTGAAGGCTCACTCGAAGAACTTGGTGATGTCAGATACAAAGAGATGTTCGGAGATGATGAAGGACATGTTCTTGTTATCTTCAGGGAGTATCCGAATGAATCGGGCAATTATATCTGCACCGTAACTGCAGGTTATGATGCAGAAACCCAGGTTATTGATGATCAGGCAAAAGAGATACTTCTTGACTACATTGACTATTACTACACGGACGAAGATCTCAATGAAGGCGAATTCTTCGAGACAGCGTTCATGAGAGCCGGTGAGAGGATCATGGTCAAGCAGCTGTCATGGAAGCAGATCGGTGTCATCGTTGCGGTAGCGGTAATTCTTGTGATCGGCCTTGTCATTACGGCCGAGATAATTAAGAAACGTAAGGTTGCCGTTGCCCAGCAGAAGGCAAAGCAGGCACAGGCAGTGGCAGAGCAGAAGAAGGCAGAGGCTGATAAGGTTCAGACAGAATTCAATCAGCAGCAGTATCTGGATGCTCTTGAGAAGGAATATGTATCCGTTTCGTGCCCCAACTGCGGCGCGACGGCAAACAAGATACGTAAGGGAACGGTCGATTACTGCCAGTATTGCGGAACAGCTATCAGCGTTGATGCGATGGGGCAGGCATTTGTCGGCGACATTTACAATAATCAGCAGACACCGCCCCAATCATGAAATTTTATGTAGCGACATTATTTCCCGAGCAGGTAACGACATATCTTGATACCAGCATAACGGGCAGGGGAATGGCGAAGGGAGCCTTCTCTCTGGAATGCATCCAGATGAGGGATTTCGCACCCAATAACTACGGCCGCATCGATGATACGATCTATGGCGGCGGTACGGGCATGATGATCCGTCCCGAGCCTGTTTACGGGGCATATGAGAAGGCGGTCGAACTCTGCGGAGGTAAGAAACCCCATACGGTTTACATGTCACCGAAGGGACAGGTTTTCAATCAGGCGAAGGCTCACGAACTCGCCAAATACGATAATCTTCTCATCATCTGCGGACACTATGAGGGAATCGATGCGCGAGTAATAAACGAGATCTGCGACGAGGAGATCTCCATCGGAGATTATGTGTTAACGGGCGGCGAGACGGCGGCAATCGTGGTCATCGACGCTGTCGCAAGACTGATCCCGGGTGTTCTTCCCAACGAAGAGGCATACACCAACGAGTCACACACTGACGGAATGCTCGAAGCTCCGCAGTATACAAAGCCTCCGGTATGGCATGACAAAGAGGTCCCGGAGGTCCTGAAGAACGGCAATGATGCTGCAATAGCCGAGTATAACCGCATTGCAGCCCTGGTCGATACGTGGCACAATAGACCGGATATGCTCGACAAACTGGACATAACGGAAAGTGATTGGGCAAAAATGCTTGCCTTTGAAAGAGGCATGTGTTAGAATTCTCCAGTTATCAGGATGGTCCTCTGCCATTATCCAGGCAAGAACATCTGCAGGAAAGAGAGGAAACAAACAATATGGATTTAGTAAAAGTAGTCGAGAGCGAGAATATTCGCAATCAGTATCCTGAAGTTGAAGTCGGTGACTTCGTAAAGGCTCACCTCCTTATCAAGGAAGGCGCAAAGGAGCGTATTCAGGTTTTCGAAGGCTATGTCATCGCAAGAAAAGGCCAGGGCCTTTCTGAGACAATAACAATTCGCCGTGTATCTTACGGTATCGGCGTAGAGAGAATTCTCCCTGTAAACTCACCCAAGATCGATCACATCGATGTAATTCGTAAGGGTAAGATCAGAAGAGCAAAGCTTTATTATCTCCGCGATCGTCAGGGCAAGGCTGCAAAGATCACACAGAAGATCTAATCGCATTCTTAATCGAACATTCAAGACCGTCTCAATCGAGACGGTCTTTTTTGTGTTACAATCTTTGGGTAATTAAGAGGAGTCCTTATGACAGAGAAAAAGAATGACATAAACTGGTTTCCGGGGCACATGAGAAAGGCCTTAAACGAGACGGGCGAGAGATTGAAACTCGTCGATATCGTTTATGAGACGTGCGATGCGAGAATTCCTTTCTCGAGCAGAAACCCTGAACTTGATAAGATAATCGGCAACAAGCCCAGGATCGTCATCCTTAATAAGGCTGACCTTGCAGATCCTTCGAAAACATCACGCTGGATCGACAGCTTCGAATCTGAGAACACCCGTGCCTGTGCGCTTGAGAGCACGCATAAGAAGGGCTTCGACAAGCTAAACGCCATCACCATGGATATGATGAAGGATACGCTCGAGAAGGCCGCTGAGAAGGGCAGGATAGGACGCCCGGTAAGAGTCATGGTAGTAGGCGCCCCCAATACCGGAAAATCAACCATCATCAATGCTCTCGCAGGCAGAAAAGCTGCCGTTACGGGAGATAAGCCGGGTGTCACAAAAGACTTCAAGTGGATAATGACAGGCGGCAGGTTAGAGCTCATGGACATGGCAGGCGTATTGTGGCCCAGGATCGCAAATGCGAAGAGCGGCATCTGCCTTACGGCGCTGGGTTCCATCAAAGAAGAAGTCACCGATTCCGTTAAGATCGCTTATGAATCATTGAAGATAATGCTGGATATTTATCCGAACCTTATTAAGGAACGTTACGGAGTAGATACCGATATCAAAGAAGCGTCAGAAGATGACGGATATTTCCAGGATCCTTATTACGATCTCTTCCTCGAAATGGCTAAGAAAAGAGGATGCATAATGAGTGGCGGAAGGATCGATGAGGAGCGCTTTGCAAGGCTCTTTATAAACGACTTAAGAGAAGGCAGAACGGGAAGAATCACATTGGAACTTCCTGAAGATTTTAAGTAACAGAGGTTGGCTCTTTTCAATTTCGCAGTTGACAAACATTCGTTCTGGTTCTATTATATTGACAGAACGTTTGTTTGTTTTTTGAAAGGAGTCTGTACGATGTCAGAGTTGATGGAAGTCTTTGCTGCATATAAGAAGTTGTCCGTCACTGATCGTATTGTGTTCTATACTACCCTTTCAAACAATGTGAATGTCAAAGAGGATAATCTTCAGGACTTTCTAATCGAAACACGTATTGCTGACGGTAATACATGTATCTATTGCGAAGGTTCTCATGTTGTTAAGAACGGTAAGCGTAAAGACGGTATTCAGCGTTTCCTCTGCCGTGATTGCAAGAAGTCATTTATCCC
>JHXJ01000031.1 GCA_000621765.1 Ruminococcaceae bacterium AB4001
TTAAAAATGACTGGCTTAATGATTATGGAAAGTGGTACTACTTTAATGCTGATGGTTACATGGTTACCGGTTGGCAGCAGGTCGCGGGTAAATGGTATTACTTTGAAAACACCGGCATCATGGTTACAGGTTGGAAGCAAATCGGCGGTAAATGGTATTGCTTTGAATCTTCCGGCGCGATGGCAACCGGCTGGCTGAAATCAGGCAGTAGCTGGTATTACTTAGCTCCCGGTAACGGTGACATGGTAACCGGATGGAGACAGATCGGCGGTAAGTGGTACTTCTTCAACGGCGGCGGAGACATGGTAACCGGCTGGAAGCAGATTGGCGGCAGATGGTATTTCTTCAACGCTGGCGGAGATATGGCAACAGGCTGGGTATCGACAGGCGGTAAATGGTACTACTTCAATGCAGGCGGCGACATGGCAACAGGCTGGCTTAACCAAGGCGGATCCTGGTATTACCTTAAGTCATCAGGTGAGATGGCTACCGGTATAGTTGAGATCGACGGAAGGAAGAGCGAATTTGCCAATAGCGGTGTCTGGCTCGGTTATGTCAGTTAAAAGTCATTTTTAGAATTTTTATGCAAACACGCCCTCTGTTAACTTGACAGGGGGCGTGACCATTTTTATATTAAAAAAGTGCACTTTATGTTGGAGGTATGCTGATGCGTACTCGTTTTAGAATTCTCATTTCTTTACTGGCAATCGTTACCGTAATCTCTGCGTTTTCTATCGGAGTCAATGCCGCCGGAAGTGTAGTCTGCTCCGGCAGTGACGATGATTTCAGTTATACGTACTATTCTGACGGTACAATGAATATCAGGGCAACGGGGAAATTGGTCGACCTTGGTTTCATCGATGACGAGAGATTGGATTTCAATACCATAAAGACTGTCAATGTTGATATCTCCGGTGAGAATCTCAATGGCGGTCAGATCGAGATATGGGGTTTTGACTGCGCTGCAACTACGCTCAATGTTACAGGTGCAAACAGCGGTACCTTAGATAAGATGCTGATCAATAAGTTCCCTAAGGTTACAAGCATCTCACTTCCACAGGGAATAAAGTATTCATGGCTGCAGATCCAGTACGTTAATATCTCGAATCTTGATTTCCTTAAGAATCATAACGTTACCCGATTGGAGCTTTCTTACTGTTATCTGCTTACAAGCGCTACGGTTCCGACTGCAGACAGTAAGTTCATGGCTTCAAACTGCAACAGCCTGAAAACAGTCGTTTTCCCGAGTGTTATGGACCGTATCCATTTCGTCGGCAATCCCAAGCTGACTAACGTAACACTTCCGAACACAGTTCTTGAATACTATTGGAACAAATGCTCTTGCAGGGAAATAACTGTTCCGAATGCAACTTATGAAGTTGGTGTTTCCGGAACATCTCTTCAGACTGTTAACTTTGCTTCAAACGTTACTACTATAAGATCTTATTCTTTTACGGATTGCAGTAAGCTTACTACGGTTAATATCCCTACGAGCGTTAAGTCTGTCCAGTCTGATGCTTTTAGCAATTGTGCAGTAACTACTGTCAACTATGCCGGAACACAGGCCCAGTGGAGAAATGTCAGCGTCAGCTCCTCAAGCGGAATCAAGAACGCGACGGTCAATTATGCAGGAACAACTTCCTGCAATCACACTGTAGTAACAGATGCAGCTGTGCCTGCTACCTGCACAAGTACAGGTCTGACTCAGGGCAGTCATTGCTCTAAGTGTGGTGCAATCCTTGTTGCCCAGCAGACTGTTGCCAAGAAAGCTCATACAGTTGTTACAGATAAAGCAGTTGCTGCAACATGCACTAAGACAGGTCTTACGGAGGGAAGCCACTGCTCTGTTTGTAATACGGTTATCAAGGCCCAGCAGACTGTTGCCAAGAAAGCTCATACAGTTGTTACAGATAAGGCAGTTGCAGCAACATGCACGAAATCAGGTCTTACTCAGGGAAGTCACTGCTCAGTTTGTAATACAGTTATCAAAGCTCAGCAGACAGTTCCTGCCACAGGACATACGGTAGTTACAGATAAGGCAGTTGCAGCTACATGTACGAAGTCGGGTCTTACAGCGGGAAGTCACTGCTCAGTTTGTAATACGGTTATCAATGCTCAGCAGACAGTTCCTGCCACAGGACATACCGCTGTAACGGATAAGGCAGTTGCAGCCACATGCACGAAGACCGGTCTTACACAGGGCAGTCATTGTTCGGTATGCGGTTACGTTATAAAGGCCCAGCAGACTGTTGCCAAGAAAGCTCATACAGCTGTAACAGATAAAGCAGTTGCAGCCACATGTACGAAGACTGGGTTGACTGAAGGAAGTCACTGCTCAGTATGCGGTTATGTCATCAAGGCACAGGAGACTGTTGCCAAGAAAGCTCATACAGCTGTAACAGATAAGGCTGTTGCAGCAACCTGCACGAAGTCTGGTCTTACAGCAGGATGCCACTGCTCAGTTTGTAATGCCGTTATCAAGGCTCAGAAGACAGTTCCTGCAAAGGGACATACTGAAGTTATAGATCAGGCAGTAGCACCGACTAAGGATAAGACAGGTCTTACCGAAGGCTCACATTGTTCAGTCTGCGGTGCTGTTATTGTTGCCCAGCAGGTAGTCCCCAAACTGACAGATAATAAAGGCTGGGTCCAGGAAAAAGGTCTTTGGCACTACTACGACGTATCCGGTCTTCTTATGACCGGATGGCAGGAAATCAACAACTGTTGGTACTATCTCGGCACAAACGGAGATATGGTGACCGGCTGGCAGGAGATCGGCGGTAAGTGGTATTACTTCAACACCAGCGGCCAGATGCTTACGTCCTGGCAGCAGATCGGCGGTAAGTGGTATTACTTCAATACCAGCGGCCAGATGCTTACATCATGGCAGCAGATCGGTGGTAAGTGGTATTACTTCAGCAACACAGGTGATATGCTTACCGGATGGCAGCAGATCGGCGGCAAGTGGTACTGCTTCAGCGGCGATGGTGATATGTATACGGGCTGGCAGGAGATAGGCGGTAAGTGGTATTACTTCAGCAGCAATGGCGATATGCTTAACGGCTGGCAGCTGATCGGTGGTAAATGGTATTACTTCAATGATGGCGGCGATATGGTAACCGGTTCTAAGACTATAAATGGAAAGACTTACAATTTCGATTCTAAAGGTGTCTGTCTTAATCCTTAAGTAATAGTTTTTGACATGTTAAGTTAAGCAGTTAAAACGGGTTAAAACACTTCAATAAAAACTGATAAATCCCCCTTCGGAAATTCCTTGGGGGATTTGTATTTGTTCATCATAAATAAACATTTATTTCAATTAATTAAACATATTGGCATCAGGTAGTTTGATAGAATGAAAATGAATATTCATGAGGAGGTATGCTGATGCGCACCCGTTGGAAACTTCTCTGTTCTATTTTCATGTCTGTTTTAATGCTTTCCGCACTGCCGTTTTCTGTTTCGGCTGGTGGCAGCGTTGTCTGCTCGGGAAGTGATACTGACTTTAGTTATGTTTACTATTCCGATGGTACATTGGATATCAGAGCACACGGAAAACTCGTCGATGTTGGATTCATCATGGACGATGCTTTTGACTACAACGAAGTCACGACAGTTAATGTCGATATCTCAGGCGAAAACCTTAGCGGTGGACAGCTTGAGATCTGGGGCTTTGACTGCACCGCCACAACGCTCAATGTATCAGGCGCCAACAGCGGCAGATTTGAAAAGATAGTAATTAACAAATTTCCGCGCGTAACAAGCATTACACTTCCGCAGGGAATTCAATATGACTGGATGCAGTTAGTTGGTACCAGAGTCACTTCATTGGATTTCCTTGCAAATCACAATGTAAAGCGACTGGAGATCAGCAGCAATAATTTCCTTACAAACATTACCGTTCCTACGGCAAACAGCAAATTCATGGTTTCCTCATGCTCTAATGTTAAGAGCATAGTTTTCCCGAGCGTGATGGACAGGATCCATTTCTCCGGAAAGATGCGCTACCTGACAAACATCGTTATGCCGGAAAGCGTTCTGGATTTCTATGTAAATGATTACTACCAGACAGAGATCGTAGTTCCGAATTGCTCATCTTTTGGCATTACCAGTAAAAATATTCAGACAGCTACAATATCCGAAGGCGTAACGACAATCGGCTATGAGGCTTTTGCTAACTGTACCGCTCTGAAGACGGTTAATATCCCCGTAAGCGTAACGACGATCAACTCCTATGCTTTTGAAGGATGCACGGCATTAACGGATATCTATTATGGAGGAACCAGATCTCAGTGGAGCAGGGTATCCATTGGTTCCGGTGCTCTCGGTAATGTGACGATACATTATGCAGGGGAGACCTGTGATCACAATGTGGTTACTGACGAAGCAGTTGCAGCTACCTGCACCAAAACAGGACTTACAGCAGGCAGTCACTGCTCAAAGTGCGGCAAGGTTTTCGTTGAACAGCAGACTACAGCGGCGTTAGGCCATAATTCGGTCAAGATAACCGGAAAAGCCGCCACATGTACTGAAGCAGGACTTTCTGATGGTTTCATGTGCACAAGATGTAATGTGTGGACAACGCCTCAGCAGGAGATACCCGCCAATGGACATAAAGCGGTTATAGATGAAGGTAAATATCCTGATTGTACTCATACAGGATTGACCGAAGGAAAACACTGCTCGGTATGCGGTGAGATACTCGTAGCCCAGGAAGTCATTCCTGCAAGCCATCTCCTTCTCGAAAATGAAGACGTAGAAGCGACATGCACTACTTCAGGTTGTCACGGCGGTATGCATTGCATCGTCTGCGGCGCTGTGTTCGATACAACAATCGATCCTGCGCTTGGACATGATCCTGTACTGGTTCCCGGTAAGGCAGCGACCTGTACTGCAGCAGGATGTACGGACGGTTACCAGTGTTCAAGATGCGGCGAGTGGACAACTCCTCAGGAGCCTATAGCTGCTTTAGGACATAAAAAAGTAACGGTTCCTGGTACTCCTGCGACCTGCACTGAGACAGGCCTTACAGACGGTTGCAAGTGCTCAAGATGCGGAAAGACGATAACCGCCCAGAAGAAGATAGACGCATTGGGTCATGATCCTGTAAAAGTTCCCGGTAAGGCAGCAACATGTACTGCAGCTGGATATTCGGAAGGTTACCAGTGTTCAAGATGCGGTGAGTGGACAACTCCTCAGGAGCCTATAGCTGCATTAGGACATAAAAAGGTGCTGGTTCCCGGCAAGGCAGCAACCTGCACGGAGACAGGACTTACAGACGGCTACAAGTGTTCAAGATGCGGGAAGACGATAACCGCCCAGAAGAAGATAGACGCATTGGGTCATGATCCTGTACTGGTTCCCGGCAAGGCAGCAACATGTACTGCAGCAGGATGTACGGATGGTTACCAGTGCTCAAGATGCGGTGAGTGGACAACTCCTCAGGAGCCTATAGCTGCTTTAGGACATAAAAAGGTACTGGTTCCCGGCAAGGCAGCAACCTGCACGGAGACAGGACTTACAGACGGTTACAAGTGTTCAAGATGCGGAAAAACATTAACGGCCCAGAAGACGATACCTGCATTGGGGCATACCGCAGTAACTGATCCTTACGTAGCACCGACATATTCTGAGCCTGGCCTAACTGAAGGAAGCCATTGCTCAGTCTGTGGAGAGGTCCTTGTAAAGCAGGAGATCATTCCTGCTAAGAAGCATAAAGCAGTCACTGATCCGGCAGTAGAGCCTGATTGTACCCACGACGGAAAAACAGCGGGCAGCCACTGTTCCGAGTGTGGCGAGATCCTTGTTCCGCAGGAAACAATTCCCGCATTAGGACATGATCCTGTACTGATTCCCGGCAAGGCAGCAACCTGTACTGTTTCCGGACTTACTGATGGTTACAAGTGCTCAAGATGCGGTGAATGGACCGTTCCTCAGGAGACTATAAAAGCTCTTGGACATAAGAAGGTTAAGGTTGCAGGCACTCCCGCAACATGCACAGAAGACGGACTTACGGACGGTTACCAGTGTTCAAGATGCGGAGTCTGGACCACGAAGCAGAAGACGATAGCTGCGTTGGGACATGATGAAGTCATTGATCCTGCTGTAGAAGCTACATGCTCGAAAACAGGACTTACGCAGGGCAGTCATTGCTCCAGATGCAATGAAGTCATTGTTGCCCAGAAAGTTGTCGCAAAGAAGAAGCATACTGTCGTAACAGATCCTGCGGTCGAGGCAACGTCCACATCGCCCGGTCTTACGGAAGGTTCGCACTGCTCAGTATGCGGTCTTGTAATCGTCAAGCAGGAAGAGATACCGATTATCGTTGCAGTTAAGGACGGATGGATTTTCGAAAACAATGTCTGGTACTATTATGTGTCCGGCACCATGATGACCGGATGGTATAAGAGCGGAGTAAGCTGGTATTACTTCGACCAGACAGGAGCCATGCTGACAAACTGGCAGCAGATAGGCGGCAAGTGGTACTACTTCAATACTAACGGCGACATGGTCACCAGTTGGAAGCAGATAGGCGGCAAGTGGTATTACTTCAACGGCGGCGGAGACATGGTCACCGGCTGGCAGCAGATAGGCGGTAAGTGGTACTACTTCAACGGCGGCGGTGACATGGTCACCAGCTGGAAGCAGATCGGCGGCAAATGGTATTACTTCAACGGCGGCGGTGACATGGTCACAGGCTGGAAGCAGATAGGCGGCGTATGGTACTACTTCAACACTGGCGGAGATATGGTCACCGATTGGCAACAGATTGGCGGAAAGTGGTATTATTTTGAAAGTTCCGGAGCAATGGTGACCGGCAAGAAGACAATTGGAGGCAAAGTATATGAGTTTGATTCCAATGGTGTCTGGATTAAATAAGCAGGAGGCTTGCTGATGCGTACTAAGTTAAAGGTTTTAAGTTCGATCCTGACAGTCTTTGTTGTTTTCTCGATGTTTTCTTTCGGGGTAGCAGCAGATGACTTCACGTATTCATTTTCGTCTGACGGAACGTTGAATATCCGTGCTACAGGCGGAAATATCAATCTCGGATTTATGTATGATGTCGAGATGAGTGAAGTCAAAAAGGTAAATGTCGATATCTCAGGCCTCAGTTTTGAATATCTGACACTCGAGATTTGGGGTTTTGATGATTGCGCTGCTACAGAAGTTAACGTTACCGGAAAGAACAGCGGCACTATCGAATTGACGAAGATCTTCAATTTCCCTTATGCTACGAAAATATCTATTCCTTCTGGAATTACATATTCTCACCTCATGATCCAGAATACGAAGATAGCCAATCTCGATTTCCTGAAGAATCACACGGTAAACCAGCTGGAGATCAGGAATTGCAATTTGCTTACAAGTGCCACGATCTATACGGCAAACAGTAAATTCTATGCCGAGAACTGCTCTGTACTTAAGACGGTTGTTTTCCCCAGCAAGATGGACCGTATCCACTTTAAGGGAAACAGCAAACTTACCAATGTAACACTTCCTACCACTGTTACTGATTACTATTGGTATAACTGCACCTGCAGCACTATAACAGTTCCGAATGCAACTTCAGAAGTCAAAGTAAGCGGAACCAAGCTTACGACGGTTAGCTTTGCTTCTAACGTTACTAAGATCAAATCTTATTCATTTGAAGATTGTACAAACCTGACTACAGTTAATATTCCTGTTAGCGTTAAGGAGATCCAGGCTTATGCATTCAGCAACTGCAAGGTTCCTACTGTTAACTACGCAGGGACTCAGGCGCAGTGGAAGAAGGTAAGTGTTGATTCAGCAAGCGGTTTAAGCAGCGCTACAATAAAGTACAACGGATCTTCTTCACAGCCCAAGAACGGCTGGTATACAGAGGACGGTCATAAGCGTTACTACGAGAACGATAAGGTTGTTACCGGCTGGAAATCGATCAGCAACTCTTGGTATTTCTTTGATGCTTCCGGCAACATGTCGACAGGATGGGTCCAGGATGGCGGAAAGTACTACTATTTTGGTACAGACGGCACCATGAAGACACGCTGGCAGAATATCAGCAATGCTTGGTACTACTTCAATACAAGCGGTGACATGGTTACGGGCTGGAAAGCTATCAACGGAAAGTGGTACTACTTCAACACCAATGGTTCTATGTCTTCCGGCTGGAAGGCAATCAGCGGAAAGTGGTATTACTTCAATCCGGACGGTGACATGGTCACAGGTTGGAAGAAGTTAGGTAATGACTACTATTTCTTCAAGTCTGATGGATCGATGGCTGCAAAAGAATATTGTGACGGCTACTGGCTTGATGAAGACGGAAGATGGACATACCAGGCACGTGCTAGCTGGAAGCAGGATTCCACTGGCTGGTATTTCCAGGATACGACAGGATGGTATGCAAGAAATCAGTCTCTTAAGATCAATAACAAAGTCTACAACTTCAACAGTGCAGGATATTGTACAAATCCTTAATAGGGGAGACGTGCAGATTCTGATAGGGTTTAGCACTTAGCGAAACACCATTGTAAAACAATTACTTTGAAGGACTGATTCCTTGTTAGACTTGGAGTCAGTCCTTTTCTTTTACCAACTATTTCTGTTTGCAACGGAATTGAATAATACTGTACAATTTCTTCTATACAATACTCAAGGGGGATTATCTATGGTCAGCACTAAGATCAAGGCGGCTTTAGTTACTTTTGTAATGACAGCCTTTATGTTGGGCGGTCATGTTTCTGCATCGGTTGTGCCTAAAGACAGTACGGATAAGAGCAAAGCATCGGCCTTACTCTCGATAAGGATGTTACAGTTACTTTGCAGAGCAAAGATGAGGTTGGACTTTATTCTTATACTCCGAGCAAATCAGGCATTTACAGGGTAATCTTTACGAAGGCTGAGGATTATCAATTAAATCTTGGTTTCTATAGTTATGGTAATGACCTGTCCAGTCCGATTGAGCAGTGGATGTACGTATCAACAAATAAAGATATAGTCCATGTTTGCTATTCGTTCCCGCTTACACAGGGAAAGACATACTATTTTAAAGCCAGAACCAATTCGAGCAGTAAGAACGAGTATAAGATGAAGCTCGTCTATGGTTCAGACAGCACCACTTCCAAGATAGGATGGGTTAACCTCAATAATAAATGGTATTTTTGTAATATAACCGGTCAGTTTACCGATGGCGGTTATTGGAAAGATGGAGAGCTCTATTGGTTCAATAACGATTATACAATGCTTACCGGATGGCTTACTTTAGATAACGGCCAGAATTGGCGCTACTTTGATCTTGGCAAAGGCAATATGGTCAAAGGCTGGAAACAGATCAACGGAAAGTGGTTCTTCTTTGATAATAATGGATTGATGGTATCCGGCTGGAAGGAAATCAACAAAACATGGTATTACTTTACGTCCAACGGTAACATGGCCACAGGCTGGCAGAAGATCGGTGGAGTATGGTATTACTTCAACACGAGTGGCGCTATGGCTACCGGCTGGAAAGCAGTTGGCGGCAAGTGGTATTACTTTAACACTAACGGTTCCATGAAGACTGGTTGGCTTCTTGATGGCGGAAACTGGTATTTCCTCAACTATAATGACGGCGATATGGTAACAGGTTCAAAGAATATCGGCGGCAAGGTTTATAACTTCAATTCCAGCGGAATCTGCACGAATCCTTAAGATCTGCAGAAGATAATCAGATTAGCAGGGGATGGCTCTTAAGCAATTGCTTTTGAGCCATCTTTACAGATTCATTTCTCGAAAAACTTAAGGGCTGCCGCATTATGTTTAGCGACAGCCCTTGATTCAGTAATTTCGCGATATCAGGCGTCGAAAAGATCTGCCTGACCAATCAGATTACCAATAGCAGATCTTCGTCGGCTGTTTTCTTCCGCTATGGGGATTTGTGCAGTATCCGTCTGAATCGAAGTCATAGAGCAGGTTGTCGATGAGATAATCTGTCTCACTGTCGACCATTCTTCCGTACTCGTCAAAGTAATACCAGTGTCCGCCGCTGTTTAACCATTTGTTGCGGTATATAGCGCCGTCTGATTTGGAATATGTCCAGTGTTCTCTGGTACTTCCGCCAATAGTGAATCTGACTTTATACCAGCCTGTGACAAGTTCTCCGGTTGGTTTGAATCTGTATATACAACCATCATTTAATTCATCAATTTCCATAGCACCGTTGCGTGCAAGAGTTCCGATATTATAGAAGTAATACCAGTTGCCGTTTATCTTGTGCCAGCCGGTGTATACTTTGCCGTTGTCATCGTAATAGTACCAGGAAGTTCCGTATGGACTTGTTTCTTTGTACCATCCTCTGTAACCTTTGTCGTGGTTCAGGCACTTGCCGTCCTTTTCGAAATCGAAGGTATCGCCGTTGATCATTATGGTCTTATAATCCGAGTACATTATTCCGTTCTTATCGAAGTAATACCAGTAACCGTCATCCTTAAGCCATCTCTCGCGATACTCTATACCATTGCTTCCGACGTATGCCTTTGCAGTTCTGAAGTCAGGATAGTTATCACATTTGCCTTCCTTAAGATCGACCCAGCCGTATAACTGCTTAGGATTACTTGCATTGGTGCATACACCGTTTTTGTCAAAAGAGTAAAGCTTACCGGCAATATAGTAATCCGTGACATTTTCGACCATTTTGCCTTCGTCGTTGAAGTAATACCATTTACCATTCGAATTCAGCCACTTTGAGAGATAACATTGACCGTTCGTATCTGCATAGAACCAGCGTAATCCGAAGGTCTGCCAGCCGGTAAGCATAACGCCGTCTCTTGAAAACAGGTATGTTTCACCGGTCTCGAAAATATCATGGACACCGGTCATCATACACTTGGGAGATCCGTAGAGATCATCAAAGTAATACCATTTCCCGTTGAGCTGATGCCAGCCGTCATAAGCGCGTCCGTCAGAACCGAAATACCACCAGTCATCATTGAATCCCTGATACCAGCAGCTGGTTCTCATCTGACCGTTGGAATCAAAGTTATATAAAGAACCGTCTTTATCTTCGAAATATCCGTAATGAACAAGACCGTAATGTCTTTCTTTGTCGTAATAATCAGTTCTTCCGTCCTCAAACCAATACCATTTTCCGTTCACCTGATGCCAGCCGGTATAAGCAGCTCCGTCTGAGCCGACAAAGCGCCAGTTACGTGATCCAAAATATTCAGATGTATCATAAATGTATTTAGTATCAATTGAATAACTGCCGCAATCGATCCACTTATAGACATCAAGGGCTCCTGTTTTGGAAAAATGATAAAGCTTACCGGCTATGAAAGCCCAATTGTCAGTAATGGCATAACCACTGTCGGTAAAGTAATACCAGTTACCGTTGATCTGCTTCCAATCTTCTTTAACGTAAACGTTATCAGAAGTGTAATAACGCCAGCCGCTGCTGTCGTCACCCTGCCAGCCGGTTGTATCGGCAAGAGAGGTAAGTGACGCTAATGAGACAATGGCACCAGCGCAGATCATTGGGATAAAAATCTTCTTCAAGTTCATGTTTTTCTCCTCCCCCTGCAAAGATAAAGATATTAGTTTGTGTTCCGGAAATAATAAAAACGACTGATCAAACCTATTTAATTGTAGCATAAAGAAAATGGTCTTCCCACGCATAAATTGGTCGATATAGGGTGCTTTTGTTAGGAAGCCGGCATTGAAAGCTGAAGTGATGATATGTAAAATATTTTTATTATTCAAAAGGGGGATATATTAATGATAGGTACCAAAATTAAAGCTGCAGTTATTACATTTGTCATGACGGCAGCAATGCTTGGCGGCAATGTTTCCGCATCGATCATTGACTTTGACAGCACAGATGCGAGCAAGGCAACGGAACTTAAGGAAAATCAGGAAGTTTACGTAAAAGTAGACGGAGAGAAGAATGAAGCTGATCTTTATAAGTTCGTTCCCGAACATACCGGTTATTACAGGGTGCTCACGAGAAAGGGTGACGAAATGTATTTCTGTCCGGGTGTTTTTCTATACGATTCCAATTTTGGGATCTTGAATTCGTATCAGGCAATAAATTCGCCGCAGCTCGAAATAAAATATTGCGGTTATACTTTTGAGTTGAAAAAGGGTGAGACCTATTACGTCAAGGCAAAGAGTTCGAATTCCCAACAGGTTTCCGATTATCATTTGAAGTTCGTATTTGCAACGTCTGACACTTCTTCAAAGCTCGGTTGGATGATGCTTGAAAACCAGTGGTATTACTTTGATAAAACCGGCCTTATGGCACGCGGCTGGATGGAGATCGGTTCTTACTGGTATTACTTTGGCGCTGATCATGCCATGGCGACCGGCTGGCAGAAGATCAAGAAGAGTAGTGATGATGAGGGCACCTGGTACTATTTCGATAAGCCCCTCGGACATATGATAACGGGCTGGAAGCTTATCAATGGAAAGTGGTATTACTTCAACACCTCCGGTGAGATGGCAACCGGCTGGAAGGCTGTAAACGGAAAGTGGTATTACTTCAATATCGATGGTGACATGGTTACCGGATGGAAATCGGTAGAAGGTTCCTGGTATTACTTCAACAAGGACGGCGACATGGCAACAGGCTGGAAGGCTGCCGGCGGTAACTGGTATTACCTCAACAGCAACGGAACCATGAAGACCGGCTGGCTCTATTCCGGCGGTAAGTGGTACTATCTTGTTTCTTCAGGCAATATGGTAACAGGCAAATGCATCATCGATGGTGTTACTTATATTTTCGATTCTAACGGAGTCTGCACAAATCCTTAAGAACACATTTTTTGAAGATCATTGGAAGTTAAAAATGTTGACAGGTAAAAAACTCAAAGCATTATGCGCCGCTCTTCTTGCAGCGACGCAACTGTTAGGCGGACAATTGTCTGTCGGTATTATCGGCGCCACATTTTCGAACGAATGGGTACAGGTTGGAAACAGCTGGTATTATGCAGATAGGGATGGAAAATATCTGACCGGCTGGAATAAGATCGGGAACATATGGTACTACTTTGACGGTTCCGGAGTGATGAAGACAGGCTGGCTCGAGGATTCGGGCAAGTGGTATTATCTTACTTCATCAGGCGCTATGGTCACCGGCTGGAATGAGATAGGCGGTAAGTGGTATTACTTCTCCGATAACGGCGAGATGAAGACCGGCTGGCTTTCTGACGGCGGGAAATGGTATTACTTAAGCTCATCCGGTGCGATGGTAAAAGGGTGGACCCAGGCAGGCGGCAAATGGTATTACATGAACCGGTCAGGCGTCATGCTTACCGGCTGGCAGACTATAGGGAACAAGTGGTATTTCTTTAATGCAAGCGGCGTAATGCAGAATGGCTGGGTCAATGTTTCAGGCAAATGGTATTTCCTAAGCAAAGACGGTTCCATGAAGACCGGTTTTGTCAAAGAAGATCTTAAGACTTATTATCTCGACTCTTCCGGGGCAATGGTTACCGGATGGAAGCAGATCGGCAAGGAGTGGTATTTCTTTGAGTACGGTTCCGGCGCTGCGGCAGAAGGCTGGAAGAAATTGGGCGGTTACTATTATTTCTTCGTAAGGGGAGAGATGGCCCATGACACTTATATCGGCGGTTGGAATATAGGTACTTCCGGACAATTACCGGGTGATAAAGATCCTTCTGATATTGAGATAACTTCATTTAATCAGGTTATCGAGCTCTACCGTTTTGAAACTACCGGTGATATATTTGATTTCGGTACGATCCGTCCGCATATTTCAGGCTATGATGATCCGGATAATTGCGATTCTGACTGCGGAACAATCGTTACATCCGGAGCAACACATGTTGCACTGACGGACTTTGATAAGAATGAAACCAGGTTTTATAAAATAGAAGATTTTGATGAGAAAGCTTATCTGAATGGCGGTTACGGCACACGGGTAGCTGCTGATTATTGTGTTATTCCGGGAGGGAAGGTCACATATAAGATCCGGACTTCCGAAGAATACTGTGATTTCTTCGGGTGGAGTTATTCTCCTGATTACGATACTGAAAATATCATCAGCACGAAAACATCGATCACAGTTACCGCATATCCTAACGAAGGTTTCATAAATGCCCACGTAAATTCTCCGTGGGACAGCTGCTATACGGATTACCAGTACAATAATTCATGTACGCGTTCTCCACAGTCCTGCGGTGTCGTTTACAGACTGCCTTGTCACAGGGGTGAAAATGGTGAATGGTTAATAGATAATGAATCAAGGAATATTCTTTCCGGCGTAGCTTTATACCATTGGTACAGTTACTCGGCTCATCCTTATCCCGATACTTATGCGCCAAGATATTATGATTGCTTCAACAGAACTGAAGATTATGAGATTCCTGTTGATAAGGTCACAGTAGAGATATTGATCGATGATTACGGTGAAGAAGCCGAAGATGAGATCTATACCATTAAGTATGAGCGTGTTGGTGAACGAGGGTACAATGTGATCATGTACGACAAGGAAGGGAACGTCAGACCGACATATACTTATTGGGGAGACAATAAATTCATGAGTACTGACCCGGTTACAGGCGAGTATACATACTTTATAGATGAGCGGCGCGCAGCCAGATATAATTGATAATCGGTCAATGCGATTTGCGGGGATGTCTGATGACGTCCCCGTTTTTAAGAGTTTCATTTTGGTATTCAAGAAAATACAGACATTTTACCGGCATGCTGTATTTTTGTAGTGAAAATCTGACTGGAGTTTAAAAAATTACAGACTTTTAACCGGTATTCTGTATTTTTGTAGTGAAAACAGGAGCAAAGTCATAGCCACATACTCAGCAGGCTGTGACTTTACTGTGATTACCACTTCAACGCGAACAAAAATCACAGCCATATGCACAGCAGGCTGTGACTTTACTGTGAAAAAAACGCCGCTTACGACTTCTCCGAACACCTCATATTTGTTAACAATCTGTGAGTAAAAATGAAACAGTAAAAACAATGATTTAACATACGTGAAACTTCCGCATTTATTGATTTTTATAGTGTACTATCCAAGTATGGATTCCAATCAAGGAGGTGATCTGTATGCGTAAAACATGGAAAATCTTAAGTTCGTTTTTAGCGATCGTAATTATTGTTTCTTCGTTATCAGTTTTAGTTTCCGCATCTTCGACAGATGAATCTTTCTGGAGAAGCATGTCGAATGACTACTACTACAAGCAGCTGACCACAAATGAAAAGAAGTTCTACGACAGGCTCGATGAGGCATGCATGGCATATCTCTTGAACGACAAGGACATTCCCGAGGATTATATCTTCATAAACTGCACGGCTTTCGATCTCTCATTGGAGCAGGTCGATAAGGTCCAGGTATTGTTCTATCTTTCCAATCCTCAGTATTTCTTCCTTGAGCCTAAGTATAAGTACAGCGAGAACGGTGTAGAGTTCAACGTTTATCCTGAACTGCGTTACGGCTCCAAGAGAGCTGCAGCAAAGGCTGAGGTCAAGGCATGCGTTGAGACTTACATTGCTGAGGCAAAGAAATACAGTCTGCCCGAACAGCAGGAAAACGCAGTAGCTGAGCTTATCTGCGCTAAGATTTCGAGAGATCTTGATCAAAATCCCGATAAGGAATACTACCAGTGCGTGTACAGTGCAGTTCAGGGCCTTACAAAGTGCAAGGGCTTTGCAGTTTTCTTCAGTGCGGTAATGAACGCTCTCGGCATCGAGTGCATAAGCGCTAACAGTGAACCCCACGCCTGGAACTACATCAAGCTTCACGGCTACTGGTATTGTGTTGATATCACAAGCATGAATCAGGAATTACACATTTCCTATAGTTACTACAACCACGATGGTAAGGATCTCGGAAACATTAAGTATTCCGAAGTCGATTCCAGGATCAAGAGATATCTTCCTGCAACAAAGTATGATGGCGTAGGCAGGAAGTATACAAGCAGATATTTCGAGGAAAAGAGCGTTACATACTTCATCGTCAACGACGTCGAAGACAACAGACTCGTTATTCCTGTAAAGGGATCTACGGATTCTCTTCCTAAGACTATCGAATACGATAACTATGAATACACGGTAATGAACGCTACCGGCTGGACAAGATCCGGAACAAAGTGGATCTACTACGATGAATCCGGCAAGCTGGTCAAGGGCTGGTATGAGATCGAAAATGAAGGCTGGTACTATTTCGATAAGTACGGCTTCATGACGACAAACTGGCAGCAGATCAATGGTAAGTGGTATTACTTCGGCGGCGACGGCATCATGAAGACCGGCTGGCTACAGATCAGTGGCAAGTGGTATTACTTCAATGCTGACGGCGACATGGCAACAGGCTGGAAGCAGGTAGACGGAATCTGGTATTACTTCAATACTGACGGCGACATGGTTACCGGTTGGAAACTGCTCAGCGGCAAGTGGTATTACTTCAATGCCGGCGGCGACATGGTAACAGGTTGGAAGGCCATCGGCGGTGTCTGGTATTACTTCAATGCCGGCGGTGACATGGTAACAGGTTGGAAGGCCATTGGCGGCGTATGGTATTACTTCAATGTCGGCGGCGACATGGTAACAGGCTGGAAACAGCTCAGCGGCAAGTGGTACTTCTTCAATGGCAGCGGCGCGATGGCAACCGGTTGGAAGGCTACAGGCGGTCAGTGGTACTACTTCAGCAAAGACGGTGACATGCTCGAAGGCTGGCAGAAGATTGGCGGAGACGTTTACTATCTGGTACCCGGTTCCGGCTATATGGCAACAGGTTCCATAGAGATCGACGGCGAGACATACCTCTTCGCATCGAACGGTGTCTGCACCAATCCTCTGGAAGGCATCTGAGTCGTTAGATAGTATTAAAGTAAATACGTTTTACAGCAAATGATAAGGGCTGTCTCACAATTAAGTGAGGCAGCCCAAATTCTTTTTATGGTTTTATATCAGGAGTAGAATTTTGCGAATCTGACAGGATCTATCTGATAGAGTTCCTCGCCGAGATTATCGCTTATCTCGATCAGCATGCGCTCGTATGTGCACTGGAGGGGAGAGACCTTATTCTCGTCGCCGGTGTTCATCCTGTTGGCGCAGCCGCATGAGTTAGTGCATCTCTTTACGAGATCGCACTCAAGGCAGGTTTCAGGCGTAGCAGCCCTCTTTGCCATCTCGATTACTTTCTCATTGTTGATGCCGTTAAATACATCACCCAGAAGATAAGCCTTATCTCCGATGAAGGATGTGCAGGGGTAAAGGCTTCCGTCAGGCGTAACGGGCATCTGCCTTACGCCAAGATGGCAGCGCTCTGCATTGTTCTTGCCCTTGATGCAGTCACTGATCTTGGCATTGATCGCTGACATATAGAAACGCTCATTCTTGATGAAGAGTTCCTTAAGATATTCTGCCGTCTTCTCGAGTTCTGTTCTGAGGAGATCAAGATCTTCGTCAGTCCAATTGACTTTATGGCCGTAAGCAATAACGAAAGAGACTTTCCTGAAGCCTAAGTCGTGAAGATATTTGATCGATTCAAAGTAGTAGGGAACAGCCTGAGGCGCGATCGTTGCGAGCGCTACCGAATCAGGCAGATATTTGAGGAGGAGTTTGGCCTTTTCCTCGACGACAGCGGATGTTGGGGAGCCGTTTGCGAAAACCCTGCAGATATCCTGCGCCTTTCCGTCGAAAGAAAGGCCGATGCCCATTTTCGCATCTCGCGCTCTTTCCAAGAATTCCTCATCTAAGAGCGTGCCGTTTGTGGTCATCTTGCTTTCGAAACGAATGCCTGTCTCGGCAGACTTCTTTTCGCAGTAGTCGAGAGCCTTGTAGATTAAGTCCTTTTTCAGGAGCGGTTCACCGCCGAAAAAGCAGAGGCCGGCCTGAATCCCCTGTGCAAAAGCGAGGTCGCAAGCCTTTAAAAGGACTTCTTCGCTCATGTCTTTGGGGCACTTCTCGCGGATGCAGTAGCTGCAATCCAGGTTACAATTGTCTGTGAGATGTAATGTCAGGTTCATGATTTTTTAGTTAGAAGAGACGATTCCGTCTGTAATTAGTTCCATTACGCTTTCCTCTGTGGTTTCCGACACCATCTGGATATCGCCTGCATAATCGATACCGGGCTTGGGCTTCGGATCTGTACAGCCGGTCGTTGCAAGTGCCAAGACTGCGGCTGCAACGCCTACTGCGTAAAGGGGCTTTCTGTAATCCTTTGCAGGTGTGACTTTCATTTATTTACCTCTCTATTCAATGAATTAGAGTACTAAATACTCTGATTATACATTTTCTTTAGCCGATTACGATCATTCTGTTTCAATGATGGCGATGTTTCCTGCGAGAGTGAAATCATCTTCGGTCTCATCGGGGAATATCAGCTGCTCTCCGCCATCGTAAGCTACCTCACCGGCCAGTACGACTGTCTCATCTGCATCGTTCTTGCAGTAAGGAACTGTTTCCCTTGTATTATTCTTAGTATGATGGTCGTCTTCGGTCTCAGGTGTCCTGACGTCCATTCCGCCTGCATATCCGATCTTGGCAGGATCTGTGCATCCGGTTGCCGTGATCATCATGACTGCTGTCGCTACGCCGATAGCATAGAGCGGTTTCTTATAATCCTTAGCGGGTGTGATCTTCATTTTTGAATCCTCCTGTTTTCGTCTTCTGTCCTAAATACAGAATAGTGGAGGAAAATGTTGCAGTGCTTTCAACTTATTTTTCGAGCCGCATAACGCCCTCTGAAAAAAATTATAAAAAATCGGGCACTTAATATATAATTAATAAATATATTTGAATGTTTTATTCATTAGGAGGATATATGCAGGCAATTATACTAGCAGCAGGAATGGGAAAAAGACTTAAGGAGCTTACGCAGAACAATACCAAGTGCATGGTAAAGGTCAACGGAGTATCGCTGATCGACAGAATGCTCCATCAGATAGATAAGTATTCGCTGGACCGTATCGTTATCGTTGTAGGTTATGAGGGCCAGAAACTCATCGACTATATCGGAACCCTTGATGTAAAGACACCGATCACATTTATTGAGAACCCTATCTACGACAAGACAAATAACATTTATTCTCTCGCACTCGCGAAAGACTGGCTCGTAAAGGATGATACGCTCCTTTTTGAGTCTGACCTTATCTTTGAGGATTCTGTACTCGATGCGCTCGTTACTGATCCGAGACCGACTTTGGTACTCGTAGATAAGTATGAGTCATGGATGGACGGTACATGCGTTAAGTTAAGCGCTGATGATTCGATCGAGGCTTTCGTACCCGGAAAGCAGTTTAAGTTCAATGATATAGGAAAATACTATAAGACAGTTAACCTCTATAAGTTCAGCAAGAACTTCTCTATAAACAAGTATGTTCCTTTCCTTGAGGCATATCAGGCTGCATTGGGACTTAACGAGTACTATGAGCAGGTTCTCCGCGTTATCACGATGCTGGAAGATAAAGAGATCAGGGCAAAGAGACTTACAGGCCAGAAGTGGTATGAGATCGATGATATCCAGGATCTTGATATTGCAGAGTCCATTTTCTCGCCCAGTGAGGATGAGAGAGTTAAGCTCATGCAGGGAAGATACGGCGGATACTGGCGTTATCCCAAGCTTCTGGATTTCTGCTATCTCGTAAATCCTTATTATCCGCCTCAGAAGATGAAGGACGAGATGAGAGCTAATTTCGATACACTGCTCACGGAATATCCGAGCGGAATGAGAGTAAACAGCCTTCTCGCTGCCAAGAATTTCGGCGTTCATCAGGAGAACATCCTCGTAGGTAACGGAGCTGCTGAGCTTATTAAGAGCCTTATGGGCTATTTTGAAGGCAAGACCGGATTCATCAGACCTACATTTGAAGAGTATCCTAACCGCTACAGTGCGGAAGAATCCGTCATTTTCGTTCCGGACAACAGGGATTATTCCTACACGGCTGATGACATTATGAAGTTCTTCGCAGATAAGGATATCAGCAACCTTATCCTTATCAACCCGGATAATCCGACAGGAAACTATATCAAGAAGGCAGATCTGATCTCGCTTATTTACTGGGCTGAGATCAAGGGTATCACCATTGTTATCGATGAATCATTCGCTGATTTCTCCGATGAGCTCGAAAATACTCTTATCGAGCAGGAGATCCTTACAAAGAATCCTCATCTTTTCGTAATGAAGAGCATCTCCAAATCCTATGGCGTTCCCGGTGCAAGGCTCGGAGTGCTTGCTTCCGGTAATGTGGACATTATCGCGAAAATGAAAAAGGACGTTGCGATCTGGAACATCAATTCTTTCGGCGAGTTTTACATGCAGATCGAAGAGAAGTATAAGAAGGATTACGCTGCTGCTCTTGTAATGATCAGGGCTGAGCGCGCAAGATTCCAGGAAGAGCTTGCTAAGATCGATGGTGTAAGGGTAATTCCTTCACAGGCAAACTTTATCATGATCGAATTAGATGACAATCTTGATACTAAGGAACTGCTTAAGAGACTTCTCATCAAGCACAATATCCTTATCAAGGAGCTTTCTAACAAGACTGGTGGCCGCAACTTCTTAAGACTTGCAGTAAGGAATACGGAAGATAACAATCTCCTTCTTGCTGCAATGAGAGAAGAGATCAAGAACATCTGATGAAAGAGCTTAGGCGCCTTCGGTATGTAAGGCGCTTATGCTGTTAAGGGGAATATGGACGGAACTTTAAAGGGACTTGCTATAAAGATAAATAATGCCGGCGATAAATCGAAAAAATACGCTGACATCTACTATCTTTTTTCTCTTTTTCTTTTTATTGCCGTCGCCGCAAGTTCCCAGACAAGGACTGTTTACGGCTTTATTCCGACGTTGCTGATAATATCGGAGATGCTTTTGTTCCCGATTGGCATCTACCGTATCGTTTTCGGCATCTTCAAGAAACAGAAGAGCGTTATCTTTGCGATAGCGCTTATAGTCTTTTCGGTCATATACTCAAATTTTTCGGATGACGTGATCCCGTTTACGTTCATCGCGTTCGCGATAGTAGGCGGAATGGGCGTTGAGGCAGACAGGATACTTAAGGCGGGGATCGGCGGAAACATCGGCATGATCCTATATAACCTGTTTGTCTTCGTCTTCAACGAAGAAGGTCTTTTCGTTACCGAGTATCAGGACCGTAAACTGTTCTTCTTCGGTAAGAACATCTTCTATATGCCGAAGATCAATAACTGTTCCTCAACTGACTTTGCAGCTCACTATTTCTGGATGATGACCGCATATCTCTGGATAAGGGGAAAGAAGATCACCTGGGCTGAGCTTTTTGCTCTCGGCGCCCTAGATATCCTTGTTTATTCGCTCACGGGATCTAATACATCATTCCTCTGTATGGCAGTCGTCATCTTCTGCGCGTTCTTAATGAAGATAGTACCGCACGTCTCTGAAGGCTCTAAAGGCAAAGAAGGTATCAGACGCATCGGTACCGTCATCGATAAGATCATCATGTTCCTGAACAAATCTTCATTCCTCATCATCGGAGCGGTATGCATTGCGATCACGCTCCTTTTTGATATCGGCAATCCCGCATACCTTAAGCTGAATGAGCTACTTCACTGGAGACTCGGACTGGGATTCAGGGGCTTTATGGAGAACGGAATCCATCTGATCGCGCCTGATATCAACATCTACGGCATGTCTTCATCAGCCGACGGATATTTCAATTTCCTCGACTGCTCATATATCTCGCTCCTGATAGGATCGGGAATACTGATGTTTGCGTTCTACATGATTTCCATGACAGCCATTCAGCTCAAGCATAAGAACTACATTTACGGAGTGGTTCTGCTTACTGTATGCGCTGTCTCATGCATCGAAGAGCATCACCTTTCTGAGATCAATTACAACTTCTTTATTCTCCTGCTCTTTGCAGATTTCTGCATTGCAAAGAAGACCGCTCCGGTAACCGTTCCTGAAGATCCCAAGGAAAAGGAAAACAACAGGAAAACAGGGGAGTGGAGCAGGAATCTCTTCTTTACGACAGGACTTTTACTGCTTGCTTTTGCAGTCGCTGCAAATCTTCCGAGATTAAGGTCTATATCTGAACTCAACAGGCTCGATAAGCGCGCAGGTGAGATACTAAGCGCAGTACAGGGCAATCTTGATAACGCTGTACAGAACGGAACATGGGATAAGACATTATCCGAAGCTGATTCTTATCAGTATGGCGAGATGCTGTCCAAACCTGAGGATTTTGACCTTGTCACCGGTATCCGCTGGAAAAATGCGATAAAGAACCCCAAAGAGCATTCTTACTATTATTTCTACTATGATAATGAAACGGCAGGTACGGCCGTCACGGACATCCTGATCACTGATGAAATAAAGAATCTGATAGGTGAAGGAAGTGCCATCGTCGAATATGATATCTCTGCCGGAAAAGTGTATTCAGTCTGGGTTGCAGAATATAAAGGCTGCGATCAGATCGAAGACGGCAGGAATGCGGACCGTGCAGGAAGGCTTAAGAAGGGCGTAGTAATGGCGGAAGGTTATTCAACGGGTGAATTCTATGGATAAGATGAGCGGAAACAGCAAGAAGATCTTAGGTAAGATCACGGCATTCCTGCTCGTGCTGTCTTTTGCATGCCAGCTCTGTTCATGCACCGTGGATAACAGCGGCTTTGACGGGGTAAGATTTACTGAGACAAGGCACATTTCTGTTCTTACTGATTCGTTAGTTCCTGTAAGAACAAGCGCATCCGTTAATTCTTCTGATTTAGCAAAGTACATCCACGACCAGGTGCTCGCTGAGTGCAATGTTGACGTGTCATTTGTCCGTTCTTCAGACCTGAACATCAACATGGCTAAAGTACCGGACATCTCCTACGGCTCTGATATAAATACGATCAACACCTACTACAAGATGGAGTCGATAATAAACATCAAGCCATATCTTGATAACTATGGATCTTCTCTCGGAAACCTTACCGGACTTTTGGGCGAAGAAAATATTTATTCATGCACCGATGATGCTTCTGAGGTCTGGTATCTTACAGCGAAGAAAACTGTTCCCAATTCGAGAGTCACTTTTATAAGAGCTGACTGGCTCGAAGCGCTCGGCCTTGAGGCTCCGAAGACCAAAGACGAACTTCATGCATGTCTTGTCGCTTTCAGAGATAATGCTGATCTCCTTCTTGGAGATGAAGCAGATAACATGATCCCGTTCATGGTCGATAACAACCCGAATGTCAGCGCAAAGCCTCTCTTTGACTCATTCCTTGATACTTCGATAGGAGACAAGGAGTTCTATACTCACGGCTATTGCAGGGCCACACAGGAGGGCTACAGCGAAGGTCTTAAGCTCCTGAATGAATGGTATCTTGAAGAACTGATCCCTTCAGACTTTGAATCGATAAGACCCATGAGCAAAGAGTCCTATGAACCTGTTGAGAAAGGATATGTCGGCGCTTTCTGCGCAAAGAGCGATTATCTTTTCGAAGGCGGTGAGGATTCGCTTATCAGCACGCTTCATCAAACAAAGGGCGAAGCTGCAGATTACATTGCAGTAAATACTTTTGAGAACAAGAATGGTGAATACACTTCATGGCAGGAAGACTATCTCAATGAGACAGGAAGAAAGATCTACATGCCGTCTACATGCAGAGACCCTCTGGCGTGCCTCGTTTACCTTAACTGGATATCTGATCCGGATAACATCAAGGCTGTCAGTGAATTAAACATTACAGATCCTTATACAGCAGAGCATTATCTGCTCACATGTGAAGACAGATATTTTGCTGATAAGTCTTCGATGGATCCTGATGAGATAGATGCGATCTCTGTAGCAGAGGAAGTAAGCGTTATAAGCCGCGGAAACAAGTGCGTAAGATACGGTCCGTATCACTTTAAGTATGTAAATTCTGATACTGACTTTGCAGCTATCTATCCTGATTCGACGAGGATCTTTGTCTGTGGTGTGATCAGCTCGGCTGAAGGCTCTTTCGATTCCAAATACGAGGAGCTTTTCGATACATACGGAAGGTCCGGCTCATACGTCCTGTTCAGGATAAGAAATGACGAGTGGGAGAAGGTAATGGTTAAAGGAGACCTGAAGCCGTGGTAAGCCTTGTGTTTATTGCTTTTGACGGTATATGGAGATTGACTTAAAATCTTAGATTATGAGACTGAAAGAAAATTACACACAGTTTAAGCATTTTGACTTCATGATAGTAGACATACTGTCACTGGTTATCTGCTTTGTTATTTCTTACCGTCTGAAGTTCGGTGATTTCAGTTTCATCCAGAACAGGGACTGGCATCTTTACGTACTGATAATAGTCCTTCTGAACATGACCATCACTTTCATTACCAATCCTTATGAAGGAATCTTCAGAAGAAGCTACTATCAGGAAGTCATAAGGGCTTTGAGCCTTGCTATATACAACTTCCTCGTAGCAGCAGTATTCTTCTATATGCTCAAGATGGGCGCATCGTTCTCACGTGAGATGACGGTCTGGATGTACACATTCTATTTCCTGTTGTCACTGCTCTTAAAATACGCGTGGAAGTGCTTTCTGCTTACGGGAAAGACAATCTTCTACAGTACGGAAGTCACGCCGCTCTTCATTATCGCGAGCTCCGAAAACATTGAGAGCACGCTTAAGAACGTCAACTCAGGCGACCTGAGCATCTTTGAAGTTAAAGGTATCCACTTTGTCGACAAGGACTTTGAAGTTGAAGGCATTCCTTCAGTCGGGAAAGACTATGTCGACTATATTCTCGAAAACAATATCGAGCAGGTCCTCATCGCCGTAAGACCGTCTGCCATTCCAGATGCGGACTACGAGAAACTTTCCGTCAACGGTGTTGAGATAAACCTCGCGATAGAAGAGACGGTCGGTTTCCTTTCAGAGGACCAGAACGTAGCGAGCATCGGCGTTTATCCTGTCCTTAGCATAAAGAGATTCTCTTTTACCCACAGCCAGATGCTCTATCTTAAGATCAAGAGAGTTTTGGATATTTTCGGTTCATTGATCGGCCTTATCTTCCTCGCACCAATTGCGGGGATCGTAAAGATCTCATATCTTGCATCAGGTGATAAGGAAAAGATCCTGTTTACCCAGAACCGTGTAGGAAAGAGCGGAAAAGTATTCAAGATGTATAAGTTCAGGACCATGGTTCCCAATGCTGACGAGAAACTCAGAGAACTTCTTAAGCAGGAAGAATACAGAAAACAGTGGGCCGAGAACCAGAAGATCAACGATGACCCGAGGATCACCAAAGTAGGTAAATTCCTAAGAAAGACATCGATTGACGAGATGCCCCAGCTTATAAATGTACTTAAAGGCGACATGAGCATGGTAGGCCCGAGACCACTTGTAGTTAATGAACTTACGCTTCACGACGGCTTAAGGCTCTATCAGAAGGTAAAGCCCGGAATTACCGGATGGTGGGGATGTAACGGCAGGAGCAACATTGAATACCGTGAACGTCTGGAACTTGAGTATTACTACGTCAAGAACTGCAGTTTCTACCTTGATGTTCTCTGTCTGATCAGAACGCTCTTTGCGGTTATAAACAGAGACGGAGCTCAGTAAGCAAAATGGATATCAGGATCCTCGTGGCAACGCATAAACCATACTGGATGCCGGAAGACGGGATTTATCTTCCGATGCAGGTCGGATTTGCAGATGACTTAGGATTCACGCGCGACAACACGGGCGATAACATAAGTTCAAAGAATAAGAATTACTGTGAGCTTACGGCTCTTTACTGGGCATGGAAGAACCTTGAAGCCGACTATATCGGCCTTGCTCATTACAGAAGGCATTTCACTTTGAAGAAGGGCTCTGATAAACACGAGTTGCCAATAACAGGCAAAGAGCTTGAACCGCTTTTGAAAGATTACGATGTTATTCTTCCCAGGAAGCGTTATTACTACATAGAAACATCGTATTCGCAGTATGTTCACGCCCACCACAAGGAAGACCTGGATCTTACTGAGAAGATATTATGTGAGAAATACCCGGAATATCTTGATGCCTATAAGGAAGTTATGGGTAAGACATCAGGCCACAGGTTCAATATGTTCATTATGAAAAAGGATGTCTTTGACGGCTATTGCAGTTGGCTTTTTGACATCCTCTTTGAACTTGAGAAAAGGCTTGATATCAGTACTTACAGCACCAACGATGCACGTGTATTCGGCTTTGTTGGCGAGAGACTCCTTGATGTCTGGATTACCAGGAACAAGATCACATACAAAGAGATTCCGTATGTCTTTATGGAGAACCAGAACTGGATCAAAAAGGGCGGAGCGTTCGTAAAGAGGAAGTTTAAGCACGATTGATTTATTGAAGAGTAAAGATGAGTGATATTGTTGCGATAGTTGTTACATATAACCGAAAAGCAATGCTGCTTGAATGTATCGGGCATCTGCTTAAGCAGGCCAATGCCCAGACTGATATTCTTGTTATAGATAATGCGAGTTCTGACGGCACAAGAGATGATTTAAATGACTTGATCGAATCCGGAAAAATCTTATACTGCAATACCGGTTCTAACCTTGGCGGAGCCGGTGGTTTCCAGTTTGGTATGAAAGAAGCTTTAAAGAGAGGCTACAAGTATCTTTGGCTTATGGATGATGATGTCTGTCCTGATCCTGATTGCCTGGAAAAGCTGCTTGAGGCTGATAAGACTCTTGATGGCCAATATGGTTTTTTGTCCAGTATTGCAAAATGGAAAGACGGGAGTCCCTGTAATATGAATATTCAGAAAACGACTCTCAGAAAAAAGATTGACGATTATTCTTCTCCGGCTGTTCCGGTAATAATGGCGACATTTGTTTCATTCTTTATTAAAGCTGAAACTGTTATTCGTTTTGGCCTTCCGATCAAGGAATTCTTTATATGGGCCGATGATCTGGAGTATTCCAGAAGAATATCTCTTGAAATGCCCTGTTATGCAATTAACGGGAGTACTGTCATTCATAATATGTCCAGCAATAATAAAGTAGGGATTGAGAGTGAAAGTGAAGACCGTTTGTGGAGATATGAGTACCTTTACCGGAACGAGGTTTACTTGTATTCGAGGGAGGGTTTTAAAGCAAAACTTTATCTTTTCTTGCGTGTCATATTGCATGTTTTACGTGTTTTATTCAAGGCTCATGAGGCAAAGAAAAAGAAGATCAGTGTTATATTGGGATCATATAAAAAGGGGTTCAAGTTCAGCCCTGAGATAGAATTTTACAATGAGATTGATGCAGGTGCCTGATGAATAATTCAAAAACAGATATATCTGTCATAATGGCAACATATAATCCTATATGGGATAAGTGTATTTTCACATTAGACTCGATTATCGGTCAGGCTGATGTTGAACTTGAATTGATAATTGTTGATGATGGTTCTAAGAATAACTGTTTTCCCGAAATAGAGACATACCTTAACCGGAAAGATTTTAAAAACTATAAACTGATCGACCACAGTACTAACCAGGGTACAGTTAAGAATTACTACGATGGTGTGTGCGCTGCGGCTGGTAAATATATAAAGCTGATCAGTCCGGGTGATGCTTTGTTTAATGAGACTTCATTATACGATTGGATTATTTTTCTTGAAGAAAGCGGTAAAAGATGGTCATTTAGTGATGCAGTTTATTATTCTTCAGATAACTCTGCTAATCAGATCATTAAATGTCCTGTCGCGCCGAGGATCATTGATTGCTATGAAAAGAATAATGAATCAGAGTGCATTTGGAATTATGTAGTGTTGGAAGATCTTCCTCTCGGTGCTGCAATTCTGTGTCAGAGAGAGCTGTTTTTGGAATATCTGACTCAGATAATTGATGTGGTCGTATATTCTGAAGATCTGTCATATGTTGCTATGATGTATGATGGGATCCTTCCTGCATATTATTGCCGGCCAGGCATTATTTATGAATTCGGCTGCGGCGTGTCTACTATTAACGATGAAAAGTGGAGAAGCAGATTCCATAATGACCAGAAGAACGCGGAACTACGGATTGCTGATAAATCTGTTACTAACGAACTCCAAGGCAGGATCACCAAGGCATTACGTAAGATCAACTCAGGAGATGAGAAGAAAAAACGTCTGTTAAAGAATCTGCAAAAGGGCGGATTAAAGAAAGTGCTGAAATACAGGTTTGATCCTCGTATGTCGTCTACGGACATTACTTCCTGCGGGCAGTGGTTGAATGATTATATTTCAAATTCGAGGTGCTTAGATGAATCCTAAAGTAAGCATCCTTATTATCTCATATAATGAATTGGGTTTTCTGTCACAGGCCGTAGAATCATGCTTATCTCAGAAATACGATAATATTGAGATCATAATAGGTGACGATGGATCAACTGATGGCAGTATTGAATACATACAGTCTTTAGGAGATAAAGTCCGACACTTCATTATGACCAGAGATAATGAACCCGTTATTCCAAGTATACGTGTATCAAATGTTATTAGACGCGGACTGGATTTATCAGATGGTGATTATTTCACGATACTTTCAGGGGACGATTATTATATCTATCCCGAATTTATATCAACAGCTGTCTCCTTTTTAGAAAACTATCCTGACTATTTTGCTTATGTATATGGTTTTCAACAAGTTGATGAATCCGGCAAAAAACTCATGGAGTTTTTACCCAATATTCTATCCAACAATTTATATTGGAGTGGAGAGTATATTCATATTTCTTCTTTTGTGTTTAGAAAATTACATAGTGATGAATTGCTTAATAGAATGAGTGATGATACCGGTCTTGTATATGTTTTAGCTAACAAAGGAAAGTGGAAATATGATAAAAAATCATCATTAGCTTACAGACAGAGGGAAAAAAGCATACAGCATAAGGCTGACATGAATGAACTCTGCATATTAGAGATGATGATATTTCAGGATATATTGAATAGTTCAAATAACAACATAAAACGCAATGCTACGTTAGCTCATTTTTACAAGCCCGTTTCATATCTGTCTAAGCACAGAAATGAATTGACGGACAGTAAATACTCTAAGTATTTTTCAAGTTGCAGTAAATACGGAAACAACATACTGAAATCAATTGCTGATGGTGATTTTGGAATATTTAAGCTTTTCGGAATGCTTGTTTTTTATTTGTTCTATAAGGTTATTAGAAAAGCTAATAAAATAGCTAACATGAATAAATAGATATTTATGCACGAGAAAAAGGTAATAAACAACAGTATAATCGCTCTGATCTTCAAGATATTAATGCTTGTGATCGGTTTTGTATCCCGAAAGATCTTCATCGTATTTTTAAGTGAAGAAGTCTTGGGATTGAATTCTCTGTATTCAAATCTTTTGGACTTGCTGAATCTGGCTGATCTGGGGATCGGTGTAGCTGTTCAGTATCAGTTATATGGTCCATTAGTAAATAAGGATTACATAAAACAATCTAAGATCCTGTCTGCTGCCAAAAAGATCTATAACCTGATAGGTGTTATTGTATTGCTGACGGGTATTGTCCTATCATTCTTCATCAGATATTTGATCGAAGAAACAACTTTTCCTATTTCTTTTGTAAGAACTTCATTTTTGATAAGTGTTACCGGAGTTGCATTAGGATACTTTTTCGTACATAAAAGACTGTTCTTAAATGCAGATGAAAACATGGGAATGGTCAATATAATCGATCTTATTTCAAAAGTATGTATCACTGTAATTTCGCTGATATTAACAATTGTTTTTAGAAATTACTTTCTCTATTTAATCATCAACGCATCTTATTCTTTAATTGCCAATATTTTTATTCATTTCATCTTCAAAAGACATTACCCTGATATTGTTTCGAATATGAAAGATATTTCCGCAGAGAAAAAGGAGTTGACGGCAGACTTAAAAAACGTAATTCCGATGAAGTTCTCAAATTATGTATATAACTCTACTGATTATATGATAATTTCCCGAATACTAGGATTTATTACAATCGCCCGTTATTCTAATTATATGACTGTGATCAATGGGATCATGGGAGTTGAATATCTGATAGGTAACGTTGTTTCGCCTTCAATAGGCAAACTTATTAAAGAAAAGAATAATGGTAATGATGTTTATCAGTATTACTTATTGTATCAGTATACTCATTTCGTATTTACAAATTTCTGCACCTTCTCTCTGACGTTGGTATTAGTGCCTTTTATATCAATATGGCTGGGCTCACAATATTTATTTGATTCAATAATCATGGGTTTACTGGTATTTGATTTTTATATTCATTCTATGTATCAACCGGCTTATGTTATGTATGCAGCCGCCGGGAAATTCAAAAACGACAAGATTATCACAATAATAAGCGGTGTTCTCAATATTGTAATCTCATTAATAGCAGTTCATTTTATTGGCCTTTCCGGTGTAATTCTGGGAACGATACTTACAGATATTTACATTTGGATTGTCAGATCATATCAAATGGTCGGAAAATACTTTATGCAATCGATAAAAAAGCATGTGATGTTAATGGCTAAATACACGTTTATAACTATACTGTGTGTTGCTATATCAGTATTGCTTTCTGTATATTTGTCTTTTGACAATCTTATAGCAGATCTTATTATTAAACTTTTGATATGCATAGTTGTTCCCAATTTGATCTCAATTGCGTTTACGTTTAAATCAGCCGAATATAAAAATGCCAAGCAGGTAATACATAACAGGGTTAATGTGCTGTTCGGGTCGGATGAAAAATAAAGTCGATCACAGGATAGAAATAACTGATACTATGTTATAATCCTGTCATGAAGATAAACAAAAGCACAATAAAGATAATCGGCGCGGCAATCGGTGTTATTGCCCTTATAGGAGGCGGCATTGGTGTCGCTTCTTATCTTGAGAACAAGTATGCAGAGAGCCCTGAAGGCGCTGGAAATGCGTTGAGCCGCACAGAAATCGATGCGGCTAACAGTGACCGCGAAAATGTCCTTAACAACTCAAATGCTGTACAGACCATTAACTACAACGGTCATACATACGCATATAATCAGGACCTGGAAGTCCTTCTCTTCCTTGGTGTTGACGACAGGGAAGTCATCGACTACTCCTCTGAAGGCAACAACCGTAATTCGGCCCAGTCAGACGTGATCCTTCTTGCGATCTTTGATAAGGATAACCAGTCTTATTCATTGCTCCAGATCAACCGTGACACTATGGTCGACATGATGAAATACGACTATTTCGGCACATATACAGGTCTTATCAACGGACAGATTGCTCTTGCACACACATACAGGACCGGTATGGAGGATTCCTGCGAAGATACGAAGTTTGCCGTATCCAGATTCCTTTACGATGTAGAGATATCCAATTATTTCTGTCTTACGATGGATGCAATCCCGATAATCAACGATTCTGTCGGCGGCGTAACAGTAACAATCGAAGATGATTTCTCGGAAGTTGATCCGGAACTTGTAAAAGGTTCGACCGTAACGCTTCACGGTGCCCAGGCTGAGACTTATGTCAGAAGCAGAAGGTCTATCGTAAACGATCCGACGAATATCAACAGAATGGGAAGGCAGAGGACATATATGTCGGCGCTCCTGCCTATGCTCGGAGAGAAAACAGCTAAGGACAGCAACTTTGCGTTGAAGTTATTTGACCAGATCTCACCTTATATGGTTACTGACTGTACAGTCGACCAGCTTACGACTTATATCGAACAGTTCTCCGGCTATACACTCGACAAGATAGTTACTCCTGATGGAAAATCCGTTGAAGGCGAGAAGTTCATGGAATTCTATGTCGACGAATCCTCACTGAGATCCATAGTTATCGATCTGTTCTACGTCGAGCAGGAATAAGGTTAGTTTTTCCTTAAACTATTGATTATTCTCCCATATGAAACTCAGCTATTTGCTGATAGTATTTATATATATATTTTTATGAGAGGCAAAACCAATGATCATAGGATATACAACGGGAGTCTTTGATCTTTTTCATATAGGTCATCTTAATCTTTTGAAGAATGCAAAAGGAATGTGTGACAAACTCGTTGTCGGTGTAACGGTTGATGAACTTGTTCAATACAAGGGAAAGCGTGCGATGATCCCGTTTGAGGACCGTATTGAGATCGTGCGTTCCATCAAGTACGTAGACGCCGCAATACCGCAGTATGACATGGATAAACTCAAAGCCTGTAAAGAACTTGGCGCAACGATCCTGTTTGTCGGTGACGATTGGTATGGTAGCGAGAAGTGGGAGCAGTATGAAGAAGAATTTGCCAAAGAAGGCATAAAGATCGTTTACTTCCCGTATACCAAAGGTGTTTCCAGCTCGAAGATCACAAATACACTTAAACTTGTACGCGGCTGGACCAGCGAAGCCAGTGAAGAGGCTCTGAAATCTGATATATCAGATGGAGCCGAAACTAACGATCAATGACGGATAAAGACTTTTGCTGCAGTTCTTTTCTTGCTCTCAGGTATATCGAAAAGCCTGGCGTAGATTTCACTGATAGATTCAGATACCGTCTTCCGGCCTTGCCTTCAGATGAAGGAAGGATTCTTGTAAAGACAGCTGAAGATATAAATGAATCCATCGAAAACCAGATAAAAGATAAAGTAAAAGGCTATAAGAAAGTCGGTATTTTTCTTTCCGGCGGCATGGATTCCGGTATTCTTGCTTCATATCTTCCGGGAATAGATGCATATACTTTCAGATTCCTTGGCGGCAGTTTCCAGCAGGATGAATTAAAGCGCGCCGAGATGATAGCTGAAAAGAATAACATGAAACTCCATTATGTTGATATCGACTGGAGTACTGTGACGGATTATCTTAAGCCCGTAATGATCTCAAAAGGCGGTCCCGTACATTCCATTGAGCTGCAGTTATGCAAGGGAGCAGTGCAGGCCAAAGCTGACGGCGTAGATCTCATGATCATCGGTGATGCGAGCGATTACATCTTTGGCGGTATGGATAAGCTTCTGTCACAGGATTGGTCATTTGATGCCTTCGTGCAGAGATATATCTATGTTGATCCGTTTGAAGTTTTAAAGAATCCTGTAAGCGTCCGGTATCTGTTTGAAAGATACCGTAAGGGAGACAGTATAGACTTTGTCGAGATACTCGACAAATTGGCAGGACAGGAGAGTTATGGATCTTATGATAATGCTTTCGTTACTGCAGGACTTGATTATTTTGATCCCTATGAGAAGCTGAAGATGGCAGAACCATTGGATCTTAAGAGGATCCGCAGCGGTGAATCAAAGTATATGATCAGGGAATTGTACAAGATCAGATATCCCGATATTCCTGTTCCCGAGAAGACGCCGATGCCAAGACCGGTTGATTCTTATTTTGCTGACTGGAAGGGACCAACCAGACCGGAGTTTAAAGATAGCATTGAGATCGGAAACTACGATGGCAACCAGAGATGGCTTCTCTGGTGTTTGGAACAGTTCCTGAACCTTATGGATGAGTGATCAGTAAAAAGTAAAGTATTTGGAAGTTTGAAGACCCTCCGGACTACCAAAAAAGTCATTTTTACCGGAAAATAACTCAAATGGTAGTTTTTGGACCATTCTGACTCCCTGAAACTCACTTTATATTGAACTTATAAAACCGTAAGAAGCCGCATTTTCTATGCTCTTCCAGCCTTCAATTTGCTGAATATATTATTCGTTTATTGATTATTCTGCCTAATGAAACATGCGGAATAACTGCTAATATAAAAATATATTTATTTATTGGGAGGAGTGTCATGAGTATAAAAAATGTGTTGTTAGCTACCCTTTCAGCAGGTTTGATGCTTTCTGTTATTCCAATGGTTTCCATGGCCGATTCCACCGGCTGGAGCAAGGATAGTGACGGCAACTGGCATTACTATTCTTCTGAAGACGGGTTTGTCAAAAACGAGTGGAAAGAGATCGATGGCAAGAAGTATTACTTTTTCTACGATGGCGTAATGGCTTGCAACGTACAAAACCTTTCCATATCAGACAGGGAATATGATTTTGATTCTTCCGGTGCCTGCTTAAATCCTGAGGGCAGAAAGCCTGAAAAAGAAGGCTGGTACAAGAGAGTTTATTATCAACATAAGAACTTTTACGACGAAGATACAAATAAATCCTACGGCAAAGTGACGTATGTTACGTACTGGTACTATTACAATAGTGATCTAAGTCCGTATACCGGGTGGTATAAGGAAAGTGGGAAATGGTATTTCTTCAATAAATATGAACTTTGCAGAATGACTACCGGCCGTTGTTATATTGATGGCGACTATTATATGTTCAACGGGAACGGAGAGATGGTTAAAGGCTGGTATAAGTATTTTGGTCAATGGTATTACGCCAAGTCCAACGGAGTTCTTGCCAATGACGAGTGGCTCGTATTAGGTGGTAAGCATTACTATTTCAGAGTAGATTCATGCACAATGATCGCAGATGCGAAATCTGTTGAGTTTAACGAAAAATGCTACGATTTTGATAAAGACGGTGCCTGCATAGATCCTGACGGATATGATCCCGTTTCTTCCGGCTGGAAGAAAAAGTATGTTGAAGGAGACCGCTACTTATGGCAGTACCTTGACCAGGACGGTAATCCGTTAAAGGGGTGGCAGAAGATTGGCGGAAAATGGTATTACTTCTATGAAGAATCGGGTTATATGTTGTTCAACGGCTTTACTTCGGGTGACGGTAAGATCTATTTCTGTAAGGAAAACGGCGAGATGCTTTCAAATGGATGGTATCATTCGGAATCCGGCTGGATCTATGCCAGAAGCAATGGTGCTCTCTATAACAAAGAATGGCTTAATGTCGGCGGCAAATGGTACTATTTCGACAAGGAATGCATGATGATACACGATTATGAATCCTATACAATAGCCGGCGTTCAATATTCTTTTGATTCTAACGGCGTATGTTTAAATCCTTATGGCGGTGCAGCTCCGAAAAAATCCGGCTGGTACTATACGAAAGTTGATAAGTATTACAATGAAGGCTGGGTTTATTATGATTCTGATGGCGCAATGTATAAGGAACAATGGTTAAAGTATAACGGTCAGTGGTATTACTTTGATGACGTCGGACTTATGGTCTCTAACCGCGTTTATAAGATCGACGACAAGTTCTATGATTTCGACTTGAACGGCGTTTGTGTTAACCCTTATAGCCCTAGAGATTACGATAAGAATTATGTAAGCTGATAATTGAAAGGAGAGTAATACTATGAGCTTTAAGAAGATGCTTGCAGCCTTTATGACAGCAGGGATGATGTTATCTGTGATACCGATGACATCCATGGCTGATTCAACAGGCTGGCGCAAGGTAAAAGACGGCTGGAAGTACTATACGGCTGAAGACGGTTTCGTCCGGGATACCTGGATGAAGATCGACGGTAAATGGTACTACTTCCTCGATGGCGGCCTTATGGCAGAGGGCATAGAAAATCTTTATATTGACGGTACGTATTATGACTTTGCTTCCAACGGAGTCTGCAAGAATCCGCAGGGAGAGGGGCCTTCCAAGGGCTGGTACAAGATTACTGTAAATTCTTTTATGAATTTTCTCTATTCAGCCTGGTTCTATTACGATGAGAATCTTGAGCCTTATACAGGTGTACATCAGATAGGCGGTAAATGGTATTGCTTTGATGATGATGAAACATACCGGTTCCACGCAGGAAGTATGTATACTAATGCTTTCTGCAGCCTCGATATGGATCACATGTGTTTTTATAAGTCTGATGGTGAGAGGCTTACAGGCTGGTATAAGTTAGATGTCGATTATGGTTCAGGATGGATTTATGCTGATTCATCAGGTGCACTTAAGCAGAACGAATGGCTATACAGCGGTGGTAATTGGTATTATTTCGGCGATAACCTTGATATGCTCGCCGATGTGGAAGACGTAAAGATCAACGGTGTTCTCTATTCATTTGACAAGAACGGTGTCTGCATCAATCCTGACGGAAAGAAAGCTGATAAGAATACAGGCTGGCAAAAAGTCCTTGGTGATTACTATACCACTGAATATTATTACAATGACGAGAATGGCAACAGAGTAAACGGCTGGTATAAGATCGATAACAAGTGGTACTTTTTTGACCCGATCGCTAACGGAAGGATGCGTACCGGTTTCCTTTATTTATCAGGCGAGCGTTACTTCTTAAAACCCAATGGCGAGATGCTTACCGGCTGGTATGAATACACTGATGCGGCAGCGAATACTACCCAATGGATCTATGCCGAAAGCAACGGAAAGATATATGCTTCAAAGTGGCTCAATTCAAACGGGAAGTGGTATTACTTTGACTGGCAGGGTTACATGATCTCTGATGTTGCCAATTTACTCATTAAGGATACATACTACAGCTTTGATAAGAACGGCGTATGTACCAATCCTTATGCAAAGCCGTCAACGCAAAAAGGCTGGGTGTATCTTGTAGACAGTAATGACTTTTTTCACGGATGGGTATATTACGGTGATGATGGCAAACTCTACCGTGAGAAATGGCTGAATTATAACGGACAATGGTATTATTTCGGCGCTGAAGGTGATATGTGCATCGACTGCACCATTTATCTGGATGGAAAGTACTATGATTTTGACGAGAACGGAGTTTGCATCAATCCCTATACACCACGTGAACATGACAAGAGTTATGGCGATGAGAATGATTATTAATGAATTGATCTATTGATTCCTAAAATTTTTGGGCTGCCGCAAATTATATGCGACAGCCCTTATCTTTTAAGCTATTAGCAAATCCATAAATCAATCGGCTCTTTTCAATTTCGCAGTTGACAAACATTCGTTCTGGTTCTATTATATTGACAGAACGTTTGTTTGTTTTTGAAAGGAGCCGGTACGATGTCAGAGTTAAAGGAAGTCTTTGCTGCATATA
>JHXJ01000032.1 GCA_000621765.1 Ruminococcaceae bacterium AB4001
GGCTGTACGTCAGGCCAATTACTCCCCGTATTATAAGAAAAAGTGCAACTGTCTGAGTTAATTACTCTCTAACAATTACACTTTCTATGGTACTAAAAGGCTGTCTCGTCTGAGACAGCCTTATTAGAATTCTGATAATTAATCGATTACTTAACGATTTTGATCTTGTCGCCGATAACAGGGATCGAGAAATACTTTGTCTTAGCTGCTGCAACGATACCCATTACCATAACTGCAATGCAGCATCCCCAGAGTGCGAGGTCCAAGAGCCAGCCTACATAAGGGATGAAGTTTAAGAGAGTTCCGACAACTCCGGCAACGCCTTCCATGATGAGGAGGATGATACCGTTGTTAACGTGACTTCTTACGAAAGGTGATGTCTTCTCAGGTGAGATCAAGAGACCCAAGAGCCAAAGAAGTCCTACGTAAGCGAGGATCGAGAACAACTTTGCGTTAGAAGGAAGCTGCTCTGTGTAAGCGCCGTTTTGAGCCTGAGCATTTTGATTATCTGCCATGATGATTGCTCCTTTACTTTTGATATGCTCATATATTAGCATAATAAAAACACACAGGGAGATTGCATTTTGATTAAAGTTTCAGCCTATAAAAGCGACAATATATACACATACGGGCTTGGCGCGACAGTATCCATGGAATACCTTCTCAAGAAAAGGGATGCGGTCAGTGCAGTCATTCTTCATCCTGCTTTCCGGTCGGAGGAGACCATAGCAAAGATCCGCAAGATCTGCGGAAACGATATCCCTGTATCTGTTGAGGAAAAACCTTTCAATATCCTTTCGAAGAAAGACAATTGTTTTGTCATTGCGGTGATCGAGAAGAAGGACATCAGGATAGAAGACGGAAATCACATGGTCCTTGTTAATCCTTCTAACTGCGGCAATCTCGGAACTATTACAAGGAGCTGTCTTGGTTTCGGCGTCAGGGACATTGCGATAGTCGGAGAGCATCCTGCAGATCCTTTCGATCCGAAGACGATAAGAGCTTCCATGGGAGCCTGCGCGAGCGTGAGGATCGAGGTTTTCGATTCGTTCGAAAAGTATGCAAAGAGATTCCCCAAAAATAATCTCTATCCTTTCATGCTGGACGGCAGCACAAAACTCCAGGAAACAAAGATAGAAAAGCCGTTTTCGCTGATAATGGGAAATGAGGCGACAGGCCTTGATCCGTCGTTCAAAGACATCGGCAGACCCATTAGGATCGAGCATTCCGGCGAAATTGACAGCCTGAATATTACAATTGCCGCAAGTATCGGGCTTTATGAAGCAACAAAGGCTTGCTAATAAAAATATATCGTGATACAATTCTTCGGTAATTTGAAGATATAACTCTAAAAAGGAGAAAAAAGATGCCTAATATTAAATCAGCTATCAAGCGTGTAAGCGTTTCCGAGAAGAAGGCTGCTGCCAATAAGAGCAAGAAGAGTGCTATCCGCACAACTGTTAAGAAGGCAAAGGCTGATATCGCTAACGGCGAGAATCTTGATGCTACAATCAAGAGCACACAGAAGGCATTGGACCAGGCTGCTGCTAAGGGCCACATGAGCAAGAACGCAGCTTCCAGAACAAAGTCCAGACTTGCTAAGGCTGCTAACGCTGCTAAGGCTTAATTGATCGATTAAGAGAATAATTTCAAGCCGTCTGTCGGTTGATCCGGCGGACGGCTTTGTTCTGCATAAATATATCGGAATGTGTCCCTTGTGATAGTGTAACTGATGTTACTTTTTAACGATTACCGGGATCGACTCCCATTCTGAGGCAGTATTCCTGCCGTAGAGATCCCAGCCTATAGAGGCAGCTCTCATGTCCAGTTCGAAGATCTTCTTCAATTCTTCATTTCCGGAACAGAGCTCAAGACAGTCGGAAGGTCTGTTGATGACAGGCACTTTCGCGCATTTTCCCATTATCTTAAGACAGTACTTGCCCTCGCTGTTAAAACCGAGGACTCTTATATACGGAACTCTCTTTATCGCGAGATATGAATCGTCCTGGCCTGTGACCATGCTTGCCAGTGCCCTGTAGATCCTGGACAGCGTATATCTTTTCGTCGATATCTTATTTCCGAAAACTTCAAGATCATGATCGTCATCAGTAATGGTGCCGGGTCTGATGTCATTTGCAAAATTCTTTATGTATCCCGACAGGTCATCACTCATGTATGCGGTGTTTTCGAGCGAAGAAGAGGATGCGGCCGTGATCATGCAATTCCTTATGTAGCCAACATAGTCAGGGAAACTGAATATGCCGGAGGAAGCTGAAGAGAGCATCGCGCCAAGGGAAAGATCAGGCATGTGTCCGTTAAGGGCAGATGCTATCTTTGACTGGCTGAATGAAGGAGCCTGTTCCAGGACCGCGCGGCGGATTGATGTCGCGCTCGCAAAGTCCGCGTTCAGTTCTTCCGAATGATATCCTTCGCCTTCGCGCTTTATCATGATGACGTTTATGCGGTTCTTCCAGTCGAACTTTTTCAGAGCTATAAGGTAGTCCAATGCGAGAATGGAATTAGGGCTTGAGAGCACCTGGTCCAGGTCGCCTGTAATGCCTTTGGAAGCAGCAATATCTTTGATTGCCTTTGCTCTTGCTTCAGGAAAACTGATACCGGTGGAGATGTATTCGTTCAATTTGATATTGAAGGATTCGTCGTTCGCAAAATCCGTTTCCGCCAGTGCTTTCAGAAGTTCCGTGTCGCCGGTGTCAACGCCGAACGCTATGTCGGTTACGACGCCTGTTGAGATAAGTTCGGAGACTGCGCCTTCTGCAAATCTTGAAGACGGAGCACACGAAAAACTGAACGGAAGTTCAAGCACCACGTCGGCGCCGCATAAGAGCGCCTGCCTGGCACGGACAGCAGGAGGGCAGACCGCGGGGAGACCTCTTTGGGTAAAAAAGCCTGACATGACAGGCATGACGATTGCTCTCGGATCATCTACTATCTCACGGGCTTTCCGGATAAGGTATTCGTGTCCGTTATGGAAGGGATTAAATTCCGCAATTATGCCTATTACCCGCAATTTATCTAAATCCTCTGCTTTTGGTATAATCTTTGACTGTAAAGATTATATTTCATAAGGCGGAGTTTATGCAACGCAAAGAGATAGCGGGAATGGGGACCAGCAAGGTCGTAACGGGTGCGATAATCATCCTACTTGCTTTGGGTGCAACTGTCTTCTATCTGTTCTATACGGGAAGGTTCGGAGGCGGTTCGAAGATCCGGATCACCGATCCGACACGCGTGGGTTATGAATGGAACCATCTCGCCGCCGATAACAACATCGTCAGTGATTATCTTTTCAGCAGGTCCAAAAAACTCATAGTCGCAAAAGGCGGCAACGGTGTCCTTGCAGCTACCTCATATACGATCCCGGGACGTCTTGTCACCCAGGAAGAGGAGAACTCAGGCATCTATAGTCTTTCTGACCAGGCGCTTCTTTTAAAGTGTTATGTCAGGGCAGGAGACAGAGGCAGCGCAGTCGCGCTCAAGGAGACAGTCATAAGAGACTTCAAACTCGAAAACGGATCCTACAGGTCATTTGTTTATTCCGGTGAAAAGGAGAACGAAGACGTAGTCACAACTGCTGCCTCGTTAGACTGGCTCGATGCCATGATGGAATACTATGTCACTTACGGAAATGACAACGATTACAATGAGATCAAGGGCCTGACGGAAGTCCTTTTCGACAGCGAAGGAAGGATAAAGACAGAGCCCATCTCAGTAGCAGCTTATGTTGAATCATTGTATGTCAGCCTTGACGATACCAGTTCCATCAAAGAGGGCGATGAAGGCTCGATGGAGCAGATTTACGGAACCCTCACAGGTGACTATGACAGTGCCGAGGTCGATGACAAGACCGTATTGGAAGATGTCAGCGGAGTACTGCTCTCTAACATCAATCTAAGGCTCATCCGTGATCTCGAAAACAACGGGCTCATCGCAGCAGGCGCTTATGACAGAGCACTGAAAGCCGTTAAAGACGGATTTACCGGTGAAGGCTACAACTTTTATGCCTATTCGACCGCAGGCGACATGGACTGCGGAGAGTATGTTTACAGCGGAACAAACATCGGCTCGTTTGACCTTGCACAGAACATTAAGACGATGAGAAATCTCGCCGAGGTCGGCGAACTTGACGGTGAGTCTTTTGCAACATTCAAGGAAATGATCTTTAACTTCGGAAAGATATACTCTGCGTATACCATCATGACGGGCAATTATTCCGGCGGTGAAGCTTATTCTTCCTACACTGACGGCATGATGATCGCCTATTACATGGGCGACAAGGATATCTACGAAAAGCTCTCCGACACGCTCGGAAAGAGGGTTGCAACCAAGTCCACGAGCCCTGCCTTGTACATGATTTTCAGGGAAGAAAACGAAAGATACGTTTTCTATGCAAGGGAGAATTTCTCAACCCGTCTTGTTACTTCATAAAAGCCTGTTTTCTTATTTGAAATAATATAGGTTTACGAGTATACTTTTGTCGACAAAAAATTCCAAAGGAGACAATATATATGGCATTCATTGATGACATCATGGCCAGAGCTAAGGCTGACAAGAAGACAATCGTACTTCCCGAGTCAATGGACAAGAGAACATTTGAGGCTGCCGAGAAGATCCTCAAGGCAGATATGGCAAACCTCATCATCATCGGAACACCCGAAGAGATCGCTAAGAATTCCGAAGGTTTTGATATCACAGGCGCAACAATCGTTGACCCTAATAACGATCCCAACAAGCAGAATATATCGACAAGTTCGTTGAGCTCCGCGGTGTTGACACCATGGTAGCTGCAGCTAAGAAGAAGGCTGAGAAGAAGGGTCTTTCAGAGGAAGAGACTGCTGCTGCAATCGCTGACGCCCAGAAGAAGGGCATCACACCCGAGAAGGCTGAGGAGAAGATGAATTCAGATTACATGTACTATGCATGCCTTATGTGCAAGTGCGGTGATGCTGACGGTGCCGTTTCCGGTGCATGCCACTCCACAGGTAACACGATCCTTCCTGCACTCCAGCTCCTCAAGACAAAGCCCGGCATCTCTTCTGTATCCGGCTTCTTCCTTATGGACGTTCCTAACTGCGATCTTGGTGAGCATGGTCTCTTCATTTTCGCTGACTGCGCAGTTAACACAGACGTAGATTCCGCTAAGCTCGCTGAGATCGCTAAGCTCTCCGCTGAGTCTTTCGAGCAGTTCATCGGCGCTCCCGCTAAGGTCGCTATGCTCTCATATTCTTCATACGGTTCAGCTAAGCACGCTGACGTTGATAAGGTTTCCAACGCTGTTAAGATCGCTAAGGAAAAGTATCCTGATCTCGTAGTAGACGGTGAGCTCCAGTTAGACGCAGCTCTCGTTGAAGAGGTTGGTCAGCTCAAGGCACCCGGATCACCGGTTGCAGGCCACGCTAACACATTGGTATTCCCTTCACTCGAAGCAGGTAACATCGGTTACAAGCTCGTTCAGAGACTTGCTAAGGCTCCCGCTTACGGTCCGGTCCTCCAGGGTCTTGCACTTCCTGTTAATGACCTCTCCCGCGGATGCAACGCTGACGATATCGTAGGAACAGTTGCTATCACAGCAGTTCAGGCTCAGGCATTGGGCTGATCCAATTAAGCATACTTTAAAGACAGGAGAAGAAGTCTAATGAAGATTTTAGTAATCAACTGCGGTAGTTCTTCCGCGAAGTTCCAGCTTTTCGACGTCGATACAGGCGATGTCCTTGCAAAGGGTAATGCCGAGAGAATCGGTATCGACGGAAAGCTCACATACAGACCTGCAGGCAAGGACGAGTTCATCTCTACAGAACCCATGCCTGATCACAAGGTAGCTGTAAGAATGATCCTTGACGCACTCGTTGATCCCGAGCACGGCGTAATCTCTGATGTATCCGAGATCGCAGCAGTAGGTCACAGAGTACTCCACGGCGGCAAGTACTACAGTGCTTCCGTTATCGTTAATGACGATGTTAAGAGAGTCATCAGAGAGTGCTTCCCGTTAGGACCTTTACACAATCCTGCAAACCTCATCGGTATCGAAGCATGCGAGGACGTTCTTCCTGAGGGCACACCTCAAGTTGCAGTTTTCGATACAGCATTCCATCAGACAATGCCCGCTAAGGCTTACACATATGCTCTTCCTTATGAGCTTTCCGAGAAGTATGACATCCGCCGTTACGGTTTCCATGGTACATCTCACAGATATGTAAGCCACAGAGTAGCTGATTTCCTCGGCAAGAAGTATGAGGATCTGAGAATCATCACATGCCACCTCGGAAACGGTTCTTCTTTCGCAGCTGTTAAGGACGGCAAGTGCCAGGATACATCAATGGGTCTTACTCCTCTTGCAGGTATCTGCATGGGTACAAGAACAGGTGACATCGATCCCGCTATCGTTCCTTTCATCATGAAGAACGAGAGACTTACAGCTGATGAGATGGATACACTCCTCAACAAGCAGTCCGGTGTCCAGGGCGTTTCAGGTGTTTCTTCTGACTTCAGAGATCTCGAGAAGGCTGCTAACGAAGGCAACGAGAGAGCTAAGCTCGCACTCGAGATGTTCGCATACCAGGGCAAGAAGATCATCGGATCTTACGCTGCTGCTATGGACGGTGTTGACGTTATCGTATTCACAGCAGGTATCGGTGAGAACACAGACAAGATGAGAAAGGCTATGTGCGAAGGACTCGAGTTCATGGGCGTTGAGTTCGACGATGCAGCTAACGATGGCCTCCGCGGTAAGGAAGCAATCATCTCCAAGCCTTCTTCAAAGGTTACAGTCTGCGTTATCCCTACAAACGAAGAGCTCGCTATCGCTCAGGAAACAGAAGCGCTCGTAAGATAATCCTGTCAGACAATCAATTGAGATTAAAAGCTGTCTCTTAAGCTCTATGCTTTTGAGACAGCTTTTTTCTTTCCGGAAAACGCGGAGTAAAGAAAACAATCAGGATCAGGGAAACCCGAAAAAGTGATTGTATTCAGAAAAACATCCCGGCCAGATGATGATCTGAGCCGGGATGATTATTTGTTTGGTCTGAAGTTTTTCGGATGGTTTATCAGTAATTGATTCCGAGACTCTTCTGGATGTCTTTATCCGCACCGAAGATCGTTACCGTATCGCCTTCTTCGAAAACCAGATCGGCAGGGAATTCAAGGATCGGCTTTCCGTTGCGCTTGATGGAAAGAACGTTAAGGTGGAGCTTGTTGCGGATGCCGAGTTCTGCAAGGCTCTTTCCGATCCATTCTTTGGGCACCTTGATCTCAAAGATAGAGTATTCACCCGGGAAATCGAGATAGTCGACGACTCTGCCGGAACACCAGCGGATGGCTGCCCATTCAGCGAGCTGTTTTTCGGGGAAGATGACCGAATCGGCGCCGTTCCTTAAGAGGAATTTCTCGTGTACGGAACGCGAAGCTCTTGCGACGACGTACTTGGCTCCGTTCTCCTTGAGGAGTGACGTTGTCTCGAGAGAAGCCTGGAAATCATCACCTATGGCTACGAAACATACATCGAAATTGCTTACGCCTAACGACTTAACAAAACTCTCGTTTGTCGCATCGCCGATAAGTGAGCTGGTGACCATTCCGAGGACAGGTTCTATCCTTTCTTCGGAGGAATCTACCGCGAGGATCTCATCGCCGGCCTTGTTCAGCTGATCTATGAGGTGATAGCCGAAACGTCCGATTCCGATTACGAGTATGCTTTTCATTTTGTTATCCTTTCTGCCGGATCATCCGACCGCTATGTTGTCTGCGGGATACTGTCTGTTGCCCGTTGCTTTTCTGGTAATCGCAGCGAAAACGAGTGTCAGACCGCCCACGCGTCCTGTATACATTAAGAATATGAGTATGATCTTTGATGCTGTGTGAAGCGCCGGGGTAATGCCCATTGAAAGACCGACGGTAGCAACTGCCGAGGCACTTTCGAAAAGTGTCTTCAGGAACGCGATGTTTTCGATCTTGGAGATGGCCATTGCACCGAAGACGGTGAGAATGATGTCGAGCATGAATACCGCTACCGCACCGGAGATCGCTTCCGCCTGGATCCTGCGCTTGAATACCGCAGGGGATTTCTCGTGCTCGAAAACTGAGATCATGGTGAAGAAGAGAACGGCTACCGTCGTGATCTTCATACCGCCCGCGGTCGAACCCGGAGCACCGCCGATCAGCATGAGGATTATCGTCATGACAACGCCCGTTCCGGAGAATGCGTTGTAGTCTGTCGTATTAAATCCTGCAGTTCTCGGAGTTACGGCCTGGAAGAGGGAAGCAAGGAATCTCTGGCCTGCGGGAAGATTGGAATATTCGCCGAACCAGAGATAGATCATGGGGAATGCGACAAGTATGATCTCCATGACGATAATGAGCTTGCTCTGTGTGCTGTATTTGTGGAATTTAAATCCGTGTCTTCTGATGTCCATCCATGTAAGGAAACCGAGTCCGCCCGTAAGGATCAGGAAGACAAGAGTGATGACGATTACAGGATTGTCCATATAGGGGACCATTGATGAGAAAGGCCCGTGTGAACCGTTGAGATCAAAACCGGCATTACAGAAAGCGGATACCGAAGAAAAAAGAGATACCCAGAGTCCTTTAAGAACGCCGTATTCCGAGATGAATACGGGAGACATTGCGACTGCTCCTGCTAACTCGAATATTATGGTTCCGATGCAGATGAAGCGGGTATATTTTAAGATCTCTCCGAGATTAGGAGCAGAGACTGCTTCCTGCAGAGTGGCCCTTGCACGGAGACCTATCTTCTTGCCGACCATTCTGCTCAATATCGTCGTCATGGTAACGACGCCCATACCACCGATCTGGATAAGAAAGAGAATTACGAGCTGGCCGAACCATGACCATCTTGATGCCGTATCGAATAATACAAGTCCGGTAACGCTGCTTGCGGAAGTCGCGGTAAAGAGAGCGTCAAGGAAACCTGTCCATTCTCCGGTCTTTGTTGAAAAAGGAAGCATGAGCAGGAGAGCGCCTGCCAGAATAAGTACTATGAATCCCAGGAGTATACTCCTGGAACCGGTAAGTCTGAAATGATTGTGCACGTTTTTGCTCATGCCTGATATTATAAACCAACTGTATTTTATTTTTATATTAAAAATGTCCCATTAATTGAGAGCCAACAATTAGTATTATTGCTATAATCTCTTAGACTGATTTGTATCCGGGAGTGTATTGTTTTGTCAGACGATATTTTTAACAGTTCAAATGATTTTTTCAGAGATATAGAGAGCATATACGGCGAGAGTGTTGAAGCGGCAGGCGACCAGGATGCCGATAAATTATTGGATGGTCTTAATCCGGAACAGAGAGAGGCTGTCACCCATCTTAACGGTCCGGTGCTTATCCTTGCCGGAGCAGGTTCGGGCAAGACCAGGGTAATCACTTACCGCATCGCCTATATGATCAAGAAGCACAACGTCGCACCCTCATCCATCCTTGCGATTACATTTACCAACAAGGCGGCAAATGAGATGCGTCAGAGGATCGAGACGCTCGTAGGCGACCGGTCGAAGTTCATCTGGTGCGGAACCTTTCACAGCATTTTCGCAAGGCTGTTAAGAAGGCATGCCGAACTTCTGGGTTATACGAAGAATTTCTCGATAATCGACACTGACGACCAGGCAAAGCTTATCAAGGATTCTATGAAGGAACTCGATATCGCCGACAGCCAGTTCAAGCCCAAGTCTGTCCAGAATTCCATTTCAAATGCGAAGAACCTGTTCCAGGATGTTGAGGAATTTACGCTCCTTGCCGGGAAAGACTATTTCATGGGCGTGGTCGCAAGGATCTACAAGAGATATCAGGAAAAGCTCCTTGCCAATAATGCGATGGATTTTGATGACATTCTCATCAACATGGTCAAGCTCCTTGAGAAGAATCCCGAGATCCGTGAACTTTACAGGAATAAGTTCCAGTACATCATGGTGGATGAGTATCAGGATACGAACATGCCACAGTACCGCGCTGTAATGCAGCTGGCCCAGGGCAATGACAATATCTGCGTCGTAGGCGATGACGACCAGTCCATCTATTCTTTCAGAGGCGCTGACGTCAGGCTCATACTTAAGTTCGAGAAGGATTTCCCGGGAGCTCAGGTCATTAAGCTCGAAGAGAATTACCGTTCCACCAAGACGATCCTCAGTGCAGCTAACTGCGTTATCGCAAACAACAAGAAGCGTAAGAGCAAGTGCCTGAGGACTGAAGGCGAGCAGGGCGATAAGATCATCGTAATGAATGCCGATACGAGCAACGGTGAAGCCGACTTTGTCGCACGCACCATAAAGATGATGGCAGACAAGGGCAAGTTCAAGTATTCCGACTGCGCGATCCTTTACAGGATGAATGCCCTGTCGCGTAACATAGAGACCACGCTGCACAATATGGGCATTCCTTTCAGGGTATATGGCGGAATGAGGTTCTATGACCGTAAGGAAATTAAAGACATCTTAGCTTACCTCAAACTCATCTATGACACGGGCGATAATATCGCTTTCGAGAGGATCATCAATGTTCCTAAGAGGGGTATCGGTGATGCGACCATCGAGAAGATAAGGCAGTATGCGATGGACGGCGGAATCAGTATGTTCGAGTGCGCAATGCATGCCGTTGATTATCCTGAACTCGTAAGATCCGCAGCCAGGATCGGTGCCTTCACAGACCTCATAAATAACATGAGATACAGGCTTCTGGAAAACGATCTTGACTTCGCGCAGTTCGTCGATTACGTGGAGAATGAATCCGGCATCATTGAGGAGATCACCGAGCAGCGCGAAAAGAAGGGCGAGATAATCGACAGGGTCGAGAACCTCAAAGAGCTTTTGTCAGAAGCTGCTGAATACGACAAGGCGCACCGTGCTGAACCTGTCGACATGGATACTCTTGAAATAGATGACGGCGACGGTCTTCCGGTTGAAGTCGACGATGATTTCTTCTTCGATACTTCTACTGCTGACACGACTGAAGGAATACTTGGTCTTTATCTCGAAAACGCATCTCTCTTTACCGAAGGAGATGACTACGATGACAACGACAACTTCGTCAAGCTCATGTCGATACACAGCGCCAAAGGTCTTGAGTTCGGTGCGGTATTCCTCATCGGAATGGAGGAAGGCGTGTTCCCGAGTTACAGGTCCATTCAGAGCGTAGAGGATACTGAAGAGGAAAGAAGGCTCATGTATGTTGCCATCACGAGAGCCAAGAAGAACCTCTTCATCGTACTTTCGAGACAGAGGCTCCTGTTCGGTCAGACGAACTGCAACCAGCCTTCGAGATTTATCAGGGAGATCAATCCCGAACTTCTCTACCTGATGGGTTCGAAGAGAGAAGCACCCAAAGAGGAACCGCAGGGAAAGACAAATCGGGAGAAATCCAAGCAGTCTATTTCTTCCGCGATCAAATCACAGTTCACGAAGGAGAAGGCAAATACGCCGCGTGCGAACAGTCTTGGTCCGGATGACCTGTTTGAGGGCATGAAGGTCGTTCATCCGAGGTTCGGCGAAGGCGTTATCCTCAAGGTCGAACCGGTCGGAGGCGACGCTCTCATCACTGTCGACTTTGACGGTATGAGAAAGAACATGCTCGCGAATTCCGCAGGTCTTTCGAAGGGCTGACAGGGCATTGCCTCATAATCAGAAAAGTCTTTTGTAGTATAATAATTTAACTTGTTTTATAAGGAGACTTAACTGATGGCAGATAATCTCAGTTTCCAGGATCTTTATGCTGACAGCGTTGCCAGCATCGGAAAGTCGGACAAGATCTCCGAGCCGACAAGAGCGAAGATCAGGATGCTTCAAGCTCAGAAAGACAAGATATTAAGCGTCAATGCCACCAAGTGCCTGGAGTCAAAGGGCAGGGTAAAGCCCGAAAAAGACGGAGACATCAGGAACTGCTTCGAACGCGATATGGGAAGGATCATTTACTCCCAGGCATTCAGGCGCCTTAAGCATAAGACGCAGGTATTCTTCAATCCTGCCAATGACCACATATGCTCAAGACTGGAGCACGTTATCTATGTCGATTACATCGCTTCGACCATAGGCCGTGCCTTGAATCTCAATGTCGATCTGATAAGGGCGATCGCTCTGGGACACGATGTCGGACATACGCCTTTCGGCCACAGCGGAGAGAGGATAATAAACAAGAAGCTCAAGGAGATAGACGATAAGCTCTATTTCGAGCACGAGTCCAACGGACTGCGTGTTCTTAACATACTCGAGAAACACAATGGCGATAACGGACTGAATCTTACTTTCGAAGTCAGGGACGGCATCATCAGCCATTGCGGTGAATACTATTCCGAAAGAAAGCTCGAGCCCTGCAGGGATAAGACAGAAGAAGATCTCTCTTATCTGATACCGAAGAAGTACCGCAAGGGACCTGCGACAATGGAAGGATGCGTTGTCAGATTTGCTGACAAGATCGCATATGTCGGAAGAGATATCGAGGATGCATTGAGGACAGGCGTCATTGCCGGTGAATTCGATGTTCCCGTAGTAGCTGACGGAGTAGGAAGTTCCAATTCCGAGATCATCAATTTCCTGGTGCAGGACGTTATCGAGAACAGCATTGATAAGGGCTGCATCATGATGAGCGACCATGCAGGAGACGCGCTTGAGCACACGCTCAACGAGAACGTATCGAAGATATATAAGGCGACCAAAGTACAGACATATGAGAAGTACTGTGAGGTCATGCTGGAAGGACTTTTCGATGCTTTCTACCAGGCAGTTCAGAATGTCGAAAAAGCAACTGAATCAAATTCCGCTGCCATCAGAAAATTCGCGGAATTCGTGTGCAATCATCCGGAGTATAAGGCCGGCATAGATACACCGCTCCCGATATATGTATCTGATTACATTGCAGGCATGACGGATACTTTTGCGACCAGCTGCTTTAATGAGATGTATAAGAGTTAATGGAGTTTAAAAATGGATAATAAGGAAGAATACGGTTTTTTCGCGATGCTCGACCGCATGCAGTACATCGGAAGATGGGCACTGATGCGCAACAGCAGGACAGAGAATATCAAGGAACACAGTTTTGATGTAGCGGTCATCGCACATTGCCTGACATTGCTGCACAACAAGTTCGAAAAGGACAAGGAAGGCGCGATACTTCCTGATCCGTACAAGGTCCAGGCCTATGCGCTTTACCATGACTGTACGGAGATTCTGACGGGCGATCTTCCGACACCCATCAAGTACCGCAACAAGGAAATAACCAAGGCATATAAGGAAGTCGAGAAAGAGGCTGCTGCAAGCCTTGTAGAGCTCCTTCCTGATGATCCCGAAATGAGAGCCGAGTACATGGAACTTCTCGCTCCGGATATCACGACGGAAGAGAAAGAACTCGTGCATAAGATCGTAAAGGCGGCAGACAAGATATCCGCTTACATCAAGTGCCTTAGAGAAGAGAGCACCGGAAATGCGGAGTTCTCTGCGGCAAAAGAAGCGACGGGAAAGATCATAATGGGGATGGATATGCCTGAGGTCCGTTATTTCATGGAGCACTTTGTTCCTTCATACGGATATACATTGGATGAGATCACCGGGAGGGATACTTAACCGATGTTTATCAGACGCCCCGAGTATCTGGCAGTAGCAGCTTTGAGCGGTATCCTTGCGATAGCTGCAACTGTCGTAACAGCGATAAGTCTGGATACAGGAATAAGTGAACCCGGCAGAAAGTCAATGAAGAAAGCGGATGACATCGTTGTCAGGGCCGCTGATCTGACGTCTTCTTCGGATGACGCGGTCAAGATCGCGAAGTCACAGGTAGAAGACGGACTCGTATCCTGCGGTGATTATGTTGTCTCCGTAATGACTTCGCCCGAATATCTGCTAAAGGGCGTATCTGACAGTCAGTTTGCAAATGACCTCTGCTATGTAATATACGGTGAGGTCCGTCAGAGTGAGACGGATGCCATCCTTGAAGATCTTCAAAACAGTTCGAGGATCGTTGCGATCGACAATGCTCTTAAGTATGAAGACAAAGCTCTCAGAGCTTCCGGCAAACCTTCCGGCAAGGGATCTGTGATATCAGAAGTAAGTCTTTCGACTGCGATAGATTCTCCCGGAGAATATACTGTCGGTATCAGGGAAGCGAGCGGCTCTTATACTGCATCAGGCGATGAGGTAAGGACGGATTTCTTCGTCGACGGTTCCCTTTATTACGGCTATCTGAAATATTCAGGTGACAGTAACAACGGTCACCGTGAATTCGTGCTTTCATGGGATACAGCTGACTGCTTACCGGGAAGGCATGAAGTATATGCACTCTTAAGAAGTTCTGACGGACGCGGAACTGTCATCTCGGGAGGCGAGATCCGGATCCCCGAGAAGACGACGATCGCACCCGGTACAGTTGAAAGCGGATTCATACCGTCAGGCAAAGATGATTCCTGGTATATGATCGACTGCGGTGATGAGAACTGTTATGTCGATTTTGCAGGTCTTACTGATGATATAAGGGTATCCCTCTACGATCTTAAGGGCGACCTCATCGGCACAAACGAGAATCCCGGAATCCCTTATGTCATGCTCAGAGGCAGAAAGCAGGATACTGCAGCCGTGCAGGAAGAGACTGGCATTGCAGGCGTGTCCAACTGCTTCTATATCTGCGTCAGCCGTTTGGAATCCGGTTCCGGCGATGATATCGAATATGCGATGGTACAGTCCAGGGAATGCGCGTATTTTGACGGTTCCTATATGGCTGTTTCAGGAGATCCGGGTTCTGCGAAAGTAAAGCTTACAGACGGCGGAAACAACACTTATGAAGTCGAGAGAAAGAAGGCCGGGATCATACCGATCAACGGAGCGCTTTCAAATCTGGATATCGGCGACCTGGGTACGGGAGAGTACTTAAACATCTATCCTGAATTCGAATTCAAGAAGCGCGATTACGCTTATTATCTGAACGATTCGAAAAACATTACTTTCGCATGCACTGCATTGGAAGGTTACTCTGCGGAAGTATCGATCAAGGCCGAGAATAACGGCAGTGAGGTGGAAGTCGGCCAGGGGCAGGCTTTCGAGATACCTCAGGGAGAGACACTGATAACTTTTACCGTCACAAGCTTCGACGGTAATTCCGATTCATACAGTTTCTATCTTCTGAACGGTGATGACAGCGGTGATTTCTCCGAGAACACACTGCAGAAATTCCCTGTGAGCTATTACAGCGGATTATGGCTTGTCCATAATCTCAAGCCTTCTTATGTGTTTAAGCCTTACTACACGAACCTCTCTTTTGATACGGCGCTTGCCGCTGAAGACAGTAAGGGCAGGAGCCTTATCCAGAATTCTTCGAATCCTTCATGGGTAAAGCCTAACAGCCAGGTCTATGACAAGCCTGACTGGATGGCCGCTAAGACTGAAGTTGTAAGTTATTATCTTGATCCGAGAAACTTCTTCACGCCTGAGAAGATATTCATGTTCGAGATGCTCGGTTTTGATTCCAAGGTCCATACCGTTGACGGCGTAAGAGAGATAATCAGAGGCTCTTTCATGGATGGCGGAGATTACGATTATGCACAGATAATCTATGAGGCAGGGCAGAACGCCGGCGTTTCTCCTTATTTCCTGGCAAGCAGGATAATCCAGGAGATGGGCTATAATGGCGAATCCGCGCTCTCAAGGGGCGATCTCACAGGTTATGAAGGATATTACAATTTCTTCAATATCGGCGCTTACGCGACGACCGAACCCGGAGGAGCCGTCATCAACGGTGCGAAATATGCACAGTGGGGCAGAGACTGGGAAGGCCAGGAGATAACCGATACGGAGGCTTCGTATCTGCTGCCGTGGACTTCTGTCGAGAAAGCTATAAAAGGCGGCGCGATTTGGATCGCAACGGGTTATATAGATAAAGGCCAGAACACTTTATACTTCCAGAAATTCGATGTGCTCGATGACGGCACCGAAAAATATAATCACCAGTATGCCCAGAATATCCAGATGGCTTATTCGGAGGGCATGAGATATTACAGGAGTTATGATTCCATCGGAATGACAGATTCAGGCTTTGAATTTATAATTCCTGTATACGATAATATGCCAAAAACATACGGGAGCTTACCTTCGTGAGATTGATCAAAGGCAGAAAGGCGATTCAGATAATGGCAAAGACCGGTTGTGCGATCTTTGCTGTTATGTTTGCCGTATCGCTCTGCCTTCTTTGCATGAAGGATATTCCGGTTAAAGCAGATACACAGGTTACTGTCTCTGCAGTTACGAGATCTGCCGGCGTAGGTCCGGGAGATATCCTGATCGTCGATGTCGTGGCAGACAGCATGCCCGTCATTACAGAATTCGGTCCGATCCTTTTCAATTATGATTCAGAAAAGGCCGAGTTCGTTGCGCTTGACCAGGGTAAAGAACTTACGAATTATGCTTTTTCGGAGACAAAGTCAAACGGTGTTCTGACAGTCAGCGGCATCGACCAGATGGTGAGCGTAACCACGGACGAGAATGGAGAAGATGTCGTATCGGCTTCTTTCTATTCTGAAGACCAGGTCGTGCTTTTCACCGTTACGCTCAGAATATTCCCGAACAGCAACGGCGAGGTCAACTGCTGGATCAGCGATGCCGGAGTCTTCACATCTCCTGACGGAAGTTCATATGCTTCCATCGGAAGCGGAGTAACTCTCCCCATCATGAACGGCGGCATCTCGAGCAATGCGACGATCGCATCCCTTAAGGTAAGGGGAACGACGATCACGCCCGAGTTCAATCCCAATATTACTGAATATACATGCTCCGTTGAGCGTTCGGTAACTGAAGTCAATGTCAATGTCATCGCGAGCAATCTCTGGGCAGCTGTCATTATCGACGGCAACCAGTATCTGAACGTGGGCGATAATATCGTCAACGTTGATGTTACCGCCCAGGACGGTATCAACAGAATGCGCTACACGATCCATGTTGTAAGACGTGAGAGTAATGTTCCTGACAATGCATCGCTTGTTGACCTTGACGGAAATACATATACCTTCCTTGATGCACCGGAAGATGCAGTAATTCCGGCAGGATTCACACAGACGATGAGATACATCAACGGTTACAGTGTTCCTGCTTATACAAGGGACGGTGTCACGAGCGTTCTTTTGTATCTGTACGACGGAACACAGAGCCCGGGTTTTTATTTCTATAACAGCACTGCGAAAACAGTTATCAGGTTTGAGCCTGAGAATACCATCATCGAATCTTCTCAGATATATAAGCCTGTCGAGATCCCTTCAGATGTAGTGGTCCCGGATGAATTTAAACCGGATCTTTTCGATGACGGTTCTCTTGTGCTTCCGGGATATAGTAACAGGGACGGCGACTTCATCGTTTATCTTTCAGACGGAAGCGGCAATCAGGGTTTCTATCTTTATAACAAGATCAACGGTTCGGTCAGTGCGTACAGATTTGCGGATAAAAAAGCCGAACTTCTGTATTCTTATCTGTTTGACGTTTTCCTTGTTATTGCTATTATTGAGGCGGTCATTATCACGATCACTGTTTATATCGTAAGAAGAATGGTTTCAGACAGGACAAGTCCGAGGCCGAAGAGAGTGTAAAGGAAAAATATGGGACTGATAAAAAAGATTGTAGTCGGCGATCCTAGCCTTACCGAGAGTCAGGAAAAGAAACGCAAGCTCTTCATGTATCTTGTGAGCGGCGGTATTACCACAGTCGTTAACTGGGTACTCTATATAGTTATTGATAAACTTGTAACGGCTGATATGACTGTCAGTCTTTTCGGAAAACCGATATCTCTGAAATACATAATCAACCAGATAATCTGCTGGGTTGTTTCGGTCCTTGTTGCATATTTCCTTAACAGGATCACCGTATTCCGTTCTAAGGGAAGTATCTTAAGAGAGCTCATGTCATTTTTCGGAGCGAGAGTTTTGTCTTTCCTCGTGCTCGAGCTCGGCGTTTATTCACTCATGATTTGGGCATGTGTTTCCATTACGGGTCTTCCTATCGATACCCCCATGGCAGTGTGGCAGATCTTCATCTGGCCGTTCGCATTTACATATGAATATCTCTGCAAGCTCATCAATGCCGTTTTCGTCGTCATTGCAAACTATGTATTGAGTAAGATCATGGTCTTCAAGAAGAAGGACATGGTGGATTATACCGCGGAAGAAAAGAAGGATTCCGGGAAAGAAGAAGCCGATGCCTGATTCCAGAGTGCCTGACGTTCTGACCGGTGCACTGCAATTCGGAATCAAACCCGGTCTTGAACGCATCAGCGGACTTATGAGGCTTTTAGGTGACCCTCAGGACAGCTTCAGATCTGTCCATATCGCCGGAACAAACGGCAAGGGTTCTGTCGCTTCTTTCATCTCATCGATAATGGCTTCAAGCGGCAAAAAGGTTGGCGTGTTTACGTCACCCTATCTTGAACGTTTTTCCGAGCGCATCAGGATCATCGACGGTAAAGAAGGACTTCAAAGATACGTCGAAGATGATTCTTACGGCGAGATAGACCAGAAGTCTCTTGATAAGTATTCCGATATGGTAAAGAAAGCCAAAGAGAAACTGGTCAGTGAAGGCCTGACGGATGAGCCGACGGAGTTTGAACTGATCACGGCGATCTGCTTCCTATATTTTGCAGATGAGAAGATCGATGTGGCCGTACTTGAGACCGGACTTGGCGGAAGACTTGATTCCACCAACATCATCAAAGATCCTCTTGTCACAGTCATCACCGCAATGGGCCTGGATCACACCGGCGTGCTGGGTAATACCATTTCCGAGATCGCAGGCGAGAAGGCAGGCATCTTCAAAGAAGGTTCACCATGTGTCTGTTTTGATCCTGACCTCATGATACTTCCCGATGAGATGAGATCTGATGTAAGGAAGACATTCATCGCCCGGGCAGATGAGAAGAATATAGATATATCTTTTGCAGGATCAGAGGATGCCTTTGAAAGCGCCGAATTCACAAAAGACGGAAAGATGAGATTTACCTACGACGGTATTTCATATGAGACCGTGCTTAACGGAAAGCACCAGGTCGGAAATGCCGTTACTGCGATCGAAGCATGCAGAAAATGCGGGATTGACGAAGAGTCTATAAGGTCCGGCATATCGCTTGCAAGATGGAAATGCAGGGCAGAGATCCTTAGTACTGATCCCGTGACGATAATCGACGGCGGCCATAATCCGCAGGGCGCAGAGAGCCTTGCTGAGACAATGAACGTCATGCTGGCCGGTTCAATTAAAGGCAAACCTGTAAGACTTCTCATGGGCGTAATGGCTGATAAGGATGTGGCAGGGATCCTCGAAGCCTATAAAAAATGCGGCATCAACGTAACCGGAGCCGTGACTGTAACGCCCGAGAATCCCAGAAGCGAACCTGCCGATGTTCTCGCGCGAAAAATCAAACTTGTGTATAATATCTCCGACGATTTGGAGGTCTGTCCGGATGCCGGAGAAGGCGCGAAAAGGGCATACCTGAAATCCGTCGAAGACGGCAAGGTACTTCTTGCCACAGGATCGCTCTATCTTACGGGGCAGATCAGAGCAACGTTGAAAGGATTGATTGAATGCACGACTATTTAAGCTTATGCATGATGATACAGCCTATAAATGAGTCCAGCCTCATTCTTTTCGACGTCAGCAATGAAGAAAAGGCAAGAATCGTCCGCCAGTTTAACAGGGCATTACAGAACAGCCAGGGTGACGGCACCGATGTTGCCCAGATATTCTTAAAACCCCTTATCTCACAGTACCAGAAATGGGGCGACCCGGCATTGATCTTCGGACTCTGTCTTGCAAGAGAAGGTCAGTTTAAAAGAGCTGAGGGCAGCCTCGTATTTGCCATACAGGGAGTGCTCGGCACCGAGCAGTATCTGACGATCGCCCAGGAGGCGCTCAGGATGGTCAGAGAGGATATCAAGAATCCTCCGGCTGATCTCCCGCCCGCAGATATCGCCGGCAAGCTCAAGAATGCACAGATGGCTTCAGGTTCTTCGCCTGCGGCAAGAGCCAACTTCCAGGCACCGATCCTGACAAAGGCGCAGAAGACTTCAGAACCGCCTCAAATGGCCTCTTCCAAAGAGAGAAGGGACATCATGATGCGTTCCGGCGGAGTGGCCGATGAACTGCCGGATGATTCAATAGATATTGAGGATATAAAATCTCCCAGAGAGAGGATGAGAACTTTAGTCATCACAGGCGTCGTAATTCTGTCAATGTTACTAGTGACGATGCTCATCATCTTTGGTATTATTCCTCTGATAAAACAGATCGAAGCCGGAGCAGCGGCGCAGGACAGACTCGATTATCTGCACCACGAGTTCCACAGGAACAGATTTGATCCGGAGGTTTCGGCGCTTGTAAGTGCTTACGAATCAAGCTACGGAACCATCAATACCGAAGGTATGTCTCCCCAGGATACGGTGGAGCACACCATCGAATTTGAGACGGAGACTACAAGCGAGACTACGGTCGATACAGCGCCCACGCCATATCTGGCAGAGACGACAACACAGGGAGAGACTACAGCTCCTGAAGAGACGACTCAAGGGGAAGAATGATGAATTATATAAGTACAAGAGGATTTGAAGAGAAGTTTACTTCCAGCGAAGCGATCGTTAGAGGTATCGCTCCCGACGGCGGCCTTTTCGTACCCGAATCCATTCCTCAGCTTACAAAAGAAGATCTTGAAGCAATGCAGACGATGCAGTTCTACCAGCTGTCCGCATTTGTTCTTTCCAAGTTCCTTATGGATTTCACGGAATCAGAGCTTCTTGAATATACAAAGCAGGCTTATTCTGAGGACAAGTGGGGAGAAAATCCCATTCCTCTCGTCCAGCTCAATGAATATAACGACAGAGAATATATACTCGAGCTCTGGCACGGACCTACGTGCGCATTTAAGGATGTCGCACTCCAGCTCCTGCCTCATCTCATGACCGCTTCCGCAAAGAAGATAGGTTTAAACAAGAAGATCTGCATTCTTACCGCAACATCAGGTGATACCGGTAAGGCCGCACTCGAAGGCTTCAAGGATCTTCCCGGAACAGAGATCATCGTCTTCTATCCGACAGGCGGCGTATCTGAGGCGCAGAAACTCCAGATGACGACTACGGGCGGTTCCAATACTCACGTAATCGCAGTCAACGGATGCTTTGACGACGCACAGACAGGCGTTAAGAGGATCTTCGGAGACATGGAATTTGCCATCACTCTTGATGAGCATGACATCATGCTCTCTTCCGCAAACTCCATCAACTGGGGAAGATTGGCACCCCAGATCGCTTACTATGTATATTCATATGTAGAACTCTTGAGAAAGGGCAAGATCGATCTTACCGAGTCGTTCAACATCGTTGTTCCTACTGGTAACTTCGGTAATATCCTTGCTGCATGGTTTGCAAAGCAGATGGGTATCCCGGTTCACAAGCTCATCTGCGCTTCGAACCGCAATAAGGTCCTCTGCGACTTCTTCTCAAGCGGCGTTTATGACCGCAACAGAGAGTTCTTCAAGACAACATCTCCTTCAATGGATATCCTCATCTCTTCGAATCTCGAGAGACTCCTTTTCGAGATCACGGACAAGGATTCCCAGAAGGTAAATGAATGGATGAACGATCTTTTCGAATCCGGCAAGTACAGTGTCGACAAGGATACATTGAAGGCACTGCAGAGACTCTTCGTCGGCGGCTTTGCTGATGAGACCGGTGTAGCGAAAACGATACTCGATGTTTACGACCGTACGGATCATGTAATCGATCCTCACACGGCAGTAGGCTTTAACATCTACGGCAGATATCATTCCAGATCAGGCGACGAGAGCAAGACTGTCTTTGCTTCTACGGCATCACCGTTCAAGTTCGCTCCGGCTGTTATGGATGCTTTAAGAGGAGCAGGTTATTCCGACAACAAGGAAATACCCGATATCATCGCCGAACTTGCCGAAGAGAGCGGACTCGAGCTTCCTCAGTCTATCTCGGAATTACCGTCGCTTGAAGTAAGGCATAAGGATGTTATCGAGAAGGAACAGATGATGAGCATCGTGCGCAAGATCCTTCTTGATTGATTAGATTTTTAAGGCTTTTCTCTCAACGGAAAAGCCTTTTTTATAAAAGGGGGTTAAACAATATGAAACGTTATCTTGTATTAGAGAACGGAAATGTTTATGAAGGCGAGGCAATGGGTGCCGAGGGCAGTGTTATCTCGGAGATAGTATTTACTACCGCGATGACTGCTTACTTAGAGACTCTGACTGATCCGAGCTACAAAGGCCAGGCAGTAGTCCAGACATTCCCCCTGATAGGAAACTACGGAATAATTACTCCTGATATGGAGAGCGATAAGGTCAACGTATCAGGCTACATCGTAAGGGAAGTATGCGATCTTCCTTCGAACTTCAGATGTGAGACTGATCTTGATACATTCCTTAAAGAGCAGGGCATCCCGGGACTCAAAGGAATCGACACGAGAGCGCTTACAAAGTGCCTGAGAGAATCCGGTACGATGAACGGCGCGATCTGCGACCGTCCCGATGAGTTCTCGTTAGATGAGATCAAGGCATATAAGATCAAGGATCCTGTCGAAGAAGTTACGACCAAGGCTGAAGAGATCGTCGAAGCAAAAGACGAAATTAAGTTCAAGGTTGCAATGTTCGACTTCGGCATCAAGAGAAACATCTCAAGAGAGCTCGCGAAAAGAGGATGCGAAGTACATCTTCTTCCTGCTGATACGACAGCGGCTCAGGTAATGGAGATCAATCCTGACGGTATCTTCCTGTCCAATGGTCCGGGAGATCCTGAAGACAATGTAAAAGCCATAGAGACGATGAAGGTGCTTAAGGATTCAGGCATTCCGATCATGGGAATCTGCTTAGGCCACCAGATCCTTGCGCTGGCGCACGGCTTTAAGACTTCCAAGCTGAAGTACGGACACAGAGGTGCCAACCATCCTGTTAAAGATCTTGAGACCGGCAGAGTCTACATCACATCACAGAACCACGGATATCAGGTATTAAGTGATTCGATCGATCCTTCCATCGCAAGAGAGCTCTTCGTCAACGTTAACGACGGTACAAACGAAGGAATCAGATATTTAAATAAACCCGCTTACTCGGTACAGTTCCATCCGGAAGCATGCGGAGGACCGAAGGATTCGGAATTCCTTTTCGACATGTTCATCAAGATGATGGAAGACAAGGAGGAGAAATAATATGCCGCTGGATAAAACAATAAGAAAAGTCCTTGTTATCGGATCAGGTCCTATCGTAATCGGCCAGGCAGCCGAATTCGACTACGCAGGCACACAGGCCTGCAGAGCCTTAAGAGAAGACGGCATCGAGATCGTGCTCCTCAACTCCAACCCTGCTACCATCATGACCGACAAGTCGATGGCAGATAAGATCTACATCGAACCTCTTACACTTACGACAGTTAAGAGAATAATCGAGACTGAAAGACCTGACTCGATCCTCTCAGGATTAGGCGGTCAGACTGCACTCACACTGTGCATGCAGCTCGCCAAGGAAGGCTTCCTTGAATCCCACGGCGTTAAGCTCTTGGGCTCATCACCCGAGTGCATCGACAAGGCAGAAGACCGCCAGATGTTCAAGGATACGATGGAAGCCATCGGCCAGCCCTGCATTCCTTCAAAGGTCGTAACAACAGTTGAGGATGCTCTGGATTTCGCTGAAGAGATCGGCTATCCGGTCATCGTAAGACCTGCTTTCACATTAGGCGGAACGGGCGGCGGAATCGCAAACGATAAGGAAGAACTCCATGAGATCGCAAGAAACGGTCTTGCATTGTCTCCTATTACACAGGTCCTCATCGAGCGCGGTATCGCAGGCTGGAAAGAGATCGAGTTCGAAGTCATCAGGGATAAGGACGGCAACGTCATTACGGTCTGCTCGATGGAGAACTTGGACCCCGTCGGCGTACACACAGGAGACTCTATCGTTATCGCTCCTGCTGTAACGCTCTCAGACAAAGAATATCAGATGCTCAGAACAGCATCGCTTAACATCATTGAAGCACTGGGCGTTGAAGGCGGCTGTAACTGCCAGTTCGCGCTTAACCCGAACTCATTTGAATATGCGGTAATCGAAGTTAACCCGAGAGTTTCAAGATCTTCAGCGCTTGCTTCAAAGGCAACAGGTTATCCGATCGCCAAGGTTGCAACGAAGATCGCAATAGGTTACAGACTCCACGAGATCGTAAATGCGGTAACGGGTCACACATATGCAGCTTTCGAGCCTGCTCTGGACTACGTTGCTGTTAAGTATCCGAAGTGGCCTTTCGACAAGTTCGTCTATGCGAAGAGAGACCTCGGCACACAGATGAAGGCGACGGGCGAAGTCATGGCGATCTCCGATTCATTCGAGAGCGCGCTCATGAAGGCTGTAAGAGGCGCAGAGATCTCAGCTGATACACTTCACCTTAAGAAGATGGAAGATGTTGCTGACGAAGACCTCATGCCTAACTGCATCAGACCTACTGACGAGAGACTTTTCTATGTCGCTGAGGCGATCAGAAGAGGAATCGACATCGCTGAGATAAACAGGAACACAAAGATCGACATGTGGTTCCTTTCCAAGATCAGGAACCTCGTTGAATTCGAAAAGAATATATCAGGAAGAGAGATCTCTTTCGATGAATACGTAAAGGCCAAGAAGTTAGGCTTCACCGACAAGGCTGTCGCAAGGATCACAGGCAAGCCCGTCACATATGAACTCAAGCCTACGTTCAAGATGGTTGATACATGCGCAGGCGAGTTCGAAGCTCACACGCCTTACTTCTATGCGACATTCAACAGACCTGAAGAAGGCGGCGAGAACGAAGCAGATTTCGAGAAGGCAGGAGATAAGGACAAGCAGACTGTAATCGTATTCGGTTCAGGCCCGATCCGTATCGGTCAGGGTATCGAGTTCGACTATGCAGCAGTTCACTGCGTACATGCATTAAGAGACCTGGGCTACAGAGTTGTTATCGTAAACAACAACCCTGAGACGGTTTCAACTGACTTCGACACAGGCGACAGACTCTACTTTGAACCTCTTACACCGGAAGACGTAATGAACATCGTTCATCAGGAAAAGCCGTTCGGCGTAGTTGTAGCATTCGGCGGACAGACAGCTATCAAGCTCACGAAAACATTGTCCGAGAACAACGTTAACATCATCGGTACATCAGCTGATTCGATCGACATGGCAGAAGACCGTGAGAGATTCGATGAGCTTCTTGAGAGACTCGGAATCGCAAGACCTAAGGGCTTCTCAGTCCTTACACTGGAAGAAGCTTTACATGCAGCTAACGCACTCGAATATCCGGTGCTCTTAAGACCTTCTTACGTCCTTGGCGGTCAGAACATGATCATTGCCTTCAACGACGAAGACGTTAATGAGTACATGAGGATCATCTTAGCGCAGGGCATCGAGAACCCTGTCCTCATCGACAAGTACATCCAGGGTAAGGAGATCGAAGTAGATGCGATCTACGACGGTAAGGATGTCCTTATCCCGGGTCTCATGGAACACGTTGAACGTGCAGGCATCCACTCCGGTGACTCGATCGCAATGTATCCTGCAAAGCACATCTACGATGACATGTACAAGAAACTTGCAGATACGACGATCGCACTCTGCGACGGCCTCAAGTCAACCGGTATCGTAAACATCCAGTACATCGTTAAGGACAACAGGATCTACGTAATCGAGGTCAATCCGAGAGCTTCAAGAACCGTTCCTTACATGAGCAAGGTTACAGGCATTCCGATGGTAGACGTAGCCATCGAAGTCAGCCTCGGTACCAAACTTGCAGACATGGATTACGGCACAGGTTTCTACAGACAGTCACCTTATACAGCTGTAAAGGTTCCTGTATTCTCTTTTGAGAAGCTCACAGACGTTGATACACAGTTAGGACCTGAGATGAAGTCAACTGGTGAGGTATTAGGCGTCGGAAGAAACCTCTCAGAAGCTCTGTATAAGGGCCTCGTAGCAGCCGGTTACAAGATGTATAAGCGCGGAGGCGTCTTCATCACGGTAAGAAATTCCGACAAGATGGAGATCGTTGAGATCGCAAAGAAGTTCGACATCATGGGCTTTAAGCTCTATGCGACACACGGCACGGCTGAAGCTTTGAGACTTGCTGGAATGGAAGTTTCCGAAGTATCGAAGATCCACGAGTCTGATGAAAACAACACAATGTCTCTGATCGAGAGTGGTAAGATCAATTACATCATTTCGACATCCGCAAAGGGAAGACTCCCTGCAAGAGACTCCGTTAAGCTCAGAAGAAGAGCAGTCATGCTCGGTATTCCCTGTCTTACCGCTATCGATACGGCAGACGCTCTTGCTGACTCTTTGATGAGCCACTTCTCCGAGATCAACACGGAGCTCGTCGACATCAACAACATGCGTGACAAGAGAAGAAAGATCAACTTCATCAAGATGCAGGGTGCAGGTAACGACTACATCTACATCGACTGCATGGAGAGTATGGTATCTTCACCTGAATCACTCTCTGTCTACATGAGTGACAGACACTTCGGTGTAGGCGGTGACGGTATCGTCCTGATCGCTCCTTCAAAGGTCGCTGACTGCAGGATGATCATGTTCAATCTGGACGGCTCGGAGGGCATGATGTGCGGTAACGCTATAAGATGTGTTGCCAAGTACATGTACGATGAGCGCGGCCATAAGAAGAGACACATGAAGATCGAGACAAAGAGCGGAATCAAGACGCTTGAGCTTATGACCTTGGGCGGCGTAGTCGCAAGAGTCAAGGTAGATATGGGCAAGGCTGATCTTGTTCCCGCAAAGATCCCCTGCACGCTTCCGGGCGACAAGGCGATCAATGTTCCGGTAAATATAGACGGTGATGAATATAACATTACGGCAGTATCCATGGGTAACCCTCATGCTGTTGTATTCACTGATCTCGTCGATGTCTTAGATCTCAATAAGATCGGTCCCAAGTTCGAATATTCGACGGATATCTTCCCGGAAAGAGTCAACACGGAATTTGTCAAAGTCATCGACGACCATACACTTAAGATGAGAGTATGGGAGAGAGGCTCAGGCGAGACTATGGCCTGCGGTACGGGCGCATGCGCAACGGTAGTAGCTGCATGTGAGAACGGTTTCTGCAAGAAGGGCGAAGACATCAGGGTAATCCTTAAGGGCGGCGACCTCATCATCAAGTACACAGACGATGCGGTATTCATGACAGGTAACTGCGCTAAGGTTTTCGAAGGAACGATGGAGGTCTGATGAAGACTTCTGACAGAAATTTTAAAGCAGCTATTTTTGATATGGACGGACTGATCCTCGATTCAGAGAGGACAGTCCTGTCCATTTGGGAGCAAATAGGCGAGAAGTACGGTTTCCCCGATATCCGCACCTACGGAATCAGCGTTATCGGGAAAAACAAAAAGGCTACCATTGACGAGTTCGAGAGAGTCTACGGTGAGCCCGGTGACCGCTACGAGCGTGAACTCCGTGAGATCTATAACGGACTGGCTGCGCAGGGAAAAGTACCTCTCAAGCCTCATACGATCGAATTGCTGAGCGCAATGAAAAATGCAGGCATGAAGATCGCCATTGCATCTTCTTCGACAAGAGAAGAAGTGACTTCACAGATGGAAGTGCTTGGCGCACTGCCTTACTTCGATACCTGTGTGTGCGGTGACCAGGTAACTAAGTCCAAGCCTGATCCGGAGATATTCCTTCTCGCCTGCGAAGCCCTTGGAGTAAAACCGGAAGAGGGCGTAGGCCTTGAAGATTCGTTCAACGGGGTAAGATCATGCAAGGCTTCCGGCCTTTATACGATAATGGTTCCTGACATCATCCAGCCTGATGATGAGATGAAGGGATTGGCAGATGTGATACTGCCTTCTCTAAAAGACGTTCAGGATTTCTTAAATCTCAGGTAATTATTGTTATACAGATAGTTCAGCACGGATGCGCCGATGATTATCGCGTATCCGATTATGCTGAGCAGATCCGGGATCTCGCCCAATACGATGAGACCGAGCATTGCCGTGAATATAACCGTTGAATAATCGTAGATGGATATCTCTTTTGCAGGGCATGCGGCGTAGGCTGATGTTATGAATATCTGTCCGAAGCATGCGGAGATACCTGTCAGCACGCAGAAGAGAAACTGCAGGAGCGAGATCGGCTGATATGTGAAGATGATGAACGGGATCAGCGCGATACATGAGAACGTCGAAAAGAACGCCACGACCACGATGCCGCGTTCGCCTTTCAAAGTTGCCTTTCTGAGGAACGTGTATGCGATTCCGGCGCAGATTCCGCCGATGAGCGCTACGATAAGAGGGAAGACGTCATCTCCGCTCATTCCGAGATTGCCAAAGAGGAAAGACGGCTTAACTACGAAAATCGCACCTGCTATTGCCGTGAGGATCGCTGCCCACTGGAAGCCGTCAGCAGCTTCCTTGAGAACGATGATCGAAGTCAGCATTGCAAAGAACGGTGAGAGCTTATTGAGCATCATGGCATCAGACATGTTGGTGCTGGAGATCGCGTAGAAGTTTGCGATAACACCGATCGTGCCGAATGATGCGCGCATGAAAAGGTTCGGCAGGGAACCCTTCTTGATCTTGAACTTTTCGGGAGATCTTGCGAGCATAATGTAGGACATGACGATCGCGACGAGATTTCTGAAGAAAGCTTTCTGGAAAACGGGCATATCTCCTGCAAGGTTTATGAACAACGCCATGCACGCGAATGAGAATGACGATAACAGGAGATATATGATGCCTCTTTTGCGGGGCGAGAGCCTGTCCAAAATCTTAGCTGACATTGAAGGATCCGTTCACCTTGCTTTTTAGGAATAAAAATATAGCAATGCCGGGGTCTTGTCTACCATATTTCCCTTGTTTAAAACATAGATTGACACATTGTATTGCTCTAAATAAAATTAGAGGGTTGTATTATTAATATAAAAAAGAGGTCCGGATATGCTTAGAGTAGGTATTCTCGGTTGTGGAAATATAGCTGCCAAAGTTTGTGACAGCCTGAAGCGTAATAAGAATGTAGTTGTCACCGGCGTTGCCTCGAGAGAAAGAAGCAAGGCCAAGAAATTTGCAGCCGCACACTGCCCTGATGCGAAAGTCTTCACAGGGTATGAGAAACTTGCAAAGTCTGATGAGGTCGACCTTATCTATATCGCGACTCCGAATACATATCACTATGAACATGCGATCATGTGCATTAAGGAGTATAAGAACATTCTCGTTGAAAAGCCGTTTGCCATGAGCAAGGCTGAGGCAGACAGCATCTTTTTCGAGGCAAAGAACAGAGGCCTCTTCGTAGCTGAGGCTATGTGGACTTCCTATCTTCCCCTGCATAAGCAGGTCCTTGAATGGATCGAAAAGGGCAGGATCGGCGCCGTTAAATATGTTACTGCAAATCTGGGATACGATATCTGGAATGTCCCGAGGCTCAACAGCACTGTTTTGGGCGGCGGAAGTTATATGGATCTGGGAGTATACACGACTAATTTCGCTCTTTCGTTCATGGGCGACGATATCAGGGTTTCCCGTGTGTTCGCTAGACAGCTCTCTTCCGGTATCGACAGGGATACCACTTATTCAATGGAATCGGAAGACGGCAGCATCCTCGGAAATTTCTACGTTACGATGTGCGCTGATACCGACAGGGACGGCGTTATCGTAGGCGAGAGAGGCAAGATCAGGCTCAGCAACATAAACAATTACAGAAGGATCGCTATCTATGCTCCGAACGATACTCTTCTTGAGGAGATCGTAGCGGAAGAAGATTACGATCACAGCTATGTTTACGAATTTGAGAGCTGCGCGAAGGCTATTGCCTCCGGACTTATCCAGGCACCTGAAATGCCGTGGAGCAGGACTGTCAGGATCTGCCAGATCAATGACACCATCCGCTCGATGATGTAATTATGTCAGCTGCCTCATCCAAACTGTCCCAGAACAAGTGGCGCATCAAGTTCATCGTTTTTAACGGGATAGCTGCTGCGCTTTATGTTGTGTTCACTGCACCGTTTGCGAGCATCGCATATGGTCCGATCCAGGTGAGGATCGCAGAAGTGATGGCCGTTTTCCCGGTATTTACGTGGGGCATGATATCCGTAGCCGCCAGCGAAGCGCTTCTTATGATAGTATTAGGTATTCCACTAATATTAGTAATGGAAAAAACAGGATTGAAGAATAAACTACCATGACACAGTATTTTGACCCTAACCCTATAGCACCTTCAGACCGTAAGACGATTCCTTACAGGATGAACGGCATCAATTTTGAATTCTACACCGATTCGGCAGTCTTCTCGAGGAAGAATGTCGATTTCGGAACAAACCTTCTTATCGAGACACTCGTAAAGGATATCAAGGCAAGAGGTCCCAAGATGGAGCGCTTTGCCGATCTCGGATGCGGTGTCGGAATTGTCGGCATTGTCATCAAGTCATGCTTTATGGCTTTTGACGTCACAGGCGTCGACATCAATTCCAGAGCAGTTGCTCTTGCAAGAGAAAACGCCATGAATAACGGAGTTAACTGCCGTTTTATGTCCAGCGATATCCTTTTCGCGGTAAGGGATGAAAGGTTTGACATCATTGCCACGAACCCTCCCGTAAGAGCAGGAAAGAAGACCGTATTCGGTTTTTACGACCAGGCTTATGAGCAGCTTAATCCCGGCGGATATCTCTATGTTGTGCTGCAGCGCAAACAGGGTGCACCGTCTACCATGGACAAGCTCAAAGAACTTTTCGGGAACTGTGAGACGCTGAATGTCGACGGCGGATACAGAGTAATGAGGGCAAGAAAAGAATGAGTCTTCCGTATCCATTTCTCGAATCCTATCTGATGTTCTTTATTTACAGTTTCGTCGGATGGGTAATTGAAGTTGTCTACTACGGCATCACTGAAGGAAAGTTCATAAACAGAGGCTTTTTGGCAGGCCCCTTATGTCCGGTATATGGCCTGGGCTTTTATGCCGCCATCTGGATCTTTGAGCCGCTCAGCAGCAATTTCTTCGTGATCTTTTTCGGAATGGCCACCGCCTGTACGATAGTAGAACTCATAGCAGGCGTAATTCTCTATCACACCTTCCATATGCGATGGTGGGATTATACGGATTACAAATTCAATTTCCACGGATACATCTGCCTGAGGTTCTTTATCTATTGGGGCATAGCGGCATCGCTCGGTATATATGTTCTTCATCCGGCCGTGAAACACCTGATCTCTTTTATCAATTATCCTGTCAGGGTAGGCGTATCGATCTTCTTTACAGTTGTCCTTGTGGCAGACCTCGTTACGACGATCATCACCATCATCGGATTCAAGAAGAAGTTCGAGGCAATGGAGAAAGTCGTAAGCGGAACGAAAATGGTTTCCGATAAGATCGGTTCACAGATATACGGTGCTGTCGATACGATCGTTTCCGTAAGCGAACCGACAAGGAACCATTACGACCAGTATAAAAAACTCCTTGAGGAAAACCGCAGGCAGGAAAGAGAACTTGCCGCGCAGCACAGAGCTGAGGAGAAGGCATTTGCCAGCCAGTTTACCGAAGCGGAGAAGGAGAGCATCAGGCTCGCCAAGGAGCAGGCATCTAACGCCGTCGGTTCACTTATAAGATCGTTCAAGAGAAACGAGCAGCGTCTTATCAGAGTCGTATGGGTCAGGTCAACTGATGCCGGTGCCGCTGTGATGAGATTCATCAAGAGAAGGACTGAAACAGGCAGCGATGAGATCTTCGAGATCAATGAAGATGAGCATGACGAAATAGAAGCAAAGACAAAAGCCTGAGCTGTACCGCAAATTGAAAAAAAGCAAGGCATTAAATATAATGAACACGTTATTTTAAGGAGATATCGATTATGTCATCAGCATGTGATTCATGCCCGTCCAAGAACGGGTGCACGTCCCAGGATTCATGTCCTTCGGCGCTCGGAAAGGATCCTCTTGCACAGGGTTCTTCCATTAAGACAGTTATAGGAATAGCAAGCGGCAAGGGCGGTGTAGGCAAATCATTTGTCACATCAGTTCTCGCTGTACAGCTCGCAAGAAAAGGCTACAAGGTCGGCATCATGGATGCTGATGTTACCGGTCCTTCCATTCCTCAGTCATTCGGACTTAAGGATAACCTCATGGCTACGGATGATCACCTGATCATTCCCGCTGAAACATCAACAGGCATCAAGGCAGTAAGTATTAACCTTGTTCTTGAAGATAAGGAAGCTCCTGTAATCTGGAGAGGTCCTGTCCTTAATTCACTCGTAAAGCAGTTCTGGGGTGAGGTCAACTGGGGTCCTTTGGATGTCCTTCTCATTGACATGCCTCCGGGAACGGGTGACGTACCGCTTACCGTATTCCAGGCTATCCCTCTGGACGGAATCATCCTCGTCGCAACTAGCCAGGATCTCGTATCCATGATCGTCAACAAGGCGCGCAACATGGCTTCCATGATGAAGGTTCCGGTTCTCAGCATGGTCGAAAACATGAGCTATGTAAAGTGTCCTCACTGCGGTGACGAGATAAGGCTTTACGGTGACGGTTCTGCCATTGAGCGTTCCGCAGCAGAGATCGGTTCCAAAGTAACTGATAAGCTTCCGCTCGATCCTGAAGTTACAAAACTTGTTGACTCAGGAAACGCAGAGAAGGTTGCTGAAGATCTTCTTGCCGGAACAACAGCAATGGTTAGTGAGCTGATTGAGAAGTGAAAAAGAGATTCTTTCCGCTTTTGATAGCTTTCCTGTTTTCGCTGACATGTCTTTGTTCATGCTCGAAACCTAAGGAAAAGACCATCTACGATTATCTGGGAGACTACTCATACAGCGAATCTGCCGAATGCATGGTCTATGAACCTGTCGAAGGCGAACTGGATGATAACGGCAATCAGTGCTACGGCATTCAATACCGTGAGATCAAAGACCTTGACGGACTTCTTACATCAGGGCATACGCTCCTCATATACTTTTACAGTTCGATGTCCAATGAGAGTGCAACAGTGACCGCATCTATGGAAGACGTCGCCCAGATGTATTCAGGAAAAGTAACGGTCCTGATGCTCGATGCAATGGAGTTCCGTGAAATGATGGAAAAGTACGAGATCGAAGCCGTTCCTGAATTTGTCCTTATAAAGGCAGGGCAGGAGGATAAGGTCTTTGGCAGTGCCGAATACGGATATTGGACAGTAAATGATGTGATATCATGGATGCAGCTTAACGGGGTTACGTAAAGGCGGACAATATGGGAAATATCGTTTCTATCAGCACAATAGGACAGGACAGCCACAGATTCGGTGAGCCTTCTGGCGACACCGTTATCCGTCTTGGCGGAACGGACATCCCGTTCGACAGACCCATCGAGGCAAACAGTGACGGCGATGTCGTGTATCACGCTGTCACAAATGCGATCTCCGGATTTACCGGTGTAAACATACTCGGAGGAGAAGCAGATAAGATCTGCCTCGAACAGGGCATTAAGGACAGCAGCGTTTACCTTGAGAAGGCACTGGAGTATCTGAAGGATGGAAAGATCATTCACTGCTCTTTGACCATCGAGTGCCTGCGTCCAAAGCTTAAGGCTCATATCCCTGCCATGAAGGAATCGGTAGGGAAGATACTGGGAATTCCTTCTTCTTCAGTCGGCATAACGGCAACGACCGGAGAGGGCCTCACGGGATTCGGGAGAGGCGAAGGAATACAGGTATTCTGCATCCTGACGTTTACAAAAGAGATCTGAATTAAAAAGCCCGCTTCGACGCGGGCTAAATTATTAATCGTGGAACGGTTCGCTGTCTCCCCGTGATCTTATAATCTCAGATGCGATCGCAATATCTTCGGGAGTCGTTATCTTCAGGTTCGAATAAAGTCCCTTTGTAAGATAAACATCCAGGCCGTATATTTCAGCAAGGGCGGTATCGTCGGTGGCGGTGATGCCCTCATCCGTTGCCTTCATATAACATGTCTCGATATCTTTGAACTTGAAACCCTGAGGAGTGAGGATCTCGTAGAATCTGGACCTGTCAGGGGTGTTAGTTACTTTGACTTCGCCCGATGGCAGTATATCAACTTCCTTCAATGTGTTCTTAACGGGAACAGCAGAAGCGCATACGGCGTGGTCTTTAAGGCCGTCGATGCAGGCTTTTATCTCTTCAGCCGTAACAAGACATCTTGCACCGTCGTGTACGAGTACAAGGTCATCGTCATCTGCATCATTTATCATGTTAAGTCCGCATGATACTGATTCGGTCCTTGTTTTTCCGCCCAAGGTGAAAGTGATCTTTATATCGGGGAAGTATTCGGCGCACATTGCTTTGAGGATCCCCAAAAGATCTTCGGTTGTTACGAGGATTATCCTGTAATCAAGTCCGGCGTATCTGTCCCTGCAGACTCCGGCTATAGCATCCAGCGTGCGCAGGATAACAGGTCTGCCTTCAACATTTCTCATGAGTTTGGGCTGTCCTGCGCCCATCCTTGTTCCGCTGCCTGCGGCCGGTATCAGAAAATAGCATTTGAGACCCATAAGAACACCTCCTGTTATGAGAACAGTATATCAGCTGCTTCCTTTAAGTTATCTGCATATATGAATTCAGGAACCGGATTGCCTGCGAAAATATCAGCAGAAGCATTTGCGAGTTCCTTCTCAAGAGCATCTTTGGAACTGCCGGGGAGGACTACCGTAGTGATGCCGAGTCTTGCAGAAGCCAGACATCTCTTAAGTATTCTGGACACGGGTCTTATCTCGCCGGACAGACCGACTTCGCCAAGTATCAGTGTATTGGCTCTAACACTGACACCACGTGCAGATGAAACGGTTGCCATACATACGGCAAGATCAGTTGCAGGATCTGATACCTTGAGGCCTCCGATTACATTTACGAAGCAGTCCTTCGAAGTAAGACCGAGATTTAACATCTTCTCGCAAACTGCGAGGAGCATGAGAACGCGTCCTCTTTCCGGACCTGAAGTCATGCGCTGCGGATTAGCGTAAACGCTCTCAGTGCAGAGCGCCTGAACTTCGATGGTGAGTGCATCATTGCCTTCGAGGGTGGAAGTCAGGACAGAGCCCGGGCTGTTAAGCGGTCTTCCTGCAACGAGCAGGGCCTTTGAACTGTCGACAGGGATAAGGCCTGTCTCGCCCATCTCGAAAAAGCAGATCTCATTGGATCTTCCGAAACGGTTCTTGGCAGATCTGATTATGCGGTATCCGCCTGTAGCGTCTCCTTCAAATCCCAATACGGTATCGACCATGTGCTCAATAGTTTTAGGCCCTGCGATGGAACCGTCCTTGGCGATATGGCCGACCATAATGATCGTAATGTTATTGGTCTTTGCGATCCTGATAAGACCTGCAGCAACTTCCCGTATCTGAGCGACACCGCCGGGTGTTCCGGCTACCTGTTCTGAATAGAGAGTCTGAATTGAATCGATAATTGCCAGACAGGGTTTATGTGTCTTCAATTGTTCTGCGATAGCTTCGAATCTGGTCTCACCGCAGATAAGGATGTCTCTCTTGATCTTAAGTCTGGATGCTCTCATTCCAATCTGGGCAGGGGATTCCTCACCTGAGATGTAAAGGATCTCGCCTTCGGCTTTATAAGAATCCGCAAGCTGCATAAGGATGGTGGATTTACCTATTCCGGGTTCTCCTGCGACAAGAGTTACCGAACCTTCGGTAACACCGCCTCCGAAGAGCTGGTCGAGGCTTGCCATGCCTGTGGAATGCCTTCTGTAATTCTCTTTGCCTGCATCCTTAAGCCTTACTGTTACAGCCGAGTCAGTCCATGAATACTGGTTGGCGGTAAATGCCGGAGAATCAGTCTTCGCCTTGGCGGGAGCCTTCTCGGACGGCGCTTCGACAAATGTGTTGAACATGCCGCATCCCGGGCATTTGCCCATCCATCCGGAAGTCTCATATCCGCATTCCTTACAGAAAAAAGTAGTTTTCTTTGCCATAAACATATCCGTCCGAATCTTTATTTCTTGAATTATAACAAAGGTTTATTTCTATTATTGGGACAAAAACAGATTGGCTTTTCGATGGGAGTGAATTAAACCTGCTAACAAAAATCAATAGCCTGTTGGCAGGTTTTTGTTTTGAAACAACTAGGCACAGCAAACAGACCGGAGTCAAATCCGGTCTTTGTTTTAGCATTAATGGATTTATGCTGCTTGGTAAACCTCCATCACTCGTGCGTAGTAAATTCGCAGGAACTTGTTCAGGCCAGCTATTTTGGCCTGTTTCTTGCTTTTGCCTTCAGCTTCCTTTTTCAGAATGTAGTTGTATACGGTGCAATCTTTGGGTGCCTGATGGCTCTTAAGTACTCTCATAACCTCATAGCCAGTCTTACGCAGAGTCGCTGAGCCTTTCTTGGATATTTTTCTGTTAGATCCT
>JHXJ01000033.1 GCA_000621765.1 Ruminococcaceae bacterium AB4001
GCGCTTACCGTGAACTGTGTCTTATGCAGATCTACACCCACGCATAGCCTTCTTGTTTCCTCTGTCTTACTCATCTTCTTACCTCCGTAAGTATCTTCAGCAAGACAGCTTCTGTTGGGTGATGCTTCCAATCTCCTATTCGGCCTTTTCGACCTCTGCATGATTCGATTGCTAACTTCCCATTCTCCTTAGCGACCTCTTTGGATCAAAAAACATGTCGAGTTAGTATCTACTCTGTCTCACTGTTGTACTTGAATAATACAACCGTGATAGCTTTCACATCGCCCCTGTTTTACTTTTTATCATGCCTCCATAATAAAGAAGAGGCTGCAATGTTGCAGCCTCTTTAGTTTGTTTGTTGTTACCTGCTAACTGATCACTCGTAGTAGTAGATGATCTGTGTTACTTCGAACTTGGTCTCAGCAGCTCTGTTGTTAGGATCGCTGTCTGCCTGTCCGGGAGCCGGGCAATAAGGCATACAGAAACCACCTGTTGTATTACCCATATCGAACTTGTTAGCTTCGATTCTTCCGTAGATCTGGAGCGGCAAGCTGTTATCGATATCGTTTCTTGCGCCGAAGACTGAGTTCTCGTAAAGTCCTACATAAGCTTCGAATGTGCAGCAGTCACCGGTTATGAACTTGTTGCTTCCTGTACCGAAGATGTAGATGGAAGGCTTAGCGATACTATCATAGTAGCTTGAATACTTAATAGCATTGCTGCCGATCTTTTTGCTAGGATCCCATTCCTTCATCTCATTGGTCAAAGGAGTGTTCTGAACGTATCCGCCGATTCCGCTTGCAGAGTTCTTGCCACGGCTGATCGAAATGAAACCGGAAGCGCAGAGCGAGCTGCTGTAGTTACGGTAATTCGGGCCGGAGAAGTTCAACTCTGCCTGAGGCTCAAGAATGAATACTACCGGAGCAGGATCATTCTGAACGTTATAGACTGCGAATACGCAGAGGTTCAACTGGTATGTACCTTTCTTGAAGAAGAAACGGTATTCAGCTGCCTTGGAACCATCAATGCAGAGAACGTACGGCTTGAGGTTAGAATTGCTACTAACCGTTGTTCCGGGAAGGATCTGATAATATCCGGGAGAGAGGCTGATGATTCTGTCACCATCGCTATCAAGAGAGCTGAGGTGATCCATGTCGATGATCCTGTTATCAGGAACCTTATTATCATCACCCATCTTCCACTTAGGATATGTCTTTGTAAGAGGGTTAGCTATTACAGTGATAGCTTCCTCAGTGACATAACCCTCAGCATAGAATGTGCTTCCGTCTGCAGAGTATTCTTCACGTGTAAGAGTTGTACCCTCAGGAATGGTCTTTGTCTTTCCGTCAGGATTAAGATCCATGAAGACATCCGTAACAACGTTTGAAGGGAACGGTTCGGAGGACTGTGTGTAATTGTAGCTCTTATAAGTATTCAGTTTTTCTGTAATATCAGCAGGAACGCTGGCAGTAGCCTTGTTGGTAATACCGTATGTGTACTGAGCGCCATTGTAATACTGGTTCTGGTTACCATTGGTAGCGAGGATCGTTCCGCTGGAATTACCTACGAAGTAGCAGCTTCTTCCTGTAAGGAGGTCCTTGATCTTACCGTTCTGGTCATTACTTGTATCTTTGGTCTTATCCTGCGCTGTTCTGTTTGAGAAGATGAAACGGCTTGTTGAAGAAATGTTGCTCCAACCATCATCTGTCTTATAGATAAGACCAGCATCATTATGTGACTTACCGATGAAGTAGAAGTCACCATCCATTGCTGCAACAGAAGAGTATGTGCTCATGTAAGCGTTGTCGAGGAAGATCATGTTGCCGTGATATGTGTTACCACCGCCGAATGCAGAAACAGCACCTTCAGCAAAGACGAAGTCTGAATAGAATACTGCACTTGAAGCCTGCTCTGTTGCAGATCCTCTTAACAATACTGTGTTATCTGTAACGCCGGTAACTGCAGGGTTCATCATACCTTCACCGAATGTGAATCTCAATTCGTGCTTAGCTGTAGTACCGCCGACATCGATCTGGTTCTTAAAACGTCCGCCGTAGCTCGGATCTCTGTGCTTAACGTGGAGAACTACTCTGATGTTCTCTGTCTGATCGCCGATGATAGTTGTGAAATCAGCGTTGACGATATCCTTGTTGGATGTATCAGGATAGTAAAGATCAAGATATGTGCAGTTATCGCCCTTGTTTGACATACCAGGAACGCCGGTGATGATCATCTTGATCTTGTCGGCATTGTTGTCATGACGGGCAGGTGTGTTGACCAAAAGCTTATCGATCTGGTCATCGGTAATCTCCTGCGTCTGAAGTGCTTCGAGGAAAACTTCGGAAGCAGCCGTAACCGTAAGTCTTGCCTGGCTTGACATTGCTGTCTCATACAGACGACCTCTGGTTGCCTGAGTAAGCATCATGGCTGCGGAGATGAAGATCATCGCAAGCGCAAGAATGAGAACGACGATAACAAGTATTGCGCCCTGCTTGCTCTTTTGTGTCTTACCTAATCTTTTAATCATAAGAAGCACCTTCCTTCTTTATGGTCTTAAGTTACTTATTTTACTGAGTCTTGCGGCATTACCCGCACATTTCTCCTAATATGCTAAGCCTATTTTATGTCATCTCCCTCGAAATTTCAACAGAAAATTCGAATTTTGCTAACTTTTTTTACATAGTTTATTAACATTTTGTTCATAAATTATGTGGCATTGTCTTCTTCTTCAGTCTTTTCAACGGGTTTGCCCTTTTCACCGTACTTATCAAACTCTTCTTTTTTGGATGCTACGAGCCAATAATCGTTCTGTGTGGCAAACCTCATAACGGCCGCAGCGTAGTAATTTCCAGCCTTATTTTTCTTGACTCTTGTCCTTGAGAAAAGCTCTCCGTGTTCCCTGCATTCGAGCAGGGCATATTGTGATTTGCGGATACGGAAAGGCGGGATCTTAACTCCGAGTTTTCCTCCGCACAGCGGACAGGAAGTCATAAAATTACCGGAAGTTGTAAACGCGGTATTACTGTCGAGGCATTCCGGTCCGACAAAGCTGAAATCAGAGGGAACATCCGGATCTATTGATGAACTCGATATTGCGGAGATTACCTCTGAAGGCTTGTTGTGATTAAAGATCTCTTCAAAGACAGCACCCGTGTAATGTGCGTCTGCTGTTGCACTATGGAATATTTCTTTTTTATCTATATTATAGAAATCCACTGCGGCTTCTACGCTTCTCTGCATTCCCTGAAGTCCGGCAAAGAGCGAGAATATCGGCTGGAGGTCCAGGAAGAACATCCCGAGCTTGGAATCCATACCGAAGAATTCCAGATTCATCTTCAGCATGGCAGGATCAGAGCTTCCCCACCCTACCAGGATCGCATCACCGCAGAACTCCCTGAAAAGCGTATACGCTTCCTTGAACGGAATTCCCTTCTGAAGATCGGAATTCTTCTTGTGTGTGACCTTTTTTACGTGATAGTGAAGCTTCGTGTATTTTACGGGGATGATATCAGTAGAGAAAGAATCCCTGTATACCAGTTCACCGTTATCGTATGTATATTTCAGAGCTCCTATCTCGATTATCTCTCCTGTAAGCTTGCTTACTTCAAAAGGATACTCTTTGCCCGGCATCGGCTGATTCCATTCCATGTCGAAAACGACGAATTCCGTGCCGTCTGTTATTTTCCTGCTAAGCATCTGCTGTAGTCCCTTCGCCCGTTACTTTCTTCTTTTTATTATACATTTGGAGAACCGGAATTACGATAAGCCAGGCTGCCGCAACTGAGCTTATCAGGATACCGGGGACAAGACCGGTGGATTTTCGCTCGGCAGAGATCTCAAGAATGCTCTTGCCGTCGGCATTAAAAGTCGTGGCCATCTTTCCGCAATAACTGAAAGATCCCGAATCCTTTCCGTTTACCCTGATCCTTGTCGTATTATCGTAAGCATAAGGCAGGATAACAGTGCAGACCCCGCCCATGTTCCGGATGTCGATCTGAAATTTAGAACCGCTTATCTTACCTGATACGGCAACGACCGCATCATAGGCGCTTTCATTAAGTTGATAGAGTACGATCCTGCATCTGCCTTCAGAAGCTGATTCAACAGTAAACTTCAGATTGATCTCTCCGATATCCGGAGTTATCTCGGTGAGGAAAGGTGCTGTAAAGACACGCACATAATCGTGACCGGGAGCGTTAACCTCAAGCGATGCGCCGTTTGTCGAACTGCAGTATGCGAAGATCCTTTCGCCGGCGTTGACAGTTACAGGCTCGAAGGTCAGTACGTTTGTGCCCTCCGCAAGGACATACAGATCGGGACCCGTCATCTCAATGCCTTCTTTGTTTTCGGGGCTGATGTAGATCTCTTCAAGAAGTCCCTGCTCAGAAACCGCCCACGACATGTCATTTAGCTCGTTCATAAATGAATCCGAGAGCTCTCTCTTGCTGAGGTCATCACGGACAACAACATATGTATCAGAGCTGTTTACTGCAGGGACCTCAAAGTCATTATCCAGGATAACGCGGTCAGCAGCCTTTGTAGCCAGTTCTCCCCTGAAATACTCAGCCGCACCGGAACTCTGGATCGTATTATTGAAAATTATGAACGCGGTATTTATTCCGACAAATATGGTTATGAAAAAGAGTACTGCATATCTGGCCTTACCCTTGATCCTGCCGCTTGAAAGTCCATAGACAAATGCCAGTTCCACCAATACTCCCAGGAATGTTGAGATTACGATGGGACTTGCAAGAGTGGTTCCGTTTGATGAGTTGTTCGCCACTATCACGAAAAACAAAGGGATCAGTCCTGCGGCTACGAGATCGCCGCGGCTTAGGCTTTTCGCGTTTTTAAGACCGATGCCGGCCACGAAAAAGATTATTATCTCCAGACCGATCAGCCTTGAAGCATTCAAAACAGGAGATGTTCCGAAAAGGCTGGAAGTCTCGTTAACAAACGAAGAGCAGCAGAAAATGTGGATCACCGAAGCGATCACGCCTGACGCCACTTTGACCCTGACGGGAATGTTCTCATTCAGTGCAAAAGCGATTACGGCTATGCCTGTCAGGATGCCGATGTAAAAGAGCGGAGCAGAATTGACGGATAAACCGCCCGACCTGAGAAGGAACGATCCCCTCAGCATATCAAAGAGCTTATAGTTCACTTTAGCATTGTTAAAACTCTCGGACAGTTTCAATTTAAATGTCATGGAGGCAAATCCCGGGATAACAAAGACCATGGAAGCCGCTGCACCGGTCAGAACGCCGCCAAGAAGTTTCAGCCAGGATGTAAATGCCGGCCTGAATCTCTTATAGAGGCTGATACACATCAGAAGGCCGGTTAAGATAACGACCGGGATGCCTGTCATTACGCCGTAACCTCCTGTTGCGCAAAGGCCCAGCGAGGAAAGGCAGACAGCAGAAAAGGAACCCCACGTCCTCTTTCTCAGATAAGAATCAAACGATGACATGACCACCGGCAGCATTACCGCCATGTTCATGAGCGAAGAAAACTGTGCCGTGAATACGATCTGTGTGGAAAATGTATACATCAGGGCCAGAAAGACCGAAAACATCCTTCTGAGTTTCAGATGCGATGACATGAAGTAATACATGGCAGCGCAGCAGAAACCGAACCTTATGTAATAACCGATAAGAAGCGCATTTTTTGCAGCCGCAACCGGCATGAGCAGCGCCAGGAAAAAGAAAGGATCAAGATGGACGAAAGTCAGCAGGCGCCAAAGCTCGGATCCTGCATTTCCTGAACGGATGAGGTTGATATCTTCGATAGCAATGTCTATTCCTCTGATAATATTCTCGCTCATCTCGCTCGAGCGCATAGAAATGCCGGCCGGCAGGATCTTGCCCGGCTCGGTCATCTGTCCGATATTAAGCGCTACGATTGCGATGGCAACAGCAGACAGAAAACAGAAAATGAGTCCGTCAAACGTCCTGAGGACGCCTTTTGATTTACTCATCTTTGCCCTCCGGATCGGGAGTCTTATCTTCTTCTCCGGCCTCTTCCGGGGTTTCCGCCTTTTCTTCTGCAGGCTCTGCATTTTCCTCAGAAACCTGTTCTTTCCCGGCGTCTGTTTCTTCGGCTGAAGCTTCCAGATCAACGGCTTCGGTTACAGGGATCTCTTCGATGATCTCAGTACCTTCAGCAGCCTCAGCGCTTTTTTCGTCTGCAGCTGCTTCAGAGCCTTCTGTGCCTTCAATAACGGCAGCCGCACTCTTTTTCTTATTCTTTCTGACGATCATAGGAATGATCGTAAATACCAGGATAAGGAATACGGATCCGGAAGTTATCATAACACCGGCATTAAATCCTGCCGGAACATACTTCAGGGTAATGTCGTGGCTGCCCTTTTCGAGCCTGATTCCCATAAGTGCATCCTGTACGGGAACGATCTCAGCCGTCTCGCCGTCAACTTCAGCTGTCCAGCCCTCTGTATAAGGGATAGTCAGGAAAAGGAAGCCGTCATTAATAACTTCGATGTGACCGGAAAGGCTTGTCGTATCATAACCTGTTACCTGAAGCTGCTCATCTGACAAGGTCGCGAGCATGTTTTCGTAACCGTCACGGTCAAGCTGATATCCGTAGACGAACAGTGAGCCGCCGGGTGATTCGTGGTACTTGACTCTGAGCTTGATAGGAGTGCCGTCAAACACACCCAATGTGATTATCTGGTAGCTCCTGATCTCGAATTTTCTTTCAGTGTTTCCGCAGGTAACGACGACGTTCGCACCCTTTTTCGCGTTAGCGTAAACATAAACATCTGAACCGATCTCGGCATCGGTAACCTCGATATCGAAGAAGCAGTTGCTGTCATCCGTTGATTTGTTCGTCGAGTAGACCAGGACCTGGGCCTTCTTATCCATTGTGGAAAGCCCTGAAGATGCCCCTGACTTCAGCGTTATCGGTTTGTAGACATCATCTGCACCCATGCTCCTGAAAAGCTGGTTTGTCTTGTTGAAGACATCGAGATTGTTGTCGTAATCAGGCACGTAATCTATTACTCCGGGATCCGTCATGAAGCCGACGCTTAAAGCATCGGGATTGCCCCAGACGGTAATGGCCTTATCCTTGTATTCCCGCTCGAAAAGGGCCGGAACCGCCTCTGTCTTATCGACTTCGATGAGGTTCCTGACACCCAGCCAGGTTGCAGTTACACGGGTAAGTCCGGCATTGCGCAGACCGTTTATGTTATTGTTATGGAAACCGAAGTTTCTCATGTATTTGACGAAACTCTCTCTTGCAGTAGAAGAGAAGATCGACAGGCCTTTTACGTTATAAAGTGACTGTAGATCGCATACGTTGTTGGGGAAAAGCTCGCTTCGCTCAAAGTTCATGTGACCTTCTGTCCCCTCGACTTCAGCGGCGTAAGTCTCGACCTCATCCCTGTGCTTTCCGTATGGCGCGTAACTCGTAAATCCCTCGTGATAGCAGACGAGACCGATCGATGTCAGGGATGCTGCAAACATCTCTATCATCATGGTCACGGTGAGCAGTGTCTCACAGAAGAATTCGCTCTTTTTAGAATTGATATTGCTTACTGTATGAAGTGCTGCGCCCTGGATAATAAGGAACAGGAGCGTCTCACCTATCTGGATGTATCCCTCGTTGCCTGATCCGAATTTCTCGAAAAAGATGAGGAAAGCGGCAGAGCCCAGGACCGCGCCGGTGATGTATTTCGAACCAAGGCTTCTTATCCTTCTGATGGTCAGGAACCCGATGAATACGAGAAGGAAACTCATCAGGAAAGATTCCCTGTAAGGGATCTGGTTCGGGAAGTGCATTCCGTGCCAGATGAAGTTAAGAGTACGGTTCGTAAAACTCAGGTAAAGGATACCGAGAAGGGCTCCGAAAACGGCCTTGTGCTTGGCTTTTATGCCCGTTCTAGCCGGAAGCAGGAAGAACAGAGGAAGAAGCAAAGCAATGACGAGACCGCTGTAAACATTGGCCATTCCGTCCCTGATATTAGGATTTGCGGCAACCATCATTCTTCCGAAGAAGTCGAAAAGATTGGTCTGAAGACTGTAGTCCACCTTCAGTTTATCGCCTGTGGCTGAGCAGTTCTTCAGGATAAGATATGTCGGGATCGTAATTGCTGCCGATGCACCTGCAGAAAGGATACTCGAGAATGCGAATCTCGCAGCTGCGCCGAAGAAAGTCTTGAAGCAGAGACGCATGGGATCGCCCTTCGGCTTCTCGCGGGAAAACAGGCAGATATAATACGAAGGCGCAAAGAGCACCAGGAAAAGGCAGATGAAGTATCCGGAATAGTAGTTGCTTACGATGGCAACTGCGAGAGCGATCATGTAAAGGCCGCACTTACGCTCGATCAGGAGTCTTCTGAGTCCGAGCATTATCAGTGGGAGAAGTACAACGGCATCGCACCACATGATGTTCCAGAAGAACGATATGAACCATCCGCACAGAGCGTATGAGGAACTGAATACTACAGTGATATTGTCTATCCTCTTATTGTCATTTGCGGAAAGGAAGAACAGCATGAAGACCGAAGACAGGCCTGCGCGGATACATGTAATGAATCCGATAAAGACCGGCATCGTCTTTGCCGTGAAGAAAAGCGCAAATATGTTGAGCGGACTTGCCGCATAGTTCGCGTAAGCAGCATAGTATTCCTGTCCGAGACCGTCATTCCAGCTGTAAAACAGCGACTGGCCCGAAAGGACCTTATCCCTGAAAGCTACAAGGAAGGGACAATATTGGTGGTAAAGGTCGACGGTGAGAATGGTCCTGTCACCGAAAGGATAGCATCCCGTGACAGCAAAAGCTGCTAATACGGTTAGTGTCGGGAAAAGAAAAGCCAATAGAAACTGTGGCCAGTATTCTTTCAAAATTGCGCCTAAAGTGCCTCTTTTTTCTCCCAGTATAGGTCTGTCATTAACCTGCATATAGCCTCTATTATTTTTATTAGATTACAAACGTGTTAATAATAGCACACTTTGCCCGTGTTTTTTCTTCTTTTATGGTAAAGTGTCCTTAGCCTGTATCTAGAACTGAAAGGGAATTTTGATGAAGGGTAAAAATAGGAAAAACAAAGATGAGAACAAGAACGCACGTACACCTGTGGTGAGCGGGCAGTTTTCTGATATTGATAATACAGAGGTAACGGGAGCTCCTGAAGGACAGATCACTTCTGATTTCATGGACACACCCGTTGAGACGCCGAAGAAGGGTGTCACCTTGAACGATCTTGCGGACATCGATCCCGAGCTGCTGACCGGTAAGCCCGGCGACACAGTTGCAGTTCCCGATCTTCCGTCACTTCCCGACGGTAAGAATGACAAAAAAGAACCTGAGACAATCGTTCACGACATTCCTACGGAATTGAACCTCGACAAGAACGAGGAGGCGCTCGACACCGGAAAGCAGAGACGCAATGCCGGCATATTCTTCGTAATATTGGGCGTTGTGCTCGTTCTCGTAATCGCAGCAGTAACATTTGCGCTCGATACCGGCATGGACGAATCGTTCATCAGCCCCCTCAACATAAACGGAAGAGATGTCTCCAGCGGCGAGTTCAGTTTCATGTACCACTATGAGCTGTTAAGCGAAGGCGTTGATCTTTTCGCTGCTGATACAGAAAAGATGCTCTCCTCACCCTATCTCGACGACGACAACTTCTCTACATACAGGGATTACTTCAGATTTGTCACGGCACAGAACATGCAGAAGACAGAGATCCTCTATGTCGATGCAACATCACAGGGTTATGAGATAGAGAAGGCACATTACGACCGTGCCAACGCATATATCAACTGGCTCAAGGGCAAGGCAGATGAACTCGGCGTTCCCCTCGACACTTACATTAAGGGTGTTTTCGGAAGCCAGGTCGACGAACAGATAATCATTAATACACTGGCCCGCAAGTATTTCACGGAAGACTATGCTGCAGGTGAGAAACTCATCCAGCTCTCCGCTACGGATGAACAGGCTGAGGCAGCTTACAACCAGTCACGCAATATTTACGATCTCGTCAGCTACAAGCTCCTGAGATTCACATATGAGCAGAGAGAACAGGCATTTATCGATACTGCAAACCTCAATGCCCAGAGGATCATCGATGCAATGGACAGGGATCCTTCTAAGTTCGAAGCATGCGCAGCCAAGTACTTCTCAGGTGTAGCTGCCAATACTCTCGCTGAGAAAGATTCACAGCTCATCCCTAACTGCCGTTACGAAGACATTTCACATCCCGAATTCAGGGAATGGCTCTTTGACGAATCCAGAGAAGTCGGTGACAGTGTAATTATCCCCGACGAAGACGGATTCCCGATCATCCTTGTTTTCGTATCCAGAGACCGTATGTCAGAAAAACTCCGCAACTGCTATATCCTCACTGTCGACAACCGTATGATGGAGGGTGATGCACCTGACATCGCAGGAACACAGGCTCTTGCACAGGAGATCTTCGACTACATAGACGATGCAGACAGCTGCAACGAAGTAGAGAACCTCTATAACGACTACATCCTTGCAGGACAGCTTTCCGTCGTACATGACGACCAGATCTACAAGGCTGAATATCAGAGCATCCTGGCTGACTGGATATTTACTCCGGAAAGAAAACTCGGCGACAAGACGATCATCGAAGACAACGGAACATTCTATGTCATCTACTTTGTCTCTGAATCACCGAACCCCGAGTGGTATGACAGGGTAAACAGCTTCTTAAGAATGAACAACTACCAGCAGTTCATTTCAGCAAAGGCCGCAGAATTCACCTGGACCTTCAACGAAGACGGATTGAATCAGATAAAGGACGTGCCGTAAACATAAACCGCGCCTTGCAGGCCGGACGGCACCTCCCTAAAAGTTAAGCTGCAGCTGAAAATTGCTGGATAAGTACGACTACGATTGCGAAAACGAATGTCAGGAGCATAGCTCCGATCAATATCCAAGCCAAGATCTTGGTTCCTACCTTCTTTGTGTTTCCGCTACCCATATCAATACATCCTTAAACAATATTTTAATAATCGGCACTGTCTCCGATCGTAAGAGACAGTGTAACATTACTGCCGTCTCGATCAACAATGAAATCGATCGTATCGCCGACCTTATGCGAATCGCGCACCTTAATAATATCACCGGTATCTGTTATTTCAACACCATCGACAGATAAGATCCTGTCGCCAACCGTGAATCCGGCCCGGTCAGCAGGTCCGTCCTTTACTATCTCAGCGACATAGACTCCGCCCTTCGCACCATAGTACGATGCATCGGCAACATATTTCAGGGAAAATCCGAGATACGGACGGTCAATTACCTTTCCGTAATTGATCAGGCTCTCGATGATCTTCGTGACCGAATTGATCGGAATGGCAAATCCCAGGTTCTCAGAGGTCGAAGTGACGATCTTAGCGTTCGTGATTCCGATAACTTCTCCGAACGAATTGATGAGGGGACCGCCGCTGTTTCCGGGATTGATCGCCGCATCAGTCTGAATGATGTCAACATAATAACCGCTTCTGACGATATCCCTGTGAGGAGCGGAAATGACACCAACCGTTACCGTATCATCAAAAGTACCCATGGCATTTCCTATTGCCACGGCAAGTTCACCTGCCCTGATCTTCTCTGAATCTCCAAGTATGACACAGGGAAGTTTTCTGTTCTCATTGACTTTCAGCACAGCGATATCAGTCTGTTCATCGGTTCCTACTATCTCGGCATTGACCGGGATCTCGGAATCAGGAAGAAGGACCCTTACGTAATATGTGCTGACTGACTCGTCTGCCATCTCAACCACGTGCTGGTTGGTAACGATATATCCGTCTTCGGTAATGATGAAGCCTGTCCCGGAGCTGAGTTTAGTCTCTTTTCCGTTATCTGCCATGATCACGCTGATCGGTACCGTCGCGGGACTTACGGCTTCAACGATATCCACCGTAGACATTCTGGTCTTGTTATCTGATGCGACTATGGCCGCTTCTTCGATGGAAAACCAGGGATCCGGAAGTTCACCGGTCTCTTTGGTCTCTGTTTCTCCAACCGCCGCGGGATCTTCCCCGTTGCTGCCGGACTTTGCAGTTCTTGTGTACGAAAAGATTCCTTCAAGACCGTTATTTAGCCTGAAGATATAGTATGACTGAAAACCTGAGAACATAACGCTCGCGAGAAGCAGTACGGATAAGATGGCGATGGTAATCCTGTAACTCTCTTTCGGTCTGGCAAAAGTTACAGTGACTTCTCTGAGATCGTCATCATCTTCTTTTTTCACAGTCTCAATAACTTTATTTTCGTTGAGATCATTCTCTGCCATGGTCCAGTACCTCTCCCCTGATTCCTGCCTGATATTCTATCCTTTAAAACCTCTCTATTTTGGGCGATTTTGGTCCAAATCGCAAGTCATGAAAGAGAGACCTTTTCTCCCGGAGTAAGAAGACTTTCCGGATCGGAAGGAACGAAAGTACCGCCCGACTGGTCTAAGCAGAATCTCGTAAACTCCTGCTCCATCTGCTCGGGCACCGTGATATCAAACGTCACGTCCTGCCCGTAAACAGGGTTTTCGATGGACCATCCGGAATTCGCCGCTTTTCGCGACAGCACCTCGAAAAAAGGATACGAACAGCTTTCATTCCACCTCACCGCCGGAACCAGCTTCACCGGCTCGCCATTGTTAAGCGCCAGCCTTCCGCTGTCCGTGTAGGCTCTTTTAAGTCCGCCCTTACCGAGAAGGGTACCTCCGAAATATCTGGTAACACATACAAGGGTATCCGTAAATCCGTTGGAAGTAAGAAGCTCGAGCAGAGGCTGGCCGGCTGTCCCCTGAGGCTCACCGTCGTCGCTTGATTTCTGTCTGGCCGAATCCCCGCCTAAGACCCAGGCGTAGCAAAGATGTCTCGCGTCAGGATATTTCTTGCGTTCTTCGGCGAGAAAAGCAGCAGCCTGTTCAGGAGAATCTATGTGAAAGCTCATGCCGATAAAGACCGACTTCTTCACTTCGATCTTTGATTCACCTGTCTTGCTGATCGTAATGACTGAACTCAACCCTTAATGCTCTCCCTGTATTTCTGATAAGCCATCATAAGGAGAGATTTATCCTGACTGTAAGTGATATCGTTAAGAGCCTGCGCTACCGGTTCAAACCTGCAGGCAACTGTTCCCGTCTCAGGCGAAGCCATGCTCTCTTCGCTTTCGGTTACCATTACAAACCAGGAGATATTGTTATGAACCGGCTTTCTTCTCGAAATCGAATAAAATTCATAATTGGTCTTTCCACAGGGAGCTATTACCTTCGCATCGACACCGGTCTCCGTCTTAACTCTTTTCTTTGCAAATTCGGACAGGCTTACATTACTGTCTGTCTTGACAGCACCTTTTGGGAAACCCCACTCCTGCTTGTCATTGCATACCAGCAGTACCTTGTCTCCGATAAATACGATTCCGCCCGAGCAATTGCGAATTATCATGTCAGCCAACTCTCATAACAATCATTTTTTACAATGTAATTTTATCACAGGTTAAATATCTATGCTCAAAGAACATAGTCAATTGTCCTTTTCGGGGCAGGTCTGTATAATTGTCCTATGTCTGAAAATAATGTTAATAATGAAAATAATTATATTAACCGCTCCGAGAGCTCTGAGATCCTCAGGTTAAAACAGACAATTACTGTCCTGCTGTCGGTTTCTGCTATCCTTGCTGTAGTGCTGATTACTTTGGGGATCACCAAGATAATCAACTATACAAAGGAAGCTGAAACATCCGGTTATACTCCGATCCTCGCTACTCTCGTATCGACCACGGTAACATATACCGAGCCTGTCGTTTACCACACGGAACAGCTTGAAGCCTCACCTCTTGCCGACAGTTACTGGCGTCCTTTGGTGGAACTTCCCGAAGACGAAGTCAAGGTTCCCGAGCATTTCGAAGTAAAAGCACTGTATATCGGCTCGTGCTCTGCGATCGACAAGGCTGTGGATCTCTGCAACAACAGCGAGCTCAACGCAGTTGTCATCGACCTTAAGAATGAATACGGTCTTCCCTACATGTCTCAGGTCCCCACCGCAAAGGAGATCGGGTACGTCTGGGATGCATATGATCTCGACGCGATAATCAAGAAATGCCACGACAACAATATCAGGGTCATAGGAAGGATCGTTTCCTTCAACGACCGTGTCGCCGCAAAGCATTTCCCTGACAGAGCGATACAGGATGCCGACGGAAACGTAGTACAGTTCAGCAACGAGGGCAACAACCCCTTCTTAAGCCCTTATAATTCCGACAACTGGGATTATCTGATCGCAATAGGAATCGAGGCAGCAGAACATGGGATCGACGAGATCCAGTTCGACTACGTAAGATTCCCGGCAGGCGCTACCAAGAATAAGGTCAAGCCCTACTACGGTGAGGAAGGCCAGTATCCGACGAAAGCCGAAGCGGTAAACAGATTCTTACAGGAAGCAAGGATCCGCATTCAGGACACCATGGGAGTGCCCGTTTCCGCAGATATTTTCGGAATCGTCTTAACATCAGAAGGCGACGCGAAGATCATCGGCCAGGATTTCTCCACACTCGGAATGACAGGCGTCGACTCCTGCTGCCCGATGGTATATCCTTCACACTACGCTCTCGGCACAATGCTCGGAGGCCATGTTTTCAAATATCCGGACAAGGAACCTTATCTCATGGTCTACAGCGTTCTTCACGACTGCCAGAACACCTACAAACAGGAAGGATTCACTGCGGTAAGGCCTTATCTGCAGGCATTCACCGCTTCCTACATTGGAAAAGGCAACTATATCGAATACGGCTATAGAGAGATCAATTCACAGATAAAGGCCATCAAGGATCTCGGCATAAACGAGTTCATCCTTTGGGATCCTTCATGCAAATATCCTTCAGGTTCTTACGATGGCGATATGTCTGTCGAAACAGATTGAAACTAGAGGCTTCAAAGCATACAATTAGGTAATTATTTTATTAAGAGGTGACATAATGCTTGATATTAAATTCCTGCGTACAAATCCTGACATCGTAAAGCAGAACATCAAGAACAAATTCCAGGACGAAAAGCTCCCGCTCGTAGACCAGGTCATTGAACTTGATAAGGAATTCCGTGAGAGCAAGACCCGCGCGGAAGCTTTAAGAGCAAATAGAAACAAGGTCAGCAAACAGATCGGCGCACTCATGGCCCAGGGCAAAAAAGATGAGGCTGAAGAGGTTAAGAAGCAGGTCACCGATATGGCTGAAGAACTCGAGGCACTCTCCCAGAAGGAGACACAGCTCGAGGAAGAAATCAGAAAGATCATGCTCGTTATACCTAATATCATTGATCCTTCAGTTCCGATCGGTAAGGATGATTCCGAGAACGTAGAGATCGAGAAGTTCGGCGAACCTTTCGTTCCTGATTTCGAGGTTCCCTATCACGTTGATATCATGGAAAAGCTTGACGGCATCGAGCTCGACCAGGCAAGAGAAACATCAGGCAACGGTTTCTACTATCTGAAGGGTGACATCGCAAGACTTCACTCCGCATGCCTCTCCTATGCACGCGATTTCATGATCGACCGCGGATTCATATATTACATTCCGCCTTACATGATCAGATCTTCCGTTGTTACAGGCGTTATGAGCTTTGCCGAGATGGAGAACATGATGTACAAGATCGAAGGCGAGGATCTTTACCTCATCGGTACTTCCGAGCACTCCATGATCGGTAAGTTCATCGATACTATCACTGATGAGGACAAGATGCCCCAGACTCTCACATCCTACTCTCCCTGCTTCCGTAAGGAAGTCGGCGCACACGGCATTGAGGAGCGCGGTGTCTACAGGATCCACCAGTTCGAGAAGCAGGAGATGATCGTCGTCTGCAAGCCTGAAGATTCCATGATGTGGTACAACAAGCTCTGGCAGAACACCGTTGATTATTTCCGTTCACTTGATATCCCCGTAAGAACTCTCGAGTGCTGCTCCGGAGATCTTGCTGACCTCAAGGTCAAGTCATGCGACGTAGAAGCATGGTCACCGAGACAGAAGAAGTATTTTGAAGTCGGTTCCTGCTCCAACTTAGGTGATGCACAGGCAAGACGTCTTAAGATCAGGATCAGAGGACCTGAGGGCACATATCTCGCCCACACGCTCAACAATACTTGCGTAGCTCCTCCGAGAATGCTCATCGCCTTCCTTGAGAACAACCTTAACGAAGACGGTTCCATCAGGATCCCTGAAGCATTGAGACCTTACATGGGCGGCAAGTCCGTTATCGAAGTTAAGAAGTGATCTTCAGATAAAATGATCTACAAGAGGCTGTCAGCAATGACAGCCTCTTCTTTTGGCATCCCGAAAACAGGGCAAAAAAAGAGGTCGCCTCATATGAGACAACCTCTTGGATTACTACTTAGAGCTAAAAGCTTACGCTCTCTCAACCTTGCCGGAACGAAGGCAACGAGTGCAAACGTTCATGGTCTTGGGGGTGCCGTCAACAACAACCTTAACTCTGTGTACGTTAGCCTGCTGAGTAGTAAGCGCGCGTCTTGAAATCTGTGAACGCGTGATTCTAATCTTTCTGCCGAAGAACATATCCTTCTCGCAAACTTCACACTTAGCCATGCAAACACCTCCTGTTAGAATTCAAATGCCTATGAATAATACCACAACCATTTACCTTATGCAACAAGTTTTTCAGTCTCTTTTAAGCACTTTTTTAATTTACTACTTTACTGCTGAAAACCCTTCGCACAGTAATTATCCTGTCGCATATCTCATCACCGGACTGGAAATTACGGAGTCTTACGGTAGTCCTTGCGGGAGACAGCATAAACAGCGTGCCTGTATCGGTACAGACTGCCATCTCGTATATGGTCTTATCCCCCGGAGCCTTCTTAGGATTGGAGAGGAATAGTATGTCTCCCGGCAGGATCTGGTCGATCATGATCTGTCCCGTAACGGCGTCCGGCTCTAATACTACTTCTGTTCCCGCCTTTGCCTGCTCTGCCATAGTTCTCGGCAGTTCTATTCCATTGACTTCGGCGCAGACATAAACAACGCCGTTGACTGATGCTCCGTTAATGGACATGCCGTTCTCAATATACTTGCTGTTGACGAAAGTCAGCACCGAGCTGACAAAGTATCTGCTCGAGACCACTTCTATCGAAGCTCTCGGCGAGAGTTCGATAACGCCAGATGAACCGATCCAGCCTTTGTCACCTCCGGGCAGCGCTACCTGATAAACGCCTTCTCTTTTAATATCCGCATAAAGCACGGTGTTCATCATGACTTTCGTGATTAGGGTTCCGTTGCTCGCGTGTGTCATTATGTTCTTGGACGGATCGGAAACAATGAGCTTATACTGATGCTCATCGGGTTCTATAGACTTCATGTCTTCAATAAGGCTTGAAGCCTTTACGTATCCGATAAGCCCGTCTCTGGTCTTTATCTTGCAGTATCCGTTATCGCTGTTGCCGACAAACTTAACGGGCTCATTGAAGAGCACTTCAGCAAGTCTTGCGGAATCTGGAGCCGGCGCGCTCATAAGGGCAACTGTGCTGTTCACCACTACCCTGTAATCCGAATCCGTGAATTCATAGTTGATTACCGGTTCAACGAAAAGTTCGATGTTGGTACCCCTGAACAGTTCAGGAAGCACTCTCGGCAATATGTAAAAAACTCCTACTATAAGGAGGATAAAAGCCGCAGATGCGATCGCAAGGCCCAAAAGCCTTCTTTTCTTAACGCCGCCAAGCGTAGCCTGCTTTTCCGAAAGGCCCCACTTATCCTGCATGTCTTCGGCGCTGCCGTACTTCTCGCTGCCTTCATCAAGATCCGTAAGGAACGGAAGCTTAACAGGCCTTTCGATATGTCTTATGGGCTTTGGCGTGACCTCTTCGCCGATAACAGGTTTCTTCCTGTCATCCAGCGCCTTGAAAATGCCGCCTGAACTCTTTTCCCGTTTCTTCATGGATCAGTTCTCCAGCAGCATCACGCAATATGCGCATGCCATTCCGCCGTCATGTGACAGACTGATCGAAACAGACGCAACGTTCTGTTTCTCCGCATGCGACAGGGCTCCTCCGGTAAGTCTGACCTGGGGAGCTCCCTTTTCATCTTTAATGACTTCTATATCGTGCATTCCTACGCCTTCGCTCAAAAGACCCGTGCCGAGAGCCTTGCCGACAGCTTCTTTGGCTGCAAATCTTGCAGCATAGCGTTCTGCCTTTATCTTTGTATCTCTGGCTGAATCGCAGTAACTGATCTCAGCATCAGTGAAACACTTGCTGATAAAAGACGAATCCTGCTTTTCGACGATCTTTATGAACCGTGAGATATCCACGATATCCGTTCCGCAGCGCACTTCCATCGGAATCCCCGTTACCTTCCTTCCGGTGAGATAAGCCTTGCAGATGACAGCTTTCCGCTGATCCTCATATCGCATTTACCGACGAGTTCACTCTTTGGGAACGGCGTAACAAGCACCGTCGGAAGATTTGCGGCTGCTCTTACCTCAAGGATCGAATTAAGGATGGATCCCACATTGTTATATAAAGTTACTGAATCGGCAAAATCATCCACGAGAAGGAAATCGATCCTCTTTAAGCTCTCCAGAGTATCGCTGCCGAGTCCGGCAAGTTCTTCGCATTTAACATAAAAAGCACTCTTGCCGAGATTGATTGCTGTCTTGCAGACACATACAGAAAGAAATGTCTTTCCGCTCTGCGGCGGTGCGGAATAGATCCAGAGAGATGACTTCTCATCACCGTCGCTGATTCCGAGCATGGCCTTCAGAAGTTCATTCCTGATCTTCTTCCTGCTGCCGGCATTGCCTAGATAATCGTCTCTGAAGTTCTTCATCCTGTATGAAGAATAATCAGACATTCCGCTTAATTCATAACACTGCTCGAGTTCTCTCTTCCTGCATGAGCACACTTTGAGCGTGCCGTCGGAACCCTTGGTAAAACCAGTGTCATCACATTTATCGCAGATGCTCTTTACTACATCGAAATCAGGATCTATTCCGTTCCTGGCAATGATCCTGTCGCGCTTGGTCTGAAGTTCTTCTTCCGCGATGTCATATCTCCTGATCAGTTTCTCATCCTTATCGATTACGGCGATAAGCCTGTTCCCCCTGATACCGATGATCTGGTCATCTATATCCTTTAACTCGGGAAACTGTTTATATACGCGCCTGACATTCTCCTCACGGAGTATCTCACGTGATGCGGCAACTTCAGTAAGACCTTCACTGATCAATTCTTTAATCGTCTTCATCTGAATCTCCAAACATATTGAGTATATCGTCAGGGATATTGGGATCTTCTTCAGGAAGCACGGGCTTTTCTTCCTTCGGCTTCTTATCTTCTGAAGGCTTCTCCTGGACCGGAGCAGGCTTCTTGCTTTCCGCTATTCCTGCTTCTTCGCCGGTACGCCATGCAGATCCTGACTTGTTATTTCTTCTTACGCTCTTTCTCTTATTCTCTTTATGCTCTTCTTCCTCGAACTTGGAAGCTTCTTCTGCAGTCTTAACGCCGTGATCGTGCCACTTGGCCAGAGTGTCGCCTACATTTTTCAGGGTAATGGTGCTTCTGAACTCGTTTGACCTGATAGCCAGATTTACAAGCTCTTCCGTTGCATCAAGATCTTCGACCCAGCTAGTCACACGCTCGATATCCATGCCGGTAAGCCTCTTGCGCAGAAGAGAACCCGTCAGCTTGATTATGCTCTTTATGCGCTTGTTGATCTCGAGCTGCTTCTCAAGACTCTTGATATCTGTATATCCCTTCTCGTACCATGAGCGGGCCATGTTCTCCATCTGTGGCAGTGACCTGTGGATAGATCGGTCATAACCCTCTTCGAAAAGCTTATAGCAGACCCTTCCGTCAAACTTATATTCGTAAAGACACTTGTCGATGAGTCTGTAGAAAATGAAAGGCATCGCACCCAGATAGAAAGTCGAAGAGATCGAATCCGAGAGGATCTTCATCTCTTTCTCGTCGCTCATGACGACGGAAAGCTCCGGAGCATTACCACGTGCCTTAACCGCCTCAATATATTCGCCCACTTCACGGGACTTTATGTCGTCAAATGAATACGTCTTGTCATTACGCGTGATAAGGCTTGCAGCCATAAGCTCAGCCAATGCGGGAGCGATCTCTTCTTCTGTGAGGATCCTGAACTTCTTGATATCCTTCTCATCGAAGGAATCCTTCTTGCCGGTCATGTTTATCCAGAGATATAAGAGCAGTGCGTTCCTGCTCAATTCCTGCGCATATCTCACCAGAAAAATATCAGGGACAAGGCTGTCGCTGATCATAAGCTTTGAAATCTCTTCTTTATTGCTTTTCATCTGTGAAAAGTACTCTCTTTTTGCAAAATTCACTTTGCTAATTATAGCATGTTTAAATATCTCTATTAGGTCACCTTAAGGCAATCCTCCCTTTTTTGAGGACAAAAAAACGATTTCATAATACTTATGCAAAAGGGGATGTCTTTATGCATCCCCTCTTATCAAAAGTTTACGGATCAGCGAGGAGTTTGGCAGATTCCTTTCGAATCGAAAATATATTCTACACCGTTAATCGTAAGCTTCTCACTGACCGCCATTTCGCCTGTATCCTTGAGATAATACCAGTGATCATCATACTTCAACCATCCGGTATGCATGGCGCCGTTATAGCTTAAGTAATACCAGTGTCCACCGTTCTGGATCCATTTTTCGGCCTGCATTACGCCTGACGAATTGCAGTAATACCAGAAGGAACCCAAATGCACCCATCCCGTCTGCATGACACAATGATCATTAAAAATGTAAACTTTGTCATTGATCTTCACTTTACCCTTTTCAGCAATACCGCTCTTGTCTAAGTAATACCAGTTTCCGCCGTCATTAAGCCATTTCTCTGTCTGTACAACACCTGATGAATTACAGTAATGCCATTGGTCTCGATATTTTGTCCACCCTGTCTGCATTACACCCTTATCACTGAAAATGTACATCTTGTCATTGATCCACATAAGACCCACTGCCATATGACCGGTATAATCAGTATTCCCAACCTCTTTCCTGCCTAAGAAGTAATACCACTTATCATTGATCATTTTCCACCCGTAACACTTAACGCCGCTTTCGTTGAAATAGAACCAATAACCATCACGCTGCATCCAGCCGGTCACCATGACACCTGATTCATCAAAGTAATACTCTTTATGGGGCTCAGTCTTATAATCAAAAAATTCACCGGTACGCATAGAACCGTCGAAATTGGCATAATACCAATTATCATTATATTTAAACCATTCATCTCTCTTCATCTTTCCGCTCCGGCTGTCAAAAAAATACTTTTTGCCATTTTCTTCAAGCCAGCCGGTATACATGACTCCGTTTTCATCCAGATGATATCTTCCATCATAAAGCGAGACTGTCTTGTTGCGGACCATTGTTCCGGTTTCGTCATAGTAATACCATTTACCGTCTTTTTTTACCCAGCCGACAATAAACTGTTTGTATTCATAGTGATCACCGGCATCTGTCCTCTTGATCGATATATCCACATCACTGCAATGGACAATTGTGTCATTAACGTACAGAATATTACTTCCTTCTTCCGCGCTGCTGTGCTTTACCAATTGGTACCACTGATCACCTGTGCCTCCGAAATTGATCTCCTTAATGTCTGTATTAAAGAAAGCATTATAACTGATTGACTTTACAGTAGCAGGTATCGTTATTCCGTTAAGCAGCCTGCTGCCATAGAAGGCTCCGTCTCCTATTTCAGTTACACCTGAAGGGATAGAGACAGCAAGCAAAATACCGCAATCTGCAAAGGCATACGCCGGTATAGTTTTAGTGCCGCTTTCAAATGTAATCGAATTAATGTTGGTTGAATAACGGAAAGTATAAGCAATATGCGGATCATTTCCGTAACGCGCAGGAACAGTCAGTTCTTTATTTCCGCTATAATACGAAAGATCAATAAGATAATCTGACGTATTATTCTTGTCATAAGTGATTTCCGGTAAAACACTTGAAGAAAAATGGGTAAACCCGAGGTAAGTATTCTTTACCTTGTTGTTATTGAAAGTTATTTTCTCCAAAGATACACATCTGTACAGATTATCGAGCCTCGAACAATTTGAATTGACAGTAATGGTCTTTAGATCCTTCATACTGCTTGAGAACCAGTTAAAAGCATATCCCTTGGAAGGTTTGTAGCTGTCATGGATATTATTTAAGACCATTGCCTTAATATTCTGATCCTCAGAATAATAGGTGTTACTATTTGAGGAATTCCAGGTACCGGTCCGGCATATCCCGTTTACGGTCAGCAGGCCGGAACTGCCGTCAAGGCTCCACTGATAAAGATCCCCGTTATCGCTGAATATGTTTTTATCATCAGCGCTGACCGCACCAAATAAAGAGAAAACTACAATTAATGCCAGTATTGTCAGAACAAAATTCTTTTTCATAACCATAGTCCTCCTTTTAATCTTCGATCCATCTGCCGGTCGAATCAAAAATATAGTCCTTACCGTCTATTGTCATTGTTTTACCGGCGACCATAGAACCGTTTTCAAGGAAGTAATACCAGCTTCCGTTGATCTTTCTCCATCCCGTTACCATAGTTCCGGAATCCTGGAAGTAATACCAGACTTTGTTGATCTCCATCCACCCGGTTACCATCTCTCCGGATTCCTTATAAAAGTACCAGGAGTTGCCGGCTTTCTGCCAGCCTGTCTGCATCTTTCCGTTCTTTTCGAACAGATACCAGGCACTGCCTATCTGATACCAGCCGGTTACCATAGCGCCATTGGAATCGAAGTAATACCAGGCATTATCGATCTCCATCCACCCGGTTACCATGCTGCCTGTTTCTTTGAAGTAATACCAGGTTTTGCCTAATTGATTCCAACCCGTGTACATTTTTCCTTCAGAATCAAAGTAGTACCATTGGCCGTAGTCATATACCCAGCGGGATTTCTGCATCTGACCGTTCCTTATATCAAAGAAACGCCATGAGCCATCCACCTCTGCCCAGCCGGTGGACATTACGCCCTTACTGTCAAAGTGATAGGTAGCTCCATCTAAATCTTTCAGACAATCGACAGCACGGTTGCCTTCCTGATCACTGTAATACCACTTGCCGTCTGCCTGATACCATCCCAGCGGGATCTGTTCATACTCGTAGTGATCTCCCGCACTTTTTTTCCGTATAAGGTAATCACCATCACTGCAATGGACCGTTGCATTGTCCAGATAAAGGATATTACCGCCTTCACCGGAAGCCAAAGGCTTTACAGCTTTCGACCACTGATCACGTGTGCCGGCATAATTTATCGTATTGACGGATGATTTTACAAAAGAATTGTAACGGATAGTCTTTACGGAAGCGGGTATCGAAATCGAAGTCAATTGCCTGCATCCGTAGAAAGCGCAATTATCAATTGTCGTAACACCGGAAGGAATAGTAACTTTATTAAGATCTCTGCATGAATCAAATGCATACTCTGGAATGGTCTTCGTTCCGCTTTCAAAAGATACCGAATCAACAGTGGATTCAGAAAAACTGTATGTGATATGTGAATCTTTACCATAACTTGCAGGAACAGTTAATACACTAAGACCGTTGAATGAATTAAAATTCAGGAAGTATGTAGATTTATTATTCTTGTCATAGACTATTTCGGGGAAAGATTTTGCTTTGCTATTAATAAAATTCAGCGTAGTGCTTTCAGCCTTATTGTTATTGAAAGTGATCTTTTGCAATTCGGGGCAACAGTATAGTTTATTAAACTCAGAACATGATGAATTGACAGTTATTGTCTTCACTTTTGTCATATTATTATAGATTTCAGAATACGAATAACCGGCATTGGTGTCATGAGAATCATGGATGCCGTTAATCACCAGATCCGTAACTTCTGAAGAAATTGAACCGTAAGAGTTATTTCTGCCGGATGTTGAATACACAGCATCTACAGTCAGAAGTCCCGTATCGCTGTCAAAGTTCCACTGATACCCCTGACCGTTAACATTAAAATAACCGGTTTCGTCAGCCATCACCGTACTGAATACAGTGGCAATAAGACATATAGTTACCAAAAATGAAACAACTGCTTTTTTCATATAATCCCTCCCCTGAAACATAATCAAAATCATTTTACTATGAACCTGGCAGGGTATCAAATAACAATGGAAAACCACATGCCGAAGATCCCTAAACATAGAATATAAAAGAGGCTGTCCCACATATGTGAGACAGCCTCATTGTTATCGGTTTGATTAAGGATTAAGCCTCGTTAGCCTTCTTAACATAAGAAGCATAACGGTCTCTGGAATCCTGATAGCATCTCTGGAAAAGGCCGTCAACAACGTCTGCATCATACTTCTTGTAGAGAGAGTTGTAACGAACTTCTGCCTTGAGGAATTCGAAGAAGTCAGCTGTAGGCTCCTTGGAATCGAGTGTGAAAGGATTCTTGCCTTCTGCAGCGAGAGCAGGGTTGAATCTGAAGAGGTGCCAGTAACCGCACTCAACAGCAGCCTTTTCTCTGTTCTGAGCTACCTTGAGGCCGCCCTTGATACCGTGGTTGATACAAGGAGCATAGCAGATAACGAGGGAAGGTCCCTGGTAAGCTTCTGCTTCTGTGAACGCCTTGATGAGCTGGTTCTTGTCAGATCCCATGGATACCTGAGCAACGTAAACGTAACCGTAGCTCATAGCCATCATACCGAGATCCTTCTTCTTAACGTGCTTACCGCCAGCAGCGAACTGAGCAACAGCACCCTGAGGTGTGGACTTGGAAGCCTGTCCGCCTGTGTTGGAGTAAACCTCTGTATCGAGAACGAGAACGTTGACATCCTCACCTGTAGCGAGAACGTGGTCAAGTCCGCCGTAACCGATATCATAAGCCCAGCCGTCACCACCGATGATCCACTGTGATCTCTTCATGAAGAAGTCCTCATAATCGAGAGCCTTCTTAGCTGCATCAGAACCCTCAGCCTTGAGAGCCTCAGCGAGCTTCTCTGCGATCTCACGTGTATTGTCAGCAGAATTGTAACCGTCGATCCAAGCCTGAGCTGCAGCCTTGAGATCCTCAGAAGCTGTAGCAGCTACTGCCTCTTCAACAAGCATCTTTGCTCTTGATCTGAGCTGCTTGTAACCAAGATACATACCGAGACCGTGCTCAGCGTTATCTTCGAAGAGTGAGTTGCCCCATGCAGGACCGAAGCCTCTGTAGTTTGTTGTGTAAGGCATAGAAGGAGCAGAACCACCCCAGATTGAGGAACAACCTGTAGCATTGGAGATCTGCATTCTGTCACCGAAGAGCTGTGTGAGGAGTTTAGCATAAGGTGTCTCACCGCAGCCTGCGCATGCGCCGGAGAATTCAAGGAGCGGCTGCTCGAACTGTGAACCCTTGACGTTAGCCTTAGCCATCGGGTTGTCCTTATGAGACAGAGCGATGCAGTAATCCCAGTTCTCAGCTTCCTTAAGGTTGTCCTTAAGAGGAGCCATTGTGATTGCCTTCTCCTTAGCGATACATGTCTCAACGCAGACACCGCAGGAGAGACAGTCCATAGCAGAAACCTGGATTCTGAACTTGTAGTTGTCGTAAGGCTTCATGCCTGCCTTTGTCTCGAAAGGTGCATTTGCAGCCTCTTCCTCTGTGAGGAGGAAAGGACGGATTGCAGCGTGAGGGCAAACGATGGAGCACTGGTTGCACTGGATACACTTAGCAGCATCCCATACAGGAATATCTACTGCTGTACCACGCTTCTCGTAAGCAGCTGTGCCCTGAGGGAAAGTACCATCTTCCATACCCTTGAATGTGGATACAGGGAGAGAGTTACCTTCCTGTCTGTTCATTACGTTAACAACCTTCTCGATGAACTCAGGAACAGCCTTCTTCTCAACCGGCTTATCCTCAGCTGTCTTCCAGGAATCAGGAATGTCGATTTCAACAACTGCATCAACACCTGCGTCGATAGCAGCATAGTTCATCTGAACGATATCGTCACCCTTCTTACCATAAGACTTGAGAGCAGCCTTCTTCATGTAGTCAACTGCCTGCTCAACAGGAAGGATTCCGGAAAGCTTGAAGAATGCGGACTGGCAGATTGTGTTGATTCTTCCGCCGAGGCCGATTTCCTTAGCCTTAGCAACAGCGTCAAGAGTATAGAACTTGATGTTGTTGTTTGCGATATATCTCTTCATAGAGCCAGGGAGTCTGTCCTCGAGCTCTTCTCTTGTCCACTGTGTGTTGAGGAGGAATGTTCCGCCCGGCTTCAGTGTTGAGAGCATATCGTACTCATAAACATAAGACTGGTTGTGACAAGCTACGAAGTCAGCCTTGTTGATGAGGTATGTAGAACGGATAGGTGTTGTACCGAATCTCAGGTCAGAAATCGTGATACCACCGGACTTCTTAGAGTCATATGAGAAGTATGCCTGAGCATACATGTCAGTATGGTCACCGATGATCTTGATGGAGTTCTTGTTGGCACCAACTGTACCGTCTGCGCCGAGACCCCAGAATCTAGCCTGAACTGTGCCCTCGCCTGCAACTTCGATAGACTCGCTGCAATCGAGTGAGAGGAATGTAACGTCATCATCGATACCGATGGTGAATCTTTCCTTAGGCTGATCCTTCTTGAGTTCCTTATAAACTGCAAGAACTGTCTCAGGTGTTGTGTCCTTAGAACCCATACCATAACGTCCGCCGATGAGCTTAGGAGCATTCTTGCCAACATAAGCTGCAGCAACGTCGAGGAAGAGAGGCTCTGCATAAGAACCGGGCTCCTTTGTTCTGTCGAGAACAGCGATAGCCTTAACTGTTGAAGGGATAGCCTCGAGGAGCTTCTCAGCAGAGAAAGGACGATAGAGGTGAACCTTAACAAGACCAACCTTCTCGCCGTGAGCGTTGAGGAAGTCGATAACTTCTTCAGCTGTCTCGCAGACAGAACCCATAGCGATGATTACGCGGTCTGCATCAGCTGCACCATAGTAGTTGAAGAGCTTGTAATCTGTGCCACGGATCTCGTTGATCTTATCCATGTAGTACTGAACCTGATCAGGTACTGCAAGATAGAAGGGGTTGGAAGCTTCTCTGCCCTGGAAGTAGATATCAGGGTTCTGAGCTGTACCACGGAGTGTCGGGTGGTTAGGAGAAAGAGCTCTCTTACGGAAAGCCTTAACTGCCTCATAGTCAACCAATGAACCGAGTGTCTCGTAGTCGATAACCTCGATCTTCTGGATCTCGTGTGATGTACGGAAACCATCGAAGAAGTGGAGGAAAGGAACTCTTGTCTTGATTGAAGAAAGGTGAGCAACAGCTGCAAGGTCTGCAACTTCCTGAACGGAGTTAGCGCAGAGCATTGCGAAACCTGTCTGACGGCAAGCATATACGTCAGCGTGGTCACCGAAAATGTTGAGTGCGTGAGCAGCGAGAGCTCTTGCAGAAACATGGAATACGCAAGGGAGAAGCTCGCCTGCGATCTTGTACATGTTAGGAATCATCAAAAGGAGACCCTGTGATGCGGTGTAAGTTGTGGTTAAAGCACCAGTAGCGAGTGAGCCGTGAACAGCACCTGCAGCGCCTCCCTCAGACTCCATCTCGACGATGTTAACCGTCTGTCCGAAAATATTCTTTCTTCCCTGCTGTGCCCATTGATCGGTGTGGTCAGCCATAGGCGAGGACGGTGTGATCGGGTAAATAGCGGCGTTCTCAGTAAATGCATACGAAGTATACGCAGCAGCCTCGTTACCGTCCATGGTTTTCTTTGTCAGTTCTGCCATAAACATGATCTCCTTTGGAAAATTCTTTGCAGGTAAATCTGTGCACAGAAATACCTACTATAAATAACTGAATAATTATAAACCCATTTAATGAATAATGGGGACATAAAACAGAAAATTTAACTATTTATTCTTAATAAAAAAAGGTTGCTCTTCAAATCGGAACAACCTCATGTAATTATCTGTTGATTTCACCGGTCCTTTTAAGGCTTCCGGACGGAAATTACTCTCCGCCACCGCCGCCGCCTTCTTCGCCGCCGCTGTTACCGCCTTCACCGCCGCCTTCGCCGCCGTTGCCGCCTTCACCGCCGCCGCCTTCACCACCGCTGGGTGTAGGAGTTGCCGTAACAGGTGTCGGAGTATCCAGTACGGGTGTAGGTGTAGCTTCTGCAGGAGTAGGAGTCGGAGAATCCTGTGTCTGTGCAGGTGTAGGTGTCACAGTTGTAGAAGGTGTGATATTCGGATCTACTGTAGGTGTAGGTGTCTCGGAAGGAGATGTGATCTCACCTGTCGATGTATCGAGCGTAGCGTATGTTCCATCCGGCTTTAACGTGCCTACGGCAATTCTCTTACCATAAGCCCTGTAAGTCGTGGTGTTGTACTCTTCACGCTTGATCTCTTCGTCCTTATCGTTGTACCAGACCTTATAAACTCTGGCTGTCTGTCCCTGATGAGCTTCTCTGAGAGTCTTGGTCTTACCTACTTCGAGCTCCTTGTCTTCGACATACTCGGTCTTTCCGTAACCGGATGTTGAAATGATCTCGCTCTCGAGCTTGATGTACTGACCGTCCGGGAATTTCTTTCCGTAGATCTCTGCATGTACAGTGTTGCTCTCAAACCATGTGACAACGATAACCGGGAAATCAGAGTCGTTCTCAAACTTAAAGTCGAGTGAAGGCCAGTCAACAGTAGCATCAAGTCCTGTCAGAACGTAATCTGACGGCCATGCGTGAGGGCTGCGGGATACGACCTTGAGGTTTGCCTTAAGTACCGCATTGTACAGAGTTGAACTTGCCTGGCAGATTCCGCCGCCGAGACCCTGCTCATACTGACCGCCCATGATAACTGTAGCTTCCCTGAATCCGTTGGCGTATGTTCTCTGTCCAACGATCTTGTTGAATGAGAATTCGTCACCGGGCTGGAGTATCGTGCCGTTCATGTTCTTGCATGCCTGGGCGATATTGTTATTACGGTTGGAGTTGTTTGATGTCTTTGTCGTAGCCTCGCCGATAAGACCAAACTCATTGTTGATCATCTCAGCTGTGATCTCAGGCTCCTTAACGACTGTAGGTACTCTTACGAGACCGTGATATGTCTTGGAATCGAAGAGTTCCTTAACAGCCTGTGCAGCACCGTCTACATCGAGGATGTAACCTGTCTGCTCAGGTGTAACTACGAATGTGCGTGTCTCGGTATCAAAGCTCTCAATTGCAGCGTCCTTTACTGTTGCATACTGGTCAACAAAAGGATCAAGAGCGCTGTGGACCTTCTCGGAGATACCGCTGATCTCAACTGTATAAGCTGTCTCATAGACCTGAGGGTTGTTAATGAGGGCCTGTACGTTGTTGTAACACTCTGTAAGCTGTGCCAGATCGGTATCGTTCAAAGGTCTGAACTTAGCGAAAGCTTCGTTAACAACTTCTCTGGTATTGTATTCGAAAACTGCATCAGAGAAATCAAGCGGAAGCTTCTTGCCTTCGAGATTGAGCTTGACGTCGACCTCGACGGGCTCCTCGGGCAGTGTGACAGATACGGCATTGAAAGCCTCATCCGCAGTCATTCCGCCTACTTCAACGCCATCGATGACGGTTCCCTGGAAGAACTTGTCCGTCATGAGCTCGGCATAGGCCTCTTCAGCCTTGATCTTCTTGAGCGTTCCGTCAGCCATGGTGACTTCGATAGTCGGCTTGAAGAAACCTGTGTAGTACAGACCTAAAAGCACACCGCCTGCTACTAAGATGACCGCAGCTACTACCGCGATGATCGGACCAGCAGGATTCTTTTTCTTTGCTTTAGCGTGTCTGGTAGTACTCTTGGCTGTTCTTACAGTCGACTTGACGTTACCTGAGCTGCTCTTATTTGAACTGCTGCCAGAACTCCTTGAAGAAGACTTTGCAGAATCAGCAGATGCTTTTGAAGAAGTTGATCTGGAAGGTGCAGCCTTATCCGTTCCACTGCGTACGGGAGCGGGCTTTGCGGCTGATTCACTATTACTTTTTACAGGCACAAGCGCAGTGCTTCTGACTTCAGATGCTCTTTCGCTTTCTGATGCCTGACCGGCTTTTTTCTTCATTTTCTTACCCCTCTATATTTAACAAAGTAATCACTTTGTAATCCTACACAATAATAAACATTGTTTTTGCAAACTTCAACCTTGACGGCAGAGCATAATATCAAAAATAGTAAAGATTTTTGCACATGCTTATGGCAAATCGTTTATAATCCTTTGGGAGAAAAAATTTTAATGGATAAAAAATACAAGGCACTGCTCGCGACTGACCTCGACAGCACCCTCCTCGCACCCGGCAAAGATGTCCCTGAGGGGAATAAAGAAGCCATAAAGACTCTGCACGAGGCCCGTGTGGCTTTTACGATCGCCACAGGCAGATCGTCTTTTCTCGTCGGCAAATTCGCTGAGTCTCTCGGGATTGAAGTTCCCATTATCACCAGCAACGGCGGCTCCCTCTTCGATGCCGCAGCCAGGAAACAGTTTGCTTCCAGGGATTTTGAGGATTCCAAGATAAGAGAACTTTTAAGATACCTTCTGGACCACTCATCCGATGCGACCCTGTATTCGGACGAAGGCATCTTTTTCGCGCCCTCTTCAAGCCGAAAATTCTTCGTCGAAGGCTACAATACCGGTGTCGAGCCCACAAAACAGGCCCCGATCATTGACATAGACAGGAGTTTTCCCGAACAGGAGAAGATCCCGGCATTCAATAAGATACTTCTGATAAGGCCTGATAAGGACCTTGTCGACATGCTTTCGGCCGACCCGGAGCTCGAACTCGTCTCATCAGGCGTCGATCTTTTCGATGTAATGTGCAAGGGCGTCACCAAGGGAAAAGCCCTGCTCTCCCTTTCCGACTATCTCGGAGTGCCCCGTTCGGCAACTTTCGCTATAGGAGATTCCGATAACGACATCCCCATGATCGAGGATGCCGCTTATGGTATCGCTATGGGTAATGCGACTGAGAACACCAAGAAGGTCGCCCAGCATATCACCACAAATTTTGACAGCCTTGGCTTTGCCAAGGCTGTCTATGAATACATTATTCCTTTGGTTGAACAGTTTCCGGATTAAACCAGCTTAGACTTAACGTAATCTTCAACCTGTCCCTTGATCGTCTCAAAGGACTTCTCTGCTGCTGCCTTATCGGAATCGTAAACGCCCATGTAGATCTTGAGCTTAGGCTCCGTACCTGAAGGTCTTGCGCATGCCCAGTCGATTCCCTTGTTGCCGCCGAGCTCATAGAGGAGAACGTTGGACTTGGGAAGAGTGATGTCGGAGACCTTAACGCCGTCTTCGGTGAAGTCGTAACGCTTGGATTCCTTATAGTCACGGACAGCAGTAACTGTAGCGCCGCCTAAGAGATTCTTTGCCTCAGCAAGGTTCTTGCACTCGGAGAGTTCCTTTCTGAGCTCAACCATGCACTTGCCGATCTTCTCGATACCCTCTTTACCTTCCAATGTGCAGCTGATCGTCTGCTCGATGCCGTAACCATACTTCTCATAGAGGTGGTCAAGTCTGTCAGCAAGTGTCTCGCCCTTCTCGAAAGAAGCTGCTGCCATGTTGCAGATGAGCATTGCTGCAACTACAGCGTCCTTGTCACGGACGTCAACACCGGAGAGATAACCGTAGCTCTCTTCGAAGCCGAACTGGAAGTGCTTGTCGCCAAACTCGTCATCAAGCTTGATCCTCTCGCCGATGAACTTGAATCCTGTAAGTGTCTCCTGAAGCTCTACACCGTAGTAATCGCAGATGCTCTTAACGAGCTTGGAAGATACGATAGTTGTAACTGCGAAAGACTTGTCGGGAAGTGTTCCGAGTTTCTTCTTTGCGTCGAGGATGTAATCTAAGAGCATGAGGCCCATCTGGTTTCCGGAGAAGCACTTATACTTAACTTCACCGTTCTCGATGACCTTAGCTGCAGCACCGATACGATCGGAGTCAGGGTCTGTGCCGAATACGAGAGAAGCATCTGTCTTCTTTGCAAGCTCGATTGCCATTGAGAGCGCCTCAGGGTTCTCAGGGTTAGGAAGGCTTACCGTAGGGAATGCTCCGTCAGGAAGCTCCTGCTCTTTTACGATATGGATGTTCTTAAATCCGACTGCCTCGAGGATCCTTCTGACGGGCTTGTTGCCTGAACCGTGCAGAGGAGTATAAACGATGCTCATGTCAGCCTGCTTATTGATAGCTTCCTGGTCAACAACGAGCTTTTTAAGCATACTTGTGAATGCCTCATCGATCTCAGGTCCGAAGGAAGTAACAAGACCCTTGGCCTTAGCTTCCTCGAAGTCCATCATCTTGATGGCTCTGATATCTTCGATAGCTTCGATATTTGAAAGGACTGCATCTGCTGCTTCGGGCGGTACCTGTCCGCCATCCTCACCGTAAACCTTGTATCCGTTGTACTTGGACGGGTTGTGTGAAGCTGTGATCATGACACCTGCAAATGCCTTGAAATATCTTACGGAGAATGAGAGGACCGGAACCGGTCTTAACTCGTCTGAAAGTCTTGAAGGAATGCCGTTAGCTGCAAGGACCTGGGCTGTGATCTGGGCGAACTCAGGCGAGAAATGTCTGGAGTCGTATGAGATAACTACGCCTCTTGCAACAGCTTCTTCGCCTTCTGAAAGGATGTACTTTGCAAGTCCTTCGGAAGCTTTTGCAACCGTATAGACATTCATCCTGTTTGTTCCGGCACCCAAAACGCCTCTTAAGCCTGCAGTACCGAACTCGAGATCTCTGTAGAATCTGTCTTCGATCTCCTTTGTGTCATCCTTGATGGCAAGGAGTTCATTTCTTGTACCCTCATCGAAATAAGGATCTGTTGACCAAAGTTCATACGCTTTCATAAAATCCATAATTCAAAACCTCCAAAACACTGATTCATATAAGATAACCGAATTACTTCTGTTTTTCACTCTTTTGTTTTTCATGCTTTTTTGCGATCGCCTTGTCGATAAACAGGAAAGCAGCCAGCATTACAACACCCGCACAGGATACAGCCGCGCCTGCCTTAAGACCCGGAGCCGTAAATACGAGTTCTGCCGTATGGCTCCCCTCACCTGCATCGATTGCTATAAACGCATCCTGATATACGGAATAATCACAGGGAACTCCGTCAAGATAAAGCTGCCAGCCGTCTTCAGCAGGGATCGTCGAGAGAACGATCTCATCAGCTTCAAGACCATTGGTCTCTAACTTTACGTAACCGTCTGAAACCTCAGGAACGCTGACCTTTGTCCTGTCGATTCCGGCAAACTGGTTAACGAAACTTTCGTTGTCGAAGCTTGCGAATCTGATATTGAGATAAGACCAGCTGTCCTCATCAGATAAGAAAGTAACCTTGACCTTCTCCCCTTCAGTAAAGCTTCCGATCCTGTAGATCTGTGAATAATATGCATTCGAAGAGAAATCGTAGATCCTGATACCGTTGACGAATATCTCAGTGCCGTCAGCGATCCTTCCGGTAACGAGCGAGCAGTAGATCTCGTCTGTCGTGGGAGCTTCAAATTCGTACTCGACACAGATCGGTATCTTCTTATTGACCCTGTAAAGAGTCGTGATGTTTTCCTGAAGCTGGTAGTAGACTGTTTTTTCGAGACCGAGAGGATCTTCAGTAACGCCTTCAGTATCATTTTCTTCAGTAAGGCTCTTATTGATGGATTCCTCGTTTGTCATGTATTCGCTCGAATTGAAGAACACTCCGTTAGTGATAACAGGCTCGCCCGTAATGTCCTCACCGATCTCGTTAAAGAAATCTTCGGTGTATGCATCCGGGAACAGTGAACGGTACCATTCGTTCTGCAGTGAGAAATAATTCTTATCCGTTGCATCCTTTTCGAGTCTGTAAAAATCAAAGTTCATGGAACCCTTATCTGCTGCAAATCCAAGCGGCAGAACGTTGTCATTGGCATAGAAATTAAGTCCGGCACCGAAAGTGTCTGTTCCTTCCTGACGGTAGAAAGACATCTCTCTTCTCGATGACAAGGTTCCAATCGAGAAGAAGGCATCTTCCGCAGGGCAGGCAAAGGAATGGCTGATCGCGAAATAATTGTAATTTGCGGGCATTCCGAGCTGCTTCATGAAACGCTGCATCTTCTTGTTCGAATTTGAATTGAAGAACGAAAGACCATTGTAATTACCGTAGAAGGCCTCGCCCTCTTCAACATAATACTTGTCGGTGTACTCGGAAACCTTTTCCGTCTCCGCCCTGAAAGCGCCTGTCATCTCGGAACGCTTCATCGCATATGTACCGAACTCAGCCTCTGCCCTGATCGAATCGCTGTATTCCTCAGCGGGACCTCCGAAAAGCGTCATCGTCTCGATATCCGAAGTGAACATCGGTCCGACGTATATCAATTCGAAAATGATGATTCCAACCATTATGGGAGAAAGGATACTGGGCATGTCACGGAGCTGGTCAGGCCAGTTCTTTATACCGAATCCGGCGATGATGCCTGCATATACGACGATGAGGATCAGATTATAAAGCGTTGCTTCGGGCTGTCCCTTCAAACCGCCGAATGAACAGTCGATCAGTACCAGAGCGAACATGATGAGCATTGCCTTGACGATATCCTTACGTACAAGCTCCTTCATCTTAAGAAGGACTCTTAACGTAATGATCAGGAACAAAGGAAGAAAAACAAATGCATGTCTGTGCCAGAACCAGTTAGGATCGTCGAAGACCTGCCATGCCTTGTCGATCGGATAAACAGCCGTCGACAAGAGCACGCCGAGCATGCAGAAAGCGTGGATCTTTCTCTCTCTTCCCTTGAAGACCGGGCTTATGAAATAAATGAGCGTGATCATCGTCACGGGGAGGCAGATGAACAGGAATGGATAGTTTCCTGACAGTACATCGGAGAACTCTCCGGCGTCGCCCAAGATCATCATGTGCACAAGCGTGAGCGGCGAATATGTGAGTATTCCTTCACCTCGGGTAGATACCGTCTGATCGGCATTCCTTATAGTGTCGAGTCCGACAGGTACAAGGAGAACGGCCGTGATGAGCGCCGTAAAACCTGCTGCCAGAGCGTATCTCATTCCTATGCAGAACGCTTTTTTAAGATCGGTCTTTAAAGCAACCATCCTTATGCAGAGATAGAGGAAGCATGCGATACCGACCATGTAAGCGATGTAGTAATTGGATACGAAAAGCACCAGGAGCGATATGATGAGTCCAGCATACTTCTGCCTGGTGATGAACTTATCCGTAAAGTAAAGGATGAGCGGCAGGAGCATATATCCGTCGAGCCACATCATCTGGAAGATGAATGCCTGTGAATAAAGCGAGAAAGCATAGCAGATACCGAGAAGCACCGGCCAGAGAGTCTTCTTATCTTCAGTTCGGTGTCCAATGAACAGACACATGAAGGAGGATGCAAGACTGAGCTTTAAAACGACTGTTATGAAATGACCTTCGTCAAGTAGTATTTTTTCTTCATATCAATACCTTTCATCTAACAACATTTGGAAAGAGCCAATATAACAGTCT
>JHXJ01000034.1 GCA_000621765.1 Ruminococcaceae bacterium AB4001
AGAACAGATAATCAAGATAAAAGCAGCCTGAATTATATCAGGTAGAGGCATAAGGCTAGTGCCGTTAAAGAGCCGATATGATTCTATTCATTTCGGAGATTTATAAATATCAGTCACAAGCTGGTAAATAGCCAATCAATCTGTGAAAGCATACATAAGACGATTGTCACTGGGGTAGAGCAGGGGCTTGGAACCTGTACAGCCTACGTCTGAGAATATGCTCCAGAACACCTGGGAACCCATGGCTTCCTTGCACTGGTTATATGCCGTCTTGTTGGTAAAAATGATAGCCGGATAGGCAATTCCTTTGTCATATTGTTTTTTGTAGATCGCAACGACAGAATTATAGTCATATTTTGACAGCATATAACCCTCAGCTTCGTAGTAGTAGGAAAGGATGTGGTTATCGCAATTGTCGTTGTATGAATAGTAATTTATCTTATGATCTGCATCAGTACTTGTTATCTGATTGTAGGTCATTCCGAAATAATAGTAGGAGATCAATGGCTTACCGCTTGAATTGGTTGCATCAAGATCATCCCAACCGACGTCAACGTAGCTGTTTCCTATCTTGTTAAATGAATGCGTTGCGTTATTGACTATGGCGCAGGGAATACCCAGAACATCATTAAGTATATACTTATAAGCACTGGAATAGCCGGTGCAGACAGCTTTGCCGTTTACAAGAGCACCATAGAGGTCATGCTGATGTTCAACTGTAGTTCCTTTGACGAAAACGATCCTTGAGATCAGCTGGTCATGTACGATCTTGGCTTTCTCATAATCTGACGCTCCTGAAGGAATGCAGGCAACGATCTCATTTACCTTCTGGTCGATCTGTCCCTTCATCTTAGAGATCTGACTGTCAGTAAGGTCATAGTATTCGAAATAATAGTCCTTGCAGTAGACACCGTCTCTAAGATAAAAAGCTGTGCTTGACCAGGTATCGAGCCAGAAACTGCCGTAAGATAAAGCATGTATATCGTCCCAGCTGATGTCGTCGTACTTGCCCTCTGAAATACGCAAGTGGTCTTCTCTGTTCAAGATAGCTTTCTGTATCTTATCTATTATAGCTGAAGTGGGTTTTATCGACGAAGAATTCCAATAACCGTCTTTGTCGAAGTAATACTTGGAGCCGTCTATCCAGAGCCACTGGTTCTTAGGATACCAGCCGTTATCCTCGTACCACCAGCCGGTTGAATTCTTCTTCCATGTACCGTGAGAATACCTTTTATCCCATGTGCCGTTCTCTCTGAGCCAGCAGCCGTCACGGTAGCAGCTGTACTCCATATAGCCGTTGGAATCAAAGTAATAGCATTCTCCATCTATCCAAAGCCAACGGCTCTCCGGATACCATCCGTCATCTTCATACCACCAGCCGGTTGAATTCTTTTGCCAGGAAGCTTTGCGTGATCTTCCGTCCCATGCGCCGGTCTTGGTCAGCCAATAGCCGTTACGGTAACAGTTCGATTCCATGTAACCATTGGAATCAAAGTAATACCATTTACCGCCGATCTCTTTCCATTCACTCTTTACATAAGTATCTGAAGTTGTGTAATAACGCCAGCCGCTGCTGTCGTTGCCGTTCCATCCATTGCTTGCGGCCATGGCCGTAGCAGGGAAGAAGGTCATCATCATTCCGGCAGTTAAGAATGCAGCAATAAACTTCTTGATACTCATGGAACGCACCTCCCTAAAAAGAAACTATATAAGATTCTATCGGAAACATCTCTTTTTATCAAAAGAAATGGGGTCTCGTCCATATAAAAGGGAAGAGGCTGACACTATGAAATGCCAGCCTCTGATGATTTTGTTTCTTGATTATTTCTTGTTACCCTACGGGCACTAAAATATCATAAGGTTCATAGGCATTCTTGCAGACACCATGTTTATCAAAATCATAGAAGTATCCGTCGATCTGATAAAGAGTTTTATCTACGACCTTGTTGCCGGCTTCATCGAAATAAGACCAGTCGTATTTGCCGTTTTCATGATCATAATAGTATCTTGAAGCATCATCGTAGATCCTCTTGTACCATCCCGTGATCCTTCTGCCGCTGTCATGATTAAGGCAAGCACCGGTGGAGTCAAAGTCATAACCTTTGCCGTCGATCTCGTAGTTTGTGGCATTCTGTGCCATTTTTCCGAGTCTGCCGAAGTAGTACCATTTGCCGCCGGAGTAGAACCATCTGGAAAGATAAAGCTTTCCGTTAGATTCGGCATAATACCAATTGTCTCCGCACTTGATCCAACCGGTTGCCATTTCTCCGCTTTCTTTCAAATAGTAGATGAAATAATTATCGCAATAGCCGTCTTTGTCAGAGGTGCAATTAGAATAATCTTCGTAAAAGCCCTGGTTCATGGCATATGCGTTTCCATCATCATGATTACCGGCAAATAAGTACCACTTGCCGCCAATCTGCTTCCAGCCTGATGCTGCATGACCATTTGGCTCGAAATAGTACCAATCGTTCCAGCAATCCTTATGCCAGCAATTCTTAAGATATATACCATTCTCATCAAAATAGTACATTGCTTCTTCATCCTGGTCATAGTAATCGCGATAAGTCATAATGGCATATGAGGCCCAGTGATTAATACTGACATCAGCCTGTTCAGTTAAGTTACCGGACAGATTGTAATTGTTGAAGTGATACCACTGGCCGCCTACCTTTTGCCAGCCGACATAAGCTGCGCCGTCGCTGCCTACATATCTCCAGAGTTTCTGGCCTATATATTTATCTATTTCAGCTTTATTATAGCTGGAGCTGTAGTCATAAAATTCTTTCTCCTGTCCGATTACATCAAATGTGCCGCAGACGATCCATTTATTGGTTTCCATCACGCCGCTCTGATTGAAGAAATAGAGCTTGCCGCCTATGACTTCCCATGAATTGGCGATCATGGATCCGTTGGTCCTCAGGTAGTACCATTTGCCGCCATCCTGAAGCCAGCCTGTAGCCATATAACCTGAATCGTTGAAGTAATACCATTTGCCGCCGATCTGTTTCCAGTCGCCCTTTACATAATCGGAATCAGAAGTGTAGTAGCGCCAGCCGTCAGAATCATTGCCTTGCCAGCCGGTTGAAGCAGCAAATGCTGTAGAGGGAACGAAAGAAAGCATCATTCCGGCTGTCATAGCAACAGCCAAGACTTTTCTTAAACCCATAGCATGAACCTCCTAAGAGAAAATATAAGTTTATGATAGCACCGAAATGAAAGAATTTAAGCGTCAAAACCTAAATAATCTGACTGTTTGCAGACATAGAGAATGGGCCTACGCCTTGTGAGTCCTGCACAATCTCACATTTTAGCAATCAGCCCATTCTCTACGAAAGAGTTTATATTATGAATACCGTTATCTTCCGCTATAGGGATTCAAGCAGGCCCCGCTTGAATCAAAATCATATAATTTGCCGTTGATATTGAAGTCGGTGACATCGCTTATCATGCAGCAACCGTGATCCTTAGTATCAAAATAATACCACGTTCCATCTAGTTCTAGCCACTGTTCAGCCAAAACTTCGCCATTTTTATCGCAATAGAACCAATAAGTCTTACCGTAATAGTTATTCATGGTCGGAACCCTGAACCAGCCGGTATGCATGGCTCCATTGTCATCAAACTGGTAGTATTTACTGTTGATGATCTGAGGTCCGGTTACCATATGACCGTCAGAAGGGGAGAAGTAATACCATTTGCCGCCGATATTGTTCCATTCTTTATAAAGTTCACCTTTATAGCTGTAATAGAACCATCGATCTTCTATTTTTACCCAGCCACTCAGATTTCTTCCACTATAGGGATTCAGACATACTCCATTTTTGTCAAAGTCGTAGAGTTTCCCGGAAATAAGATAATCCGTGCAGTCGGAGATCATAAAGAAATTTTCGTTAAAGTAATACCATTTGTCGTTGTCTTTGAGCCATTTATCATTATAGGCGATGCCGTTAGAACCGAAATATGCCCATCTCTGTTCTGTAAGGAGCCAGTAATTTCTTTGATATTGGCCATTTCTGTCGAAAATGTAGAAATCACCATTCTCGTCTGATTCGACACCGTAAGACATCAACCCCATAGAATTCAGGGATACGCTGTTATTAAAGAGATACCACTTACCGTTTACGACACGCCAGCCGGTAAATGCAGCGCCGTCAGATCCGACATAACGCCAGTCATGAATATCCTCATCAAGGAACTGTGACCAGTAGCCAAAGCTTTCTGCGCTATCCTCGCAATATTCTTCAGCCATGGAGACTATGTTTGATTTGCCGCAATCTATCCATTTATTTGATTCCATGGCACATGTTTTATCAAAATGATATAACTTGCCGTTAATTATCTGCCAGCAGTCCTGATAAGCGATACCTGAATCATCAAAGTAGTACCAGGCACCGTCAATTTCTTTCCAGCTGTCTTTTACATAATCGGAATCTGAAGTGTAATAGCTCCAGCCATTAGAATTGTCACCATTCCAGCCGACAGGAGCGGCCATAACAGCAGGTGATATAAGTGAAAGCATGATACCGGCTGACAATATGCCGGCAAATATCTTTCCTGATTGCATTTTCTGATCCTCCGTTAAGGAATAATTATCCATTTTATATGAAAAACGGAAGAAATTCATCAGACTGAAAAAAAGATTAAAGGGGAGAGCAAAAGAAAGAGGGTGCCCTTATTCAGGACACCCTCAAAAAGACTGAAATAACTTTTTGGCCAAAAAATTACATCACTTCTTTTACAGTCTTCTGCTTGCTTGCTGTGCTGAAGAAGAATACTGCTCCAGCTGCAAGTGCTATAGCGGAAACGATGTAAACAATGCCATCATAACCAGTCTGTGCGGAAGTCTTGCCGCTGTTGCCGCCATTACCACCATTACCCTTTACAGGCTTGATAAGGAAAGCAACGTTACAAAGGTGCTCGAAGGTAACAACTGCCTTACCGTCCTTGATCTCGTACTTAGCAGTATCCCAAGCCTTGTTAGCTTCATTCCAATAAAGAACACCGATAACATTATCGTCATTATCGAAAGTGAAAGTAACAGTAATAGGATATCCCTTGTAGCTGTCAGAAACGTCGTCACCTGTTGTTGAATCCTTGATCCAAACGTTAGCAACTTCAACTGAACCAATTTCCTGAGTGCCAACTGCAGACTTAGCAGCAGCCTCGAGTGTCTTTTCCTGGTCTGAAGTAAGTTTTGTATTCTCAACAACTACTTCAACGCCAGTAGCATCAGTTGTACCTGTGATGTTTGAACCGGATGTAGGGCTCGGAAGACCATCAGCAAATGCTGTCACTCCCATAGTAAAAACTATAGCAAGAGCAGCAACTGTACTTAAAAGCTTCTTCACTTACAAATCTCCTCCTTTCTCCAAGAATAAGTTGATTCTATAATAACATCTAAAAAAATACAAATTTTTTTAGGTGTGTAATTGCTTTGTAACCAAAAAATTGAAAATTTTAGCAACAAATTGCACAAAAAATCACTCTTTTGAAGAGTCATAAACGAGTTTGCCCATGACAAGATAGCGGTTTGAGTTGTTTCCGATTAGGCAGGTTGACAAAATTAGCACTTTATCGCCATATTCAGGAGCGTACTCTTCGTGGAAACGAGCTTCCATACTATGAGTGGATAAAATGTCTGAAAAAAACGAATTGTACACGTCTTCATCACTGAAATCATTATAATGAAGGATATGTCTGTTGCTGTATGGAACAGCAGCAAATACCTGATATCTAAGAAGTCTGTCAGGCAGATAAATCTCAATAACTGGTTTGGAATCCCAGAACGAGTCAGTCGTAAAATCATTCTGCATATTGCCGAACATCGCGCCTGATTTCATGTGATGGCCGTAAAGAATGGTGACCGGATCTTCAAAATCCTTTGAATTATATACATGCTCTGAGAAGATAGAGCCTGCAGATGAATACTCTTCATCGCTGTTATGAGTCAGATAGAACTGGTCATTATTCGGAGCCTGGACGACAGGATAATCGATATTAGTGTCTTTGATTGTTATCCAGGCATATATATCTTCGTTATAGGATTGAAGTGTGGCAAAGTCTACAGGGCAGACATAGACTGGAGAAGTCTCATCTGTAGTAACCGATGTGTAAGTAGGGATAACAGCCTGGCTTTCATCGGGAGCAGTATAAGCTGTTTCTTCGGTAGTCTCAGTCGTTGATTTAGTTTCAGTATTGACTGGCTTGGGCTGGTACAAGATCATACCGAGTTTAATCAGGCAGGCGATCATTCCAAGTGCAAATATGCTTCCTAGTATTATATATATAGTTTTTTTCTTCATTATAATATGCCTTCTTTCTTTTAGAAGAAATCATCCGTTGTGAATTGGTCAAGTATATCATATTGACGTTCTGTAAGTTCGGTAATAAACCCGTCGCCCAAAGAACGTGAAATAACATCAAGTGCAGGTCCAATATTAACAGGGCGGTGTCCGTTGTTATGAGCATCAGAGCCTAAGAAAGTAATTGTTCCTTTTTTGAGCATCTTTATGCCTTTACGTGTAAAACCAGGCTCTAAAAAGAATTCGGCATTACTTTGAATTAAAATGTTGAGCTTGAGAAATTCCTTAAAGAGGTGCCTTGGTTGATCCATATACCGCTCAATATGAGCAGCTACAGGCATAATACCTGTAGAAGAAGCAATAATTCCTACTTCATCTATCATTCGGGATGTCCAGGGTCTGAAAGGCATCTCCAACAGCAGGAGATCTGTTCCTTCAAGGCAGAGTTCGTTAAGTCCATCAAAACGGCTGATACCGTCGAAAAACCTGACTTCTGCACCTAATCTAATTGCAGGAAAAGAGGACAGGCGCTCCCCGGCTTCTTCTTTAAGAAGTTCAAACGCAGTATTTCGCTTATAAAGGAATCTCTCCGGAGTATTATGCGTGGCATAAAAATGGGGAGTGGCACAAACCATCTCAATTCCCTGGAATTTCCAGGCATCAAGCATCGCTAAAGATGTGGATATCGAATCGGATCCGTCATCTATACCGGGAAGAAAATGGGAGTGAAAGTCAATCATAAGATTTAAGTCTTCTTATAATAGTAGTCTTTTTTCTTATAATATCCTTTTTTATAATACTTCCTATTGTCATCACCAGCACCGTTATAAACAAAACCTAATATACGGGCATCAACGAGCTTTAACTGTCTCATTGTCTCGGCAAGGGCGCCTCTGTTTGTATGGTTGTTACGGACGACGATGATCGTACCATCGGTCTTGCTTGAAGTGATAAGAGCATCAGTAACAGCAGTTACCGGAGGTTGATCAAGGAAGATATAGTCATAATTCTTTCTTAATATCGCAAGAAGCGACTCAAGTCTTGAAGAACCAAGAAGCTCTGAAGGGTTCGGCGGGATGGTTCCTGCTACGATAACATCAACATTAACTGCCGGTGCACCTTCCTTGCCGGTAGTAAAGCGCTGGATAGCATCGTTTATTGAGTTAAGACCAACCAAAAGATTGGAAAGACCGGGAGCATTTTTGAGCTTAAGACGTCCTGCCAATGTGGGAAGACGCATATCACCTTCGATAAGAAGTACTTTCTTATGTGATTCGGCGAATGTGTAGGCGAGATTTAAGAGTGTCATACTCTTGCCTTCGCCAGGAACAGAAGATGTAACGCCAATTACTTTACCATCGGAAGATGAATCTTCTGAGAATGAGAACATAATATTCGTTCTTAAAAGTTTGTATGCTTCGGCTCCTGCAAAACTAAGACGGGGACCGATCATAAAACGGCGCTCGTTTTTAAGATTCTCTTCAGCCTTTATAGCTTTCTTTGTCTTTTTATCAGCCATTTTTCTCACCCTCCGTCTCGTTCTTGGTCTGGATTACAAAGGGGCTTGATGTTTCAGCGCCAGAATCTGCATTCGCAACAGTCGAGCCTGGTCTCATGTTACTGTTGTTGTTTGTATTGCCTTTCTTTGCATAAGCACTGTAATATCCGTAACCGTTAGTCCTGGAAGCGATAAGGTCAGGGACGACAGTAAGGAGCGGGATATTAGGATATGTCTTAGTGATATATTCTTCAGAATGGATAATATCATCACGGAGATAACCGATAACGATGAAGGCTGCTGCGATAACAAATCCTAAAAGTGCTCCGACGGCTGTGTTCTTTGTATAACTAGGAGAAGATCTCTTTGATGCGACAACGGCGTAGTCAACGATTTTGGAATCGCTTCCGTTAACGATCTCGGTAATCTTGGCAGGAAGGACCTCAGCATAAAGGTTTGCAAGAGTTTCTGCTTCCTTCGGGTCAGGCGAAGTAACAGTAATGCTGAAAACTTCAGTATTGTTTACGGCATTGGCTTCAACCATGGACTTCATCTTCTCATATGAATAATTAACTCCTGATCGGCTGATGACCTCATTAATTACAGATCTAGACTCTAAGATAACTGAATAAGTAGCTACAAGTGATTTTGCTGCGTTAAGATCTGCATTAGAAATTGAGAAACTGGTACTGCCTAAGGAAATGTCTGAGTTATTAACATAAAGTAATGCACTAGACTTAAATTGCGGCGTAACGAAGAAAAACGTATATACAAAAGCCATAATGCCGCCTAATACAGTAAGAGTGGCTACAATCCAGATCTTCCTGATAAACAGACCGAGCAGTTCTAACAGATCAATGACTGTCTCGCCATTATTGTCGTTCATTGACAGATCTCCTTATTCATTTATTATTCAAAGCTGACAAATATATAAAACGATTTTTACACATGGAAGATAATACAAAACAAGTGCTAATTTGTCCACTCAATATATATTAATACATATATATTATTTTCAATTTATCGAAACATATACATTTTTGGGCAATAAGACAAAATAATCTTTGTTAATTTGTTCAAATCTTTTATAATTTATGTTTGATATTCTATATCAGATAAGTATGGTCTCGTATCAATCTGTGTCTTTGTTTGCACGTTATAAATGGGCCTGGACATATCATAAGTCGCTATAAAGAAAGGTTATTTGCGCAACAGACAGATAATAATTGTAATTTGTTTTCTCGGTAAATTGTCGAGAAGTAATTTAAATTAGTTGAATTATAAAACATGGAAATTTAATAATAATGAGCAATTTAGATAATAGAAAAAGTTTAAGACATGATTTTTCCAATAAAAGATGGATCAGAAACGCTCTGATTATTATGTTGGCAGATATCGTTGCCACTTATTTTTCATTTCTTTTAGCACTTCTACTCAGATTCGACTTTGAATTTAGCCGTATCCCGCAGTATTACTTTAAAGCTTATCTGTTTTTGGTTCCCATATGGTGTGCCTTTAATATAGTAATTTTTTATGTGGCACGTCTTTATCACAGTATATGGAGTTTTGTCAGCTTAGATGAGGCTTTAACAGTTTTAAAATCATATTGTCTAATTGCTCCTATTATGGTCGCATCTTCTTTGATATTAACTCTGAGGATGCCAATATCTTTTTATATCATTGGAATAGTAGGATCCGTTATCTGTCATATAGGGATTCGTTTCTCTTATCGTCTTTTGAGAAGATTCAGCAATGGAATAGGTCATAATTCACAGACAAGTTCATCTTATAATGAAAACACCATGATTATTGGTGGAGGTAGTGCAGGTTCTGTCCTTATCAAAGAATTACAGCATTCCTCACATACAAACCTCAATCCGGTATGTATTATTGATGATGATCCCAATAAACACGGAAGATCACTTTATGGCGTGCCTATTGTCGGTGGCAGAGATGAGCTTATTCAAGCTGCAGCTGAATATAATGTCGGTACGATTATTTATGCGATTCCGACAGCTTCGGCTTCTGAACGTAAGGATCTTCTGAATATTGCTAAGGAAACCGGTTGTAAATTGAGAACCGTTCCCGGTGTATATCAGCTTGCTAATGGCGATGTAAGCATATCCAGAGTACGCGATGTTGAACTTACTGACTTGCTCGGAAGAGATCCGATAACAGTTGACAACGAAGAAGTTTTCAACATGATCACCGGAAAGACGATACTTGTAACTGGAGGCGGCGGATCTATTGGCTCTGAATTATGTCGTCAGATCGCTGCACATCATCCTAAGCAGCTTATTATCTTTGATATTTATGAGAATAATGCCTATGAGATACAGCAGGAATTGTTAAGGAAGTATAAGAGTGATGAATTAAATCTTCTTACACTTATCGGTTCAGTCCGTAATACTCATAGGATCACTTCAGTAATGAATGAGTATAAGCCGGATATCGTATTCCATGCTGCTGCCCATAAACATGTTCCGCTTATGGAAGTCAGCCCTAATGAAGCGATAAAGAATAATGTTATGGGTACTTTTAAGACTGCCAAGGCAGCTGCTGAAGCAGGAGTAAAGAAGTTCGTCCTGATATCAACTGATAAAGCGGTTAATCCTACTAATATCATGGGTGCTACCAAGAGAATCTGCGAAATGATAATCCAGATGATGGACCGACAGACTCCGAACACTTCTTATGTAGCAGTAAGATTCGGTAATGTACTTGGCTCCAATGGTTCTGTTATTCCGCTTTTTAAGAAACAAATAGCAGAAGGTGGACCTGTTACTGTCACTCACAAGGATATTAACCGTTTCTTCATGACCATCCCTGAAGCTGTATCATTGGTTCTTCAAGCATCATACTATGCAAAGGGTGGAGAAATTTTTGTTCTTGATATGGGTGATCCGGTCAAAATAGATGATATGGCTAGAAACCTTATCAAACTTTCCGGTTTAAGACCAGATGTAGATATTAAGATTGAATATACCGGTTTAAGGCCTGGCGAAAAGCTCTATGAAGAAAAACTCATGGCAGAAGAGGGTATGAAGACTACTGCCAATAAACTAATCTTTATAGGTCAGCCTATTGAGATGGATGACAATGAGTTTAGAAAGAAACTCTCTAAACTCGATGATGACAGTAAAGAGGACGATAAGAATATCCGGCAGTATGTTATGGATATAGTTCCGACATATAAACCCAGTAATAGTTGATATAAGATATGGATAAGATAAAGCGTTTCTTTAAATATGATTTTGTTATTTTTCTGCTTGATATAATAGCAGTCAACGCTTCGTATTTTCTTGCATTGTTGCTTAGATTTTCTATCAATAGCAGATTAGATCCTCTTATTGAGAGATATCTGAATACTGTTATATATTTTGCTCCAATTTATACCGTTATTTGCATAGTTGTTTTTTTTATATTTAGGTTATATGGCGGTATGTGGAGATATGCCGGAATAGGTGATGTAAACAGAATACTCTTTGCAAATGTAACGACATCAATTATCAATGTGGTAATTACTGTACTTTTTTATCAGAGAATGCCTATTACATACTATGTTATGGGCGCAGCAATGCAATTGGTTTCTGTCGCATTTATTAGGTTTGCTTATAGGTTAGCAGTTCTTGAGAAGAGACAGATAACTAAATCTAATGCTATTAATGCATTAGTTATCGGAACTCGTGAAAATGGCAGCCAAACAATTAAACTTCTTAATATAGGTGTCCGTTACAGGCCTGTAGCGGTTACAGGAATAGATGATAATGATGCAGGTAAGCTCATAGATGGTATCCCTGTATATGCCAGAAGTGAATTTGAGAGAGTAATCACAAAACATAAGATAAAAGCTGTTTTTCTAGCAGAGTCGAGAATTGATAAAGAAGAAAGAAACAAAATTATTGATTTCTGTAAAGAAAAGCAGATTGAATACAGAGATTATTCTTCATTCTTTACATTTAAAGGTGATAACGATTCGTTTAATGAAGTACTTTCTGTGCATGAAGGGCAGGATCTTAAAGAAAAGAAAGTAATTCCATTCTCACCACCTGATATTGGTGACTCTGAGATTAATGAAGTCGTAGAAGCAATGAGGAGTGGTTGGATTACAACCGGTCCTCGTGTAAAACTTCTTGAACGAAGATTAGCTGCATATATTGAAAAAGGGAATAATACATACGATACAGAAGCTGATCCTGAAAGATGGAGCAATAGGGTTGTTTGTCTTAATTCTGCAACTGCAGCAGAAGAATTAAACCTTAGGATATTGGGAATCGGCGAGGGCGATGAAGTAATTGTTCCTGCTTATACATATACCGCATCTGCATCTGCTGTAATACATTGCGGTGCAACAGTTAAGTTTATTGATATCCAGAAAGATGGTAGTCCTGAGACTCATATGCCGGAATTAGACTATGATGCTCTTGAGAAATCAATTACAGAAAAGACTAAGGCTATAATTGCAGTCGATCTTGCTGGAATTGTTTGTGATTACGATAAGATATTTGCTATAGCAGAAAAGAAAAAAGATTTATTTTCTCCCAAGGAATCAGACGGTAAGCCGCTTGGAGATCTTTCGTCAAGAATTCAAAAATCTATTGGAAGAGTTGCAGTACTTGCTGACTGCGCCCACAGTCTTGGTGGAAGCAGAGTTTTTAAAGGAAATAAGAAGTACTGTGGAGCTATTGCTGATTTTACGTCTTTCTCATTCCATGCTGTAAAGAACTTTACAACTGCAGAAGGTGGAGCTTCTACGTGGACACCTAAAGATGGAATTGATAATGCTGAGATATATAAGATGTATCAGTTATTATCACTTCACGGTCAGAGCAAAGATGCACTTGCCAAGACAAAAGCCGGTGCATGGGAATATGATATTGTAGGTCCATGGTACAAGTGCAACATGACTGACATTATGGCTGCTATCGGATTAAGACAGCTTGACAGATATGCCGGTCTTTTAGACAGAAGAATTGAAATAATCAAGAGATACGATGAAGCATGTGACAGATTGGGAATAAGTCATCTCATACACCATACTGATAACATGGACAGCTCCAATCATTTGTATCTGATCAGGATCCCTGACATTACTGTTGAAAAGCGTAATGAACTTATAACCAAGTTAGCAGAGCAGGGCGTATCTACCAATGTGCATTTTAAACCGATGCCCATGATGACAGCTTATAAAGAGTTGGGATGGGATATTAATGATTTCCCCAATACATATGATTACTACCATAATCTTATTACTTTACCGCTGCATACGAGGTTAAGTGATGAAGATGTTGAATTCATTATTAGTAAGTTAGAGAGTGTTATTAACAGAAGCGAGGCTACATAAGATGCATGACTTTCTTAATGATCCTAGATTTAACGGAATTAGACGATTTGATTCTAAAGTTTGGCTCTCATCACCAACTATGCACGGGGATGAACAGCGTTGGGTAGATGAAGCTATTCAAACAAACTGGGTTTCCACAGTAGGTGCGAATATTAATGAGATTGAGACGATAGCAGCCGATAAGATTGGACGAAAGTATGCTGTAGCTCTTTCAACGGGTACTGCTTCAATCCATTTGGCAATTAAACTTGCTGGCGAAAGATTATATGGTCAACCTAAGGTTGGACACGGTGTATTAGAAGGCCATAAAGTATTCTGTTCTGATATGACTTTTGATGCTACGGTCAACCCAGTTGCTTATGAGGGCGGAGAAGCCGTATTCATCGATACTGAATACGATACTTGGAACATGGATCCTATTGCATTGGAGAAGGCCTTTGAATTGTACCCTGATGTCAGACTTGTTGTTTTAGTTCACCTTTATGGTACGCCTGCGAAAATGGATGAGATTAAGGCTATCTGTAAAAAGCATGATGCTCTTATCATTGAAGATGCAGCTGAATCTTTTGGTGCTTCTTATAAGGGGATTCAGACAGGTAATTTAGGTGATTTAAGTATTATTTCATTCAATGGAAATAAGATCATAACAGGTTCTGCCGGCGGAATGCTTCTGACTGATTTAGAAGAAGAAGCAAATAAGGCTCGTAAGTGGTCTACTCAATCCAGAGAAGATGCTTCCTGGTATCAGCATGAAGAACTAGGATACAACTATAGAATGAGTAATATTGTAGCTGGTATTGTAAGAGGTCAGTTGCCTTATTTAGATGAACACATCGCTCAAAAAAAAGCTGTTTATGAGCGATATAAAGAAGGGCTTAAAGATCTTCCGATACATATGAATCCATTTGATGAGAATAATAGCGCTCCTAATTTCTGGCTTTCATGTTTACTAATTGATAAAGAAGCAATGAGTAAGCAGGTAAGAGGTGAAAAAGATGCTTTATATGTCAGCGAAACCGGCAAGAGCAGTCCTACAGAAATATTGGAGGCTTTATCCACTTTTAATGCTGAAGGAAGACCTATTTGGAAACCTATGCACTTACAGCCTATTTATAGAATGAATCCTTTTATTACTCGTTTTGGAAATGGAAGAGCAAAGAGCAATGCTTATATTTCCGAAAAGAATATCGAAGATGTTGGCGCTGATATTTTTGAGAGAGGTCTTTGTTTACCTAGTGATAACAAGATGACTACAGAGCAACAGGAATGTATTATTCGTATAATTGTTAAGTGTTTTGAAAAGTGAGCTAATAAGGAGATTTTATGAATAAACGTTTATGGCATAGTTTTCGCATTTCTCTTATGCTTGATTCAAAAAAAAGAGTTAAGTATTTAAAGAAGCATAAAGTTTTTGGCCATATAGGAGAAAAATCCATATGGCGTGATAGATTAGTTCCTCTTTATGCAGATCGAATCTATATTGGAGATAACGTTCGTTGTGGAAGCAATGTTCTTTTTGTAACACATGATGTCATTCATTCTATGTTAAACAATATGGAGAACTCAGATTCTAATGATAATTTCCAATATAAAGAGAAAATAGGATCTATTCATATAGATAATAATGTGTTTATTGGATCTAATACTACCATTTTATATGATGTTCATATTGGTTCTAATGTAATTGTTGGTGCGGGTAGTTTAGTTAATAAGGATCTTCAGTCTGATTCTGTTTATGCGGGTGTTCCTGCAAAACGAATTATGTCTTTTTCTGACTTTTGTGAAAAAAGAAGACATCAAGAGAATAATTAATATAGTTACGGTTCATTCATAATAATAGAAGAATAGTTTGTTTAATGAAGTAAAAAGCAATAGTATGAATAATTGTAATACTACTAAAGGGTTTATTAATTGGCTTGCTTCTGCAAAAGGCATAGGAGTAATTCTTGTTGTTATTGGTCATTTTTTAGCGAGCAGTAATTTAGTTCAACTTAATAAATTCATATATACATTCCATATGCCAATGTTTTTTGCAATATCAGGATATTTGTATAATATTAGTTACACCGAAAATTTATGATTTTTTGAAAGGTAAGATTAAATTATTTGCATTATTAAATGGCGATAAAGTTTGAGGAGTGAATAAAAGTGTACGATAAAATAGTTAAACGATTATTTGATATTTTGATTTCTTCAATATCTTTGGTTTTACTTTCCCCGATTTTATTCATTGTTGGTTTGTTAGTTCGAGTAAAATTAGGTAAACCTATTATTTTTGCACAAGATAGGGTTGGAAGAATTGACAAGAAAACTGGAGAAGAACGCATTTTTAAGTTGTACAAATTCAGATCAATGACGGAAGAAAAGGATGAAAACGGAAACTATCTTCCCAAAGAAGTTAGATTGACTCCGTTTGGGAAAAAACTTAGAGCTACTTCCCTTGATGAATTACCAGAATTGATAAATATTCTTAAAGGGGATATGAGTCTTGTTGGTCCTAGACCATTATTAATTAAGTATATTCCTTTATATACTCCTGAGCAGCGCAAACGACATTTAGTTCGTCCAGGATTAACCGGATATGCACAGGTTAATGGCAGGAATGCAATTACTTGGGAAAAGAAGTTTGAGTACGATGTTGAATATACTAAAATAATTAGTTTTATTACTGATTTAAAGATTCTGCTTAAAACTATTAAGACGGTTTTAAAGAAAGACGGAATTGGTTATGGCGAGTCAGATACAATGGAAGAGTTTAAAGGCGGGGTTCAGTAATGGAATATATTAAACCTTTCTTTTCTGTTGTTATACCAGTTTATAATGCTAAGTTGTATTTGAACAAGTGTATCGAATCTATCTTAAATCAAGATTTTAAGGATTATGAAATTGTTTTAGTTGATGACTCTTCTACTGATGGTAGCGGACAAATTTGTGATGAGTTGCATGATGCTTATCCTGATATTATACGTGTTTATCATCAAGAGAATACCGGTGTATATATTGCTAAAAGAAATGGAATTAAACTCTCTCGTGGTAAATATATATATGTAATGGATAATGACGATGAAATAATAGGTTCTGTTGCTTTTGGAAAATGGAAAGAAGCCATTGAGAAGTATAATTGTGACTTATTATTTTTTAAGGCTGTTGATGATATTAATTCTATGCATCCACTTTGTTCATTCAATTATCAGAATAACACAGTGTTTGAAGGAGAATCATTACTTACCCTATATGAGTCTTTTTTGAGAGAGAAGAAATTGCATCATATTTGGATGATGTTATTTCACAGAGATTTATTTGATTGGGATTATGAATACAATAAACCTTTCAGAATGTTACGTGATGGTCCCTCATTAATTATTCCAATTCTGTCTAAGGCAACAAAAGTTCTTTATTTGGATGATTTTTTCTATTATTGGAGAATTCAGAATTTAGCAAGTGCAAGTAAGAATTATGATGTTTTTGGGTTTTATTATAGTATTAGAGAACTTCATGAACGTATTGTTTATTATTCTCAAGGTTGGAAATATAAAACTGACCAAACGGAATTATTGCTTTCAATTAATTATATAACGGATATGTGTATAGCTGCTATAAAGTTGCGCGGTATTAAAGGAGATGTTAAGAAGCGAAAAGAATGCTTTTACTTGATGGCTAATGATACTATGTTTAGACAAGAGTATACATTAAAAGGTTTAGGCGCTTTTCGTAAACCTATTGCGTTTGCTTTATATCACAAATGGTTTTGGATGGTTAATATGCTTTCTGCGGTTGCAGGTCATATAAAAAGGCTTGTTTAAGTGTTTTAGAGGAGGTTTTTGGTGAAAGTCTTATTTACTTGTGTTGGGCGTAGAGTTGAGTTAATTCAAGCGTTTAGAAATGCTGCGAACAATCTAAGCATTGATCTTGAAATAACGGGCGCTGATGTTTCTGAATCTGCTCCGGCGCTCTCTTTTTGTGATAATAAATTAATTGTTCCAGAAATTAAAAATATAAATTATATACCTGTACTCAAAGATTATTGTGTAAATAATTGTATAGATGTATTAATTCCGACAATAGATACTGATTTGGTCCTTTTGGCAAAGAATACTGAACAGTTTATCGGTACTCACGTTTTGGTTTCAGCGCCAAGTTTTGTGGAAGCTTGTATGAACAAAGAAATTACAGCTGAATTGTTTAAAAAGTCAGACTTGGAAATACCCCAAGAGATAAATGTAATCGATAATAATATTTCTTTCCCTGTTCATATTAAACCCAAAAATGGAAGTTCAAGTATAAATGCTTATATTGTCAGGAATAGAGATGAATTAGATTTATATACCAAAGTAGTTAATGATTATTTAATTCAACAATATATAAAAGGAACTGAATATACCGTTGATACATTTAGTGATTTTTCCGGCCAACCGATTTTTATTACTCCGCGCATCCGACTTGCAGTTCGTTCTGGTGAAGTTCTTAAGACAGTTATTTCGCAGAATGATGAAATAATCAATGAAGTGAAAAAGTTATTAATTGATAATAATGTATGCGGTCCTGCAACTGTACAATTAATAAAAGAGGAAAATACTAATAAGAATTATTATATTGAAATTAATCCGAGATTTGGTGGTGGTTCTCCATTAAGTATGAAAGCCGGAGCAGATAGCGCAATGGCATTATTGCGTTTGTTGAATGGTGAAAAATTGGGTTATATGTATAAGGCAGCTGAAGATGGCCTTGTTTTTGCTAGATTCGATCAAAGTGTAATTGTTAATGAAGGAAAGTAATTTGAAATGAATGAGATTCAAGCAATACAATTTGAAATGCTTAAGGAGTTAGATCGTGTTTGCAAAAAGCATGATTTAACATATTTTTTATCTTATGGAAGTTGTCTTGGTGCTGTCAGGGAGCATGGCTTCATTCCTTGGGATCACGATATAGATGTTTCGATGCCATATAAAGATGCACTTGAATTGCTTAAATATAGAAATGAGTTTTCTGATAAATATTTACTTTCATGTTGGCAAGATGATCCGTTAAACAGATGGATTAAATATCTTTTAGTCGACAACACAAAAAAGTGTCATTTAAAAAAAGGTGATGAAGTTGTAGATGAATATGCAAGAATAGGATTGGATATTTTCCCTTTATATGTTTGTCCGCCAAGAAGGATTTCGTTGTTTAGAAATGTTCTTTGTTCTCATATTCTAAAGATACTGATTGGTGGTGTGCCTAGAAATCATGGAAAAATAGCAAAAGTTGTATCTAATTTTTTCCTTTTTATCTTTGGCGGCAGAAGAAGAAAAAAGAATATAGAATATTTTCAGCAAAAGTTGAGATATGAAGGGGAAGGCAGCGAGATTACTGATTATTTCGGTAATAATATTAGTTTGTTTAAAACTAAGCGTTTTAACAAGGAATGGTTTTCTAAATCAATAAGCATGAGTTTTGAAGGAGAATCATTTAATGTTCCTGTTGGTTATGATTCTTATTTAAAAACTCTTTATGGTGAAAAATATATGATTCCGCTTAAACCAGAAGATAGGGAAAACGAAACAAGACTTGTTATTTTAGATGAATAGTATATTTTGAAGGACTTTGTTTTACTATGAAAAATTATGGTTTAGTAACTGTTATAATTCCAAGTTACAATAGAGAAAAGACGATTCTTCGATCTATTAATAGTGTATTAAATCAAACATATAAAAATATTGAATTAATAGTGGTTGATGATTGTTCTACGGATAATACTAAAGATGTTGTCGGCGGTATAGAAGATGATAGACTAAAATATATTAAATTAGATACTAATTCTGGTGCTTGCACAGCCAGAAACCATGGCATCAAAATGGCTCGTGGTCAATATATTGCTTTTCAAGATAGTGATGATGAGTGGCTTCCTGAGAAGCTTGAGAAACAATTGCTGAGTTTAGAATTGCAATCTGCAGATGTTTGTTTTTGCAGAATGGAACGACATATGGATGAATCAACTATAAGAATATCACCTGTTTTTGATGGAAATAGGATAATTGATAGGCATAATTTAGTTACACATATGTATGTAAGCACGCAAACTATTTTGGCTAAAGCAATTGTTTTTGAAAAGTATTTATTTGATCCTATTGTTAAGCGCACTCAAGATTATGATTGGACTATTAGGGCTAGTAAAGACTTTATATTTTTCTTTGATGAAACTATTTTAGTAAGACAGTATCTTCAAGATGACTCTATTACGTATTCAGGTCATATGAAATCAATTGAAGCAAGAAGATATTTTTTGGAGAAATACAAAGATGAATTTTCTGATGATCCTGAATTTGAATTGTTTCAGTTACGAGTTATTGCTAGAAATCGTGCCATGCTTGGGGAAAAACCGGTAGAAGAGTTTAGGCGAATAAAAAGTATCCGTCCTTCTTTGTTCTATAATGTTTGTTTTGTCCTTTCTAAGATTGGATTGATTAAATATGTGTATTATGCTAAAGGTTATCACAAATTTGATAATTAACTTGTTGTTTGAGGACTGCTTTAATGGATAGTAAAGAATTCTTACAAGAGAGTTTGGATTATGTAAGTAATAGTTATTTTGAGTTTCAGAAATATCAAAATAATGCTTTTGAGATTTTATTGTTTTTGAAAAATATATGTAACGAGAATAATATCCCCTTTTTTCTAGCTTTTGGAACATTGCTTGGTGCAATCCGGGACAATGACATAATCCCATGGGACTATGATATAGATATTTGGGTTCCTTACTCGTTCAAAGATCGTCTCATTTCTGCTTTATCGAATAATGAAATGTATTCATTTATCTATTCTGAAACTTGTCCTAATTATTCTTCAAGCTGTTTAAAAGTCTATAATAAAGATAAAACTTTCACATCTATACATGTAGATGTTTATTTTTTGATTGGTTTACCGTCAGATTCTGAAAAGCAAATAGAATTTGCAAAAAAGATTAGGAAAAATTGTAAGTTCAGAAAAAGAAAATTTCGACATCTTTGGTTTAACCCGGAACGTGACTTTTTTCATAAGTGTCTTTCTGTATTAAACAAATTAAGAACGATGTGGATTAGTGAGCAGGTTTTGTGCAGAAAAGAAACGAAAATGTTCACAAAATATGCATTTGATGATAGTATAAATTGCTTTTCTGTTGGTGATCCTTATGGACGAATATACAAGAGTTCTTGCTTCAATTCTTTTGAAATGGTTGATGTTCGTGGTATACCATTTCCAGTTCCATCTGGATATAAGGAGATATTAGAAAAATTATATGGAGAATATAATCATTATCTTCCTATTTCTAACAGATATGAAGAATTTTATAAAATGCTAAGTATTATTCGTAAACGAGATAATAATGGATAATGTAGTAAATAAATTGAGTTTGCACAATAATGACAAAAAGTTTTTTTTGCCAACATTTTGTGTGATGCTCGTTTTTTTTAGAAGATCTATTGCTATTTTACTTAGCTTTGTATTTCATATTAGTTTTGGTAGGCAATTAGTCTCAGCAGTTGCTATTGCAGGGCTTATTATATGGATCTTGAAAACTAAAAAAATTAAAATACACATGTCGATGCTTTTTCTCGTTGGCATGGTGTTACTTATTTTATTCTCAATTTTGATTTCTCCGAACAGCAGAGCCAATGATATGTTTATTGGATTTTGTCTTTATTGTTTAGTAGGCGCATTTTCTATCTATTATGCTGAGGATAGTGCATACTTGATAAGGTTGTTCTGTTGGGGTGCTATTGTACTTCTTGTATTCTGCTCTCCTCTTCCATTTATTACTGGAACTCTTTCTTATATGGATATGGGTTATATTTCTAACGGTATGGCCTATGGAGAATGGATTCTTGTTCCAGGATTCATTGCTTTACACTTAATTAGGAATAAATATTCTTTAAAATGGATTATTTTATTACAGGTTGTTGTTGTAGTAATTATTCTTCTATATGCTAATCGAGGGAGTATACTTTCAGTTATAGCTTTCCTTGCGTGTTATGAATTACTTGAAAAACGTTCAAATTGGCGCAAATATTTAAAGTGGGCTGTTATTATTATTATTGCTTTTATTCTTCTTTATTTTTCGGAAGATATTCTAAACTTTGTAAATGATAGGATTTTAATCCCTAACGGTTTGTATAGCCGATCAATAACGAGAATGATTTACTATTTTGCTTCTGAAGGTAAGGGTATGGAAAATCTTTCAAGAGGCAGAGAAAATACTGGTAATGCTGCATTACAATTCTTGCTTGAATATCCTATTCAGGGTATTGGTGTTGGAACATTTTATTATTTGACTGGTCATGCTTATACTCACAATTTTATTACAGATGCTTTAACGACTTTTGGTGTTGTTTTTGGTAGTTTGATCCTGATTATTACTATAAAAGCGGTAATAAATATGATTAAAGAAAAAGATGAAAGCAATAAATTGCTTCTGGTGATTTTTTTTGCGCAAAGTTTTCCTCGTTTATTTTTTAGTCAAACGTTTGTTACTGATGTCACTTATTGGATGTTTATAATACTTGCATATACTTGTGGAATTAGGAAGAAGAAAAATGAATAGAAGCATTGGGAAATTTTTTAAGAATGAGTATTTTATATCAATAATAACTAAGGCTTTCTCTATTATCCTAGGTTTTATTCAGTCTGTTTTAATGGCAAGATATTTAGGTGCTGAACTGAAAGGTGTAAATACCTATATTTCCAGTATTACAGCAGTAAGTGCCATAATTATTACATTTGGAATGCATCAAGCGTATCCTTTTTTTAGAAAGAAATATAGTAAAGAAGTAATTTATGACGATTATATTAGTTTAGTCATTCTTGTATATTTGTTTTATTTTTTTATAGCCAGTATTATATCTATATTAGGTTATTTTTCTTTTAGTATTGTTACTATTATTTTTTTGACTCCGATTGCAGGATATTCTCAAACAATTGCTTATATTGTCTTAATTGAAAATCCTAATAAACGAAATGGATATTGGACTCTTATTTGTTTACTGGATGTTATTTATGTAGCTTGTCTTTGGTTCTATACTCAAAGAAATATGATGTGGGGAATATCTATTCTGTTTTTTTCAGATATTATTAAAGGTGTTGTTTTTACGGCTTTGCTTAAGTTTAAATTCCGTATTCACAGTAAACAATTAAAACTTCTTGGGGAAATTTTGAAATTCGGCTTTTTCCCTATGTTAGCCTTATTAATGACATCTCTGAATTATAGAATAGATGTTATTATGTTGCATGAATACGATTATATTACAGATGCAATGATAGGTGTTTATTCTTTAGGCCTTTCCTTATCTGATAAGATCTTTTTAATTCCGGATACACTAAAAGGTGTATTAGTATCAAAATTGGCTAAAGGCGCTGATGAACATGAAGTAGCAAAAGTTTCTCGTCTTGGTTTTTGGATTGCTGTTTTAATAAGTGGATTCCTTATTGTATTTGGAAAGTGGATTATTGATTTTATGTATGGAGCAGAATACAGAGATGCATATTCTGTAATTGTAATTACAGCTATTGGAACTATATCTATTGTTTATTTTAAAATGATTGGTCAATACAATATTATTAAAGGAAAACAATATTTAAATGTCATTATGCTTAGCATAGCTATTGTTGTTGATGTTGTTTTTAATCTTATAATGATTCCTCGATGGGGCATATTGGGTGCTGCTGTGGCTACAACAATTGGTAATATTTCTTGTTGCGTTGTTTTTATAGTATATTTCTGTGTCTTGACTAAGATCAATGTTGGCGAAATGTTTTTTATTCAAAAGAGTGATATAAATTGGCTTAAACAATTGAAGAAATAGCTCTTGCTTTCTTTTGTATTACAGTTTTTGTATGGAGTATTCAGTTGTATTTAAATGAGTTGTTGAGGTGAGTTCTTTTGTCTAAAACACGTGATATTTCTATAGATATATTAAAAATAATTAGTATGGCTGCTGTTTTGTTTTTACATACACAACGTAATGCTGAGTTGGGCGTCGTCTTTAATCCTGTTTTATATTATGGCAGTAGGTTCGCTATGCCTGTATTCTTTATGATTAATGGAATGCTAATACTTGATCATGAAGAGTATACGTTTCAGTATTACAAAAGAAAAATCTTCAATATGATTAGAATAACAGTGATTTGGGGAATAATTACTGCAATATATTCATTATTCTTTGAAGGTGCTTCGATTATTCAAGCTGCCATTAATGGTATTAGGTGTTTATATGGAGGACACATTGTACCGTTTTGGTTTATTACCACTTTTGCAATAATATACACATTGTTGTTATTCTCTTTTAAAGTGGTAAAAAAACACCTAAATCTTATTGTTTTAATACTTGGCATTATTTGCTTTCTAATAGATTCGATTTCGCTTGTTAATATATTCTTCTTTAATGGATTCTATATTCAAGAACCCGTAAACCAAAGAATAAGATTATGGACTTGGCTTTTCTATTTCCTAATGGGTTATAAGTTAAAAGACATAAAATTGCCACATAATCTTAAATATGTTATGCCTATATTTGTATTGATTATGACAATTCTTGCAATTATCTATCAGTATTTCATTTTTGTTATAAAACTTAATAAGATTAATTCTTCGTATTGTTATGAAAGTCCACTTATTATGTTTTGGGTTTGTTGTGTTTTTGTGTGTGTTAGAAATATCAAATGGCCTGAAAAGAATCGATTTAATATAGTTGCTCAGCAAATATCCAAGTGTTCATTTGGCGTATTTTTGTTTCATATGTTTTTTATTAAATGTTTTGATACAACAAGTAGATTTACAACTCCATTTTCTTCGTTTTTAGTTTGGTTTATTCTCTGGAATGGATGTTTGCTTATATCTTTTCTTATTTCAAAAATCCCATATTTGAAAAAAACTATTGAATACTAATCATTTATTATTCTAGGAGTATAAATAGTTTTTAGTAGCGTTATACTAATAAGTTCATATTATTCCTTTAGTGTTTTGCTAATAGAATTATTTATTAGCCTTTTCACGAGAATGTAACGTGCATTTCTTTTAAAGGTTGTCTTAAATCAATTTTGATTTTCATGTTTATTATATTATAATTATATTTATTTTTATTAAGAAAGTGTGTGTAATATGAAAGCATTAATATTAAATTCTGGTTTAGGTTCTCGCATGGGTGTTCTTACGTCTGATCATCCTAAATGCATGACAGAGATTACAGCGCATGACACAATTCTGTCTCGTCAACTTAGGTTGATAGCGGAATCCGGTATTGAAGAAGTTGTGATTACAACAGGATATTATGATGGAGTTCTTGTAAATTATTGTGAGTCGCTTGATCTGCCTTTGCATTTCACATTTGTTAAGAATCCCATTTATGACAAGACAAACTATATATATTCGATATATTGTGCAAGGGAATATCTTAATGATGATATTATTCTAATGCATGGCGATTTAGTGTTTGAGACTGAAGTTTTTGATCGAATTGTTAATTCTGAAAAGTCATGTATGACAGTTTCATCTACCATGCCATTACCGGAAAAGGATTTTAAAGCACATATAGTTAATGGAAAGGTTATGAAGGTCGGGGTTGACATTTTCAATGAGGCCATGGAGGCACAAGCATTATATAAATTGAATAAATCTGATTGGAATATTTGGCTGAATAAAATAGTTGAGTTTTGCGAATCTGGTAATACAAAAGTTTATGCTGAAAACGCTTTGAATGAGTTAAATGGTGCTGCCAATATTTCTGCACTTGATGTAGAAAATTTGCTTTGCTCAGAAATTGATAATCCTGAAGATCTTGCAGTTGTAAGTTGTAAACTTAAAGAGATTGAATCTAGAACTGTATATATGTGCTTCTCTACGGATATTATTCACGGTGGCCACATTGCTATAATAAAGAAAGCGCAAAAGCTTGGTAAACTAATTATAGGTGTTCTTTCAGACGAAGCCGTAGCTAGTTATAAACGTTTACCTTTGGTTCCTGCTTCAGAGAGAAAAGTAATGTTTGAGAATATAGCAGGTGTATTTAAAGTTGTTATTCAGGATACTCTGAGTTATAAGGAAAATCTTGAGAGATATAAACCGGCTATTGTAGTTCATGGCGATGATTGGTGTCAAGGATTCCAAAAACCGATACGAGATGAAGTTACATCTATTCTTGCTTCCTATGGTGGAAAACTTGTGGAATATCCTTATAGTACTGACCAGAAATATGCAGATATTCAGTCAAGAACTAGAGCAGATCTAGCTATGCCGGATATCCGCCGCGGTAGACTTAAAAGAGTTTTGGAAGCTAAAGGGTTAATTACTGCGATGGAAGCGCATGATGGTTTAACTGGTTTGATTGTTGAAAACACAGTTGTTCATCAGGATGGCGGCGCGCACCAGTTTGATGCGATGTGGGTTTCCAGCCTTTGTGATAGTACAGCTAAAGGAAAACCAGACATCGAACTTGTAGATATGACAAGCAGGTTTAGAACTATAGAGGATATCACTGAGGTTACTACCAAACCGATTATTTTTGATGGCGATACTGGAGGAAAAACAGAACACTTTATTTATACTGTTCGTAGTCTTGAGCGTCTTGGTGTTTCGATGGTAATAATCGAAGATAAGACAGGACTTAAAAAGAATAGTTTGTTCGGTACTGAAGTTCAACAGACTCAGGATAGTATAGAAAATTTTAGTGAAAAGATTAGAGCTGGTAAGAAAGCACAGAGAACAAAGGAGTTTATGATCTGTGCACGTATTGAATCATTAATCTTGGAGCAGGGTATGGAAGATGCTCTTGCTCGCGCTTTTGCCTTTGTTGAAGCAGGGGCAGATGCGATTATGATTCACAGCAGAAAAAAAGATCCTTCAGAAATTCAGGAATTTATTGAGAAGTTTAGAGAAAGAGATAATACTACTCCTATTGTTCTTGTCCCTACGAGTTTTAATAGTATTAAAGAAGAAGAATGGAAGAAACGCGGCGCAAATATTATTATTTATGCAAATCAATTAATGAGAGCAGAAGTTCCTGCTATGCAGAAAGCAGCTGAAACAATTCTTGAAAACCATAGAGCTGAAGAATGTGATGACATGTTGATGCCTTTTAAGGATATTATTAGATTAATTCCTGTTGAGGAGTGAATATGAATCAGAGTATTATTTCGGCAGATAATAATTTTATAGAATTAGAAAGATGGTTTTCTAATAAACGTAAAGTTTTGCTTGTTTGTGATAGTTCTATAAAATTTTTATCAGAATTGAATAATAAACTTGAAAATATTACTACGCCGATAGTTAAGTTTTCTAATTTTCAACCTAACCCTTTATATGATTCTGTTGTTGAAGGTGTAAAACTTTTTAGAGCTGAACAGTGTGACAGTATTTTTGCTGTTGGCGGAGGATCCGCGTTAGATGTTGCAAAGTGTATAAAACTATATTCAAATCTTCCAGGGGATGGAACTGACGGTTTTTGGTTGAAAACACAGATTAATCCTTCTGATATACCTTTTCTGGCAATGCCTACAACTGCAGGTACCGGGTCGGAAGCAACAAGATATGCTGTTGTTTATTTTGATGGAGTAAAACAGAGTATTACTAGCGAAAGTTTTATTCCTGATATAGTTTTAATGGATCCTAATTCTCTTAAAACATTGCCTTTATACCAAAGAAAGGCAACAATGTGCGATGCGCTTTGTCATGCTATTGAGAGTTTTTGGTCTGTTAATAGTACTGAAGAAAGTAAAGCGTATAGCAAACAGGCGATTCAAGGAGTGCTGGAGAATTTTGACGGATATTTGAATAATACTGATGCTGGAAATGGTGGTATGTTGAAAGCTGCACATATGGCTGGGAAAGCTATCAATATTACTCAAACAACAGCAGGTCATGCTATGTGTTATAAAATCACTAGCTTATTTGGTTGTGCACATGGGCATGCTGCTATTCTGTGTGACAGGATTTTATATTCTTGGATGTTACAGAATACCAATAAATGTATCGATTCAAGAGGTGAAGACTATTTAGTAAATACACTAAATGAGTTAGGTCAGGCTTTGGGGTGCAGTGATGCTTTGCTTGGCGCTGAAAAACTAGCGAGTATTTTCGAGAAATTGGATCTTTCTATTCCTGTAGCATCAGATTCTCAGTATGAAGAACTGAAGAATAGTGTTAATCCAGTAAGACTTAAAAATCATCCTGTTTTTCTTGATGTTGATTCTATTGATTATTTGTATCATCAAATATTGAAATAATTTATTTGTTTAGGAGTAAAGAATGAAGGTTGAAAAATTAGTTGAAATTATTGGCTCTGATTTTTATTCAGGAGTACCTGATAGTCAGCTTAAAGCACTCTGCAATTACCTGATGGCTACATACGGAATAGATCCTCTTCATCATGTGATTGCGGCTAACGAAGGAAACTGTACTGCATTAGCCGCAGGATATCATCTTGCCACTGGAAAGGTGCCAGTTGTATATATGCAGAACTCTGGTGAGGGCAATATTATTAATCCTGTTGCTTCTCTTTTGAATGATAAAGTGTATGCGATTCCTATGGTTTTCATCGTAGGCTGGAGAGGTGAACCCGGTATTCACGACGAGCCTCAACATATTTATCAGGGCGAGGTTACTGTAAAGCTCCTTGAGGATATGGATATTACGACATTCATTATTGGAAAAGATACGACTGATGAAGATGTTTTGGTTGCAATGAATGGCTTCAGGGAGGTGCTTGCCCAAGGCAAGGATGTCGCATTTGTTATTCGTAAAGGTGCGCTTTCTTTCGACGGCAAGGTTGAATATAAGAATGATAATACAATGATGCGTGAGGAGATTATTCAGCATATTGTAAAGGCTTCGGGCGAAGATCCAATTGTATCAACTACTGGTAAGGCTTCGAGAGAACTATTCGAGACTAGAGTTGCGAATGGACAGTCACATAAATATGATTTCCTTACTGTAGGCTCGATGGGTCATTCTTCATCCATCGCATTAGGGGTTGCGATAAATAAACCTGATATGCGCATATGGTGTGTGGATGGTGATGGTGCAGTACTCATGCACATGGGCTCAATGGCTTTGCTTGGAGCAAACAAACCTTCGAATTTTATTCATGTTGTTATCAACAACAGCGCCCATGAAACCGTTGGCGGAATGCCTACTGTTGCAGGCTCAATTGATATCGTTGCGATAGCCAAAGCGTGTGGATATCCTTATGCGGTATCCGTTGATACTTTTGCTGCTCTCGACACTGAACTTGAGGCGGCTAAATCTAGACATGAACTCTCGCTCATTGAAGTCAAATGCTCAATCGGTGCAAGAGACGATCTGGGACGACCGACAACAACAGCGCTTGAGAACAAAGAAAACTTCATGGCATATTTAATGTCTTAAATCGTGCTTGAAGTATATCTTTTTTGTGATGTTTTAAAAATATGTTGAATACGGCGGTCTGACAGAGCCAGTTGCGTCGGTATGAATTGCGCCACTGAAATCGCTAAGGTTGAGCCACCGAAATCGGGAAATAGTGAGCCAAAAATGGTGCCGGACATAACCGACACCATTTCTTTTTTAGTCTTCAACCTTCTTTGGTCGCAGCGAATCTCCGCTCAAGATAATCTTGTATGCAGTTGAGACTATGCGGTCGAGTATGGAATCTGCCAGCTGACTAGCTCCGAAGTTCCTGTGCCATTCAGTTGGCTCTAACTGTGAGGCAATAATCGTTGTTAGAACCGGATACCGGCGAAGTCCATAAAGTGCATTTCTTTGCCACAACGATCGGTGTAAGCAGTTTCATCTATGCAGAAGCATTTCTTAACGAGAAACTGTCGAGCTTTGTTGAAGGTGAATACGGCGGTCCGAGAGTGCCACTCGCGTCGCTCTGGATTGCGCCACCGAAATCGGTATGTCAGTGCCACTAAAATCGGGAAATATTGTGCCAAAAGTGGGTGTCGGATACTAACCGGCACCCACATATGTTTAATCTTTAATTTCCTTTGGCCTCAACGAGTCCCCGCTAAGTATAATCTTATACGAATTAGATACAATCCTGTCCAGGATCGAATCTGCCAACAGGCTTGCACCTAAGTTTCTGTGCCATTCCTTTGGTTCGAGCTGTGACGCAATAATCGTAGATTTGTTGCCATACCGGTATTCCATAACTTTGAATATTTGTAATGCATCTTCTTCGCTCATTTTTACGTTCGCGAAGTCGTCTATAACAAGAACATCAGGGGTTATGTAACGCCGCTTTATCCTCTGTGTCTCCAGGTGTTTCAGATCACCTATAAGTTCGAACATCCGGCAATACAGTGTTTTATGGAGTTTCCTGCAAGCATCAGAGGCTAACGCGTTTGCTATATAAGTTTTACCTGTACCGCAAGCTCCGACAATAACGACATTCCTCGCTTTGTTAATGTAGTTGCTGCAAATTCCGCTCCGACGGCACGTCAATTCCGCTAACAGTGGCATGACGTTTCCGGAGTGAACGGCATGGCTTTCCGATACTAACGGCACGAGTTTCCGCTTCAAACTGCACAGATTCCAATATATATTCTTTCCTGTAGCTTTAAGCTGCGGAAAGGAGGCATGGAAAACATGCAAGATTTCAATACGATAATCGGTGTGATACAGATGCGGCAGAATGAATGCTCGTTCTCCGTTATACAGAAACGGTATCACATCGGTTCAGGCACAACACAACGAATCTTGAGCAGATTTGAAGCATCAGGATTAACGTTGGAAGAACTGCGGCAGATGGATCCTCACACTGTTGAAGAGCTTATCTATCCACCGGAACAAGTCAGACGTAAGGATATTCCGCTACCGGACTTCCAGTACTACTACGATCGGATACACGCTAAAGGCAGTAAGGTCAACATCGCCTATTGCTGGATCGAGTACAAGATGGAACATCCCGACGGCTACGAACAGTCTCAGTTCTACGAGTACTATAACAAGTTCGTAGAATCTCATTATGGCAAACGCGATGCTAAGATGGCCGTTGAAAGAGTTCCCGGAGAAAAGATGTATATCGACTGGGTCGGAGATCAACCATTCCTGTTGTTAGAACCAGATACGGGCGAAGTCCATAAAGTGCATTTCTTCGCTACAACGTTAGGTGTAAGCAGTCTCATTTATGCAGAAGCATTTCTTAACGAGAAACTGTCGAGTTTCGTTGAAGGCACTATACATGCAGTACAATTCTACGGCGGCATTACCAAATACTTTGTTCCAGACAATCTGAAAGCTGCTGTTACCAAACATTCCAAGGATGAACTGGTCTTACAAAGCGTGTATTCTGACTTGGAAGATTTCTACGATACGATCGTTCTTCCTCCGCCACCACGAAAGCCGCGAGGTAAAGCTACTGTTGAGAACCATGTTCGGTATCTTGAGACGCATCTGATAGAACCCCTAAAGGAAAGAACTTATACGTCACTTGAAGATATTAATCGGGATATAAAAGAAATAGTAGCAGTTCTCAACTCCAGAAAGTTCCAGAACAGACCTTATTCAAGACTGGATGCCTTCGAACGATACGACAAACCGTGCATGAAACCACTACCACATGAAATCTTCACGGTCTGCGACTACAAAGCAATCAGCAAGGTTCCTGATAACTACCACATAGAGTACGATGGCCACTACTATTCCGTAGTTTACACACAATGCGGAAAGCCTGCAATCCTCAAGGCTACGCATACTGAGATAAGGATATGTGACTGTTACAATCGGCTGTTATGCAAACATAAGCGTTCCTATCGTGACTTTCCTCGTTACATAACAGAAGACAGTCACATGAGACCGG
>JHXJ01000035.1 GCA_000621765.1 Ruminococcaceae bacterium AB4001
TATATGCAGCAAAGACTTCCTTTAACTCTGACATCGTACCGGCTCCTTTCAAAAACAAACAAACGTTCTGTCAATATAATAGAACCAGAACGAATGTTTGTCAACTGCGAAATTGAAAAGAGCCACGATATTTACTGGCTGGTCTTATCTATATCTGTTGGTTTATATTCTTTTTTTGATTGAGAATGGCGGAAAAAACAATCACTTTTTCGATTTTTACAAGTTTTGATTGTAGGAACTCATAATAAACCAATCACTTTTTCAAAATCTACACTTTCTGATTGTTCTCATGCCTTCCATACGGCCCGGTATGCTGTTCTAAAATAAAGAAGCTGCCCCACAAACGAGGCAGCCCCTTGGTTCTTTATGGCATATATATTTTTATTCTGCGAAAAGCGGAGTTGAGAGATAACGGTCACCTGTGTCAGGCAGGAGTGCGACTATCGTCTTTCCCTTATTCTCGGGACGCTTAGCGAGCTCGATTGCTGCCCAGAGAGCTGCACCGGAAGAGATTCCTACGAGAACGCCTTCGTTCTTGCCGAGAAGCTTGCCTGTTGCAAATGCATCGTCATTGGTTACGGGGATGACCTCGTCATAAACGCTTGTGTTGAGAACTTCAGGAACGAAGCCGGCACCGATACCCTGGATCTTGTGCGCACCGGCAGTGCCCTTACTCAGAACGGGAGAGTCAGCAGGCTCTACAGCTACGACTTTGACAGATTCCTTCTTTGACTTCAGATATTCGCCTACACCAGTAACCGTTCCGCCTGTGCCTACACCTGCAACGAAGATATCAACTTCGCCGTCTGTGTCTTCCCAGATTTCAGGACCTGTAGTCTCTTTGTGAGCCTTCGGATTTGCGGGGTTGATGAACTGGCCTGCAATGATGCTGTTAGGGATCTCAGCCTGGAGCTCCTCAGCCTTTGCGATCGCGCCCTTCATTCCTTTAGCGCCTTCTGTGAGAACGAGTTCAGCACCGTATGCCTTGATGAGCTGTCTTCTCTCAACGCTCATGGTCTCAGGCATTGTGATGATGAGCCTGTAACCCTTAGCAGCTGCTACGGATGCAAGACCGATACCGGTGTTGCCGCTCGTAGGCTCAATGATGACACTGCCTTCCTTAAGTCTGCCGGTTGCTTCAGCGTCTTCGATGATCGCCTTTGCGATACGGTCCTTAACGCTTCCTGCAGGATTGAAGTATTCAAGCTTTGCTACGAGCTTTGCTTCAAGGCCAAGAGCCTTTTCGAGATGTGTGAGCTCAAGCAAAGGTGTCTTACCGATAAGCTGGTCTGCCGATGTATAGATCTTAGTCATAATAATTCCTCCCGTATGACTGCTAAAAGTAATTATATATCAGTTGATCTGTAAGGGATCAAATTGCTGCAAAACCTTTTTCGAGATCTGCAATGATGTCATCGATGTGCTCTGTACCGATAGAGAGACGGATCGTGTTCTGATAGATGCCTACGTCGTTGAGCTCTTCTTCGGAAAGCTGTGAGTGTGTTGTGCTTGCCGGGTGGATAACAAGGCTCTTAACGTCAGCAACGTTAGCAAGGAGTGAGAACAATTCGAGGTGGTCGATGAAGTCGAATGCTTCCTTCTTGCCGCCCTTTACGTTGAATGTGAAGATGGAGCCGCCGCCGTTAGGGAAGTACTTCTGATATACTTCGTGATCCGGATGATCTGCAAGTGAAGGATGGAAGACCTTCTCTACCTTCGGATGATTTGTGAGGAAGTCCAATACCTTCTTTGTATTCTCGATGTGACGCTCAAGTCTCAAGGACAGAGTCTCTGTGCCCTGGAGGAGCAGGAATGCAGCGAAAGGTGAGATGGAAGAACCTGTATCTCTTAAGAGGATAGCTCTGATATAAACTGCGAATGCTGCCTTGCCTGCTGCATCTGTGAACTTAACGCCGTGATAGCTGGGGTTGGGTTCAGAGATCCAGGGATACTTGCCGGAAGCTGCCCAGTCGAAGTTGCCGGAATCAACGATAACGCCGCCCAATGTTGTGCCGTGGCCGCCGATGAACTTTGTAGCAGAGTGAACTACGATGTCTGCACCGTACTCGATAGGTCTGATGAGGTAAGGTGTACCGAATGTGTTGTCGATAACGAGCGGGATGCCTGCCTCGTGAGCGATCTTAGCAAGTGCTTCAATGTCCGGGATGTCAGATGAAGGGTTGCCGAGTGTCTCAATGTAGAGAGCCTTTGTATTAGGTCTGATGGCAGCCTTTACTTCGTCCAGATCATGGATGTTGACGAATGTTGTCTCGATACCATAAAGGGGAAGTGTGTGTGCGAGAAGGTTCTCGGAACCGCCATAGATCGTCTTCTGAGCTACGATGTGCTCACCCTTAATTGCGAGAGCTTCGATTACATATGTGATTGCTGCTGCGCCGGAAGCAACTGCGAGTCCTGCAACGCCGCCTTCAAGTGCTGCGATACGGTCTTCGAAAACGCCCTGTGTGGAGTTTGTAAGTCTTCCGTAGATGTTGCCTGCGTCTGCAAGACCAAAACGTGCTTCTGCATGAGCTGAGTTACGGAAAACGTAAGAAGTTGTTGCGTAGATCGGCACTGCACGTGCATCGGATGCGGGATCGGGTTGTTCCTGGCCTACGTGGAGCTGGAGAGTTTCAAATTTATAGTTAGACATAATTGTGTTATCCTTTCTTGATTCAAATAGTTATAGTTGTGCTGTTGGAACAGCTGCTGTTTGAACAAGAACAACACATTCGTCCACAACGGAAGTTACAACGGACTAATGACTGGAAATAGAACTTACGGTCGTACATAACTTCCGTCCTCCTCTCTCTGATGATTTTCGCATATGATAAACACTATTACCCACCTTGTCAATGGGTTTATTAAAATTTTTTTTCGAATGCTCGAAATTATCTTCAAGCCCTTTATTTATAATAATTCCTCATTTTAGAGCTGGAACTTTCAAAAACTCTTTGAGAAGATTTTGTCACAGAATTGCTTTTCGCTTTGTTATATAGGGTAGAAGGGCCGGTACAGGGGATCCCGAATCTTATAAGTTGGGCGGCCCTCCAAGAAACGATAAGGAAACAGAAAAATGGCATTACCGTCAAAACAGCATGCATTCATTGAAGACTGCTATACGCTCTACGAGCAGAAGATGTTCCGTGTGGCGCTGGCCGTACTTCATGACGAAAAGCTCGCAGAAGACGCCGTCCAGGACGCATTCCTGCAACTGTTAAGACATAAGGTCTACTTCAGGAAAGCAGATTCGGACGACTGCAAGAGATACATTCTTACAACGATCAAGAACGCTTCGATCAACATCTACAACAAAAGAAAAAGCGAAAACAAGGTCGTCAGCTTTACGGAAAATCTCGAAGCAGTCTGCGGCGATCAGGCCGTGGAGGCGGAAGATACAAACGATACTGGGGCTGAATGTACTCCCCTGATGAAATCTCTTCCTGAGAAATACTACGATGTCGTCGAGTGCCTTGTCGTCAGAGATTATTCGGTACAGGAAACAGCTGATAAGCTGGGCATCACAGAGGCAAATGTCAGGAAACGCTTTGAACGGGCCAAGAAGATGATGCGTCAGGCCATCGATCAGACTTAAGACCGGAGAACCTCGAAAGCCAGAGGGAAAAATCATACCTATACAGGAGATTACTTATGGACAGGAAATTAGATCAAGCAGATTTCATCCGCGATATCAGCATCGAAGAATTCGATCACATCACTGACGGTGTGGAAGATCACGTTTTCTCGGATGAATACCTGGCAAGAAAGGAATCCATCATGAAGAATTCAACTAAAGCGAAGATAAGCAAATTAGGAGTTAAAATCGCTGCTGCAGCAGGAGCAATCGTAGTAGCATCACCTTTCGTAGTTAATGCCGCAACAGGCGGAGAACTTTTCAACAAGATCTGGGGCAACGACGGCAGAGATACCATCGAGAGCCACCAGGAAGTGTTTGTTGAGGAAGGCAAGATCAGAGACGACGGAACACCCGCAACTTATGAAGTAGTCATGCCGAAAGTCGAATTCGTTGAGGTAGATCCTGAGGTCGCCGCAAGACTTGTCGGAAACAAGATGACAACTGAGCCGGTTGTATGCCAGATCGGCGACACAACAGTCACGGTCAATGCTGTTGTAAGAGACGGAATGGGCTTGGTTGCCGCTTACACGATCGAAAAAGAAGGTGGCGTTGACTGCCTTAACTACAGCCAGCTCGACAACGAAGCAAAGGGCGCATGGTTCCGTGATGACACCAACATTCTCTTCTGGTTCAAAGAAGGAAGCGGAAAGATCTGGGTCGACCTCGAGAACTCAACAGAAGACAAACTCTACTGCTATGAATACATGTTCGAGGACAGCGTAGTATTTGGCAACGAATTCTGCTCTCCCATCACCGACCACATCACTCTCATGACCCAGGAATACACGATGAACAGATCTGATATTTTTATTCAGGATCCCGATAAGGGCGACTTCGCTCAGTACATCAAGGAAGAGAATGAATATGTGATCCCCGTTGCCGAGAAGCTCGACACAAAGATGTTCTACAGCGAGGAAAAAGGCTATGTAAAGATCTCCCCTATCGCCATGATCTGGGATTCCACAGGCGGCACAGAGACCAAGGGTGAAGACATTGATTCCGTAAACAGCTTCAAGATCACATTCAAGGATGGCTCTGAATACCTCGTATACGACGAGAATACCGCAAGCTACGGCTATATCTGCGGAACCGACACAGGATTCATCGTTCTGTTCAACCGTCTCGCTGATACAGACAACATCGCAAAGATCACTATCAACGGTGTTGATTTCACATAAGTCCGCGTAAGTTAAGATAATAGGAACAGGGATTTATTTCCGGGGTGCCGCAAAGTGGGGTTCACTACAGCGGCACCCCTATTTTGTTGAGTTACCTTGAGTATGTCCTAAAAATGTGAAAATGGCCGGTTTGGGACAAGGTTTGCTTAAAAACTGCATGCTTTGGGACAAGTCTCTTCCTGATGCATATGCCTTTATGCTTTATTGCATCCCATTAAGCAGAAAACCGTCTGGTTAGGATGCATGATTTTCAAAATGCATCCCAAACCGCGAAAAACAAACCGTTAAGGATGATTATCCTGTTGCTCTTAGTATTGCGACAGCCCTGATTAATTACTCTTTTCCGACGATACCAGAAACATCATCGTATTCGGGCTTAACCTTCGTAACACCGAAACCCTCCGATACTTTTACAGAGACTTCACCGTACTTTGTCATGACCTTCTCACCGTGGCGTGAAAGCCTGAACCTGTCCATCGCGGTATATCTGATCCCGATCGTTGTCGTGTGCTCGAAAATAAGCTTCGCGAACTTCTCTTTATCCTCAGGCTTTACGATGCATGTGATGAGGATCCCGGGGCGGTTCTTCTTCATGTAAACGGGTGTCGTGAAAACATCCAGAGCACCGCTGTTCATGAAAACGCCTGTGGCATAACCGATCTCTTCACCCGTCATGTCATCGACATTGCAGCTCATCTCGATGACCTTGTCGTCATCATCACTGACTTCCTCACCGATGAAGGTCCTGAGCATGTTCGCCTTCTCAAAATCCTTCTTGCCCATGCCGTAGCCGGTATTGGAAATTGCCATTACGGGCCTTGATCCGTAACGGTCTGCGAAATGCTTCAAAAGCGCTGCGCCCGTGGGTGTTAAGAGCTCGCCTTCAACTGTTCCTGAATATGTGGGAATGCCTTCGATTATGCTTGCCGTTGCAGGCGCGGGAACCGGTAAGATTCCATGTGCGCATCTTACCTGGCCGAAGCCTGTTGCCAAAGGTGATACGACTATCTTATCAGCGCCGATCTTTTCCAAAAGGAAACATACACCGACGATATCAGCGACTGCATCCATCGTGCCTACTTCGTGGAAATGGATGTCGGTAATGGGCTTGCCGTGCGCTTTGCTCTCGGCTTCAGCTATGAGACCGTAAACAGCAAGTGCATCCGCCTTGACCTTATCCGATACCTTAAGTCCGGTAATGATGCTCTCGATATCACTCATGTGAGCGTGATGATGGTGTCCGCCTTCATGATGATGCTCGTGCTCATGTTCGTGAGTGTGCGCATGCTCTTCGTGGGTGTGCTCGTGATGGTGGTCGTGGTCATCATGAGAGTACTCATGCTCCTCATGGTGATGGTCATGCTCCTCGTGCCCATGCTCATGCATGTGCTCATCTTCTTCAACACCGTTTACGACTACGTGCGCGTGCGTGCCTTCGATACCGCATTTGGCGCTCTTTTCGAAATCATATGTGACGCCGGGAATGCCAATGGAATTAAGCTCTGCCTCACAGGCCTTAACGTCGCCAGTAAGCTCTGCAAGAGAAGCGAGGAGCATGTCTCCTGCTGCGCCCATATTGCATTCGATATAGAGAGTCTTCATGGTTAACCTCCGATGTGATTGATCATGCTGGCAGAATAGCCTGCGCCGAATCCGTTGTCGATATTAACTACTGTAACGCCGCTAGCGCATGAGTTCATCATGGCAAGAAGCGCGGTGAGGCCTTCAAAAGATGCGCCGTATCCGACACTGGTTGGAACCGCGATAACGGGACAGTCGACAAGTCCTCCGATAACGCTCGCGAGAGCGCCTTCCATGCCTGCGACTGCAATGATCACACTCGCACTCATGAGTTCTTCCTTGTGCGACAGAAGACGGTGAAGTCCTGATACGCCGACGTCGTAAACGCGGTTAACTTTATTGCCCAAGAGCTCAGCCGTGACAGCCGCTTCCTCAGCAACCGGGAGATCTGAAGTGCCTGCGCAGGCAACGACTATCGTACCCTTACAGGAAGGCTCGGGTATCTCCCCTGCCACGCCGATTCGTGCGACGTCATAATACTTAATCTTAGTATTAAGAGCAGCAGCTTTTTCTGAAGACAGCCTCGTGATCAGGACGGTCTTCTGCCCTCCTTCAAGAAGGCTTGCAGAAATTGCATCGATCTGCCCGGGAGTTTTTCCTTCACCGTAAATGACTTCCGGAACGCCCTGCCTCAGACCTCTGTGGAGGTCAGGCTTTGCAAAGCCCAGATCGACAAAAGGCTTCATCTTCAGCTGTAATTCAGCTTCTTCAGGAGACATTTCACCTGAAGCGACTTTCTCTAAGATATCTTTCGTGTTGCTCATTTGAGGACCTCGTTCATGCTGCCTGTGCGGTAACCGTCAATATCAATTGTTACATATTTGAAGCCCAAGCGCTTTAATTCTTCTGAAATCTCTTTTCTGGTGCGTCCGTAAGTGAGAAGTTCGATATCATCCGGAGCAGCTTCTATCCTCGCGATGTCGCCATGAACCCTTACGCGGATGCCTGTAAAGCCAAGTTCTTTAATGAACCTCTCCGCACCGGCAACACGGGAAAGACCTTCTGCCGTGATCTTCCCGCCATATGCAAATCTTGATGCAAGGCATGCTGCTGAAGGCTTGTCCCATGTCTCAAGTCCTGCTTCTTTTGAAAGCATCCTGATATCTTCTTTGGTAAGTCCGGACTCTTTTAACGGGCTCATTATCCCAAGCTCTTTAAGAGCCTTCATGCCCGGCCTGTAATCGTCAACGTCATCGGCATTGCTTCCGTCGGCAACCACATATCCGTCAGCTGCCTTTTTAATGTTTTCGAAAATACTTCTTTTGCAGAAGTAGCATCTGTCAGGCGGGTTGTTTTCGAACCGGGATACGGAAAAGACATCGAAATCAATGATCTCCTGCTTAACGCTGATGCTCTTGCAGAATGCTGCTGTCCATTCAGCCTCTTCAGCTGTAAGCACCTGGGATCTTACCGTGACGGCAAGACAGTTCCCGCCCAGCACTTCGTGTGCCTTATAGACGAGGTATGTCGAATCTACTCCGCCTGAAAAAGCGACCGCCAGTTTCCCGGCGGCCTTAATACGCTCTGTGAGCGCTGATTCTTTAATTCTGATGTCCTGCGCGATATCCATTACTTGGATGCGAGCATTGCCTTGACCTTGCCCTCAGGATCCTTAACGAGAAGGACTACGAGCCAGATAACGATGCCGAGTGCGACTACGGAAAGTCCGAGATATGCATCGTTGAGCATGTCTGCGGGAGCCTGCTCAAAGAACTCAGCGCCGAGCTCGATGTACTCGACTACTGCGTCAACGAGCCACATAAGGCTTGCGCCCCAGAACATAAGTGAAAGTGTTCCGAGCTTTCTGTCGACCTTGGTGTTATACCAGAGAATTGTTGAAACGATTGCTGCAAAGACTGTAATAAGAAGTGTCATGAGCTGTTACCTCCTTATGCCTTTGCCTTAGCCGTGGCAGGCGCTTTCTTTTTGGATATCGCATTGGATACCAGTACCATTACCACCCACGCAAGAGTAACAAGGATTGCCATAGCGACTCCGCTCGTGCCCATCTCGTGGAGCATCTCTGCTGCATCTGCAGGATCAGCAGCTGCTGTGAGGAACGGGAACCAGGGTGTGACCTCGCCGTGCCAGACGTGCTCAAAAGCAAGGAGAGCAGATCCGCCCCAAAGCATATTGTTGAGCCAACCCATCTTCTTGATGAAGATGTTGTCAGAACCTTGCTTATCCGCAACTTTCTTGATTACTGTTGTTACTACTGCTTCTGTTGTAGGTACGAGAAAACATGCCATAGGGGAATTCTCCTTTATATTATTTTCGATAAATCAATTCTAACAAAGTAAAAGAATGGGTATATACCAGTTAGAAGAAAATTATTGCTTCTTTTTTGTCTTATTAGCCTTCGAAAACTTGTCGATATGACTGCATATCGCATCGAATGTCTCATCGCTGATATCGTGCTCGATCTTGCACGCATCATCTTCCGCAATAGCAGGATCCACACCGAGAGCAACGAAGAAATCCTTGAGTTTCTTGTGGCGGGTATAGATCTTATCGGCGATCTCCATGCCCTTTTCGGTCACGGTGATGAAACCCGAATGGTCCATCTCGATGTATCCTTCCTCACGAAGGCGCTTCATGGCGTTGCTTACGCTCGGTTTTGTAACACCGAGAAAACCGGCAATGTCAACGGAACGGACGTAACCGTTCTTCTCCTTGAGGATCAACATTGACTCCAGATAGTCTTCAGCGGACTTGCCGATCTCGTTGCTGTTTTTCATTAACTGTCACCTCATTCATGATGGACTTATTTGATTTTACAACATTTTCAACAGGACATGTTAAATCGAAAATAATAAAAAGAAAATTGACACAATTTATGCGGCAGATTTGATATTGTAATGAAAACAAAGTCTTTATGAGGTGCTTATGATCACGATCGAAAACCAAACGATGGACAGCGAACGCGCCCTTTACGGGAGCAGTGACGTTCTGGTCAGGAACTGCCGTTTTGACGGTCCGGCCGATGGTGAGAGCGCCCTCAAAGAGAGCTCTGAAGTAACCGTTGAGGATACGTTTTTCAACCTCAGATATCCGCTCTGGCATGTTCACGGTCTTAAGGTCTCAAGGTCCGAGATGACCGACAAATGCCGCGCCGCACTGTGGTATTCGGATAACATCCTGATACAGGATTCGAAGCTTCACGGCGTAAAAGCGCTCCGCGAATGCAGTAATGTCACGATAACTGATTCTTCGATCATATCACCCGAATTCGGCTGGTCCGTAAAAGGCCTTCAGATGAAGGACACTACGGCAGAAGCCGAATACTTCCTCATGAGGTCATCTGACATCGATTTCAAAAATGTCCACTTCAAGGGCAAGTATTCATTCCAGTACACGGAGAACGTCACCGTCACCGATTCGGTATTGGATACCAAGGATGCCTTCTGGCATGCGAAAAACGTAACCGTAAAAGACACCGTCATCAACGGCGAATACCTCGCATGGTATTCCGACGGCCTGACACTTATAAACTGCACGATAAAAGGCACCCAGCCGTTCTGCTACTGCACAAACTTAAAGCTGGTCAACTGCCGCATGGAAGACTGCGATCTGGCATTTGAGAGATCTGATGTCGAAGCAGAGATCACCACTCCCGTAATCAGCATCAAGAACCCGCTGTCCGGACGCATAAGCGTGCCTGAAGCCGGCGAGATAATCAGGGATATCCCGGGTGCTGACGGAGAAGTTGTAATTACAGGCTGATAAGCTTATTTCTTCATTACGACATTGACGTAATTGAAAGGTATCTCGATGCCTTCTTTTTCGAATGCATCGTTGACTCTCCTGTTGATGTCGTCTTTGACTGCCAGGAAAGACGTTGCCTGCTTAAAGTAAATGACCGTGGCAAGGACAAGGCTGCTGTCAGCAAATGATTCAAAATATACCGGACCGTATTCGGTCTCTTTAGCAGCCATAACCGTCAGTTCGGATTCGGTGATAACGTTCCTTATTACTTCGCAGGCTTTTTCGACATCAGAGCCGTAAGCCACATTGAAGGTCATCTTGGCAGATCTCAGTTTCTTAAAGCTCGTATCCTTGATGATGAGGGAATTGATCTTGCTGTTGGGGACAATGATGTCAACCGTGCCCAGGCCTCTTATAACAACATGCCTTGGTGTGATGTCCGCGATAACGCCGACTGTTCCGTTCTCAAGCTCGACCCAGTCACCGATCTCGAAGGGCTTGTTCAATGTGATCGCGATGCCGCTGAAGAAATCGCCTAAGACAGGCTGCGCTGCAAGACCTGCAACCGCACCGATGATAGCGGTTCCCTGGAATAAGACTTTACCGATATCCGTAGTAGCCGTTGCACTTACGAGGACCCAGATCACAGCGGCCAGAATAATGGCCGTCCTGATGATGTTCTGGGTAAAACGAATCGTGAGATTATTCTTATCCTTGAGCTTCTTTTTCGCGAACTTGCCATAGATAAGCAGGACGATCGTGGTGACAACCATCGCGACGAGAGCGTAGAGCGCAAGTTCAATGACCTGGCCTAATGTGGTCGTCGTGTCGAGAAGAGACTTTATATTGATCTCAGGGAATGCGTAATTCAACATATCCTACCCCCGTAATTAACCTTTGACTGATGGACATAATATATCAGAAAATCAGGTCCAGGGACGAGTCTTTAGGAAAACCGTCTGCCTTTTTTCTAAAAGCACAACCCTTCACTAATCAAAGATTTGTATCTTTTCGAGGGGTGATAATAAAGAAATGCGGTCTTATAATTTAAGCGATTTTATATTAGAAAGAAGGAAATCTTATGAAAAATAAGATTATTGCAACAGTACTTACTGCCGTTATGGCTCTTGGCCTTATGGCAGGTTGCGCGAAAAAGAAGGATGACACAGTCATCAGAGTTGGCTCTCTTAAGGGCCCTACTACCATCGGCATCGTAAACCTCATGGACAAAGCATCCAAGGGCGAAGCTGAAGGAAAGTACGAATTTGCCATGTCGGCAGCACCTGATGAGATCACCGCAAAGGTCGTCTCAGGCGAAATCGACATAGCTCTCGTTCCGGCAAACCTCGCTGCTGTTCTCTATAACAAGACAGAGGGTCAGGTCACAGCCATCGACATCAACACATTAGGCGTTCTTTACTGCGTAACAGGTGATCCTTCCGTCACATCGATCAAGGATCTTGCAGGTAAGACAGTCATCACGACAGGTCAGGGAGCTTCACCCGAATATTCATTAAGATATCTCCTCGACATGAACTGGATCAACGACTGCGAGATTGAATTCAGATCCGAGGCAACCGAAGTTGCGGCTCTTCTTGCTGAAGATCCGAGCCTTATCGCCGTCCTTCCCCAGCCCTTCGTAACAGTTGCATGTGCACAGAACGAGTCCATCGGAATAGCTTTCTCCCTTGAAGACGAATGGCAGAACGTATCGGACGGTCTCGGTATGGTAACAGGCGTTACGATCGTAAGGAACGACTTCCTTAAAGACCACCCTGATGCAGTAACCACTTTCATCAAAGAACATGAGGAAAGCGTCAATAAGGCGAACTCTGATCTTGATACGACAGCATCTCTGGTCGTAGCTAACGAGATCATCGGAAAAGAGCCTCTTGCAAAGAAAGCCATTCCCGAGTGCAACATCGTCTGCATCACGGGTGACAGTCTTAAGAGCAACCTCTATGAATATCTTTATATCCTTTTCACCGCTGACCCCAAGTCCGTAGGCGGAAAACTCCCCGGAGAGGACTTCTATTTTAAAGGCTGATAAATGAAGACCAAAAAGTATATCAGGACAGCCGTGATCGTTTTGATCTGGCTCATAATATGGCAAGTCCTTGCTCTTGTTATCAACAACAGCATCCTCCTGTCAGGCCCTGTCGAGACGTTCATGGCCCTGATTACTCTTGGTTCTGCACCTGCCTTTTATCTCTCAGTCGGGATCACGATCGGCAAGATACTTTTAGGCTTCCTCATAGGAGCACTCGCAGGCACAGTCCTGTCACTTCTCTCTTACAGGTTCTCCATCGTTAAAGAATTCCTGTCGCCGTTCGTATCCGTTATCAAATCGATCCCTATCGTCAGTTTCATCATCATCGCCCTCATATGGGCAGGAAGCTCGAACGTCACGATAATCGTATCGGCGGTTATATCTTTCCCCATCTTCTACAAGAACATCCTGGAAGGTCTGTTCGTGACCGATCAGAAGATGCTCGATCTGGCAAAGGTCTTCCAGATGAAGACATCCAAAAAGATCCGCTACATCTACCTTCCTTCACTCTCATCACACATTAAAAGCGCGGTATCGCTCGCTGTCGGCATGGCCTTCAGGGGCGGCATCACCGCAGAAGTCATCGGACAGCCCGTAAGATCCATCGGCAACGGCTTATACAGAGCCAAGATCAATCTTGCGACTTCCGACATGCTCGCATGGACACTCGTAGCGGTAATCTCCGCGTTCATTATCGAGAGGATCATCTCATTCGCCGTAAAGAAGGTGCTCAAATGATCGAACTTAAGAACGTGACCAAATCTTATGACGATAAGAAAGTGCTGGATTCCTTCAGCGCTGTTTTCGATCAGGGAAGCTATCTTCTCAAAGGACCTTCCGGCATAGGCAAGACCACATGCATCCTCCTTATCTTAGGACTCATAAAGCCCGATGACGGCGAGATCAGTAAACCTTCAGACATGCGCTTTTCCGTGTGCTTCCAGGAGGACAGGCTTTTCGAGAAAGAGACAGCACTTACAAACGTCCTTGCCGTAAACGAAGATGTCCTGGTCTCAGATGCGACTTCCGCTATTCTGGAGCTCCTCCCCGCTGATGCCCTGAACAAGAAAGCGGGCGAATTATCAGGCGGCATGAAGCGCCGTCTTGCAGTCGTAAGGGCAATGCTCCACGATTCCGACTGCGTCATACTCGACGAGCCTTTCACGGGCCTTGACGACGAAGCGCGCGAAAAGACGATCGCGTTCATCCGCGCACGCTTAAACGGCCGTCTGCTCATCGTAACAAGCCACGACGAAAGAGGCCTTAACGATCTTCAGGTTGTAAACATTGAAGGCTGATCTCAGCTAAGTTCTTCTACATCAGTTGCATAGCACCATCTGCCGCCCGTGAGATTTCCGAAGAAATACTTCATGGATGCAGACTCGCTCATTATGAGGAGCTTTCCGTCAACGAAAATGATCTCTTCTGCCATGGGCGGAGCTTCGAATGAGGATACCAGGGTCGAGCTGTCGAGAGCATAGACCGGAACTCCCTCGTTCGGTTTTGCCACTCCGGAATAGATGCGCAGGAACCTGAAAGTGACTGGCATAGAATCGGAAAGGTCGTAGCAGCTGATCGTGGATTTTGCAGTTCCGTAAGACTGCGAGATCCATATCTTTCCGTCCTTTGCCGTCATTCCCTGTACAAGGTCAGGCAATGAATAGATCTCAGACGGTTCATTGGATATTCCGAATGTCGAAAACTCATCATCACTGAAGCTGTAAGCCCAGGCAACCGCGCGGTTCTCATCGCCTGCAGGCGTCGTGATCCAGTGCGATTCGGATGTCATATAGTTGGGATCCCTGTAGAACTCACCGGCGATCATGCGTTCTTCGGTAAAGCACAGGAAAGCAACGTTGATCTTGTCATCTTTGTAGCTGGTCGAGAACTCGCCTTCCTTTTTGATAACCATTCCGCTCTCAGCAGAAAGGACGTCGGAAAGCTTATAGATCAGGATGCTCGCGTCTTCGTCTCCTGCAACGAATAAATAATCGTCATGTACTGCAAGACCGCCTGCATGAGGTGAGAGTCCGTTGCCGTTCTCGTCACCTAAAATGACATAGCCGTCAGACTTGCCGGTCTGGCGGTTAACCCTGTAAATGCGTGAAGGCGAACCATCCTTCTGGTAACCTCCGACAAGATAAGTATCGGAAGAGACTTCAAGATCAAAGCCCTGGGGAGTCATGTTATCCAGAAGTCCGGGTATGACGAATGCCTTTTCGGATGCCGCATAGTAATCGCTTACAGGCATTCTGAAGTAGATCCTCGCGCCGATAAAGACGACCGCAACGAGGACAATTATGACCACGAGGAATGTGCGTAAGGCTTTCTTTACTTTTGAACCGGACTTCTTACTCATAAATCAATACCAATCCTTGTGTCTCTTGATGTAGATGACTTTCATGATCTGCGCAAAGATCATATAAACAACCATAAGTATAGCAAGCCAGAGCATGTAGCTTAAAGGCATCGTAGGAAGATCGAACAGTGTTGATACGCCCGTAAAGCCGATGATCAGAGTTACTGCAATGACTGCGAGTGTCGAGAGTGTAAGCTGTACTGATGCCCTGTCGTTAATGAACGGGATCTTGGGTGTTCTGATCGTGTGGATAACCATCGTCTGTGATATGACGCCGAACATGAACCAGCCGCACTGGAAATATCCTGCCATGTCAGGGTTGTTGTATCCGAATACGAACCAGAGGACAAGGAAGCACAGGACGTCCAATACCGTACTCAAAAGTCCGAAGGATACCATGAAGCCCTTGATGCCGCCAAGATCCCACTTTTTCGGCTGCTCGATGTACTTGGATTCGACGTGGTCGAAAGGCATGCCGAGCTGCGCGAAGTCGTTTAAGAGATTCTGCACGAGGATATGTACAGGGAGCATCGGAAGGAACGGCAGGAAGATACTTGCAATAAGAACGGAGAACATGTTTCCGAAGTTACCGCTGACGCTCATCTTCAGATACTTGGACATGTTGGCGAACGTGCTTCTTCCTTCGACAACGCCTTCATCAAGGACCATGAGATCCTTTTCGAGAAGGATGATGTCAGCGACCTCTTTTGCGATGTCGACCGCATTATCTACGGAAATGCCGATGTCTGCCTGCTTCAATGGCAAGCTGTCGTTGATGCCGTCACCCATGTAACCTACCGTGTGGCCGTTTGCCTGGAACATCTTAACGACACGCTGTTTCTGATAAGGTGAAAGCTTCGAGAATATATCGCACTTCTTGCAGGCCTCCGAAAGCTCCTCATCGCTCATCGCTTCAACCTTCGCGCCGGTCAGTGTCATCTCGGTCGAGATGCCGAGTCTGCCGCAGATGTTGATAGCAACGCCTTCAGAGTCACCGGTAAGGACAACAGTGCGCACGCCGTTCTTCTTCAAAGCGTCGATAGCCGTGCCAGCTGATTCCTTCGGAGGATCCAGGAAGCCGACGAATCCGATGAGGACCATGTCGCTCTCGTCCTGAACGCCGAAAACATCAACTCCGTGAACATTATTCTTCTGGGCAACCGCGATGACACGGATGCCTTCGAGGTTATTCTCCTCGGCGATCTTTTTCGCATTTGCGATAAGTTCATCAGAGATGTCCTTAACTTCGCCGTCAATCTCGATGAAAGAGCAGATCGATAAGATCTCTTCGACTGCACCCTTTGTGATGAGCTGGCGCTTGCCGTTCTTATCCTTGAGCACGACGCTCATCCTGCGGCGCGAAAAGTCGAACGGGATCTCGTCTTCTCTTATGTAAGCTTCCTTGAGGAACGAGAGTTCTTCTTTCTCGGCGCGGTTGATTATCGCCACATCCATGAGGTTCTTAAGACCGGTCTGGAAATAACTGTTAAGGAAAGCATGTCTTAAAACGCGCTTGTCTTCGCGTCCCATGACGTCCATATATTTCTCGAGAATGATCTCATCCTGGGTGAGGGTTCCGGTCTTGTCCGTACAGAAAACGTCCATCTCGCCGAATGTCTGGATGGCGCCCAGACGCTTAACGATCGTCTTCTTTTTGGACATGTTGATAGCGCCTCTTGCAAGAGAGGAGTTCATGATGACCGGGAGCATCTCCGGCATAATACCGACCGCGATCGTGATGCCGAACATGAGTGACTGGAGCCAGGATCCCTTCGTGATGAAGTTCGCGATGAAGATAACAGGCACCGTGATAAGCATAAAACGGATAAGGAGCTTACTTACTGAATCGAGGTTCTTCTCGAACGCGCTCTTCTCCTCATAGGAGTTAAGGCTCTTGGCCATGCTTCCGAAATACGTATCTCCGCCCGTCGTGAGGATTATCGCCTTGGCGCTTCCCGATACGATGTTGGATCCCATGAATCCGATGTTCGCGAGATCGGTAACGCCGACGTTTGTCTCAGTTGTCGTGAATTTCTCTACGGGATTGCTCTCACCCGTGAGCTGTGACTGGTCGATGAAGAGGTCCTTCGTCTCAATGAAACGGACATCGCCCGGGATCATGTCGCCTGACGCGAGCTTAACGATATCACCGGGAACGATCTCTTCGATCTCGACTTCCATCTCAACGTCATTACGGATAACGTCGAGCTTGTTGGTGATCATGCCCTGCAGTTTCTTGGCCGCGTTATTTGATTTCTCTTCCTGAATAAATGAGATCGTTGCAGAGATTATGATGACCGCAACGAGCATTATGAATGTCGCAAATGACGGCTCTTCCGCCATGACGACATCCGTGACAAAGGTGATCATCGCGACTACAAGCAGCACGACATTAAATGGATTGATCAGCGCATCCTTGATCCTTACGGCAAGATTCTTCTCGTTGCCGAAATCAATGATGTTCCTTCCATACTCCTCAAGCCTGTCAGCAGCCTGGACAGGATCAAGACCATATTCATCGGTCTGATATCTTTCGAAAAGGGCTTTCTGGTCAAGTCCGCTCAGTTCAAGCAGAGTCTTTTCGACTTCATTACGGCGCTCCGGATTCTCCTTCTTCTTCATTACACTTTCCCCAAAATATTAAAATCTGAGAAAAATTATAACAAAAATCGAGATAGACCGCAGGATTTCAGAGTATTTGGGCGTCCGTCAGCGCTATATAAACTTCGCCGTTATCTTCTAAGATCTCGAAAACGCCTGTTACCGTTATGTTTTCGCCTTTGCCCGGAAAACCTTCAGGGAAGTGGTATTCGTCCGCAGGAATGAATTCGATTCCCTGGGAACAGCAGGCCGTTGCATCGGAAATTATGCAGGCATACAGATATCTGTCATTTTCCTCATCGTAAAGGAAATTAAAAGAGCCCTCCATCTTAACGACATTGCCTACATAACCATCAGGTTCGTAGATCATGTCAAAGACCGTGGCATAGACCATGTTCGAGTTGAGCACGGTCAGGTCGATGTCTATGTCGCTTAAATCCGGATGTTCTGCGGTGCTGACAGCCGTATCGCTTGCGGTCGTGGTCTGACTGTCGCCGGTCATGCTTTCTTCCGTGTTCTTACTGTCCTCACTGGCCATGGCCGACTGAAGGACATCCTTTACTCCTGTGGTCTGGGCGGCGATCCTGCCGGATGCGGTATTATCACCGCAACCGGCAAGCAGTATGACCGTTGCCAGAACAGCCGTCATCATTAAATGGTTTCCATGTTCAAAAGGCTTTTTCATATTACTTCAACGCTTCTTTCAGAACTGCAAGATTGCTCTCCATTACTGAGATATATGTTTTACCGTTCTTAATGTCATCCATTGTTGTCGACTGCATCGAATCGAGCGTAAGGATGACCTGGTCCTTCGTCTCTGTATTCTCCACGATCGTCTCGGCGATCCTGTGATCCTTTCCTTCAATTGTAATGATTGCCGGGAGCGACAGCTCATCCATTTTCTTCGAAAGGAACGTGATCGTCTCAAAGCTTGCCTCAGACTCAGCTGAACATCCGACAAATGCCGCATAGTAATCAAGACCGTAATCGTCTGTCATGTACCTGAACGGGAAGCGGTCTCCGAAGAGCAGAGTCTTGAAGGAAGCATTTTCCACGACAGTTTTGTACTCGTCATCAAGTGCTTTCAGTTTCTCAATATAAGATTCAGTATTCGCTTTGTAAAGTTCAGCATTGCCGGCATCGATCTTCCGGATGGCATCCGAAATACTACTTACAAGAACGGATGCATTTCGAAGTGAGAGCCAGACGTGCTCGTCGTACTCAACATCACCGTGATGATGTTCATGCTCTTCGTCATGGTCATGATCTTCATCATGGTCATGATCTTCATCGTGGTCCTCATGCTCATGGTCGTGATCGTGCTCCGCCTCCATGCCTTCGACAACTTCCTCTTCCTTAACCGAATCGCCGAGAACGTCCAAAAGGTTAATGACTATCATGTCCTTGTTCGTTGCTTCCTTAAGGACATCATCGACCCATCCGTCGGATTCACCACCGACATATACGAAAAGATCGCATGTCGATACTTTGAGAATGTCTCCAGCAGTCGGCTGGAAGCTGTGGAGATCCACGCCGCTGTCGAGAAGGAGCGTGACATCTGCATTCGCGGGATTGTTTCCGAGAACATTCATTACCCAGTCGTATTCAGGAAAGATCGTGGTCACGATCTCGATATTGTCGTGTGTTTTTGCAGCCACGTTATTTACACTGCATGCCGAGAAACAGCCTGCCGTCATGGCAACGGCGATAATTGATGATATAAGTCTTTTCAAAATAAGATCCTCCGTGAAATGTGTTTTCGAGCGCGAAAAACGGACAAACCAACAGTTTGTACCCTGCTTAGTCTGTCCTCACATGTGGAGTATCAAATATTGAGCTGGATCTTAGACGAGACGGGCGACTCTCTTGTAAATACCGTCTCAAGACAAATGACCGTTAATATCAGAAAAGCAATAAACGGAACGGCAGCCGGACTTGTGTTTTTCGCTGCACCCGCACAGAACCTGGATGCGATCTTCTCGCACTCCCTGATGCTTTCACAGATGTGGCATTCCTCGCCGCAGCAGTCGTGGCCGGATTCGATCGCAATATACGCAAGCGAAAACATAACTGTAACAAGCACCACGAATGCCATGGTGCCTGCCAGTAGTCTTCTGTATTTCATGCCGCCCGGAGCTGTTGTCCGGTGATCTGTCCTGCAGATCGAACGTGGATCCATACGCTGCTTCCTGATTTCAATTTGAGAATCGTTCTCAATTATAGCCGCGCAGGTCCGGTTGTCAATAGCACGGCCGGACACCCACGCGAGATCAGATGACGGCGCTCAGATCTTCACCGTAAAAAGTCCGTGCCTGTTGCAATAAGCGAGAATCCTGCTGACGCATCTGATCTTAAACCTTGCCTCAGCATTTCCCTCCGGATACAGCTTGATAAACTGTATTCCCTGATCGGAAACCGCTGCAAGAAATGAGATGTAGTGGTCCTTCGTCATGGGGTGGTCTACGGTGACATAGTATTCATCCTCAACTACCTCCACCTTGATAGGGTGCTCCTCGTCAGCTTCTTCTGCTTCCAACGGTGGCAGGGTTATCCCGCAGCAGCAGACAAGCGCCTCTCCTGACGCCTGAATCACATTCCCGCAGACAGGACAAACGTAAAACTTTCCCCTTGTCATCTTGAACGAACGGTTGCAGTTCTTAATATCTTCACCGGACAGCAGCTCTATCACCGATATCCCGAGCGCGGCGGCAAGGGGCTCCAGCAAAGTGATATCCGGGAAACCTAATCCCGTCTCCCACTTGCTAACTGTCTTGCTGCTGACGAAGACCTTCTGCGCCAGCTCTTCCTGTGTCAGATTTTTCTTTTCGCGAAGCCTTCTGATAACGGCTCCTGTTACATATTTATCCATGGCTTTCCGCCTCCTTTATCAAAACCTTATCACAGCACAAACTCCATTGTTACCTGCGCATCGTAGAGTTCATGTTCCTGATTGCCACATAAACCCCGTTCATATAAAATTAGATTATTCAATTCCAGGATGGTAACGGATATGCGCGAATTCAAAGGCTTCCAAAAAGGTGTCAATCTCGGCGGATGGATATCCCAGTTCAAACAATACAGCAAAGAACATTTCGATACGTTCACGACAGAAGATGACATCAGAAGGATCGCCGGCTTCGGCTTCGACCACGTGCGCGTACCCGTAGACTATATCGTTCTCGAAGACGAGGAAGGCAATCCCCGCGAAGACGGTTACATGTATCTCGAAACATGCAGACAGTGGTGCGAAAAGTATCACCTCAACATGCTGATCGATGTCCATGAGTGCTTCGGCTATACTTTCGACCCTCTTCAGAAAACAGACAAAAAGATCTTCTTCTACGACGAGGCTCTTCAGGAAAGATTCCTCAAGCTCTGGGACAGGATCGCAACCCGCTTCAAGGATCACACCGACATGGTCGCTTTCGAGCCCCTCAACGAAGTAGTCCTTCACGAAGTTGCCGACGCCTGGAACGTCCTTCTCAGAAAATACATCGCACGCATGAGAGCGATCGTACCTGATGCATATCTTGTCATCGGCGGCGTATGCTACAACAGCGTCTCCACCGTCAAATACATCGACATCCCCGTAGACGACCACATCGTCTATAACTTCCACTGCTATGAGCCTCTGATCTTCACGCATCAGGGCGCATTCTGGGTCGAAAACATGGACCTCAACTTCCGCATCGGATACCCCAAGACTCTCAAGGAGTATCAGAAAGCCAGCGAGTCCCTCTCAAAAGACCTTGCCGGTGCCATCCTGAATGAAGGCATCAGCGAGATCGGCCCGGATTTCTTCGAAGACATTTTCGCTCCTGCCATCGAAAAGGCTGTCAAAGACAACGTCCCCCTCTACTGTGGCGAACACGGCGTAATCGACCTTGCCGCACGTGAGGATGCATTAAGATGGCTCGCCGACATCCACGGCGCCTTCCACAAATACAACATCGGCTCCGCCCTATGGAACTACCGCCAGATGGACTTCGGTATCGCCGACATCAGCGAAGACGAGATCAAGGACGTCCTCAACGAGATCCTCTGAGAACTAAAATGTTTTAAACACCAAGAGCGGCGTTCTGCACGTCAGGCGCCGTTCTTTTTACCTGTATTTGAATCAGATAAAAGTTCCGGCAAAGTTGCGGCCCAGCCGGAAGTCTGCCGTAACTTTTAAGGGTTTACAGGAAAACTTACAGAAAAAGTTGCGGCATAGCCGGAAGTCTGCCGTAACTTTTGGAGAATAAAAAGAATCCCCAAAGTGTTGGTCACCTTGGGGATTCGAAAACTACTTTAGATAGTGTTTAGATCGTGGTTGTTTATTACCTGATCTTTGTTCCGCACTTCGGGCAGAAGTTCGATAACTGACGGCCGTCTTTACGTGAGTATCCGCATGTAGGACATACCGTTATCGGTGCAGGTTCAGCAGGTGCCTCTGCGACAGGAGCGGGTGCTTCAACTGCAGGCTCTGCAGCTACTTCAGCAACGGGAGCAGCAGGAGCTTCTGCAACAGGCTCTGCAACGGGTGCGGCAGACAATTCATATGCAGGAACAACAGGCTCTGCAACAGGAACTTCAGGTGCTACAGGTTCAACTACAGGTGCAGCTACGGGTACTTCCGGAGCGGCAGGAATATCAACTGCAGGTGCCTCAGGAGCAGCGGGTGCATCAACGACCGGAGCTGCAACGGGAACTTCGGGTGCAGCAGGCATTTCATATGCGGGAACTGCAGGCTCAGCAACAGGTGTAGTGGGCAGTTCATAAGCGGGAACTACAGGTTCTGCGACAGGTGCAGCCGGAATCTCGGGTGCCGCAACAGGAACTGCTACGGGAGCAGCTACAGGTGCTGCGGGTTCTGCAACCGGAGGCTGGTAAGCCGATGTGTCAGCTGTGGGAGCTACAGGAGCTGCCGCCGGCTGGAATGCGAACATGTCACCTGGGTTAGGACCCTGAGGTGCAGCAGATGATACGGGAGCAGCCTCAACAGGTGCAGCGGCGCTCTTCTTTTTCTTGTTCTTAACTACGATCAGGATGATGACTACAGCAGCAGCGGCCAACAGGAGTACGACAACTCCGATAACGATGCCGACGATGAGTCCGACATTGACGAGTGAGAATGTTACTTCGACCTCGTCTTCCGCAATAAGATCCCAGGTAAGCGTCTTGCCGTCTTTGGAAACCTTTGTCGCATTGCTTTCGATCGCTCCGTTAGGGAGTTCGATAACTACTTCCATAAATCCGTTCAGATCTTCAATATCGGCAGAAGTAATGTCTTCACCGCTCAAAGCATCGCTGACATTTGTATTCCATAAGATCGTGTATGTGGAGCCCTCTTTGGTGAGCTCGAAATCATCAAGATCCATTAATTCCATGGCATCTGAGGTGAAGACCTCTTCCAGGTTATTTATATAGACATTGGTAAGAGTGAACTCATAGCCTGTGTAATCGTTCTTCTTATATTTGTTTACTTCCCATCCGTCATCTTCAAAGGCTTCGGCCTTTTCTTCAAGGTCATCCTTAACGCTGTCATACAGGTCAGAATAGTAAGCATAGATCAAAGAAAGATCTGCTTTACCGTTATTCTTGAAACCAACTGTGGTGCGGAATCTGATGCAGCCGGAAAAGCAGAACGCTGCCATCACGACAAGGACCAGCAATGACATTACTTTAGTAAGTTTTTGTCTCATTTTTCCCTCCCATATAAAAAAGATATTCAGATTATCTCACACGGAAAAAGAATTTGATATGCGCAAACGCTCTGTTTCGCGAAAAGAACGTTGATCAAATTCACCATGGATTGTCGCAAAAAAGACGCACCCTCAGCCTTCCGGCATCAGGTGCGCCTATTACTCAAATTTTCGATCAGGAATTTAAGCGGCGTTCTCGATCAGTATTCCGTCATTGCCGAGATCGTATGTCTTGCCGCCTATCGTCTGCTTGCCGGTCAACATCTTGCCGTTGCTTGCAAGGTAATACCAATGGCCGCCACTGCTGAGCCATCCGGTCTTCATGGAGCCGTCACTGTTAAGGTAGTACCAGGCGCCGTCAATGTACTTCCATCCGGTTGCCATGTCACCGTCCTTGTTGAAGTAGTACCATACACCGTTGATCGGTTTCCAGCCGGTGACCATCGAACCGTCGGTGTTGAAGTAATAGTACTTGCCTCCGATGTATTTCCAGCCTGTTACCATTTCGCCGCCCAGGTTGAGATAGTAATATGAACCGCCGCTGTGCTTCCAGCCGGTCAACATGATTCCGTCGTTGTTAAAGTAATAGTACTTGCCATTGATGAGCTTCCAGCCGGTTACCATATCGCCGTCCTGGTTGAAATAGTAGTATGAGCCGCCGCTGAACTTCCAGCCGGTGACCATGACTCCTTCTTCATCGAAGAAATACCACTTGTTGTTGATCTGCTTCCAGCCTGTGGACATTACGCCCGTAGAAGGGATCATGTAGTACCACTTGCCTTCTAATCCGAGCCATCCGGTCTTCATTGCGCCGGTATTGGGATCAAGATAATACCATTCATCCTTGATCTTCTGCCATCCCTTAAGGGGAGTACCGGCAGCGGTGTAGTAGTACCAGTCGTTACCCTGTTGCTTCCATCCGGATTCGCCTTCAGACAAGGAGACCTCATAGGTTACTCCGTTGTAAGAGATCGTCGAAGGAAGTGATGAGAAGGATCCGTATACCGGGACGACCTTGCGGCCGGGGTTAGCGAGATCGCTGATAATAAAATACGTTGTGCTGCCTGACGTGATATATCTGCTTGAATACTTGTTGTCGTTAGTCTGGTCGAGACCATCGTACTTTATCTTGGGGAGATAAGCCGTATATCTGTCGCTTAAAGGTTCCGAGGGTTCATTTCTGTTGTAATACTTATAAGAAACTCCCCAGGACTGGTCTGCCCATGTGGTATCGACGTAATACCACTGGCCATGGATCTTAAGGATGTTCCATGCATGGGTAGTGTTTTCGATCAGAGTACATTCAAAGCCTAATTTACACATGACCGCTTCGAAAAGTTTCGCATAACCTGTGCATACGGTAAGTCCGAGGACGCCGCCATAAAGAGACTGGTCGTAATCTGAAACGTGATCGTAGTCGTAAGTGACATTATCGCATATGCGTCTGTATACGATGACTTCCATATCCTCAGGTCTGGAGCCTGAAGATGCGGCAGTGATATATCCGTTAATAGTGTTCTTGATCGTAGACCTTGCGGATGCTCTCGAAGAACCCTTCTGGAGGTCATCGTAAACATCCATGCCGATACCGGTCAGTCTCCTGTGAGATCCGGAACTGTCGTAATAGAACCAGGACTGGCTGTTGAGGAAGAAATACTGCGGATTGACAAACTTGAAGATGACCATGACCTCATATGCATCATCAGAAGAGATATCGATGGTATCAGCATCCGCATATACTCTTGAGACATCCACGTCGTTTATCAGGTAATACATGCACGCCTTATCGAGGGAATCGTAGAGCTTCTTCTCATTCGTAGTGAACTGCTTGTAGTAGTAATCACAGGTCATGCCTCTCCAATAAGATTCCTCTGCAGCATCTGCCGGAGTCGGATCCGTGTACCTTTCCACATATGCGTCTTCGGGCATGCCGCCGTCGACGATCGTCACATCTTCGTAGGCATTGACGGTATTGCAGAGAAAGGCCACGGGCGTGATGACTGCCGCTGTCGCGATCAAAAAGGAAGTTGCTTTTTTATTGATCTTCATGTGAATGCCTCCTTCAAGTTAATACGTGATGGGACCGGGCTGCAGATCATGCAGCATCTTTACCGTCCCAGATTCCGTCGTTACCGAAGTTATAAGTCTTGCCGTTGATGGTCTGCTTGCCGGTAGCCATGACACCGTCGCTCTTCATGTAATACCAGACTCCGCCGGTATAGAGCCATCCGGTCTTCATGTCTCCGTCATTGTTGAAGTAATACCAGGAACCGTTGATCTGCTTCCAGCCTGTTACCATTGCGCCGGTAGAAGGAACCAGATAGTACCACTTGCCGTTAACGGCCTTCCATCCGGTTGCCATTGAACCGTCAGTATTGAAGTAATAGTATACGCCGCCGATCTTCTTCCAGCCTGTGACCATGTCACCGCCGTCGGTGAAGTAATAGTACTTGCCGTTGTAAAGCTTCCAGCCCTTGGTCATTATGCCTTCGTTGTCGAAGAGATACCACTTGCCGTCGATCTGCTTCCAGCCTGTTACCATTGCGCCTTCGCTGTCGAAGTAGTAGTAGTTGCCGCCGCTGAACTTCCAGCCCTTGGCCATTGCGCCGGAGCCGTCGAAAAGATACCACTTGTTGTTGATCTGCTTCCAGCCTGTTGCCATCACGCCGGTAGACGGTGTGAAGTAATACCAGTAACCGGAATCCTCATACCAGCCGGTCGTCATGATGCCGGACCTCGAATCCATGTAATACCAGTCACCGCCGATCTTCTGCCATTCTGTCAGGATCGTACCTGATGAGTTGTAGTAGTTCCATCCGAAAACCGTCTTTTTCCAGCCGGTCTGACGCTCTGATGAATAGACTACGGAATATGTCGTTCCTTTGTACTTGACCGTTGAAGGAGCTGTTGCGTTCTTTCCGTAAGCCGGAGTAACGAGTCCCGATGAATTACTGTCGTTTACAATGAAATATGTGAAGCCGTCTGAAGTGAAATATCTGAGCGAATAATCATATTCACTTGCAAGTTCATCATAATTAAATGTGGGAAGGTATCCGGAGCATACATCTTCTACAACACTGGTCGGCTTATTGCTGTTGTAGTAATGGTAGTAAAGACCCCACGACTGGTCCGCGTTGGTAACATCGACATAGTACCAGTAGCCGTGTAATTTGATGATGTTCCATCCGTGATCTTCACTTGTTACACCGGTACACTCGATACCGCATGCATTCATTACCGCGGTGAACAGCGACATATATCCTGCGCATACTGTCTCTCCGAGGACTGCACTGTATATGGACTGATTGTATTTTGCACCGGTAACATATTTGATATCGTCACACATGCTGGCAATTACAAGGATTTCCTGTTCCTCGATCCTGGCATTGTTCGAAACTAATGAGACGTATTTCTTTACAGCTTTAAAGATATCAGTCCTGGCAGCAGCTCTGAACGAACCTTTCTGGAAATCCGTGTCCAGATAAAGGATGAGGCTTCTTACTGTGTCGTTGCTGCCCGGATAATATGAAAGCAGCCGGCTGAAAAAGAAGATCTGCGGATTATCCAGTTTAAACAGCATGATTACTTTTTTCGCGTCGTAGAGAGAGAGACCGAGATCGGAACAATCGACCGTAAAATTTGTGACATTTTCATCGTTAAAGAGAATAGGAAAACTGGCGTCATAGATCCTGTTGTAAAGCTTCTTTTCAGTCGCATTGAGATGCCTGTAATAGTAATCACTCGACATGCTCATCCAGAAAGATTTGTCGCTTGCGGAAGTAACCGCATTGCTTAACTTTACATTGGAGATCTTGGTGTTGGTGAACTCCGCATTTTCCAAAGCGGAAACGTTTTTGCTGAGTCCGGCAACCGGAGCTGCCAGGATCAGAACCGCGATGATAAATGAAACGATCTTCTTTCCGATTTTCATAATCTGCCTCCCCTAAAAAACATATACTCTATTGTATCTTCTAATATAGGAATTTGTCAGGTGCTTTGAAGGATTTGCCTGTAAATGAAATGTAAATTTATGCTGAGAATTCGGGGCATGGGAGATTCAGGAATCAGAGCAAAAAAATCCCCGGAGTTAAATCGAAACTCCGGGGGTTTTCAAAAACATCTTTTACCGGTAATTAAGGGTTTGAGCAAACACCCCAGTTATCGAAATGATACATCTTTCCGTTTATCTTCTTGTCGCCGGTTACCATTATTCCGCTTGACTCAAAGTAATACCAGCAATTGTCTATCTTCAGCCAGCCTGTAGCCATCTCACCTGAAGACTTGAGGTAATACTTTGTCATGCCCTTATCATAATGCCAGCCTGTGGCCATAATGCCGGACTGGAAATTGAAGTAATACCACTTGCCATTGATCATCTGCCAGTCGGTTACCATAGCGCCGGAAGATTTGAAGAAATACCAGGAATTATCGATCTTCTGCCAGCCGGTCACCATTGCGCCGGATTTCTCATCAAGATAATACTTAGCATCATCTTCGGTATGCCAGCCTGTGTCCATAATGCTGTTCCACAGGAAGAAATACCACTTGCCGTCTATCTGCTTCCAGTTGAGCGCCCCAACTCCGTTCGATTCGAAGTAATACCAATTGCTGTTCTTTTTATTGAAAACCCAGCCGGTCTGCATGGCACCGGTTTCATCGAAGTAGTAACTCTTGCCGTCTAACTGCAATATGCCGTCGCAGCACATTCTGCCATCAGCATAGAAGAAATACCATGTATTGCCGAACTGCTTCCAGCCGTCAACCCTGACACCGCTTGGAGTGAAGAAAAACCAGTTATCATCGATCTTCTGCCACCCTGTTGCCATGGCACCATTACTCTTCATATAGTAATAAGATGTGCCAACACAGATCCAGCCGGTCTGCATAACACCTTCGACATCAAAGTAATACCATTTACCTCCGTCATTGACCCACTTTGAAACGACAAGTATACCATATTCACTGTAGTAATACCATTCGTCGCCTTTCTGCCACCAGCCGGTTCTGCGGGGATTGCCTTCCCCTGCATAACCTGTAATCGACAGATTATAGTCAGCAGAAGTGGTATCACCATACTTGGATGCGAAAATGTAGTATGTCTTGCCTTCTTCGAGTTGAATTTTTACAAACGCTCTTTGGTATGTTTCCCAAACGATAAAACCGAGATCATTACCTTCGGAATCTGTAATCACTACAAAGACATCATCTTTCTCGTGATCAAAGTTGCTGGCAAGAAATGTATATGTACCCGTTGCCAGCGCGTCAAATCTATACATCTCGAAATCATTATTATCCGAGGTGATAGTTACATGAACCACTTCTCCATAAGCTATATCTATAGCGTCATCCAGAGAAGGTTCTGCCAAGACCTGGCCGCCTGCCAGCACCATCGTGGCGGCGATAGCAGCACCGGCTGTTATTAAACTTCTTAACTTCATATTTTCCCCTTTCGAAAATCTGAATATGGATAGTTTTAACATAAGGGCTGCTCAATTTGAGCAGCCCCTGGAATAATTACGGGTTAAGGCATACTCCGTTCGAAGCGAACTCGTATTGCTTTCCGCCTATAGTCTTTGTTCCGGTAACCATTACGCCGTTGCTCTCCAGGTAATACCACTTGCCGTTGAGATTGAGCCAGCCGGTCTGCATAGCGCCGGAGGAATTCAGGTAATACCACTTGCCTCCGTCTTCGATCCAGCCGGTCTGCATAGCACCGGAAGAATTGAAGTAATACCACTTACCGCCATCCTGTGCCCAGCCGGTAGCCATCTCACCGTTCGGCTTTAAGAGGAACCACTTGTTTCCGTCTCTGAGCCAGCCAGTCATCATGGCTCCGCTCTCAGGATCTAAGTAATACCACTTGCCGTCTACCTTCTGCCAGTCGGTTAACATAGCGCCGGAAGTATTGAAGTAATACCACTTGCCGCCTACAGAAACCCATCCTGTCTGCATAGCGCCGGTGTTGGGATCAAGATAATACCACTTGCCGCCCAGATCGAGCCAACCGGTCTTCATAGCGCCGGTGCCGTCAACGTAATACCACTTGCCGGAATCTTCGATCCAAGCCGACTTCTTCATGTTGCCTTCTTCATCGTAGAAGTACCACTTGTTGGAATCCTTGACCCATCCTGCCTGCTTGCCGTAATGGATCGTTGCGAAGCGGAAAACTGTGCTCAACGGTACGGAAGAAGCCTTGCCATATTTGTCAACGACCTTGAGCTTTTCGAACTGTGCTTTTGTTCCGGAATAATAAACATCCTTAAGCTTACTGCCGGCGAATGCATCATCAGTAACAGTTGTAGTACCTGTTGTCAGATTGAGAGTTTCGAGATCGCTGTAAGCAAATGTATTGGAACGGATCTCAGGTACGCCAGAAGGGATCGAGATCTCCTTAATTCCGGTTCCCTCAAACGCACGTGAAAAGATAACATTAAGAGAATCAGGAAGATTAACGGAAGTAAGCTGTTCGCATCCGTAGAAACATGCATACTGCAGTTCCGTAACTCCTGAAGGAAGATTGACCGACTTAAGATCCGTATTCATGAATGCGCATCCGCCGATCTTCTTAATTGAAGAAGGAAGATCAACTTTTGCCAGATTGTAGCATGACATGAAACAACCATAAGAGACAAAAGTTACTCCGCTAGGGATCGATATGGAAGTAAGTCCTGACTTGCGGAATGCAAATACACCGATCTCCTGTAATTTGTCAGGAAGCTGGACATGCTTAAGAGAAGTACAATACTCAAATGCGTTGTACTGGATCTGAGTTACAGCATAAGGTATGTCGACAGTATCGAGCTTGGAGCAGCCCGGGAAGAAGCATTTCGTGGTGCCCGAAGCGAATGAAACCTTTCTCAATGAAGCGCAGTTCTGGAAAACTACATTTTCGAGAGTGTTAGGCATCGAAGCGGTTTCAATGCTGTCACACTTTTTGAATAACAGACGGTCGATATCTGTGTCTTCAAGGAAATCAAGTTGGGAAAGACCAACATTACTGAACCAGAGGGACTGAATATGTATTCCGCTTGGGAATGTGATATGCTGCAGATTCGGGAAATCATAGATCTCCATCTGCTCAATGTAGTAGCTGTAACCGCCTGTAATCTGTATCGTTCCAGCTTTCAGGTAAGGCTCATATCCCTCGAAATGGAAACGGCGGATATTATATGTCTGAACAGCTTCCTTGATATCGAAAATAACTACAGCAGCGCTGTAAAGTGTGTCGTTATTGATATAACTGAGATCGATAGTTCCGGCCCAGCATTCAATAACCAGGTTGCCGTTTGAATACAGCGAGTAGCCATAAGCTCCGGTACTGCCTGTAGCCTCCAGCTCAGCATCTGCCAAAGCCACTGAGGAGAACATGGTCAGTATCAAAACGACAGCCACGACCGAAGCAAACAGTCTTTTGATTGTACGCATAAGAACAAACCCCCAATATAAAATAGTCCTTAAATTGTACCATGATTTTGATATATATGCTGACTGTCTGCAAAATCAGCACCACCCGTTGAACGGGTGGTTTGCACTGAGGCTATAAGCCTCTGTTACCGGCCAGCGCCTAAAGACGCTGGCTTTCACATTCTGTTCAAGCCTTATTGCCTTTGACTCGTAGCCGCCAATGAATGGGCGTTCGTATTACTGGCTACCCTTAAAAGGGTCTTCGTACTCTTTTACACTCAGCTTATCCATTGCTATGTCGTGCTTTTCCTGATCCTGAATGTATTTCTTTATTGTGGCCTCATTTAATCCTACTGTACTCACGTAGTATCCTTCCGCCCAAAAGTGCCTGTTACCGAATTTGTATTTCAAATTC
>JHXJ01000036.1 GCA_000621765.1 Ruminococcaceae bacterium AB4001
TTTTCTTTCAGATGAGAAGCCATCATTTTCAAAAAAGATGAGCCTATTCCCTTACTCCAGTATTTCGGCTCACCTATAAACTGATCCATAGCAAACACTATATGTCCATCGTCAGGATAGTCATATTCATCGAACAATTCACCACTCAATTGATAGGCCTGTGCATATCCGATGGGGGATTTCTTATACTCGATGATCATTCTGAATCCATCTGGAATTTCTTCCAAAAAATGTGCAGACAATGTATCCATCGTAAATTTGACATCGCGGCCTTCGTAGTATTCAAGCACTCTCTGATCTGTCAACCATTGAAACATGAGCGAAAGATCCGTTTCAGTAAAATCCCGGATTGTTATTTCGTCCTTTTCTATTTTCACGTGATCATCCCCACAAATCCCGATTTCTAAAGCTCACATACCATGATGAATTCCTCATCATTTTCATTCATGATCCTGAACCCGGTCTTCTGATACATTTTCACAGCATAGTTAGCCTTCTGAACAGCGAGAGACACTCTTTTATAGCCTTGATCACGAAGAATCTCCAGCATTTCCTCCATAAGCCTCGTGCCGATCCCTTTTCTCCGATACTCCTTGTACAGTGAAATTGCAAATGAAGGTGTTTCATCATCCACATGGCCGTAATCATTCATGATCCTCGTCCAGACAGCCCCAACTATTTTTCCGTCGTGGATCGCGACGAGGCAGTTGTCTCCAGACTTTGTACCGAAACCATCAGTGTATACGCGCAGCTCCGGTTTCTCTACAATATCTCTCGAAGGCGGCTCCACACCTTCCGGAATGAATATGGCTTCATATAAAAAGTCTTTAAGAAGGCCGAGTTCGTTTTCCCGAATACAACGGATCTCTATTGCGTTCCTCATACCATCTTAACCTTATTTGGAATAGTTCTCAAAGCACCATTTTGCGATCCTTATGATCAGTGCTTCCGGTAAAGGCTGATCATAGGGGATTCGTATCGTGCCCTTGCTTACGTCATAATCGGAGAGTTCCTCCGAAAATACAGCTGTAGCCTCATCACCGGGATAAATGCCCAGATGTTTCTTTGATGCTGCGAAATGAATGATATTACGACCTTTCCAGTAAGTGGGCATCGACCAGGAAATCCGTTCCTCCGCGTCCGGCAGTGCATCACGAAGGATCTCCCGGATCTCCATTAATCTGGGCTTATATTTCTCATCCTGGGTAGCAATGTATTCATCAATATTCTGCGGTTTCACACAGTAATGGTCCTGGTTTTGTCTGCTGAACTCTCTGCCGCATTTCGGACATTTCCATGCCATGGCTTCACCTCTTCAAATCTCGATTTGTCTTAGTCTATTATCCTGCTAATCTTCTATACTGAACCTCTATTACAAATCCTTTTCCTCATACGGTTTATCCCAAGAACCAATCTCTATCAGATTGCCTTCGGGATCAGCAATATAGCAAGTCCTTTGTCCCCATGGTTCAGTGGTAGGGGCAAGGACAGACGTTGCACCTTGCTCGATCACTCGATTATATGTAGCATCTACTTCATCGAAAGAATCAACATAAAGGGCGAGTTCAAAATGGCCATTCAGACCTTTTACGTATTCATACTTTCGGCTTGTCATTGTCTCAAAGTCTTTCCGACCATAGAACAAGAAAAGAGTGCCGTCCTTAACCAGATAAACGTTTGATGTATCCTCTGCTTCTTTTATCTCAAACCCGAGAACATCTCTGTAAAAACGGATCATTACCGCCATATCTTCAACAAATATACCGAAACCATCTAATCTCATATGCATGTCCTCGCTCTTTTTCTGATGATTATCTATACTTCCGATCACAATTTCTTCTGCATCCACAAAAGGTCATACCAACGGTCGAATTTCTTGCCGATACCTTTCAGCTGAGCTACCTTCTCATATCCCATATGTTTATGGAATTCATAACTGTCGTGCGAAAGATATTCATCCTCTGTCTCACAAAAGGCGCTTCCGGCTAACATATTTACGATTCCGAGATCCTTTAACCTCTTTTCCAGTTCGGCATACATTAAGGATCCGATTCCCTGTCTTCTATAGTCTTTATCAACATAAATGGAATTGGCTACTGTCCAGGAATAAGCATCTCTCGGACTATATGTTCCGGCATAAACATATCCAACTACATAATCATCCTTAACAGCAACAAGATACGGGTATTTCTTCATTACGTTCTTCATTCTTTCAGTAAACTCTCCAACTGAAGGGACCTCATATTCGAATGAAACGGCTGTATTCAGCACATAGTACGAGTAGATCTCTACCAGTCTTGCTGCATCATCTATTGTGGCTTCACGTATTTTAATCATTCTTTTTCCCCGTTATTTTGTATGATCTCTTCCAAAACATCTACAGCATTAGCCACCATCTTAGGACAGAAATCAGTAAATAGATCGTTTTCTCTGGCATACCTTATGCCTTCTTCCGTCCTGATATCGCATCCTAACAGTTCATTGCAGATATAAGAGCCACTCTTCTCTGCAAACCCGTTCATCATCTCAACATTTACCTTATTGGCTCTCATGCGGCTTTCAACATCATCTTTGTTGAATTGACCATACATAAGGCCCAACACCATCAATGCGCCGATACATGCTCCGCAGACTTCACCCTTACGCATACCGGCTCCAAAACATGCGCCCAATTTCAATGCCTGTTCTTCAGTAATTCCTAATTCGGGAGCAAACGCTGCCAGAACTGCCTGAGAACAGTGAAACTTATCTGAAAAATACTGTAGTGCCTTTTCTTTGTGTGTCATAGTACGTATTATAACAAAAGAACCGGACTAACCCGGTTCTTGGTTCTTTTTGCTGTCTATTAAGCAGACTACTGTCCTTCCTGTTCCAGTTTGGCAACAGTATCCTCAAGAACCACTTTGCGTAGCCTGAATGATACTTCAAAACTGGTGCATCGTTCAACCAAATTCAATTAGCAGATAGATATTCTTCCTTCAGTATTTCCATCTCCACTACATTCCATGGATCTTTTTTTACGATCTCCGTATCATGGAATCCGACTCTCTTATAACATGCATGTGCACGACTATTATTCTCAAAAACACCGATCGTGATCTTTTCTACTCCAAGGATCTCAAAGCCTACAACGAAGCTACCATAAAAGAATTTGTTGAGATTTATGGGTAAGCCGAGCGATATGACTATCGTTTGGTGTGGAACGCTGGCTGTTCTCCTAGCTAGGCTAAAAAGGAAACCTTATGAGGTTACCCGCATCAAGCATGATGAGACGGATCGGATCAAGAGACTAGGTGTCTATTACATGTGTATTGATGATCTTCCACTGTAAAACAACCCTAAATTATTGAAGCCTGCGAGTCATTTTCGCAGGCTTCTTAGTTAATTATATTCAAGATATAATTGCCTATAGTTATAGGAAAATCTATTCTTGCATAAGGCCATTAACACATACTAACGGTATAAAAAATGTTATACAATCCATATTGGCGGTATCTTCAAGTTCGCTGTTTTCGATGTTACGTTAGTAGAGAAAGAGGTCATACTATGCAGATAAGATTGTCAGAAAACATCAGAAGTCTACGCAAAGAGCACAAACTGACTCAGGAGCAGTTGGCGGATGCATTGGGTGTTACGGTTGGAGCTGTATACAAATGGGAAACAGGTCTGTCCATGCCTGAGATCAGGCTTCTGATGGAACTTGCCGACCTGTTCGAAGTGTCCGTTGATTCTCTGCTCGGATACACCATGCAAAAAGGAAGTGTTCAGAGCAGGATTGAACGGATCGTATCATTTCTCGCAGTAAAGGATTATGAAAGCGCTATAGCTGAATCAGAGAAAGCATTGAAGAAATATCCTAACAATTTCCTGATAGTCTATGTCAGTGCCCAGATGTATATGGCTATGACCATGGAAGAGCTGAGTAAAGAAGCGATGGTCAAATCAAATGCATTATTTGAACAGGCTATCTCCCTTCTGGATCAGAATACTGACAGCAGCATAAACGAAGTTACCATATTAAATCTTATGGCAAATAACTACATGGTAACAGGTGAGTTGGACAGGGCACTGGAGATCTTAAAGAAGAACAATATCTGCAACATAAACAGCAGCACGCTCGCATCGGTTTATGCCGTAGGATTGGAACAGCCCGATGAAGCATCGAAATATATAGAACCGGCCATGATGGAAGCTATGAATACAGTTTCTAAAACGGCTTATGCAGCGTCATTTGCTTATGCACGGAAAAACGATATTACATGTATTTCTGCATTGGAATGGCTTATCGGTTTTCTTGATTCACTGAAGACGGATCCGGAAACTATATCTCATATTGATAAATTCAAACCGTCCTATTTAGCTTTGCTTGCAATATGGGAAGAGAAGTTCGGATATAAAGATAAAGCGGAAGATCACATAAAAGAAGCATATATGCTTGCTATGAGATTTGATGCTACTCCTGCTTATAACATGAACGGCCTTAGATTTATCAGCCACCCGGATGCGGTTTCTGTCGATATAGTAGGAAAGACGGCGTGTGAGGCAATGGATTATCTTGTTTTCGACAGAGTTCCGAAAAGCAAAGCCTCACAAAAGATAAAGCGGCTATGGGATGAATTAAACAACAAATAAACAAGTATGGGGAGGAATGGATTATGAAGATCAGAAACATATATTTTGGAAAAGGCATTCCGTTTTTTTGCATAGCCGTCACGTTATTATGCATAACCGTGACACTCATATCGCAGCTTATTCCTTCAACATTTTTTGTCTTTGCGTTTTTCCCTCTTAAATATCCGTGGCAGATAATTACGTGGATCTTCCTTCATGGAGCACCTCAAGAACTTCTCCCGCCGGATGCTCCTTATTCTGCTATTGATTTGACGCTTGGACATCTCGGATATAATCTGCTTCTGATACTGCCGTTTGGAATCCTGGCCGAAAAGATATTAGGAACCAAAAAGATACTGGTCTTGTTTGCTGTATCCTGGGTGGCCGATGTTATCACTATGCTTATAACAGGCGCGGTATATACTAAAATCTTAAATGAAACTGAACTGGCCGGCGGTGCAGGTGCTTCCGGTCTGGCTTTCTGCTTTATGCCGATCGTTATGTACGCGTTATTTGTTCTTGGAAGAAAATACGGATTCGGCATGCTCTTTAAGCAAATCTCATTTTATTTCCTGATGTCGATGGCCGTTCCAACACTTATAATTTCACTAAGTCCGAGTGTAAGTGGTGTTACAGGAATAGAGTCTATGCTCATACACCTTCTGGCACTGGTTATCGGGACTATATTTACGATTGTTTTCCGCAAGTCTATAAAAGCTTATTTTGATATACAGAAAGCAGAAGCTGTATGATTAACTGTTGATTTAATCGACCATTACGTTAGCTTTCTTTTAGAATAATTGTACTAATCAACTCTTTCTTGATTTTGATGAATCCATGATAATTCACTTTGATATAATAAACTCATCCAAGGATATCCCTGAATGAGTTATTATAACATTCTTACTCTGACACCTCTCAGATTGTATTATTTCAATTCCGGTGTCTTTTCCTTTCTCATGATAAATACTGCGATTCCAATAAAGATGGGAATCATAAGGAGACTGCTGAGCTTGAGGTCATTGATTGAGCTGACCTGTGTTCCTCCCCAGAGCATGCCGCCGCTTATGAAGCTTGAACCGTCAATGAGCGCATGGATGAAAACCATAGGCCAGATGCTTCCGCCGGATCTGTACTTGATCGCTGCCAGGAGCAGACCAAGAGCCATTGCGGAAACTACCTGGACTACTACTGCCTTGACGGAGATTCCGGGAGCCATGAGGTTTGTAAGATGGCAAAGACCGAAAATAACGGAAGAAACAAGGATCGTCAGATATACGCCCTTTCGGGATGAAGAACCGAAGATGTCTGAACAAAGTTCGTATACTACACCTCTGAAAACGCTCTCTTCTGCTATTCCGATCAGGAACCATTCAAGAACTACGCAAACGATCTCGATTGCCGGGATGAGCTGTTTGCCCGGAAGGTCCGTAAGAGAGCCGAGCAGGAGCACCGTATATGTTATTATCAGCGGCAATCCCGTAAAGAAACCTTCTTTCAATACTTTGCCGTTGAACTTATAGATATTTGTCTTATGGAACATTAATACACTGACAGTAGCCAGCAAAGCCGTTATAACCTGTGCAACAAACGAATGGATATTCGGATTGGGAATCAGGGCCATTAGCTGTGTCTTGAACGATAAACTGATGATTATAAAAAGAAAATTTCCTATAAAGAGTGCAATAATGATCGATAATATCTTCTTCATTTTTTGTTTTGTGTTCATTTGTGTCATCTCCTTGTTGTTTGATGACCGAAGACTAGCAAAACGTCCCGTATGATTACACGACACAATGCGACGGAAGAGGGTTATCTGCAGCCGGACAAGCTTGTCCGGTCCGGAGAAACCCATTGTTTTAGGCACATTTGGGGAATTGTGATAAAATACCTCCGAAAACAGATTTGAGGGAATAATATGGACACTATCAAGATCGGAAGTTTTCTCCGGGAACTTCGCAAAGAGAAAAATCTGACTCAGGAACAACTGGCAGACGTCTTTAACGTGTCAGCCCGGACAGTCTCCAGGTGGGAGACCGGAAGCAATATGCCCGACATCAGCATTCTCGTCGAGATAGCCGATTACTATGATCTGGATGTCAGAGAGATCCTGAACGGCGAAAGAAGCAATGCCCTTCCGGCTGGCAGTTCATCTATCAAAGATATTGCCGAATATGCTGACAAGGACAAAGAAAAACTCGCAGTCAAGACAAGACTGTATGCTATTGCGGGAATCATAGGCATTATTACTTATCTTTGCCTTAGGGCCTTCGGTAATCCGGATAGTATCATAATCAATCTGATAGCTTCATTATCACTCGTCGCTGTCTACGCCGCCCTGGCCTCAAGTCTGATATACACATCAAACCGTCTTCAGACACTTCAGCGAAAGCTTAAGATGAAGCTCAAAAAGAATCTGTTACTCATTATACTAACCCTGGTAATCGGTATTATCCTGCTGTTATTGGTCGTACCGCTGCTTTTGATCGGTTCAATTTGATAAAAATACTCTTTATTTGGTAGATACATTTTTCTTCAGAGTTTTAAATATAGGAAAATGACCATCCCCAAAGGAGAACCGCAATATGAACGAGACAGATGCGATCAGGCAGAGACATTCAGTAAGACAATATAAACCTGACAGGATCGAGGACGATAAGGTTGCTCTCATCAAGGCAAAGATCCATGAACTTAACGCCGAAGGAAATCTTCACCTTCAGTTTATAGAAGATGCCGATAAGACATATAACAAGCTCTTTAATAAGGTTGCGGGCCTGGGTTCAGCGCCGAGCGTTATCGCATGCGTCGGAAAAGACACTCCGGGTCTCGACCAGAGAGTCGGTTACTATGGTGAGAAACTCGTTCTGTATGCTCAGACATTAGGTCTTAATACCTGCTGGACGGGAACATTTAACAGAAAGAACATCACGGCAGATATTTCGGAAGGCGAAAGACTCGTTATCTCCATCGCCATCGGCTACGGCAAGGAACCCGGCAAGGCACATAAATCAAAGAGCATAGACAAGTTGACAGAATCAAAAGGACAAACACCCGAATGGTTCAACAAAGGTGTTGAAATGGCTCTTCTAGCTCCTACGGCAATAAACCAGCAGAAGTTCCTCATAAAGCTTAACCCGGATGAATCCGTCGAATTCATTGATAAAGGCGGTGTATTAAGTCAGGTTGACATAGGCATCGTTAAGTGCCATTTTGAGATCGGATCGGGGAAGTTGCAAAGGACTGAGTAAAGGTTCATATTTTTATATGCTCTTATTATCTCTCATTATTCCTTCAGCGACAAAAGAAAAGCGGAAGATGTCAAAAACAAGCTAAATCGGCTCAAACCCGCATAAAATAAGGGCTTTGAGAATCTTAAGCCACCTTCAGGACATCGGTAATCCTAAATAATGCATCAGCCACATAATAAATACTGATATGCCTAATCCCACTAAGACTATCAGTATGATCAGCAGTATCAATTTCAATAAGTATGTAGGCGCTTCACAGTAAGTCTTGCCGGTCTGTCCGTTGATAGCTACCTGATATGACTCTTTGCCAAATGTATAGCGGGCAATATATACGGGTGCCAAAAGATATCTGAACTTTACGTTATAGTAGTCGGTAGTAAATTTCCTGACGGAGAATCTGCGCTTTCCGACTTCGTACATGTCGTTTCTTATTATTTTCCGCATCTTTATCTTTGAGCGCTCCCAGCTTTCGTTAAGTCCTACCGTATAACGTTCTGCCGGAATGCCTGCCAGGTATTCGGATGAATAAGGAACCATTTTTGTGAAATCGAAATCCTGTACTCTTCCTATCTCAGGCATGCGGATCCTGTCAGAAGCATAGATGACAAGGTCGTCAAAGTAGCGGTTCGAAAAACCTGTAACATAAGGTGCCGGTTCCTTTTCCACATCAAAGACTGCACCCAAGTAGGACGTGACAGTTTGAGCATCGAAAGTCCAAAACGGAAGATATATGCCGACTATGTTTTCGAGCTTGCTTCTGGCGACTTTTGGGGAGACAAATGATTTTCTGTTCAAAAAATCAGTGAAGTATTCCTGAGCTTTTTCTTTAGTGATCGAGAACGGGATTATTGCCTGAGGCGCCATGATTTGCACATTCTCAGCTGCAGGTGTTACGCTGGTCGATCCGCAGAAAGGACATGCACCGGTAACCTGCTCGGCGTTGTAAAGAGTCTGGCCGCCACAGTTTGCACAGATGATCAGTTTTTTGATGTGACCCCAGTTTACACTGGCACGCTGCAAAGCAGAATTGAAATCGAGTTCTTCGATGGCTTTGCCTGAACCAGGCTGAGGGAGCTGCGATGACAGACCGCAAAAAGGGCATTTGAGATTCAGTGATTCAGCATCGAACTTGACACCAATAGAAGCTCCACAGCCCGGACACTTAACGTCCGAACTCGAAACATTAACTGCTCCTATTACCCACTTATTCTCAGGCATTGCTTAAACCCACCCCTTTATACGCCTGGCTCGTATAATTCATGATGGCTATTTACCAGCTTGTGACTGATGTTTATAAATCTCCGAAATGAATATATCATATCGGCTCTTTAAGGGCACTAGCCTTATGCCTCTACCTGATATAATTCAGGCTGCTTTTATCTTGATTATCTGTTCTCCTCGTTTATATTCTTTGCTATCATGTGACCTTTTTGCAAACGATCGTATCCATACAATGAAAATGCGGTACTCCGCCGCTGTTGTCCTCGAAGATCACCTCATCAATGCGTTCGATCCTCCAGTCGGCAAAATATGTGAAAAGCTCGCCTGACTTCCACATCTTCTCTTCCTTATCCCAATCCGGTGGTAATTCAAGGAAGGACTTCTCAACAAAAACATTGATGTAAACGAATCCGTTCTTCTTTGTGATCTTGTCCAGTTTCTCGAAAAATACCTTTTTATTCTCCTCGAAAAGATATTGAACCGTGCCTGTGGAATAGACTATGTCAAACTTCTCATCCGTGCAGAATGTGTTGATATCATCAACATATGCCTTGATATTAACGTTTCTGTCCTCTGCCAAAACAATAGTCTTTCTGATACCATTCTCAGTCAGATCAAAGGCCGTGACATTGTATCCCTTCTGAGCCATATACACGGCATCTTTTCCTTCACCGCAACCGATATCGAGAACTGTTTTCTCAGAGGAAGGCGGGCACAAATCGATAAGCTCATCCAAGAAACGACCGGGCTCTAATCCCCAGTAATAATCTTCTCCCTCGTACCATTTCTCATAGTTTGTCCGTATGCTCATCTGTTATTCCTTTAGATAAGAATGCTGTTGATTTAAAACTCTATTACCAGACCGGTCCTGAACTGTTCTATCTTATCACCCAGTTCTTCTTTCAGTATTCCGAAAGCCCTGTTTTTAGTACAATGTCCTGTTCCGATATATTCGAGCCCTGCTGCCTTAAGATCATGAGCAACCTCCCTGATATCTCTTTCGCTGCTGTTCCATAGGTGAAGTCCTCCAAGATACCCGTAGATATGCTGGTCGGGAAATGCCTTCCTGACTTCATCAATGACTATCCCCGGGCCGCTGTGAGAACAGGAATTTAGTATTACAAGGCCTTTCCCGGTTTCAAGGACAAGACTCTGCTCGTGACAAAGATCATCCGGAACAAATCCGGCCTTGGTTTTCCTGAGCATATGACCCTTCCTGCCAATATCAGGATAACCGCCGTTTTTGTGGGGAACGATAAATACTCCGTCAGAGATCTTATATACATCGGAGACCTTTACTATCCTGTCAGCGTGATCATCCAGCAAGGTCTTGGGTATGCCGCAATAAAACGTAATAAACAATAACCTGCCATAGCAATCCGGAGCAGTCTTTTCGCTTACATAGAACTTAGCTTTGCCGTTATGTTCAAAGAATGCGGGAATACCGTTTGCGTGATCGCAGTGTGCATGACTTAATACACCATAATCCACATCGCTGATATCGATCCCGAGTTTCGCATAATTACGCAGGAAAAGATCGGACCCGCCGGTATCGAGCAGGATCTTCTTACCGCCGTGTTCAATATACAGCGATAATCCCCACTCCTTTTTTAATCCATCCGATGGGATATTGTCTATACCGACTATGATCTTATCCAACTGAATCCTTCTCCCTTATTCGTTCTTGCTGCTGATTATATGAACTGTGTCACCACTATTCATTCCATAATTTTCAACTTCCTAATTCCATAATTTATTATATTCTCGATAAATATATCTGCCACCAGATCAGAACTCACTGTGAAACTGCGGTGTATACCTCTATATGATTGCCCTCGGAATCGACAAATTCCGCAACCCAATTCTTACCGATCTGCATCAACGGAAAACATATCTCTTTACCTTCAAGTTTTTCCTTCATCTTCTCGAGCGTATCAAAATGCAAACTCGGAAGACAGTTGCTGCCAAATATGTGCTTTTCATTTACAACCTTATAAGCAAACAGGTTGAATCGAAAACCATCTACTTCGAAACAGCTGCCAACATCTCCTTTTTCCGATACTTCTTGCTCAAAGAATTCTTCATAGAATTTAATTGCACGTTCCATATCATTAACGCATATATAAAGCGAATCGATTTTGCAAAACATTTATACTCCCATTCCTTTCGTATGTTCACAAACCTATTATATTCCTCAGATAACGCTCTATCGTTCATCCCGGCGAATTTGAATTTGTTTAATTCTTTGAATATATCACTAATCAGATATTCATATGTGAACGCATGCCATCACATGCTCAGACCATTAGGATGCGTAAACTCTCCCAACTAAGCAAGCTGGACGACTGGACTATCACTAGGATCATGGGAGAAGAAAAACCTAATCAGGCGGACAGGATACGTATCCCCTACAACGAGATTCGTCAGTATATCCCCAGAAGTGTTTCCTATGAAAAGACCGCGGATTACATCAAGGCAGCTCTGATATTCTATCAGCAGCATCATTCCAAGAGCTCCTCTTGAGCTCTCCCCTGCCCCTTTATATATAATGTTATAATCTTCGTATCTGAGAGAAAACTCTTAGTATGGAAAATCATCTTTCGATTCGCGTGAGAAGTTTTTCAAGATTAAAGAAGAACAATTTGGAAAATACAAATTCGGATTCCATATCAGTCTGCGTGACGGTAATGCAGAACTTATCTGGGTCGTAAGGGAGGGCGATACGGTAATACTGGGATTGCCGTGGGGAATTTATTCCAGACTAATGGTAGATCCGGATTATAGGATCAAACGCCCGGTTTATGGCACATATGATGATCTGGAGCATATATTGGAAGTAGCTTTTGAAATGTACAAAGATTTCAAAAATGCCATTGGCAGATTAACTGATTTCCAGGTGACACAGATCAATTAATAGACAGTTAACCGAACCGGCATATAGTAACAGGAACTGAAAATGGAAGAACAAATTGTAGAGAAAAACAAACAATACTGGGATGAACACGCTGACCTCTGGTTTGGAACGACTTCTTTACCAAAATACGGAGTCAAATTCGTATCAGAAGATGATCTTCATTTCTTTTCGGATGTTGCAGGAAAGAAGGTCCTGGAACTGTGCTGCGGCAGTGGGCATTCACTCAAATATCTTGCTGATAAAGGCGCAGGAGAATTGTGGGGATTGGATCTGTCGCAGAAACAATTGGATAATGCTGGAAAACTTTTGAAGGAGAGTGGCTACTGTCCTAAGCTCATCTGTGCACCAATGGAAGCAGAGTGTGGTATTCCCGATGAATATTTTGACTATGTTTATTCAATATACGGAATAGGCTGGACAACAGATCTTGAAGGGACATTTAAGAAGGTTGCTTCGTATCTTAAAAAAGACGGTATTTTCATATTCAGCTGGGGACATCCCCTTCACTACTGTGTTGCGAAATCATATGAGACCGGAGAAGATGTCATAGATAATGGCAAACTGGTCTTTTCGCGCAGTTATTTTGATGAGTCCTACTTTAAGATGCCGGTTCACGATACAACAGTAACGTTTGCGAACAGGATGATATCAACGTATGTTAATGCAATTTATGATGCCGGTTTTATAATCGAGAAATTGATCGAGCAAACTGACGAAAAGTCTTTAACAGATACAAATGATAAAAGTCCCAAGGCGCAAAAAGCGAAAATGGTCCCGCTCTCGATCTGCTATAAATGCAGAAAGCTCTGAGTGTAAAAATTTATGCTGATAAATCCTGAAGAAAAGAGACTATTGTGACACCGATCCAGATATCAACTGCAATTAGATCGAAAGGAATAGCATATGGCCGGGGATAAGATGTATCAGGCGATGAAAGAAATAGCAAAGAGTAAGGGGATAAAGGCATCTCCCCAGCATGATCTGTATAAGATGTATGCCCCTTATTTTTTGAATGCTTTTTTCTGTGAAACAGTGGATAAAAAGGCGAAAAAGATGGATATGAACATCCATTATGAAGCTAAGTGCTCTTATTTTGATGATCTTAAACTATCTATTATTGAACCTGATTCAACCATTAAGATCACTGATAAGATCAGGGCTAACAGCGTGATCCGTTTTCAATCCATAATCGAGAAAGAGATCATAGAGTTTGAATTTGACGGAAAAGATGAATCATATACAGAAATAGCTGCAAAGACCTTTGAACATATTGAAGAATGGTACATGAAGTTTTTTGATGATGTTAAGAGCAATTATGGCGACATTGAAAACTACTTTATTTTGAATCGTGACATTTTTTTGATGCAGGCTGCTTTTGTATATATAGATCAGAGTAAATATGAGTCAGCTGAGGAATTAATACAAAAACTTCCACCGAAACTTCATTCGAGCCGTTCGATCTGTCCTGAAACTGAAACACAGAGAATCAGATTGATCGAATCCGGTGCTGAAAGCTTTGGAAATTCATTCCTCCGGGATGATATGGATTGTATCAGAGATTATATTTCGGCCAAGAAAAACGGTTTGGAATGGACATCTGAGAGAGCCCGTTACGGATTACTTAATGAAGAAAGATCCTGAATTGTACGAGCTAGGAGCAATCCTGGCTCGTATTGTATAATGGAACATATAATAGACGAGGATGATGGGATATGATAACGGTAAATCTGTATTACAAAGGAAAGAACGGAAGTGCAAGAGCATTTGCCGAAGAGATGGAAAAGTCCGGAATAACGGATGCGATTCGTGCTGAAAAAGGCAATCTCAGATATCAGTATTTTGTTCCGCTTGATGATCCTGAGACAGTTCTGCTCATAGACTCATGGACGGATCAGGCCGCTATAGATGAGCATCATGCATCACCTATGATGAAGCAGCTTGCTCTATTACGCGAGAAATACGATCTCCACATGACGGTTGAGCGTTTTGTCAGTGATGAATATGATGCGGATAAGCAGTTTATTAGAATGTAATATAATCAGGAAGAAAGACTAATGGGTGTTTGCAGTGGGATTGATATCAAAAAGCGATAACGGCTGGGAATTACATACAATTGCTGACGGAAGCCTTTCCTGTGAGAATTTCGGGTTAAGCGACAATGACATAGCAAATGTAGAGAAAATCATTCTTCCTGAATTTGGTCAAAGGATGGAGAAGGAACATGTATTAATTTCCTGGGATAACTGGTCAGGAGTATTCATTATGCATCTTCCATATCCTGTAAAACACACTGCTGACTCTGATAAACTGATCAAAGAAATATATGACCGATTAACCAGATAAGCATATAAGAATATCATGAATATAATAAACTAACTGTTCTAGTTATCTGAAGATAAGAGTGGAGGCTGGCATGAGAAGGTATGCATTGGGACAACCCGTAAACAAGTTGATTCACGGATGTGATTATAATCCGGATCAGTGGCTGGACCGCCCTGATATACTCAGCAAGGATATTGAGTACATGAAGAAAGCGGGTATCAACGAGGCTACACTCGGTATCTTCTCATGGTCCTCTTATGAGCCTTATGAAGGTGAATATCATTTCGAGTGGCTCATCGAAATAATGGACAAGCTTTACGAGAACGGAATCAGTACCATTCTTGCTACGCCTTCAGGCGCAAGACCGGTCTGGATGGATCAGAAATATCCCGAAGTCATGCGTGTTGACGGAATGGGACACAGAAACCGTCACGGATTCAGACATAACCATTGTCTGTCGTCAGAAGTCTTCAGAGACAAAGTAAGAACGATTGACAGAAAACTGGCGGAGATAGCAGGAAGTCATCCCGGACTTATCGCCTGGCACATCTCCAACGAGTTTGGCGGAGAGTGCTTCTGTGATCTTTGTAAAGAGAAGTTCAGGCAATATCTGAGACAAAGATTTGATAATGATATTAATAAACTTAATCATGAATGGTGGAGTTCTTTTTGGAGCGCGAAGTATAACGATTTCTCAGATATAGAGCCGCCTTATACCAATGGTCAAAATGCTCTTATGGGATTGAAGCTTGAGTGGCATAGATTTACCACATATAACTATGCTGATTATATTACTGTTGAGATCGATGCAATCAAAGAAGGTTCACCTGACAGCAATATCCCCGTAACCACAAATCTCATGCAGAGATTCTATGATATCGATTACAGGAAGCTGGCACAAAAGATCGATTTCATTTCATGGGACAGTTACCCGGCATTTCATAACGATTATGAGAGTTATGAAGACACCATGATGATGTCGGCTTTTGATCATGCACTTCTTAGGTGTCTTAAGAAGGACAAGCCCTTTTTTCTTATGGAAAGTGCGCCGGGTCATGTAAACTGGATGAATTACAACAAACTGAAGCGTCCTTTTGTTCATGAACAATTTTCGTGTCAGACGATCGCAAGCGGATCTGATTCTGTTCAGTACTTTCAGTGGAGAAGATCACGTGGCGGCGCAGAACAGTTCCATGGTGCCGTAATCGACCACAGCGGAACCGCTGACACAAGAGTATTCAGAGATGTGGCTCATACCGGTGAAGTCTTAAGACAGCTTGCTGAGATAGAAGGGTCAGTCAAGAAGAATGAAGCGGCTGTCATATTTGAATGGGATAATTGGTGGTCAATAGATGTATCAGGTGGTTTCAGCCGGGAAACGAAAAAGTATGATATCACCTGTATCAACCACTGGAAGAGTCTGATGCCTTTTGGTGTTGAAGCAGATATTATTTCCGTTAATGATGATTTTGAAGATTATAAGCTAATTATCGCACCGATGCTTTTCCTCATAAGACCTGAGACTATTGAGAAGATGAAGAAGTTTGTAGGAAGCGGCGGCACACTTCTCGCGACATACATGACAGGATATGTTAATGAGAATTCGCTGTGCTATGAAGGCGGTTTTCCGGGAGACGGACTGAAGGAACTCTTCGGTATCATCAACGAAGAGATAGATACTCTTTACCCCTCAGACAGAAATGGGATAATCATGGGCAATGAGAGCATGAGAGTAAAGGACTATGCCGAACTTATCAAGCTTATCGATGCTGATGTGATAGGAACATACACGGATGATTTTTATAAGGGCTTACCTGCAATCACTTGTAAGAAGTATGGCAAGGGGAAAGCATATTATCAGGCAGCCAGGATCGGAAATGAAGATATGGGTAAGCTGGCTAGAAAACTTCTTGTGGAGAGCGGTATCAAAATACGCGAGCTTCCTTCAGGAATCGAGTATCACTCAAGGTTAGGTGATGACTTTATTTACGAGTTTTACTTCAATATCGGTGAGGAAACGGCTGTGGTTTCCGAACTTTGTGGAACCGATATGCTTACAGGCAAGGGCATAGACGGCAGCGTAACGATCCTTCCTAAAAGATATATAGTTCTAAAAAAATATGCTGGGACAGATAATACAAACTTAATTTAGTTTCTTGACGCAATCAGCCCGAGCCAAAAGTCAATAGTAAGATAAAATAACAGGATATTCAATTGTGAAAAAATTGTCGGATCTTTTTATAGTGTTAGTCGGATATGATCTTAGAAATTATATATGCACTGGAAATTGCAATAATATTTACAGCTAATATTTTTATTGTTCCGCTCACAGGCAATAAATTCAACTTTACCATTTCACTTGTTTATATGGTATTTGTTGCTGCTTTATATGGATTTGCTCTGGTAAGCAGGAATAAAAGAGCATGGCTGCTTAAGTGGGGAGTATCCATACCTTTTTCGTTTCTTATTCTTCAATATTTCAGGATTACGGACTATTCGATCAGAGCTTTGAATTGGGTATATCCGGGGTATGGCAGACCATCCGGAGGCGGTCAGTTCGCGACTGCATTTATGACCGTCCTTTTTACCGCAATGTGCCTGATAAGCGGACTGATATCTTTATTTATTAGCAGTAGGACTTCCGAAAGATTCAAGAGGATCCAATTTATTGCAGTATTATTGTTTTCTGTCCTGACCGTTGGCGCTGTGCTGATGTTAGAGATGCAGTTTCCGACTATTAATGAGATCTTATCCTGAGCTGCCGGGCAAGACTAAACTTTTTATGATGCTTGCCTTAGATCATATAATTCAGGATTTAACGCACATTCTTGAGATTACATATGGACTTGCCTAAGTCTGTCTGATCTACTTCAACTTCAAAACTCAGCTTATAGTCTTCTTCTCGAAGAAACCTGCCCAAACTTTCGGCTATCTTTATATGACCGGTTTGGTCCCAAGCTCGTTTAAGATCTCGACTTCTTTATTTACAAAAACAGTATCGTGCCGCTCGACCCTGATGTATTGGATCCCGATGTAGTCCTCATCAGGGGCCTCTGATATGCATTCAAAATAGATATGGTAATCTGCGCCCGGTGATGATGTAATCGTTTTAAATCTGACCACTTCTATGTCACCATAAGTGACAACTTCAGTATAAGAATCATCTGTGCGTGTATTCTTCATATTACTATAAAGCAGCATCACATCATATGCTTCCGAATAATCGACAGGATCTCCGGAATACCCCTTCTTCGCTAATTTATCGATATTAAAAATATATCCGTATATCGTTTCATACTCCGCCACTTTAAAAGTATCTGTCAGATCTGTTTTCGAGCCTGATGCATTGCGCCGGAGGGTATTGAGGAACGAAAAAACGCCTGCGATCACGCAAACGATCAACACTCCTAACAGCAGCATCACACTTCCGCCGATAATTCCGCCGATGCTCTTTTTCTTTTTTACTGTCCTGACGATTGAAACTGTGAGCAGTACCGCACCCCCGGTGATCAACGCCGCCGACACGATAAATCCAATAAGAATTGCCACATTCATAACTTCACCTGTTCCTCTCCTCTGGGACTGCTAAATATCCGGATCTGTTATTTCGACAATAATAGTGAAACGCCATAAACTGTCAGAAAGCTAATTGATAAGTGCCTGTTTGCTATTGCATTTCATGATTTAAGGCTTTTCTTACTGTCTATTAATCAAACGATAATCTCTTATTATATGCAGTCAGGAATCTTCCTGAACTATCCTTTGTGTGTTCAAACAATAACCATTGCTCAAACTCTTCTTCGTAATGAGGATAAGAATTTGCAACATAACATTCTATTCTCACCCCGTTATCCATCTCAATTAACAAATCATTGAATTTGTTAATTCTAATATTCGTAACTATTCCGCCGATTATCTGATCTTTATACTTATCCTTGTTGTACCACTCATCATTATTCTGGGAGTCAGTCTGATCCCAGGAATTGTAATCAATAGTCGTTTATTATGTCATCATTCAAAATGACTCTCGTTAATCCCATTCCGTGTAAAACGAAATCACCGCTGAATCCAAAGTCAAGAATCTCACATGCGCAGTGAATGCTTTCAAGCTGTTTTCCAACCCAAAGATTTATAAACTCTTTTATTCTGTTATCCATAAAATAATTCCTTATAGGTAGATTTTCCTGTCTATTAACCTTTCAAAATACGGTTACGTTTTACTTCATCCATCTCAGCTATCAGATCTTCCAACGGGTGATACTCACCACCCCACCATTCGAATACATGCAGTCCTTCATCTTCAAGAACGGATTCGGTTATAGTCATATCGATACCCAATTGCTTCAACAAGCCCTCACGATCCAATTCCTTATAATCGAAAGGCAACAACTTGCAAAACTCCTTATATGAAACTCCACAGACAACCTTATGAACACCAAGTGAAGCAATAGCGCCAAGACACCTTTCACACGGAGCGCAACTCGTGTAAAGAACAGATTCAGCTAACACATTGTCAGAGTATTTATTTGCACATTTATGTACAAGATTAAATTCGGCATGTCCGAAGATCTTTCGTTCAAAATCAGCGGTATTTTCCGCTTCCTCTAATATCTCTCCGTTATAAACCAAAACCGCGCCGAAAGATTCATGTCCTTTCTTTCCCGCACTTACAGCCAATTCATAACACTTTCTGATGTATTCTTCGTCGCTCATACCATCCTCATATACTGTTCATTTTATGATCAGTTGACTTTACAATAATTGATCTTTCCATCAGATAAATACTTGATGCTATACTCACCATTCTTATCAAGATATATATCCATTGCTCTTAGGATATCCTCATCCATCCTCTCAAAAATAGCTGGATCGGCTATTACAATACCATCTATCAAATCGCTCTGCACATGTACTTTCATAAGCTGTTCCTCATATTTGTTGCAACAACTGTCTATTTACAAGTCTATCTCAAACTCTTCATAATACTTACCGTTGTGGCTCTCATCATTGTATATAAGTTTTACAGTATCATCATCGGTCCATTCGACATCGAAAAACACCTCTTCATTAAATCCGTTGCCGGGATATTTCCAAATACAGTCGCCTTTATAAATAACACAGGGTCTGCTGACAAAGTCATATTCAACCGTAATTTTTTTGTTTCCACTGGGAGATGTGTACTTTTCCGCTCTATTAACGCAAGCAGATAAAGACAACAGAGTGACTATGATCAATAACGATACAATTACCTTCTTCATACCTATTATTTTCCCACGTTCGTCATGCTGTTAATTTTTCCTACTAAGGGTTACCCCCCTGGTAAATCATTATATCATTCATGTAAAGAATGATTAATATTTAAGACATCACGTGAATCTGATTTGAAGATTCAGATTGATATAGCTTTTTCCATTATCTTTATAAATTGAAGCAAAACCATGCCTTGGATTAAAGGTCTTTCAAGACTCTGACAATCCCGTTGGAATACCTGTAACAGCCAGGATTCCCTCTCTAAACCTGATAATTGATGTCTGTGACAGCAATAGAGAAATGCAAATTAAAGAGATAGTATGCCGCCTAAACAACATACGATATGTCTGTATACCTTCAAAACTCCCTGACAATGAAGTAATAAGCCGAATACGCACCATTTTTACTGAATGCCATGTTTACTTTGATTCCCTGGAATCCGAAGACCTAGAGATAATCCGAGAAAGCTATTCTCAATGGAGAAAGAAATAATTCGTCCCCAGTGGGGTCGAGTTTTAATGTGCGGGACAAAAATCAGGGCCCACTGGACCACAATTCTTAGATCGATATATTGCGATAAATATAGCTTAACCATGGTTTAAGTCAGATTCTTTATCAGCACAATCTATGATTACCTTCATGCATTTCCTGCATAGAAGTGCCTTTACCGCTGAACCTTTCATTAATGACAGTTTAGAAAGAACTATTGAATCTTCATGGAATCCTGCCCTCCCGAATATCGGTCGTTTGATTCCTTTTTTCCATGAAAGCTCCTGTGAACTTTGTATTATTCCTTCTTCCATCACATTATTGCAATACGGACATATCATTGCTTTCACCTCGTAATTAATCAAATGGCTTGCTTATATAGTCATCCGCGCTCAGGGCATTTCTTTACAGATAGATCGTACTGTTTACCGCAAGCCTTACAAACCCTATACATAATCAATCTCCCCATAAATATGTATTTACAGTAACGATTATAATCAGCTCGACTTTCTGAAAGATTATGCTTTCTTTAACATAACCTTAAACTTTATACTCTGAAGCGCCGTATCACTGAAATGGATTTCTGTCATTTATGACACTTTTCCAATTTATACAGATAAGCAAAAAGAGCCCCGATTTCTCGAAGCTCTTAGTCGACTATTTTATAACATTATTGACGAAGCCCAATCTCTCCGTCACTTAAGATTTTACCTTGTACGTCAATGATTTTGCGAGATATCAGCTTAAATGCTGCTTTCATTTATATTTGTATTTCTCCATAAGCTTTTGACGGCAATATGTGCCGTCAGAATTGTTTTCCATTGTGAGAAAGCCCTTCAAATGTGCGAATCGCAGAGTTGACAAGAGAAAAGAAGTAGTCTGTTTCAATAAGCCAGAGATGCTCTTGAACTATACCGGGAATATCACGGCTGAGCGGAGCCCATGCAACTTTTGTTAACATAAAACCCGCCGAGATGTAAGTTTTCGTTGGTGGACACCATATGCTTTTGAGCCTAGACTGATGTCAACAATAATTGCACAGGTGGGAAAGATATGAGAAAACACTATTTAGACAACATCAGATGGGTGACGGTCGTTGTGGTCGCGCTCTATCACGTTCTTTTCATGTACAATGCGGAAGGCATATCAGGCGGCGTCGGAAAGATCACAAGCTTAAGCATTCAGCACTACGACGCTTTTATGTATCTCGTTTATCCGTGGATAATGCCGGTGCTCTATATCGTTGCAGGAATCAGCTCGAGAATCGTGCTTGATAAACATACCGCGAAGGAATTCATAAGAAACAGAAACAGAAAGCTCCTGGTCCCTTCGACTATCGGTGTTCTTGTCTTTCATGTTGTTCAGGGTTATGTCAGCATGTCGTTTGGTGATGCGTTTGCAGAGCTGGCCAAAGCCGGAGTTCCGGCTCCTGTCATATTCATGATAATGGTTGCTATAGGCAGCGGAGTGCTCTGGTTCTGCCATCTCCTGTGGATCTACAGTCTTATCCTGGTACTAATCCGCAAGATCGAGAAAGGACGCCTTTTGAACCTTGGCGCAAAGATGCCTGTATGGCTCGTCATTCTGCTCCTTTTCCCGCTGTGGGGAGCAGCGCAGATCCTCAATGCACCGATGATCTCGGTGTACAGATTCGGGTATTATCTTGCTTTCTTCCTGATTGGATACTACGTGTTCTCAAACGATCAGGTAATCGAAAAGCTCAAAAAACATGCAGTCTGGTTCATAGCTGCAGGTGTGAGTCTATGCACGGCATTCACGATCATATACTTTTTTGTAAAGGGCGGAATGAGTTTTGCGGATAAGCCTGTAAACACAGGTCTCTTATATGTCGCATGCTCTTATTTCGGATCTCTTGCCATGATCGCCGGTTTCGCAAGATATGGCGATGTCAGCAGCAGGTTCACCGAATGGATGAGCAAGAGGAGCTTCGGGCTTTATGTTTTCCATTATCTCGGCATCTCGTCGATGGCACTGATATTTGCGAAGCATATGTTGTTGCCAGCGCCTCTTTGCTATATCATCAGTCTGTTGGCGGGGTTTGTTTTCGGATACGGCCTTTACGAGATCATTTCGAGGATCCCGTTCTACCGCTGGGCGGTACTGGGCATCAAGAAGGAGAAAAAGCATGTTCAAAGATAATCTTATCCATCTGCGCAAGATCAGGCAGCTTACTCAGGAAGAAGTTGCCGACAGGATCGGAGTCACCAGGCAGTCCGTAGCAAAGTGGGAATCTGGCGAGACTGTTCCCGATCTTGAGAAATGCAGGCTCCTGGCTGAGATTTTCGGCGTGTCTTTGGATGATCTTGCGAACTATGAACCTGACGAGAATATGGGAATGACATTGCCTCCGAAAGGCAAGCACATGTTTGGACTGGTCACTGTCGGTGACAAGGGCCAGATCGTGATCCCTGCCAAAGCCCGCAAATTATTTGATATTTCAACCGGAGACCAGCTCATCATAGTTGGCGATGAGGGGCAGGGACTGGCTATCTTAAAGCCGGAGTACTTCCTTTCGCTGGCCCACATGATCGAAAAAGAGAAAACAGACAACAGATAACGCTCACTATGTAACATTTGTTAATTATTTTCAAGATCATTCTTACATCAAATTTTCAAGCAAAGAAGGGTTTGTAAGGTGTCCACAGTTTCCTGAAAAACGCGACATAACACTAACTTGCCACTTTTATGATAAGCCTAGAAGATATTCTCCAACAATAAACGGTCGAATGAAAATCCGACCGTTTTTCTTGTTTTATAGGCTTAATATGAGTTTTCAATGAAATATTGCTAGTTTGATTTATTCATATATATCCCCCAATATTGAACATTAGAACTTATTAAATCATTTGGTGCGTTTACGGATAAAAACTGATGAGGATGGTTTAAGATATATGCAATATAATATGTGCATTGGGTGGTAACCGATCAGGTTATTGATCAGGGGGGCATTAATGGATAATAAGGATAATAAACGCAAAACTTTTATTAATTTTTTCTGGCCCTATCTGCTGATCGCATTAGGTCCCATAGTTCTGTATCTGATCTTTGCGATCGTATTCTCATTAGTCACAAAGACGGATCTGTTGATCGACCCCAAGTTTTACGGGATCGTGATAGGTATGTTTCTGTATTTTTGGTTATTTAAACTGGGTTACTGGGGTTACGCTGTTACGGCGCTGATCCTTTCGATACCCTTGCAGATACTTCTTATCGGGGCGATCATTTCAGCGAAAAAAGCAAAGAAAGCAAGATCTTCTGTTAAGGACAGTTAACTGTCACGAATGACATAGAGTCGATCAGGAAAAGCTCTTCGGATCATCTAAAGGGTGTAGCAATGAATAGTATAATACTGTGGATAGAGGGACTTCCCCTTTGTCGAGAAAATTCAGGATTTAGGCGGACAAGACCGGGCTTAGATAATTAAATTCAGGATTTTATTACCCCGACTGTATCTCAGTTTTCTAAAACCTCTTCATGTATAAATGCTACCAACTCATCTGAGTGATACATCGCATTTCCATGCCCTCCTGCAGTATATCCAATACCTTTATCCGGAGCATTAATACTTTCTAAATACATCTGCGCCATATCAGGATCACAGGTCAGATCATCTTCCGAAAGAAAGAAGTATACAGGGCACTGATACTCGGTTCTGCCGAGAATATCATTGTCCTCTCCGGGCATATTTGTCTCCATTATTAATCCGTTATAGACATCATCAGCATCATAAGAGTAAACCCGGTAAGAATCCCAAAGCGAATAGTAAGGGCAGAAAAGAATTGCTGCAACAAGATTCACATCACATTCTCGAACAGGATCCGATAGCCCGTGATCCTTCATATATTGCTGAACTTCATCAATATGTGCTCTATAAAGCTGAAAAAAAAGATTTTTAGATCTGTCGGAAACATCAGTCTCACCTACGTAAGACTCTGCCATATATTGTCTGAGTTCATCCAAATCGATCTGATCGGCAAGTTCCCTTTCTTCCTGTGTCAGGAAATCCGCTTCTTTCAGGCACTGCGCCATTCTTATCCAAACAGACATACTGTACGCGACAGAATCTTTATAATAACCCACGGTCTGATTAAGTCCGATATAACACTCCACTTTCTCCGGATGATTATAAGCAAAATCTATCCCATAAAATGATCCCCAGGAAATACCCATTACCGTAAGCTTATCTTTTCCCAGATAATCGAGAATATAATCCGTGATTACATCAATATCTGACCGCATGAGATCAAGCGTAATCTCGGTATCATCGTCAGGATTCCTCAGGCATGTCCTTCCACTGCTTCGCTGATCCCAATTTACTATCGTATAATCATCTGCCAGCTTATTCAGGATCGCATAATCAGCATAACTTGTAGAATACCCGGGGCCACCATGCAAATATAAAAGAACAGGATTGTTAATATCTTTCCCGTATATGCTGATCCACATCTCCTGACCATTCACTTCCACATATTGAGTCTCATTGATCCCGCCTTTGGGAGTAATGTGGTTGATTCCTTTACCGATATAAACAACAGCGAGAAACAGGATTATCAGCGATAAAACTATAACAACAATCCACTTTATGATCTTTATAACAGAATTCAGTATTCTTTTCATATTTCTTGATTTTCTTTACCAATAGGCTCCACTCAAAAAGAATTATAACAGGCCATGTTTTCCTTACTAGTTGCTTCTCTGATATCTAGAATAGTACTGACGGTTATCAGTTCTTTCCCGTAAATATCTTATGTTCTTTTGCCTTCTCGATAAAATCAGCCAGACGGCCGTCTTTAACCACCACGTCATCAAGCCCCGGATACATGGCAGATACCTCTTCAGCAGTTGTATTCAGCCAAAAATCCGAAGGGATCTCGTTATAAAAGACGCCTCCGAAAGTATTGCCTGCAGATGATCCCGGCGAATCGACATCCGACCTGATCTGAACACTTCCGTCACGGTTAAACTGAACAGTAAGAAGAGTGATCTCCTGAACTTTCGCGAAAACATACCTTGCAAAGATAAAGTCAGCCGGTCTGAAATTAAGGCCCATCTCTGCTGCGAATCTTTCAGCGAAGGAATCAAGAGAGCCCCTTATCAGAGTGTTGTTTTCTTTAAGGATCCGCTCAAGCTTGTCCGTCATCTTTATCTCTGTTATGGAATCAGGAAGGATCAGTTCCTTAAGATTTTCGAGCCTTTCAAGAAAAGCGGTCTCAACCTCGGTAAAGCCGTAATCAAAGCCGCTTTTGAGCGTATCCTCAATAACCAGAGACAGATCACGCGGCTCTCCCCCGCACTCTTCTTTGTATCTTTCAAAAGCCCTGTTAACATCAAGATCAAAAGCTTCATTGCTGACGGTTCCATTACCGCGCACTTCGAACTCAATATCGTATTCACCGTTGAAAATCGAATGCAGTATGCTCACATCTGTCTCCTGAATTTATAACCTGATCTAGGTCTCTTTTACTGTTGATTTTCCACTCCAAGGATCGCCCTTGGATAAAGTCATTATAGCATGATTAATCAACTAAACCTGACATATCCATCTTGATGGTAAGATCACCCAAACTCTTATCAAATTGTGATTTAGAAATTGCTCCGCGTTCCAGGAAGGCCTCAAGGGTCTTTTTCTGCTCCAAATACAACTGGATTTTCTTCTGTTCGGGAGAAAGCCGCTCCCATTCTGCCTGTTATCCGTGAGCCTATTTAGTTGAAAAGTAACAGTCGATGGCTATTTACCAATTCGTGACTGATATTTATAAATCTCCGAAATGAATAGTATCATATCGGCTCTTTAACGGCACTAGCCTTATGCCTCTACCTGATATAATTCAGGCTGCTTTTATCTTGATTATCTGTTCTCCTATCTTGATGGGAATTGCTCTTGTGTCACCCAGCTTCATCATCTGATATGCAGCATTTATGTCTGCGTTAATGAAAATCCCGCTGTTGCTCTTAAATAATCCTCGCTCTATTCTTCGTGTCTTGTCATAGTGAGCTTTGTCAGGCTTTTCTCCGTCAAGATAACTCGTTCCGCTTGTGTAACTCTCGCGTACAGTTTT
>JHXJ01000037.1 GCA_000621765.1 Ruminococcaceae bacterium AB4001
CGTTCTTAACAACATGAGAACCTTCGCAAAAGATACATGTATTACCGTCAGCAATACGTGTTTCGATTAGAAAGTCCTGAAGATTATCCTCTTTGACATTCACATTGTTTGAAAGGGTAGTATAGAACACAATACGATCAGTGACGGACAACTTCTTATATGCAGCAAAGACTTCCATCAACTCTGACATCGTACAGACTCCTTCTGAGACAAACAAATGTTCTGCGCATATCTTATAACTAGAACATACGTTTGTCAACTATAAATTTGAAAAGAGCCTTTCTCTTTTATATCTTTCTGTGTTTTTTCGCCATGCGGATTCCGATCTCCTGTATGAGCATTACCATGATGATCAGCAGGGTTACAGTAGTCCAAAGCACATCCTTCTGGTAACGGTAATAACCGTACTGGAGAGCTATGGCGCCAAGTCCGCCGCCGCCGATGACTCCGGCCATTGCCGAATAACCGAGCACAGTAGCAACATTTATCGCTCCGCCCTGAAGAAGAGACGGCATCGATTCGGGAATAATGAAATGAAGTATCGTGTATAAAGGCGATGCTCCCATCGATGTGGCTGCCTCGATAATGCCGGGCTGGACTTCATTAAGCGAAGACTCTACCATCCTTGCGACGATAGGTATTGCTCCGATCGTAAGAGGCACGATGGCTGCAGTAGTTCCTATCGACTGTCCTACAACAAATCTCGTAAACGGGATCAGGAGTACAAGAAGTATCAGGAACGGTAATGAACGCGTGATATTCACTATGGTTCCGATAACAAGATTCACTGCCTTGTTCTCGAGCAGACGTCCTTTTGATGTTGAATACAGGATCACGCCCAAAGGCATTCCGATTATGTATGAAAAAAGCGATGCGAAAAACGTCATTACAAACGTCTCCCAAACACCATTAATGATCGCTTCTCTTATGTATTCACTCATATTCGTTTACCTCCGATACTATAAGTCCGCCTTCTCTGAAGAAATCTATTACAGTCTTACGGTCGTTTTCTGCCGGAGGAAGTTCGACGATCATCTGACCGTATCCGACACCGCCGACACTTTTTGTATTTGCACTGAGGATATTTACTTTCAGACCTGTCTTCTCTACAAGGTTTGCAATAAACGGAACGTTCGACTGAGTTCCGTCGAAAACGACCCTTACGATCTTTCCGTTCTCATCAGAAGGATCAAAGGGATTACTCGGGTAAACAAGTTTTTTCGCAGCCTTAGAAGAAGGATTGGAGAACACTTCTTTTACCTCTCCGATCTCTGCGAGATTGCCGTCATCTATTATCGCAACACGGTCGCATATCTTCTCAACAACACTCATCTCGTGAGTGATAATGACGATCGTGAGTTTTCTTTCTTCATTGATTTTTTTCAGAAGGTCCAGTATCTCTCCTGTGATCTTCGGATCCAACGCACTCGTTGCCTCATCACATAAAAGGACCTTCGGATCTGCAGCAAGTGCTCTTGCGATCGCAACTCTCTGCTTCTGGCCGCCTGACAGACGGGCGGGATACTCGTTCTCTTTTTCGAGAAGACCGACAATGCCAAGCATCTGTCTTGCTTTTTCGCGTCTCTGTACACGCGGTATTCCGATGATCTTCATTGACTGTTCGACGTTCTGAATTACTGTTCTCTGATTGACCAGATTAAAGCCCTGAAAGATCATCGAGATGGAGTGTCTTACTTCGCGGAGCTCTTTCGGTTTCAGTGAAGCAAGATCCTTACCATAGAAATTTACGCTTCCGGATGTTACCTCTTCCAGTCGGTTTAACGTGCGTACGAGTGTCGACTTACCCGCTCCGCTCATTCCGATTATTCCGAAGATCTCTCCTTCTTTTATCGTAAGTGAGATATCCTTAAGCGCAGTGAATTCCTTGCCGTCGTTCTTATATGTCTTGAATACGTTATTAAGTTCAAAGACGTTTTCCATCAGTCATATAATCCTTTACTCAGATATCTGTCTCCCCTGTCAGGGAATACAGTTACAATGTTTCCTTCATCGATCTCTTCTGCGAGCTTCAAAGCTGCTGCAAGCGCTGCTCCGGATGAAGATCCGGCGAGGATCCCTTCATGCTTTGCCAATGCCTTAGATGTACTGAAAGCTTCGTCATCTGTTATCTTTATGACCTTATCCACCAATGTGATATCCATCGTATCAGCGATAAAATCATTACCGATTCCTTCAATGTTGTAATCGAAATGCTCACCTCCGCCGATCGTAGAACCATAAGGATCTGCAAGGACTCCGACTATCGAAGGATTCTGTTCCTTCAGGTATTTGACCACTCCGGAGAATGTTCCGCCGCTTCCTGCTCCAGCGACAAAATAATCTATTTTTCCATCGAGCTGCGAATATATCTCAGGTCCCGTCGTCTCATAGTGAGCAAGCGGATTTGCGGGATTTCGGAACTGTCTTAACGAGACTGATCCGGGAATTGTCTTAAGTATCTCTTCAGCTTTTTCCTCTGCTCCGAGCATTCCGCCTTCACGGGGGGTATGAACTATCTCAGCGCCTAATGCTTTCATTACCAACTGTTTCTCGACTGAGAACTTCTCAGGCACAGTGAAGATTACACGGAAGCCCTGATTGAGCGCTGCTACTGCAATTCCGATACCTGTGTTTCCGGCTGTCGCATCAACTATCGTACCGCCTTCCTTGAGCAGGCCCCTTTTCTTTGCATCATCGATCATGTAGATTCCGACGCGGTCTTTTACGCTTCCCTCCGGATTCATTAATTCCAGTTTCGCGTAGATGTTTACTCCGGGCTTAACGCCCATATGATTTATCTTAAGTATCGGCGTGTTGCCGACCATCTCTCTTATGTCCTGATATACGTTATTCATAACACTTATCCTCTTTCCTTTACTGATGATTCGATAGCCTGCTTAAGGTCTTCAATAAGGTCGTCGACATCCTCAATTCCAACGGAGAATCTTATCAGTTCGTCAACGATGCCTACTTCTTTTCTGATGTCAGCAGGAATTGCTGCATGCGTCATCGTGGCAGGATGGCAAACCAATGATTCAACTCCGCCAAGACTTTCTGCCAGTGTTATCAGCTTCAGTTTTTCGAAGAAGACTTTGTAATCGTACTTTTCATTAAGAACGAAAGAGATCATAGCGCCTGCGCCGTCAGCCTGTTTCTTCTGGACCTCATAACCCGGATCAGACTTAAGTCCCGGATAATATACTTTGCTGACGTATCCGCTTCCTTCAAGCCACTCCGCGATCTTGCCGGCATTTGCAACATGCCTGTCCATACGAACTCCAAGTGTCTTTATACCTCTAATGATCAGGAAGCTGTCCCAGGGAGCCAGAACGCCGCCGATCGCATTCTGAAGGTAGTAAAGCCTGTCAGCCAGCGCCTTGTCATTTACAACAACAAAACCCGAGATCGTATCAGAGTGTCCTCCCAAATACTTTGTTCCGCTGTGGATAACGATATCGGCACCGAGAGTTAAAGGTCTCTGAAGGTAAGGTGTAAGGAACGTATTGTCTACGATTACGAGCTTACCGTGTTTCTTTCCGATTTCTGATACTTTAGCTATATCCGTAATAGTAAGGAGCGGGTTAGCCGGTGTCTCTATGTAGATCGCTTTTACGTCATCATCTATTGCTGCTTCAACAGCCTCGGGATCAGATGTGTCGACTATCTTATAAGTGATGTTGAAATTCTTGAAAACGTTATCGAGAATGCGGAATGTTCCGCCGTAAATATTGTCTGATACGATCAGTTTATCTCCCGACTTGAAGAGTGAAAGAACTGTATCTATCGCAGCGAGTCCTGATGCAAATGCAAGTCCGTACTGTCCTTCTTCGAGATCTGCAATGAGTTTTTCCAATGCAGCTCTAGTGGGGTTTCCTGTTCTTGAATACTCCCAGCCTCTGTTCTTTCCGAGACCATCCTGCTTATATGTAGAGGTCTGATATACCGGGACGTTTACGGCACCTGTTGTCTCGTCACCGTCTATTCCGCCGTGGATCAATATTGAATTTCTTTTGTAGCTCATATTTATAACCTTCTTTCTTTTTCTCATAAAAAAGCCCGGGGAACATGATCTCTCCCGGGCTGTTGGAATTCTGATGTAAGTTTTAGCTCAACATCGGATATCGGTAAGGCGCATATCAGTGCAGTCAAACGCCAAGGCCGATCCAGCCCTCCTTAAGTGCATTCGACAACACATCATGTTTAACATTTTTAAGCGCCTCCTTACGTTTTTTATGGCATGGACATATTATTGTCCGTATTTCCTATCTTGTCAATAGGTTTATTCTTCCTTTTTCGATTCGTAATCTTTAAGTGCAGCTTCGATCGCTTCCTGTGCAAGAACGGAGCAGTGCATCTTATAGTCCGGCAGGCCATCCAAAGCTTCTGCTACAGCCTGATTAGTCAGCTGTCTTGCTTCTTCAACAGGCTTACCTTTTATAAGCTCTGTTGCCATCGAGCTTGAAGCAATTGCGCTGCCGCAGCCAAACGTCTCGAACTTGACGTCCTTTACAATGCCGTCTTCGATCTTGAGGTACATCTTCATGATGTCTCCGCACTTGGCGTTTCCGACCTCACCTACTCCGTCAGCGTCTTCAATAACTCCGACATTTCTCGGATTTCTGAAATGATCCATTACTTTCTCACTGTATAAAGCCATACTTTTTCCTCCCTTATAAAATGAACTGTGTCTTTCCTGCTACCAGGTCTCTCCAGACAGGAGAAAAACCTCTTAAGTATTCAACGACTTCCTTAACTGAATTAATGATGTAATCTGCCTCTTCATCGGTAATATCTTCACCGATGCTGAGTCGCAATGAACCATGCGCAACATCATGAACTCTTCCTATGGCAAGAAGGACATGGCTCGGATCTAATGAACCTGATGTGCATGCGCTTCCCGATGATGCTGCGATACCCTTATCATCCAGGAGGAGAAGGAGTGACTCACCTTCGATACCCTCAAAGCAGAAATTTATATTACTGGGAAGGCGCGAACCGGCATCACCGTTCAACGCTGAATGAGGTATTTCATTAAGTCCTGCGATTATCCTGTCACGTACCGGAATCAGACGGGCGGTATTCTTATCAATATCCGCAACAGCTTCTTTAAGTGCCTCTGCCATTGCCGCTATCCCGGGCACATTCTCCGTACCTGCGCGTCTTCCCTTTTCCTGGGCTCCGCCTTCGATAAGATTTGTGAGCAATATTCCCTTTCTGGCATAGAGAAAACCGACTCCCTTAGGGCCATGGAATTTATGTGCGGATGCAGAGAGCATATCGATATTCTGTTCTTTGACGTTGATCTTTAAATGACCTACTGCCTGAACTGCGTCAGTATGAAAAAGAACGCCTTTTTCCCTGCAGATCTCACCGATCGACTTAATGTCCTGAACTGTTCCTATCTCGTTATTTGCATACATGATGGTAACAAGACATGTGTCCTCTCTGATAGCGGAAGCAACTTCTTCAGGCTTGATTATGCCGTTCTCATGAACGTCAAGAAGCGTGATCTCAAAACCTTCCTTGGATAATTTATTGAGAGTATGCAGTACTGCATGATGCTCAAACGCGCTTGAAACGATATGCTTCTTTCCTTTCTTCGCACCAAGCCTTGCAGCTGAAATAATTGCCTGGTTATCGGCCTCACTTCCGCCGGAAGTAAAGATGATTTCCCTGGGTTCTGCACCTATGAGACCTGCAATCTCCTCTCTCGCCTGCTCCAGGACTTCCTTGGCCTTCTGACCGAATGAATAAAGGCTTGACGGATTACCGTAAGTATCCCTGATAAGTGAAGACATTATGTTTACCGCTGCTTCACTCATCTTTGTAGTTGCGGCATTATCTGCGTAGATCACTTTTATGAATTCCTTTCGCTTATTGTCACGTAAAATATATTCGTATAAACCTACCTTGTCAATAGGTTTATGCGAATATGGTCATTTTTGATATAAAACGAAAAGGATTTCCGTTATTTTATGCCGTCTGGCACTCCCTGATCACAGGTTCAAGATTAGCTCTGTCCGTCCAGTCGCTTTTCTTCTGACCGGCTTCTACAAGTGCGGTCTCCCATACTTCCATATCCTTGGGATCCTTCTTTGACAACGATTTTATGAGCATCTTGCACAGTGTCCTGTCCGCGAACTTCATATTCTCAAGATCGCACCCGCCCCTGCAATAATATAGCGGGATCTTTGCAAGTTCATCCTTCATGTTCAGTTCCCTTAACGAATCGAACCACTTCTGGTCGAACGCTGAAGCACCACAGCAGAACACAATGGTTTTCTTTCCGCTCAATACCGCATAGTTCTTCTTGATGAAGGATATTCCTGCGATACCGGATGCATATATCCCGCCTCCGTAAACTACAATGTCGTATTTTCCAAGATCCTTTGCAGAGAAGTTACTGAGCTCAACACAGTCAAACCCTGTTGCCTCAGCAAGCCATTCCGCATATTTCTTCGTCGATCCGTATTTTGATTTATAAATAATTATTCCGCTCATTTTCATACCTCTTTCAAATTACTGTCCAGCTTCGTGATCGTCTCTATGGTGGTCTTCAGATCCTTTTCCGATATTCCGTTGAACATACTGTTCATTACGTTGTTCCCTGCATCATCATTCTTCTCACAGAATTCCCTGCATTTCTCAGTCAGGAATATGCGCTGCTTCCGTTTGTCATTCTCATCCTGGCCGAAGGTAATCAAGCCCTTGTCCTCAAGTTTCAGAAGGATCTGCTTTACATTCTGGTGTGAGCTTCCGAGTATCTCAGAGAGTTCTTTCAATGTCGGAGCTTCCCGACACATGTTTATGCATATGATCGCGAAAAACTGCTTCCAGCTTATCTCCCCCATCATCCTGTCAGCTACTGCCTGAAAGCGGTTATCAAATGCACTCAGCAGTCCTATGAGATAGTACTGCGGAGGTATCCCGGAAAAATCAACCAGATCGCTCTGAACCACTTCATCTATTTTCATGATATCCTCCAAAGGTAATATGTTACCGTTATTATGTAACATGTTACCTATTTCGTCAAGAACATTTTTCGGGATGACAGGATAGCAAATCAGCAGAAATGTGTTATCGGTATTACCTAGTGTGAACATGGTAAATATTTTGTTACATTTGACTTAGCGGGGTGTGAGTATTACGAATTAGAAAATATAATCTAGGTAATTTAAATCATAAGGATACGAATTAATGCGTACTGCAGCAGACAAGAATATAACTGACAGCAATAATACTTCGTTGGTTTATAGAACCCTGCATTTTTTTACACATAACGCTTTCACGATTACGGTTGGCGTAATGGCATTTGTTCACGCTGTCCTGCTCCTCATTTTCCTGATCGCAGGAGTCATGCCGCTTGTCCAGTTCAATTTCTTCAGTGTCGTTGTTTATATCTTCTGTATCATATTATGCAAATTCGGACATATCCTTCCGGTTTACGCGAGCATTATCCTTGAAGTAACCATTTATACTGTTGTATCGACTTATTATGTCGGACTGCGTTGCGGAACATACTGTTTCCTTTTCTCGATCATTCCGATCATCATCTATTTCGGGAGCAATCTGTTTAAGGGCAAACAGAGATGGGGTGTCGTTCTGATGCTGGTCCTGAACTTTATAACATTTACGATCCTTTACAGCAGTTTCTACAGCATCACACCTGTATATAATGTTCCACCCGTCATTCAGCTTGTCCTCGTAATCTTCTCTGCATTCGCAATGGTCTTTGCGACCATGTTCTATAACACGATCTATATCTTCGCAAGCGAGAACGAAGTAACGCATCTTGAACAGAGAAACAGACAGTTGTCTGTCGATGCCAAGGAAGATGCTTTGACGAGCCTTCTCAACAGGCGAGGCTTCCTTCCTCTCGTAAGTGACCTCTTAAAGAACAGACGCGCAAAGAATTTCTGCATTGCCTTCTGCGATCTCGACGATTTCAAGCGCGTAAACGATACTTACGGTCATGAAGCAGGAGACGAAGTATTAAAGCACATCACCAGGATCATCAACGATGAGATGCACGGATGCGATATCTGCAGATGGGGCGGCGAAGAGATCGTCATACTCATGAGAGATTATGATCTTAAAGCTGCAATGATAAAGACAGAGAATCTCAGAAAGAACATCGAAAATGATCCTACAAGCTTCTTTAACAAGCAGATATACGTTACTATCACCATCGGTCTTGTCGAGAGCAATGAGACTTTCAGGGATCCTGAATCAATGATCAAGGTCGCAGACGAAAGAATGTATTACGGCAAGCAGCACGGTAAGAACATTCTTATCTACGAAGATCATCAGGCCTGATCTTCTTATTTGAGAGATTCCAGATTCTTTCTTACCTGCGGTAATCCTATCAGCACACAACATATACCTGCTGCGAGCATAAGCACGGTAACCACTGTTATGGTTACTACTGCATTTCCTGACAGGATATAAAGGCCGTACGATATACCCGATATAACAAGTGCTGCTACCATCTCGGCGGCTAAATTGAAGAAACAGTTCAGGTTGCCTCTCAATGCTGACAGCTCATCTGACCATACGGTATACGGCGATACGGAATCCATCAGCACGCCGATCACGGTGGCAGTCAGTATGCAGACAAAAGATACCAGGATATAAAGCGGGATCAGCCGGGCGGTGCCCAGACTTACCAGCACAAGGACTACAGCAATTGCTTCAGGAATAAAAGTAAAAAGGATTGCTACAGCCACTTTCGCAAGGATCTGTTTTTTCAGATCTGCAGGAAGATATTTGATCATATCGATGTGGACGCCTTCGCGGGTAAAAGAAGTAGATGCTATCGAATTGATACCGGAAGCGATAAACGCTATCGCAATGAAGACTACAAACAGGATGATATGACTTGAAGTGTCACCATTCCCAAGTTTATAAGAGAATATAACGAAGAACTCAAATCTCGGGGATTCAGCCAGGAAGATCAAGGCAGCGACAGGCCATAAGAGATTGGCATATACGCAGTTCATCCTATAGGTCATTGTTCTCATCAGGACTTTTATCTCCTTGACCAGGAGCGCGTTAAAGACTTTATTCTGCTTATATGCAGATGAAATCCTGCGCGATGATTTCTTATTGCTGATGACTGCAGCTGCAAAAAGTCCCTTCCTATATGTAAAATGAGCTGCCAGGACCATCACGGCATACATCGAAGCTATGATCAGAACGGAGATGAGGAGCGGTATTACCGAGTGAGTCCTTATCGATAAGATCGTGAGATAATTCGTCGGAAACATCACATTGCAGATCGATGTAAACGTGTTATTGCCTGCTACGAGAGAGTCTATGTAGTTATACATCGTGATCCTTCCGTAACTCTTGAAGGACAGGAGAAACATCAGTGCGAAAGCAATGAATAAGACAAGCGATGAATGATAGTAGATATCTGAGCGGTTAAATCGCCTCAATGCCAGCATCAGCAAAAGCGCGATTATCGAGCAGTAGATCAGAGGTACAAGCAGAGAGCCGTAAAAGCCTACGACAGATGATATGAGCGCGACAGGATGAAGTGCATCCTTCACGCTGCTGTTCTTCGCGCTTGCTGAAAAGTATCCGATATAGATCGCGAAAAGGACATTCGACGTCATTACGTTCTCGGCTTTGAAGGTGTGCCAGAATCTTGCGGTAAACAACGAGACGGACGGTATTGGAAGTGCCGTCAGAAATTGAAGGTCCGAAGAGAAAAACAGCACACTGAACATAAGCGGCATGCTGAATATCAGGGCAAAAGCCGAGATCAGGTCGAGTTCGGATAAAAGCCCGTATGAATTACCGTCAAAACGGTACAGGAGATCTGTCAGGATATATGTTACGTATCCGATGATCAGCGACACGGGAACCATGATCCCTATAAAAGCGATCATGCCGAACCGGTTATACAGTTTGACCTTCTTCTCGCCGTTCGGTTTTGGCATCTCAAGGTTCGATCCGAAGGCCTTATATAAGCTCCTGGTCTTATTCATTAATCAGTCTCCGGTCTTCCCGTCAGTTTTACGAAGATCTCTTCCAGTGTCATGCCGGTATTATCAAGCTTGATGAAATCAAGCGTTCCTTCTTTGATTATCTTTCCTTTGTTAATGATGATTATCCTGTTACAGAGCTGCTCGGCGACTTCAAGCACATGCGTCGAGAACAGCACTGCATTTCCTGCGGCAGCGTGCTCTCTCATCATCTGCTTCAGTTCAAATGCAGCAGAAGGATCAAGTCCCGTCATCGGCTCATCAAGGATCCATGCCGGCGGATCATGAATCAGCGCAGAGATGACCATCAGCTTCTGTCTCATTCCGTGCGAATACTCGCGCATCTGTGTATTAAGGGAATCGGCCATACCGAATCTTTCTGCCAGAACGCCTATCTTCTGTTTCCTGACATCAGAAGGCACCTCATAAATGTCCGCAATGAAATTCAGATATTCCAAGCCCGTAAGCTGGATCAGGATGTCCGGATTATCCGCGATATAGGCAAAAGACTTCTTTGCCTTTATGGGATCGCTATTTATATCAAATCCGTTGATCACAGCGGTTCCGGATGTCGGCTTCAATATGCCTGTGAGCATCTTGATAACCGTGGTCTTACCTGCACCATTCGGACCGGCAAATCCGACTATCTCACCTGCCCTGACATTAAACGAGATGTCATCGGTAGCCTTATGTCCGTTACCATAGACCATGGTCAGCGATCTTGCTTCTATCATGCCGGGATACCTCCCCTGTTCCAGACGCGGCATTACTGCCGTGTCCGTCATTTTATCTCTTCAGTAAGACCAAGTCTTTCATGATACTTTTGAATCAGATATTCGCCGCATTTTCCCATCTTGGATATATACGGTTCCGCCTTTTTAAGAGCATTAACCGCATCCTGTCTTCTGCCTTCATGAATCGCAAACTCAGCCTCACAATAGTATCTTGAGATCACGCTTTCCGCTTCCTTGGATGTGTAAGTATCCAGCTTTTGAATGAATTCACGGGCGCGGTCATAGTTTTCGATAGTCATATAGTACTCATAGTAGATAAGAAGAGCTCCGACTGCGACCGTGTCCAGCTTATGTTCCATATCAAGAAAAGGCTTTGCGCGTTCGATCAGCTTAATTGCGTTTTCCTTATCTTTCAATCCGTGGTAGCACTCGATCAGTGAAGAATAATACATAAGCGCCGATAACCCATTATCTATGAACAGCGTATCCTTGCCCGTGTAACTCTTCTCGTTAAGCAGGGAAATATAAGACAGCGCAGTCTCATACTGCCCTTCCAAAATATAATAGTCGTTACGGAAAAGGACAAAATCCCTGATATATATAGGACCCTTATCCGTACCGTCCTGATGGGCTTTTATGCCTTCATCCGAAATCTCGAAAAAACGTTCCGAGTAACCATTCTCAAGCATTTCCTTTAAGAACTCGGAATGAAGTCTGCTAATGGGATTCTTTTTCTCCTTTAGCAGCAGGATCTTCATAACGATAAGTGCAACCGGAATGTCAGCGACGACTGTGATTCCCAGCACGAGGGGAAAATTAAACCGGACAAACTTATATACGATGGCAGCAATAAGCACCGATAATATCAGTAAAAACAGGTAAAAAAGGCCATAAGTCTTAAGCTTCACTTTGGTATTCAGGTTCATGTTCCGGCTCCTGTCGCATTCGATAGAAAGATTATAACAGATGCCTGAAAATGAGGTACAATTAACGGATCACTAACGGCGTAAAAGGTCATGTCAGAGAAACGCGAAAAAACAAATAAGAAATTCATGTTGTTATCGGCCATCGGCATCTTCATGGTCGTTGACCATCATACATTTACAGCCTTCAATCTGTTGGGGGATTACATTCCCTACAATTCATTCTTTATGCCCATGTTCGTATTTATTTCAGGATATTTCAACAAGGTGGACAATACTACTGATATTTGGGCATACACCAAAAAGAAGATCAAAAATCTACTACTGCCATACTTAGGAATCTCTCTGTTTGTTTTCGCAGTACAGCAGCTTATCGATCTGCTTAAGACCGGCGAGGGTCCCTCCCTTCCATCAGGTTATATGTTATATGTTCTCGAGAGAGTAATAACAGTCGGTTCTCCATTCCCGATGGCTGCACCGATATGGTTTGTCATCTCATTATTCACTCTTCTCATCACATATATGCTCATCAAAAAGCTTTTGTATAAGATATGGAACAGTTACGTAATGTTTGGCTTATCCTGCGTCCTGAGCATGCTTGTCGTGTTGCTGACACACATTGCAGGACCCGATTCCTTTTATTGGTTTCTTCTGCCGCTGAAATGCCTGTTCTTTCTTCCGTTCCTGGAGTTGGGGATCATTTACAGGGAACATCTCGAGAAGCCTCACACGGGGCTTTCCGGCGGGTTAAAGACCGCTCTGCTGTTTGCGCTACTTCTGATAAATGTAGTCCGCACCACGATCCTGCCCTCTTCTTACGATGTGGCATTTGACAGCCTTGACGATCTTTCCGGATTCACGAGTCCTTATATCTTCACTCCACTGATCTCTGCTTTTACCGGTATACTGTTCTGGTTAACAGTTGTAGATCTTATCGGTAAACCGCTTGCAGAAAGCAGGTTCATTAATTTCATGTCATGCAACACCTTCTGGATAATGGGATTGCACATCCTTTTCTTCAACATCCTGAATATCGGGCTTCTTGCCGTAAATGACCACATAACCGCATTGCCGTATTTCGACAGTCAGGCTTTCCGAGAATCCGAATGGTATTACTGGGAGATAAACAGCAACTTCAAGGCAGTGTATGTTATCATGGGTATCCTTGGGCCTTTGGGTCTGAAGTGGCTCTTTGACAAGATGATCACGATGTTAAGATCAAAGCTGTCAAAGCGCTTATATTCAGGAAAATAACATTGTTACAGGGTGCAAAAGCAAACCCTCATCATACTTTTCCGTGCCCGGTCTTATGATATATCGTCAGAATCAGATACGTGACCTTCTTATAGATGAATGACACGGCTTCAGCTATCGCAACGGTCATTACGGTATTTGCGGCAAGCATAAGAAGCCACTTAAGTATCCAAAAACGAATATCTAAAGCATCCACAAGATAGAAAAGGACCGAACTAGAGACGCCCTGGGCAAAATAATAGAAAATGGCATTCCGTCCGATGTGTTTGAAGATCTCTCCGCCACCTTTATAAAACTTCTTACAAAAGACTGCTACTGCTATGCAGATAAGTGATACAAAAGCATATTTGGGGCTGGGCGGGAATTTTGCCGACTGGATATCATAGACCGGAAGATCCTGGATAAATGTAAACAGGATCACCAGCGAAGTTAATGCCACAATGGCGATCAGGAGTTTAGTGAGGTCGAATTCTTTTGAAGAATAGAAATAGTACAGGTAACCCACCAGCCAGAACACGCAATAGAAAGCGTATTGTGACAGATCGATCTTCAATAATGGTTTGCCATAATAAAATGCTACGAACAATAAGGCTGAAACAATTAGAAAGATCCCTATCCGTTTCTTATACCCTTCTCCGTCAACATAAAGCAGCTGCAGCACAATGCTGCTGACGATCAGTACAACAAAAAATACCGGCATAAACCATATAGAACCCAAAATGACAGGCAGTCCGTTAAAGCTTACGTCAAAATACGCGTTGCTTACAAAATCCTTTATTCCACTGACACCTTCTATGTTGATGCCAAACAGACCAAGGAACAAGATGCAGAGTTCCAGCAAAAGGATAAAGAATATCCACTGTCCCCATGTCCTTCCGACACTCTTTACAGTCTTTGCAACATTCGGAGCACGGTATCCCGATGCCCATCCCGAAAGGAAAAAGAAGAACGGAACGTCCAGCAATAATGTCAGATTGCAGAACCACTCAGGCGTATAAGACTGTCCGCTCCAGAAAGCAGTGTGGATCGCGACGATGCCCAAAGCAGCAACACCGCGCAAAAGATCGATATAATCATTTCGATTTCCAGTCTTACTCATGTGACTTATAAAAAGCAGCTCTTCCTTTGCCTTCTGCAAAAATGGTTTCAACCGCCGTTATAATAACACAGCTTATTTCATAAGGGGAAAGAAAAAGCGGCCGCTTTCTGATCACGGCCGCCCTGCTTATTCTGCATTTTTCAACGCTTCATCCATCGGTATCTTCCTTATCCTGAAATAGTCGATGACAGACACGACCGCATACCCTGCAAGCATATATACGATCGACATCAGCATCGATTTCGGACTCATATAGAATGTAAACCAGCCGTCCATCTGCAGCATGAAAGCCTTGAATACATAAATGAGAATTAAGAACCCGGCTGCAAAACTTGCAAACGTGAAAAAGAATACAATGATCGCTGTCGGTATCATATAAAGCGAACTGATCTCAGAGTCCTTAAAACCAAGGATCTTTACCATCGAGATAGAATGTTCATTACGCTCGATAATGATCTTCGTCAAAAGGAATATCAGAGCCGCTGCCAGGATCAGAAGGACATACCGGGCTGCCACCATGAATCCGCCCATTGAATGCATGAGCTGGGTAGTTACCTTAACGATGTCGTCTTTATCGATTACCGCGGCGAAATACTTCTCGTCTATATCGGTGATCTCCTCATTTGAAAAGTATCCGGTGAAGGATCCTTCCTTCTCATCAAACACACGTATAAAACTGTCGCTCGGCATGAAGACTGCGATACCGCCTTCATAATCGGTAATACCTGCTACGGTGAACTCATAACTCTTGTTCTCGAACTCTTCGGAAAGAGTGATCTTATCTCCGATCCTGAAATCGAATTTACTCTGGAAAGCACTGGAGATAAATACGTTTCCGTCTTCAAGTCCGTCATCGATATCAATGTATCTGCTGTCACCTGAAATGCCGTAAACAGTTACCGATTCATTCTTTCCTCCGCTTCCTCTGCCTTTGATAAATGACTTTACATTCTTCGCATACAGAAGCGAGGTTGAATTGAATCTCTCAGCGTCTTCATTTGATGTCACGAGGATGTTGCCGTCATCATCTTTTGTACCGGTAAGCATGTACTGATATTTCGCGAAAAGCATATCAGGAGCAGACTCACCATAGTGCGAGAGCGAATCGGGCAGACCAAATGCAAAACAGAGCATGATCTCAACAAAAACAATTCCGAAGATCAGGATCGCATAGTTGGGAATATTCTGGAAAAGGATCCTTAATCTGAACCTGTTCATGAATGACCAGCTGGGAAGCCTTCTTGCCTTGGTCCTCTTTGACTTACGAAGATCGTGCCTTAAGAACTTCAAAGGACTTAACCGGAGTTTCCTGATGATTACGAAAAGATTTATCAGAAGCATCAGAGTCAGCGGTATTACTGTCGTCTTAACCAATGCAGACGGACTCCAGACGACGCCGCACGCAGGAAGACTGTAAGATTCATAATACATGTTTACAGCTACTTCTTTAAAAAACGTATACCCTAGGACATTTCCGATCAACGCGCCTATAAAAGTTACGACCGCAGGAGTCGACATGTAATGAACGACAAGTTCTCCTTTGGTGTAACCTGATGCACGCATCGTACCGATAACTGAAGCTTCCTTGTCGATCGTATTACTGATCGTGATCGCAAAAATAAAAGCTACTACGGCGATGAGAATATAGCATAATGTCTCGGTGCCTGCCGTATCACCTTCAACATCAGAAGGAGCAAAGTTCGATGCCTGACGGTAGCATTCAGGGAGAAAACCTTCGATCTCATTATCAGACACGACTGACTGGGTGATAAGAGCCTTCAGCAGTTTCTCTGCCAGGTCTGCTTCGGCGATCTTGTCGGCAGGCTTTTCATCGTAAAAATACGCGTAACTGAAATGCGTTCTTGTACGCAGCAGATCGAAAGCTTCAGGCGTGACCATCGCAACATCAAATCCGAAAGCATCAAACATCAGGTCATTATTGTTTTCGTGCAGAGAAGAATAGTTTACATAAGACAAAAGTCCGACTACTTCAAACTCTCTGCCACCGACATTGATCTTATCTCCGATGTTTACCTTGATGTTGCTTGCGTGCATCCTGTCAATCGCGATCTCGTTCTCGTTTTCAGGCGCACGTCCTTCGTTGAACGAAGCAAGGTCAACTTCATCTTTGCTGCTGAACACTCTGACAGTTGCATCAGCAGTTCCGTCACGGTCATAATCCTCGTCCTCATTCTTGAAGAAATGCTCGTAAACAGTTATGGGAACAGGCATAAAATCAGGGTTATCAAGATCGTATTCTTCAACAGTCTCATCCCACTTCTCATCAACAGCTTTTACCACTTCTTCATGAGCTTCTCTGTAGGCATCTTCAACTGCACTTTTGAACTCTTCCGAATCCCGCGCTTCTTTCAGAGCATTGTCGTAATTCTCTTCTATGGCGATATCGATCTGAGCTTTGATCATTTCCTCATCGGTGATCCCGTAAGCTTCGCACTGGGTCCTGACTGCATTTTCAATGCCTTCGGTTACTTCTTTTTCAAGCTCTTCATCAATAGCCTTCGCAACTTCTACATCTGCTTCTTCATAACCCTTATCGATGAGGTATTGTCTTACATCGGCTTTATCACCTTTTTCGATTGCGCTGAGAAGTTCTTCTGATGCCTTATTCTTTAATTCAAAAGAACCGTTCTCAAGTCTTAAAGTTGTACGTCCGTCATCGATTGCTGCGAGCATACTGTCACGACCAACGGACATACCGGAAACAAAGCCGATCATAAGAATCATGAAAACAACGATTACAAGATACTTCTGCCAGTCCCCGACAAGTTCTTTAGGGACCCTCTTAATCAGCGGATTTCTCATATTGAACCGCCCCCTTACCACTCAAGCTCGGAAGCAGGTATCTTTGTCCCGTTTATGTCATTATGACGGACGACACCATCACGGAGCTTAATGACATGATCAGCCATGAACTTGATAGCTTCATTGTGTGTAACCATTATTATGGTCGTTCCGTATTTCTGGTTGCAGCTCTCAATAAGACCAAGGATCTCTTTGGATGTCTTATAATCAAGCGCTCCGGTCGGCTCATCACACATGAGGATATCAGGATTCTTAACGACGGCACGGCCGATAGATACTCGCTGCTGCTGTCCTCCTGACAACTGGTTCGGATACTTATACTTGTGTTCCTCAAGACCCAGAATTGCGATTACCTCATCAACATTTAGAGGCCGGTCCGAAAGATACGCACCGACCTCTATGTTCTCTTTAACATTAAGATTAGGGATGAGATTATACATCTGGAAAACATACCCAAGGTGTTTTCTTCTGTACACCGTGAGTGCTTTCTCGTCCATGTCTATAAGCTTGTCACCGCTGATGCTTACAAAACCCGAATCCGGCGTATCGATACCGCCGATGATGTTAAGAAGTGTGGATTTGCCTGAACCTGAAGGACCGAGAAGGACACAGAACTCACCTTTGCTGACCGTGAAGCTCATACCTCTTAAAACGTCCTGCTTTGCCTCACCTGTACCGAAACTCTTCCTGAGATCAAATATCTCCAGGAACTTTTTCTCTTGTTCGCTCATAAAAGCCTCCAAAAACAAAAAAGATATGGCGGAAGCCATATCAGAACTGTTTCCGGAGAATCGTCATGTATAGCTTCGCAGATATACATGAGTCTCGCAATTTAAAACAAGCCAGGTTATTACCAGGATGTTGACTTGTTACGCAGAACGCTTGCTACTCCCTCATGGGATGTATGGTTAGATGCTAACAACGAATCACTTTTCTGTCAATCTGCTCTGAAGTCACAAAATGCAGTTGTTAGTTCTATCTAATTCTATGCACATACATAGAGTTTTATATTTTTCGAACAATATAAACCTGCCACGTTCAAGACTTTCAAAGGTAACTCCGCCCTTTTGCTGATAGTAAGGACTATACACTTTTTCAAAATGAATACCCTGCAGGTCTTTCTCAATATATTTAAAGCCGCATTCGCATATCTCATTGATCAGTTTCTTATATGTGTACTTACATTTCTTTTTGTTCTTATCCCTGAAATTCGACAGGTGGAACGGAAGCACTGCAAGGATCCCGCCTTCCTTCAATGTCCTCTTCGCCTCTTCGATCATAACAAAGCGGTGAAGACCTCCATAAAGCTTTTCTTCGCCATGAAACATATCTGCATAGAGAACAAGATCAAATGTATTATCATCAAAATCCTGCCGGTAATCTTCTCTTCCAAGGACTGTAGTAATGCAATCTATCTTTTCATTCTTCGCTTTATCATCGATATAAGCCAGGCTCTGACTGTTTATGTCAGCAGCATATACTTTGCACTTCTGATCGAATGCGTATGCAGCTGCGAAAGAATAAGCTCCTGCGCCGCAGCCGTAATCAAGGATTACAGGTTCTTTCACATTAAGAGCAGACGAAAAGAGTTCAGCACCCTCTGTCTTCTGCCAGTTATCCACATCATCGAAAATACTCATTGCCAGCTCTCTTTACATCGGACCACAAAACAGTCTTATCTTGAAGTTTTCCCCATCGATTTATAGTAAAGCTGTTTTTCAGCATACATATTTGCATCGGATTCACTTAACAGTACATCGATAGGCTTTTTTCCGTCAGCGGAATAACTGTATCCGATCGAACAGCTGTATTGTGTTTCTTTGACCTTTTCATGAATCCTCTTGGTAAGATCAATAACATCAGCTTCAGATACCTTACGGCAGACAACAATAAATTCATCACCGCCTACTCTGTATACAATCTGTCTGCGCTTTGTAGCACGAAGGAAACATTCGGCAATGGTCGATATCGCCTTATCTCCTGCCGTATGCCCTTCCGTGTCGTTAATGACCTTAAGTCCGTTCATGTCGATCGAAATGAGTGCCGATATCTCTTGAGGTTCGTTCGAGATGTCAGCGTAATATGCCTGACGGTTAAGAAGGCCTGTAAGAGGATCTTTCTTTGTGACCTGAAGGATCGAGAAAACATAGTATACAAACACCGAGATTGCAATCGTCGCGCAGAAAAGTTCAGCATATTCCTTGCCGATCAGGAACGGCATTACAATCCCGGAGAAAAAAGCGAAGCAGAAATATATAATCGGTATTCTTTCCGTTGACTGCTTTGAACTGTGTTTGATCATGAGAACGACAAGCCATACGCAGTATGCTCCAACCATAATATATGGAAGCAGACCAAGAGGACCACGCTGCATTGTTTCCGTCTCATCGATCCAGAAGACTATCCCTGTAGGGATCGAAATCAAGTCAACTATCGTAAGAAGAAATGCAGGAATAAACACAAACCACTTTTGTCTCTTGATTATCGTGAAAATAATCTGTGCAACAAGGATCGGCGTGGCACTGTATCTGATTGCGATCAAAAAGGTTCTGAGCGAACGGTATCCGGGCACATCTGCCAAATAGAATTCAACAAAAACCAGGACCGAAAGAAGAAGGATCTCTGCGATCAGAGCATACATTCTCATGACGATCTTCTTTTCCAAAAAGACAGTTGAAATAAGGGATGTCGCAAATCCCAGAAGAACGAGTACCAATGCCCAGTTCTGAACTACATACTCAGTAAAAACCATAACTGCCTCTTATAATTTACGCATATTAAACAGAAACCAAAAATGGTGTTTACATAATAATATAGCACATCCCCAATCAGGTATGTGCTATATCCTTCTCTCCGCCGGCCGGCACAAAGGCAAATACAGAAAATATCAGCCTTTTAATCTGAACTTTATTATCCAACTTAATACGCCCCCTTTTTTGCAGAAATGGCAGCTGATCCTGTAGGACAGATAACAGATTGCAATGACTGCAAAATACACATATTGTCAACGCAGAATTCCTTCATGTTATAATCGCCTTAATTGAGGATAAATAACTAAGAGGAATAACGACTATGAATGACTTAGAAACCATCAGGAAAAGATTTCCAGGAATAAGCTGCGCATTCAGAGATGAGGCCGGTATAGTCACGACAAAGTGTTTTGGTTTTGCAGACAAAGAAGAGAATGTGCCGGTAGATGAGAACACCGCCTTCCCTGCCTGCTCGATCTCAAAGTTCATTACTGCGATCTGCGTGATGAAGGAATACGAGCAGGGCCGTATCGATATAGACAAACCCATTAATCTTTACCTTAGAAGTTGGAAGTTCCTTACGTCATCCGGAAACGAAAGCGATGCACCCATAAGATCATTCCTGAATCACACATCGGGAATCATTGACGGCGAAGACGGTTTTTTCGGACTCCGCAGAAGCGATCCGTATGTCAGTCTATTGGACGTGCTTGATGGCAAGACATCTTACAACAACCGTCCGTCGCGCGAGAATAATCCTTATGGAACTGAGTTCGAATACTCGGATGCTGGGTTCTGCGTTCTGCAAATGCTGTTAGAAGACCTTGAGCAAAAGCCATATGAAGTTATTGCTGATGAGTTTGTTTTCAAGCCGTTGAATCTTAAAAACACATTCTCTGCATCGCTTGCGAACCTGTCTGATTACGAACAGAAAATAGTTATGGCAACAGGCTATGATGAAGACGGTCTGGCTATTCCGGGAAAGTATCCTCAAATGCCCGATCTTGCTGCATCAGGACTGTGGTCCACACCGAACGATCTTCTCGTGATCGCAAAAGAATTCACAAAAGCATTCAACGGCGAGAGCAATTTACTTCAGGCAGAATCTGCTCTGAAAATGGCTACGCCTTCAGAGAGATTCCTGTGGGCAGGCCTTGGCATTTTCATGGATGGTGAGAACAAGCTCAGCATCAGCGGCTGGGGTGAGAACGGCCAATCAAGACTGAAGTTCAATTACCGCACCGGTGAGGCTGCCGTTGTCATGGTCAATCGGAATCCGGGAGTCGCTCAAGAAGAATCCGGTGTCGAATGGCTGATCAATAACGGGGTCGAATTTCTATAATTCCCAAGATTGCCTGATTCATCGATGAAAATATTTAATACATTTACTAAAAAGCGGGGTGTATCCCCGCTTTTTAGTCTTCACAATATTCACTTAAAGTTGATATCGTTCCATAATCATAGAGACCGACAGTTCTAACTCCATACTCCTCATAAATATTATAAGAACCAGTTGCGATTTCTACTTCTTTTATTGCTTTCGAATCTGGGTCATCTGAAAGGATACTAGCTTTATCGGTCGTATAGCATATTCTTACCCCTTCGTTTTCCTCACCGATATTTACGGGCAGCGTATAGTAGGAATCTATAAAGACAGCCTTTTTTGCATCCTTATCAAATTCATATCGGGCAACTGATGAATAGAGAGCTCCGGAAGATCCTTCAGTATAAAGGATCTTATCACTCGAAAGATAAACCCTTGCTCTGAATCCGCCACTAAGAACATGTTCAACGCTGCCATCTGTGTAAGCATAGAGCTCAATAATCCTGTTTTCGTACTCTGAAGTTCCAACATCCAGGATCAGAAGTTCGGATATCTTATCACCATCTATGTCTACAAACGCATAACTCACAAGCGATTTTGGGTTCTCATAAGATAAGAGTTCACATACTCCACCGCCGTAATCATTAACAATATAGGTGTTGATGCCGCCCGGCTCATAGTTATCGATGCAATCGACTATTGAATCTAATACCTCATAATACTCATTATGAATATTTTCCCTAACATTGTGCACACAATAAATGGTATAATGCATGATAGTGTGCATAAAATAATAGTTAATCGAGGACTGACCTATGAATGACCGCGCTTTTTCCGATTCTGTCCAATATGCAGTAGTTAAGGCTAATCTTGAAAAAAATGATGGCTTAATTAAGTGTGAGATGTGCGGTAAACAATTACACTCAATAAGTGATTGTCATTTTGATCATATTATTCCCTATGCAAAAGGCGGAAAATCTATCAAAGAGAATTGTCAGATTCTATGCATTAACTGCAATCTAAGCAAAAGCGATAAACAACTAAAGGAGTTTGCATTAGAAGAAAAAGCGAAAGCATTCCTTCGTGGAGAATCAATTACTGAAACAAAACCTGTCGTTGAAACACCAATAATTCAAAAAACAGGAAAAATGACAAAAGAAATCTTTGATGCAGAGATTCAAAGGTTTATTGACGAGCACGGTGATATACATCAGATTGACTTCAGCCGAGAAAAGAATCATCTTCCCGGTATCAGTTATATGGTTAAGTATTACGGCACTCTGAATAATATGAAAACTGCCTTTGGGATAGCAGACATTTCGTCAAATTGGAATAGAGAAACCATAAAGAAGGCTCTGCAAGATTTTGTAAATATAAAAGGAAAGATAACACAGAAAGATATACGCAAAGAAAATGGTCTTCCTTCAATCAATTGCATATTGAATTATTACCCTGAGTACAAGGATTTTACGGATATAAAAAGACATCTGTGCGGACTTGACGTTCACGAAAGATGGACTAGAGAAAATGTTATAGAGGCCGGGAAGCGATTTATCGCTGAACATGATGGAAAACTGACCCAAAGCGACTGTAAGTCAGAAAATGGATTGCCCGCTACAAGTGTCATATATAAGTATTTCGGAGATATTGTGTCATTTCAAAGGATAATTGGAGCTAAAATATCTAGTAATGTCTTTGTGCCCGAGGAACAGATAGAAAAAGCTGTTGAGGAGTTTTTCGGAAATAACGCAAGAATCGTAGAATCAAGAGCTGTTTTCTTAGAGTCATTCCCGTATGGTGCAGATGCGATACGATCAAGATATGGTTCATTCAATCATTTTCTTGACAAATTTGGGATTACTGTTTTGAAAACAAAAAAATTCAAATACACAAAACAAGAAATAGATGATGCCGTATCATCTTATGTTAAATCAGGAAAACCCATGCCTGGGCCACATGATTTGTCCAAATGTGGATTGCCTTCTGCTGGAGTGATAATGCGTTATTACGATCACTGGCAAGAGCCGTTTGAAATGTATTACGCATTGTATAAGAAGGTTGGCGGAAACGAGTAATGCTTTAATTCCCCCAAAATCAAGCTATGGATCACAACGGGTTTCATGGCTCCTCTGACGAGTCTTTTCTGTGTTTGAGCACACAAACGCGTTGGTGCTCCGTTATCCACAGAGTAAACCGATATTTCAACAACATTTTGTAACAGAACAGAAGGAATACCAGCTAAAAGAAAAACAACGAACGGACATTACGTCCAGTCGTTGATCTTTGGGCACATCTTCTAGCCTTGTCGTAAATAGTGGTAAGTTAGTGGTAAGTTGCGTTCCTCAGAACTGTCGGTTACCTCGCAAACCCTTGTATTTATTGACTTTTTACGACGCCCGTTGCTTTTTTGGCGGAGACGGTGGGATTCGAACCCACGTGCCGGTTACCCGACAAACGCATTTCGAGCAATGAAACCGAGTGTAATTTGCCGATTTATACAGTAATTGTCAGTCGGATAAAGATATCAGAATGCCAATAGAATAAGCCTTTGCTGGATACTATCACTTTTGTGTGCATAATATTGCGAAATGTCCGACTGTTATGAAATGACCTTCGTCAAGTAGTATTTTTTCTTCATATCAATACCTTTCATCTAACAACATTTGGAAAGAGCCAATATAACAGTCT
>JHXJ01000038.1 GCA_000621765.1 Ruminococcaceae bacterium AB4001
ACCGTCTTTACGCTTACCGTTCTTAACAACATGAGAACCTTCGCAAAAGATACATGTATTACCATCGCAAATACGTGTTTCGATAAGGAAATCCTGAATGTTATCCTCATGTACATTTACAGTATTGGAAAGAGTCGTATAGAACACAATACGGTCAGTGAAGGATAATTTCTTATATGCAGCAAAGACTTCCTTTAACTCTGACATCGTACCGGCTCCTTTCAAAAACAAACAAACGTTCTATGCATATAATAGAATCAGAACGAATGTTTGTCAACTGCGAAATTGAAAAGAGCCACTCTTTTTTATTCAATCAATAATATCGAGCGATCCTCTTCCCTCTTTTCGCATTTTCGAAAAGCAGAATAAAAAGTGTCCCGAAGCGTTACGCTCTCCGGGACACCTGATTTAACTTTATTAGAAAAAATATTATTCTTCTTCAATGCTTACGATGTTGTCAGCATCCTTGAAGATGTGCTTTTCAGGGATAACGCCTCTTACTCTCGAAAGAGGATATACGCGGCAGCCTCTGCCGATTACTGTGCCCGGATTAAGAACGCTCTGGCAGCCAACTTCAACATTATCACCAACGATAGCAGCGAACTTCTTAAGACCTGTCTCGATTACCTCATCGCCGTTCTTAACGCATACGAGAGTCTTATCTGACTTAACGTTGGATGTGATAGCACCTGCGCCAAGGTGTGACTTGTATCCGAGAATGGAGTCGCCTACATAGTTATAGTGAGGAACCTGAACGTTATCACTGATGATGACGTTCTTAAGTTCTGTTGAGTTACCGATAACGCACTTGGAACCGATGAGCGCGCTGCCTCTGATGAAAGCACACTGACGGACTTCTGTCTCAGGTCCGATGATGCAGGGGCCTGCAATATATGCAGAATCAAACACTTTAGCGCTCTTAGCGATCCAGATGCCGTCACCCTTATCTTCATAGATCTCAGGATCAAGTGTGGGGCCGAGCTTTAAGATAAACTCTTTAATAAGCGGAAGTGCTTCCCACGGATACTTCTTATCTTCGAGTATCGGAGCTGCAAGTGTGTGTGTCAAATCAATAAGATCTTTTGTTTCTAACATATTATTTCCTTTCTTCCCGCATCAAATTAATACGGGCAAAAAATCTCAGTTGGACGAATAAACAGTTACGGAAACTTTATCCGGGAGACTGCTCTCAACACGGAAGTATACTCCATCGTCGTGCAGTATCTCAACAGGAAGTTCAACAACTCCCGTAACTCCTTCTTCAAGCGTCTCATAGTTGACTGCGGCCACAATGTCATCAGCGGTAATAGCATTGACCGTACTTGCTCGACCGACGATCTCAAGCTCGACACTTCTGATCGAGAAAGATGACTCGACGTTTGCAGGAACGTTAAGATCCTGTGTAATCGGAACAGTGATCGTCCTTGTTACTACCGGATTCGTTATGATCTGGATATACATCCACAGGAACAGTGACAGGAATATCGATACCAAAAGGAATATGATCTTTGTTGCCGTTCCAACGGTCTGCGAATCTTTCATCTGACCTGCACCCTTTGTGCTGATCGAGATCGGAACAGAGGTCTCACCTGCGGCCTCAACCTGAGTCGATGCAGTTACCGGTGCTGAAGCAGAACCGCCCTTGTTCCTTCCTGCCTTATCGACTTCTTCCTTGCTGAGCACTTCCTGCTTGTCAGCCTTCTTGCCGCGCATCTTTTCAAAGAATCTGCCGATGAATGTCTTCGGTTCGCCGTCAAATTCCTTAAGACCTAAGAGATATGAAAGATTTGCCTCGAGTTCTTTTGTAGAACGCATCTCGAAAAGTCTGCCGTTAACGGCGATGGAAGTCTTTCCTCTCTCCTCTGATACAACGACTGCAACGGTATCACCCATCTCGCTCGCACCGACAGCTGCTCTGTGTCTTGTTCCCGAACGTTCAAGTGAATGCATGGTTACGGAAAGCGGAACATGGCATCTTGCCGCGATGATCCTTCCATCCCTGATAAGAAGACCGCCATCATGCATTGGAGAGCCTTTATAGAAAATACTCTGAAGAACTGAACTCGTTACTTCAGAGTCGAATGTGACTACGTTTTCCTGCGATAAGAGCTCATCGAGTCTTGTGTGCCTCTCGATAAGTATCAGGGCTCCCGTATATGTTCTGGACATTTCCTTGCATGCAGAACTGATCGCCTTGATGAATGAAGTAAGTTCTTCCTTGGTCATTTCAGATTCGCTGTGTCTGAACGGATTAGCCGCATTAGATGTTCTGAGACCTACTGTCTCAAGCGCTCTTCTCAACTCAGGCTGGAACAGTACGACAAAGAGGATCGCGATGATGTATAGCAATCTGTTAAAGAGGAACCCGACCATGTCGAGGCCGATGACGCCGCAGAAAGCAACGAAAACAAGGATAAGAACGATACCCTTGATGAGCTGCCACGCTCTAGTCTGCCTGATAAACATGAGGAGCGTATAGAAAAGGAATGTTACGAGAATGATATCGATAGCATATCTGACAAAATCCCATGTGCTGCCGAAGAAGAGCGTGCCTTCATCCAAGCTGTGAAAAAGCTCTCCTAAAAACTGGTATATTTGGCTGATGATAGATGTATCCGACATCAATGGGGCCTTCTTCCCTATGCTTATCTTATTTAGTATAACATAAGGAACTTAAAATCAATTTGGTAAAAATGCGTGAACAACCCGATTTATATCAGATTTCAGTCACAGATTTATGTCCCTGACGACTCAGCCGTCCCGACAGTCTGCCTTGTGGATTCGATCTTGTATTCCTCATATCTTGCAGGAGTCATACCCTTGTCAGAACCCTTGAGGAGCGATTCGATTACGATAAACGCAACGCAGTTGATCCTTATCTGAAGTCTGTCGCCTGAACAGTCGATCTCGCCGTCGCCGTTACGGTCGTAATCTTCCTCAAGAAGCACGGAATCCAGGAACTTGGAGCAGTCAGCGGGAGTTCCCCTGATGATGCCGTTATAATCCTGGAGACTGAGGTTCTTGGTCTCCTTCATCTGATCCATCGAAGTGAAGTTATATTCATAGCTCTCGAAATAAACGATCGGTATCATCCTGTCATCGAAAACAGTATAGTCGGACTTGGTATTCGGGAGCTCATTGAAGATATCCCTTATGCCGTCATCGTTTACATCCGTTCTGATACCGGATTCATTGTAGTTGAGATCAAAACCGTAGTTTGTATAGAGCGTGTTCGAAAAGCATACGTCATATGCCTGATAGAGCTTACGGCGCATCTCATATTTCCTGCTTGAGATAAGTGATTTAAAGCCTGATGAAGCATATACCTTGTCACCCGAATAAAGGCTGTCGACGTTATACATGACATCGATTGAATTCTTCTCATCGTAACTCAAAGACTGATAGAAAGCTTCAGCACCTGCGAAGTTATCCGTCCCTGCTCCGAAGAAAACAAAGCAGACATCGTAAGCAACATCCTTATAATCCTTGAAAGCCCTGAGTGCAGTAAGAATGCAGGCAGTTCCGGAAGCATTGTCGGATATTCCGTCAAAGACATACTTGGGAGGTTCGGTAGGCTCTGCGTTCTCTTCCTCGTCCTCCTCTTCTTCATCATCTTCATCATCCTCTTCACTTTCCGTATCGAGAAATTCAGAACTGAGTGAAGCATCGTAATGCGTTCCGATTATTGCCGTGCGGTGTTCGAGTTCGAAAGTACCGTCGTCTTTTGCAACATAGAAACCGGTTCCTTCGATCCTGACGATATAGTTGTTGGAAGTGCCGCCGTCAACGCCGCGGAAAGCCTGTACTTCAGGCGTATAGCCCAATTCCTTTATCTTTCCTTCGATGTATTCGCCGGTCTTCTTCTCATCTGAAGAATAAGCAGTGCGGTTAGGAAAGTTTCCGGCTATCTCCCTGGCTATCTCAGCACCATAAGCGCCGTAATCAGCGGGCTTGCCCGAACTCTTATCCTTATTCTTGCACGATGTAAGCAGCACGGGTTCTGCGAGAACCAGAATGCTCAAACCGGCAGCGATGATCTTTTTCCCAAAACTTCTATTCATAACTCGACAATTATAACCTAAGTTTCCTCTTCTTTTGAGGCAATCGGCGAAGAGTTCCCGGAAATTATCTTAAGCCTTTCCTGAAGTATCTCAAGAGCCTCTTCTTTTGAAGGGTACTTGATCGCCCAGCTTCCCTTGCCGTCTACCTCTTCGTAGCAGACCAGCGGCCTGTTGGCAGAAGATCCTTTACCGTAAGTATCCTTAAGCGAATTCATGATAGCGTTGAAGCTTACGCCCTTCAGTCCGGTCGGGAGCTCAAGCTTTGTATATATCGCCATCAGCGGAACACGGGCCTTTTCGGGGACCGTGGCATAAAGCGAGAGCGCTAAGGCCTCTCCCTCTGAATAATTCATAAACCTGAAGTATCCCTCGATAGCCTCCGAAAGCTCGCTTCCCAGTGTAAGCAGTACGGGATTCTTCCTCTCGACGGAAGCCCTTGCGGCATATACGCGGTTAAGGAATATCCTGATATCTGACGGCCTTGAACCTGCAACGTTAAAGAGTTCCGTAAGAAGGCCGAAATCAGCTAAAAGCGCATATCTGATTATCTGGGAATATCCGTTGGGGATATACTTTTTCGGGACCGTGGAAAGGAATACGGGGTCAACGAAAACTGCACTCTGCGAAAGGCTTACCGATGCTGTATTCTTGCGGCTGCCGGAATTGGTATAAGCCTTTTCCGAACAGCATGTTTCAGCCATGGAAGAAAGCGTCGTGGGCACGGCAACAAAGCGCGAACCGCCCGTATAGAGCGAAGCTGCAAAGCCTGCAATATCAATGACAGAACCGCCTCCGAACGCGATTATCCAGTCATTGCTTCCAAGACCGAACTCAGTGAGCTCCTTGATAACGGAATTAACCTGTGAAAGATTCTTATTCTGTTCGCCTTCATCGATCGTGATGAGGCATGTTTTGACATTTCTTAAGACGAACTGCTTCTCAAAAGCATTGAAATAATACCCGCTGACCTGACGGTCGGAGATAATGGCCGCTTTGATCTCTTTGTCTCCCAGATCCTTGTCATACTGCTCAAGGATATAGCCCGCCACAAATTCATCGGCGATACCGCTTCCGGTAAAACAGTCAAAGCTCCTGTTACAATCAAGTCTGTCCAAGCTTTTAAGGCTCCTTTCGCTGTAAAAGTCAATTTGTATATTACCACAAAAGTGTTAAAATAAACGCTCAGGAAAAATACTAATAGAGGTATCAAATGAAAATAAGAACGAGATTCGCACCCAGCCCCACGGGCTTTATGCATGTCGGCAATCTCCGCACGGCTCTTTACGAGTATCTCACGGCGAAGCATGAAGGCGGTACTTTTGTCCTCAGAATCGAAGACACAGACCGCGAGCGTTACGTCGAGGGCGCTACCCAGGTTATATATGACACATTGAAGCTCGCAGGCCTTTCCCACGACGAAGGTCCGGACATCGGCGGCGAGTTCGGTCCATATGTCCAGAGCGAAAGGCTTTCAATGTATAAGCCTTATGCTGAAAAGCTTGTCGAAGAAGGCAAGGCATACAGATGCTTCTGCACCAAGGAGCGTCTTGAGGCTTTGAAGGAGAACGCTCCCGAAGGAACCGGTTACGACCGTCACTGCAGAGACCTGTCTCCCGAAGAGATCCAGAAGAACCTCGATGCAGGCATGCCTTATGTCATCCGTCAGAAGATGCCCCTTACAGGCTCTACTTCTTACCATGACCTGGTTTACGGCGACATCACGTTCCCCAACGAGGATCTTGACGATCAGGTCCTGATCAAGACAGACGGATTCCCTACCTACAACTTCGCAAACGTCATCGATGACCACACGATGGGCATCACTCATGTCGTAAGAGGATCCGAGTATCTTTCTTCAACACCCAAGTACAATCTCCTCTACGAGGCATTCGGCTGGGAGATCCCCACATACATCCATCTCCCGCTCATCATGGGCAAGTCGGTTGACGAGGAAGGCAATGAGGTCATCTCCAAGCTTTCTAAGCGTCACGGCTCAACGGGATTCATGGATCTCGTCAACGAAGGCTACCTCCCTGAGGCAATCATTAACTACATCGCACTCTTAGGCTGGGCACCGAAGGATACAAGAGAGATCTTCTCTCTGCCTGAGCTCATCGAAGCATTTGATATCAACGGCATCTCCAAGTCCCCTGCAGTTTTCGACTACGACAAACTCTCATGGGTCAACCAGGAACACATCAAGGCTATGTCCGATGAGGAGTTCTTAGAGCATGCCAAGCCTTTCTACGATGAGGCCGGCGTTGATCCTTCCTGCTATGCTCTTCTCGCAGAGCTCTTAAAGCCCAGGATCGCAAAGTTCAACGAGATTGTCGAAAAGCTTTCCTTCATTAAGGAATACGGCGACTTCGAGCTCGGGCTTTTCGAACACAAGAAGAGTAAGTCCACTATCGAGTCATCCAAGGAGATGCTCGAAAAAGCTATCCCCGTTCTCGAGGAAGTCCAATGGGACAGAGAGGCTATCACAGAGGCAATGAAGACTCTGGCAGAGAGCCTTGAGGTCAAGAACTCAGTTGTCATGTGGCCTGTAAGGATCGCTGCTGCAGGAGTTGCGGTAACTCCCGGCGGATGCGCTGAAGTTATGCTGCTACTCGGTAAGGAAGAGTCGCTTAAGAGAATTAAATACGCTTATTCAAGACTTTGATTTGGGAGAATATTAGAAATGGCTGAAAGCAAGAATTTTATTGAGCAGATCATTGACGAAGAGCTCAAAGAAGGCGGCAGAGTTTACGGAAAGAAGATCCACACGAGATTCCCGCCCGAACCGAACGGATATCTTCACATCGGTCACGCTAAGGCATTGGAGATCGACTTCGGTACTGCTGAAGAATATAACGGTCTCTGCAACCTGAGAATGGACGATACGAACCCCACCAAGGAAGATGAGGAATTCGTTGACGCCATCAAGGAAGACATCAAGTGGCTAGGCCATGACTGGGATGACAGATTCTTCTATGCTTCCGAGTATTTCGAGAAGATGTATGAATTCGCCATCGAGCTCATCAACAAGGGCCTCGCTTACGTTTGCGAGCTTACACCCGACCAGATGAGAGACATGAGGGGCGATACTAAGACTCCCGCTGTCTCCCCTTACAGAGACAGACCTATCGAAGAGAGCTTAGATCTCTTCAAGAGAATGAGAGCCGGCGAATTCGAGGACGGCAAGATGACACTCCGTGCCAAGATCGACCTCGCATCAGGTAACTTCAACATGAGAGATCCTGTTATCTACAGAATCAATCATCTCCCTCACCACAGAACAGGCACAGAGTGGTGCATCTATCCTATGTACGACTTCGCTCACCCGATCGAAGACGCATTGGAAGGCATCACACATTCACTCTGCTCTTTGGAGTTCGAGTCACACAGACCTCTTTACGACTGGGTAGTAAACAACATCTCCGCCCCCTGCAAGCCCCGTCAGATCGAGTTCGCAAGACTCGGCATCACGCACACCGTTCTTTCCAAGAGAAAGCTCCGTGCCATGATCGAAGCCGGAATCGTAACCGGCTGGGATGATCCGAGAATGCCTACTCTCTGTGGTCTCAGAAGAAGAGGCTACACTCCCGCTTCCATCCACAACTTCAGTGCGCGCAACGGCGTAGCTAAGGTTAATTCCGTTGTAGACTTCGCATTCCTCGAATACTGCCTCCGCGAAGACCTTAACGATCACGCGCAGAGAGCAATGGCTGTATTAAAGCCCATCAAGCTCATCATCGACAACTATCCCGAAGGACAGTCCGAAGAGTTCGACGTAGAGAACAATCCTAAGGATGAGAATGCAGGCACACGTAAAGTCACTTTCTCCAGAGAACTCTGGATCGAAGAAGAGGATTTCATGGAAGTTCCCGCTCCCAAGTATTTCAGGCTCTTCCCCGGCAACGAAGTCCGCTTAAAGTCTGCTTATGTCGTTAAGTGCGTTTCCTGCGATCACGATGCTGAAGGCAATGTTACAGCAGTTCACTGCACATACGATCCCGATTCAAGAGGCGGTAATACCTTGGACGGCAGAAAGATCAAGTCCACGATTCACTGGGTCGATGCAAACAACTGCGTTGACGGCGAGATCAGACTCTACGACAGGCTCTTCACTACAGAGCAGCCTGACCTTGCTGACTGCAACTATCTTGACTTCATCAATCCTGATTCACTCGAAGTCATCAAGGGCGCAAAGCTCGAGGCTTTCCTCGCTGACACTAAGCCCTCCGACAGATTCCAGTTCTTAAGGACAGGTTACTTCTGCGCAGACTCCAAGGATTCCACGCCTGACCACCTCGTGTTCAACCGCGCCGTATCCTTGAAGGACAGCTACAAACCCGAGTAATTGATTGTTTAATCATAAAAACAAACACCGTTCCGGAAATTGGGACGGTGTTTTTCTTTATGTGTATTTCTCTATTCCTGCCTGCTGGTGCAAGGTTTTACCCAGGAGTGTTATCGCCTGTTTCGGGCAATAGCTTACGCATCTGTAGCACATCGTGCATTGGGCATTCGCTGTAGCCTTGCCGTCCACGATCCTGATGTTCTGTGTAGGACAGCTTTTCGCGCAGATACCGCATCCTACGCACTTATCAGGGTTGATCTTAAGTTTATTCGTATAGCTCATTGCCTTGTTGTAAAACCAGAGCCTCTGCCCGAACAAGCCTGCCAGATGTGCCCGGAAAGATAAACCTTCCTGCGGATATCTGCCTTCCTTCATCTGCTTTGCGATTGTTGTAATGCGCTGTTCAGCTTTCTTAACGATAGCTCTATTCTGTTCTGCAGTCTTTTTCAGAGCCTTACAGTCACCGATCGAGTCAGGCATTTTCACCTGGATTCCGCCTGTGATGACTGCGCCGTACTTTTTGAGAAGCCTTGCTGCGCATCCGGTTCCGTCGCCTGCGAACAATCCCATCGTCGTTATCAGGAAGACCTTCTTGCCCTTCCACACGTTCTGATTCCTGTTTATGAAGTCTCTTACAAGATATGGGATGTTCGAAAACATTGTCGGATATGCGATGAGCAGCTCATCTGCTTCTAACGCTTCCATAACATCATCAGACTCTATCGGAACGATCTTCCCGTCGTTGCCGAGTTCATTTAATAAGAGCGTTACTATGTGCCTTGTATTGCCTGTACCGCTCAGATATATAGCGTTCATATGCATCCCTCTAAAAGCATCTTAAATGCCTTTTTCAGATATTCCTTCCTGGTCATGTTAAATCTTGTCTTCAGGTATTCTTCCTTCTCGTTTGCCATCGAAATGATGCCCGATATCGATGACCACATCATAATGACAGCCGGATAAACGTCGATGTCTTTTCTGACAAAGCCTTCTTCGATGCCGCTCCTTATAAACTTTGCGATGGCTTCATTCGTCTGTTCGCCCACATCGTAGATCTTCCTGTAGACCTCCTGCTCCATATCCATGGATATCCTGCCGAGAGTCGCCTTGTAGAACATCGGGTGCGCCTCGTATTTGCCGGCGATATCAAAGCAGAGCTTGTAGTATCTTTTCTCAAAGCTGCCCTTACCTTCAGCGGCCTTCTTTGCATCTTCTAAAAGCTGCTCCATATATTTGCAGACAATGTAGTCCCAGATCTGCTGCTTGCTCTTGAAATAGACATAGAGCGTGGACTTGCTGATTCCGGTTCCGAAAGCGATATCGTCGATCGATGTCGCATCGTATCCTTTCGCTTCGAAAAGTTCCTCGGCCGCCATTAGAACAGACTCCGTATGGATCTCTCTTAATCTGTCTTTACGCTTTTTCTTAACTTCCATATCTAGTACCCTCAACTTCCTATAATCGTACTATCAGTACGATTATCGTACTACCGGTTCGATTTTATGTCAACAGAGTACACATATCCGGCTAGTCGTAAAGACCGGCAGCTTAAGATGCGAAGCGGTGATCCGGCCCCTTAAATATTGTTTCTGTTCGCGTCTGCCATTAGGTTCGGCAAAAAGTTTCTTATCTGATTTCCGGGAGTTTAAGCATCCTGTCCAAGGCTTCACTCACAACGCTTCTCGGACACGCGATATTCATCCTGATGAACTGGTCCGCCTTCTTAGAGAAGAATGTTCCTTCTGAAAACTTAATGTGTGCGTTTTCGAGGAAAAACTTTGAAGGATCATCCATACCCATTTCCGATGCATCTATCCACATCAGGTATGTTCCCTCAATATCGGTAACCTTGAGTTTTGTACCTTCAAGACGTGACTTTACAAGTTCTATGTTGCCTTCAAGATAAGTAACAAGCTCATCCATCCATTTGTCGCCATAGTTATAAGCTGCTCTTGTCGCGACCAGTCCCATTATGTTGAGTCCGAATGCACCGGTCGAGAAAGCTGTCCGGTCCACCGCATCTCTCATCGCCTTGTTAGCGATTACGATGTTGGCGGCCTGAATTCCTGCGATGTTAAAAGATTTGGTCGCAGAAGTGCATGTTACAGTAATCTTCTTCAGGTCTTCGGATAACGATGCAATCGGAATATGCTTATGTCCGCTGTATACAAAATCAGCATGGATCTCGTCAGAGACGATTACCATATTGTTCTTAAGACAGATATCACCTATCTTCAAAAGTTCTTCCCTTGTCCACACGCGTCCTGCCGGGTTGTGGGGATTACAGATGATAAGCATCTTCACGTCGTTTTCGCGGATCTTATTCTCAACATCGTCAAAGTCGATCTCATAATGCCTGTCTTTAAGGACTAGATCCGAAATGACGAGGTTTCTTCCGCTGCATTTTACGGCTCGGCCGATCGGACCATAGAGCGGCTCGAAAATAAGCACGCTGTCATTTTCTTTTGTAAGAGCCCTGATAGCATACGAGATTCCGAGAACTACACCGGGAAGCGTTATGACAGTATCGGATTCAACTTCCCATCTGTATCTTCTCTTATACCATCCGGTCAAAGCCTTATAGTAAGATTCATCTGCTTCTGAATAACCGAAGACGCCTCTTTCTGCCTGCTCCACAAGAGCTTTAATCACCTCATCAGGACACTTAAAGTCCATGTCGGCAACCCACATCGGAAGAAGATCGTCGATGCCCTCTATCTTCGCGTGCTTAAGATCTTCCGGCGTATTCCTGTCAATGATCTCATCAAACCGGCTCATAACGTCTCCTCCTAAATCTCCCTTATCGCAAAGCAATTTTGTAATCCCACGAACCATATATTTACGCTACTTAAGTTTCCCTTATCGGTAAGCAAATATATAATCCCACGAACGAGTTATTTGCCGTAGGCAAATACTGTCTGAAGTGAGGGGATTACAAAAATTGCGCCTTTAATATCCTGCCAGGAACGCCTTCGTTCTCTCCTGCTTGGGATTCGTGACGAGCTCGTAAGCCGGGCCCTCTTCGACGATAACGCCGCCGTCCATGAATACGATGCGGTCTGCAACGTCTCTGGCAAAGCTCATCTCGTGAGTTACTATGACCATCGTCATCTTTTCGCGCGCGAGGTCCTTGATTACTTTAAGAACGCCCTTAGTGAGCTCCGGATCGAGAGCTGATGTAGGCTCATCGAAGAAGATGATCTCAGGGTTTGTGGCAAGAGCTCTCGCGATAGATACTCTCTGCTGCTGGCCGCCTGAAAGATTGCAGGGATATGCGTCAGCCTTTTCGACAAGTTCCATCTTCGTAAGCAGTTCCTTGCAGATCTTATCGGCCTCATCCTTGCTCTTCTTATGAACATGGATCAGGGCTTCGGTGATATTTCTTCTGACGGAAAAATGCGGGAAGAGATTGAAGTTCTGGAAGACGAGACCGAACTTGCTGCGGATCTCCTTTTCGAGCTTCTTGTCGCAATAGACACAGCGTCCGTCAACGGTGTCGCAGAGGACGTCTCCACCGATCACGATCTTGCCGAGATCGACTTTCTCCAATGTTGTGGCACATCTTAAGAGAGTGGATTTACCGCCGCCTGAAGGACCGATAACGGCAACGACTTCACCGCGGTTGACCTGCATGCTGATGCCCTTTAAGACCTCCAGATCATCGAAGGACTTGTGTATGGCTTTTATATCAAGAACGATGTCGTTATTTGCGTCTGGCATTTAGGCTGACCTCATCAGGAATAGTAGGACATGGATTTCTCCACGCGGTTCAGTATCGTCTCTATTATCAGGTTCATCGCGTAGTAGAATGCGCCTGCGACTATGAAAGGAACGACGGATACCTGCGCTGAAGCTGCAGCAGATGCTTTCGTAAACATCTCGGTAACCGAAAGGACCTGTGCAAGCGAAGTGTCTTTTACGAGCGTTATGATCTCATTTGAAACTGAAGGAAGAACCCTCTTTACGACCTGCGGCAGGATGATCTTGAAGTATGTCTGCATCTTGGTAAATCCGAGAACTGTAGCAGCTTCATACTGTCCCTTTGACATTGACTGGATGCCGCCTCTGAATATCTCTGCGAAATATGCTGCATAGTTCAAAGAGAATGCGATAATTGTTGCTATGAACCTGTAGTTAAAAGGTCCGATCTGGATGCTTCCGAGGTTGACTCCGAAAATGTAGTAAGGTCCGAAGTAGACCAACAGGAGCTGGAGCATAAGAGGCGTGCCTCTTAAGATCGAGATATATAACTGGAATATCAGGGATACGATCTTGATCTTAGACATCCTTCCTCGTGAGACAAGCAGTCCCAGAGGGATAGAGAAGATCAGGGTAAAGAAGAATATTCCGAAGGTAAACTGGAAACCCTGCCATAACTGTATCAATGTCGACTGTAGATTTCCCATAACGTCACCCCGGTATAGTCCAAAGCAGCTGGATCGTGGAGTCAACTATATCTAACCAGGTTATCTCGCGATATTTCATGTCGACTTTAAAATCATTTACAAAGCCGCCGCTCACATTGCCGTAGCTGTATGAAGACAGGACTTTGCCGATGCTGACAAATGCTTCTTCGCGTTCACTTTCGGACATGTTCTTATAGTAATCGCTTTTAACAAAGCGGGATAATACCGTGGTCACAAATTGCTCGGCAAACTCGCTCTGGCCCATCTGTTCATTGCGTGCGGCAGGCATCAGTATCCTGCAGTCATCAACGAACTCCTTCGCGTCAAAAGGTTTGTCCGCGTCATTTCCTGACGAAGAACACCCCGCAAAAAGTACGAGAGACATAACTGCAATCAGGATGTACGATACCAAGCGTTTCAACATAGACAATATTTTAACATAAACGGCAGTCATAGACAGATGTTTTAAAGATATACCTTCTAATACAAAAGACTGCCTCTGGGGCTGACGCCTTTGAGACAGTCTTTAGATTTCAAATGAAGTTTTAGGAAATTATTTTCCGAGGATGGTAACGTCAGAACCGAACCACTTATTAGAGATCTGGGCCATTGTACCGTCAGAAGCCATCTCATCCATTACCTTCTGGACTTCGTCACGGAGAGCTGTATTTCCCTTGAGGAAACCTACGCCGTATTCTTCGGAAGCAACTGCTTCATCAAGAACCGTGAAAGGCTTGCCGGATGTCTGGATCTCATAACGTGCAACGATCTCGTCCATAACGATAGCATCTACGCTTCCCATCTCGAGTTCCATCATGGCATTGAGATAAGAATCCATCTCTACGAGAGAACCGAATGTTGATGTAAGAGCAGCATTATCGTTAAGAGCTGCAAGTCCGGAAGAATCCTTCTGAACTGCAACGTTCTTTCCTGCAAGATCAGCAAGAGAAGCGATACCGGAATCATTCTTAACTACAACGACCTGGTCATTGGACATATAAGCCTTGGACCATGTGTAGCCGTCTTCTCTTCCGCTGATCGTAAAGCCGTTCCAGATGCAGTCGATGTTACCTGTAGCGAGCTCCTGATCCTTGGAATCCCATGCGATGGGCTGAGCCACGAACTCACGTCCCATACGCTTAGCAGCTTCCTTGGCGAGATCAAGATCGAATCCTACATAAGAACCGTCAGTATCAACGAATCCCATGGGCGGGAATTCCTGGTCAAAACCTACGACTAACTTCTTAGAGTCCTTTTTGCCGCATCCGGCGAAAACTCCAACCATAGCAGCAACAGCCAGAACTGCTGCCACAACCTTCTTCATAACCATAAAACACTTTCCTCCAATTTGTTTTTTATGATCTTATTTGGTGCCGAAAATTCGGTCACCAGCATCTCCCAAACCGGGGAGAATATAAGCATTTTCATTAAGCTCCCTGTCAACGTTACCGACATAGATCTCGATGTCAGGATGAGCTTTAGCAAGTCTCTCGATTCCTACAGGAGCAGCGATGATGCACATGAACTTGATGTGCGTACCGCCGTGTGCCTTGATGGAATTGATGGCATCAACAGCAGAACCGCCTGTAGCGAGCATAGGATCTACTACCAGGATGAGACGCTGGTCGATGGGATCCGGAAGTTTGCAGTAATAATCGTGGGGTTCATGTGTCTCAGGATCCCTGTAAAGTCCGATATGACCAACCTTTGCAAGAGGAACCAGAGCCTCAACGCCGGGAACCATTCCGAGGCCGGCACGGAGGATCGGAACGATGGCGAGCTTCTTACCGTCGATCATCGGAGTCATAGTCTTTTCGAGAGGCGTCTTGACTTCAACCTCCTTCAGAGGAAGATCTCTCAAAGCCTCATATCCTTCGAGCGTTGCGATCTCTTCAACGAGATGTCTGAACTCATAAGTACCGGTCTCGATCTTTCTTAAGAGTGAGATCTTGTGCTTGATGAGCGGGTGTTCCATGACCTGAACGTTTTTAAAATCCTTGTACTGCATAGTAATCTCCTTTTCGAACCGAAAAATCCTGCATGGACAATCTTTGAATATTTTAGTTGAATGAGATTTTAAGTCAATAAACGGGAAGCGCCGCCAACACTTTTATTACAGACAAATGTCAATTTGATTGCTTGATTTTTACAAAGTAGTGCTATTATAAATTAAATTCCACATACAACGGAGGGCTTGTTATGAGTAAATCCAGTCTCCAGGACGGCGCGGTTTACGACGCAAAATCTCTGGGTGCCGGTCGTGTTGTCGTACTCGGCTTCCAGCACATGTTTGCTATGTTCGGATCGACCATCCTCGTTCCTGCGCTCACCGGTCTGTCGGTGTCCGCCACACTTCTTTTCGCAGGTCTCGGAACACTTCTCTTCCACCTTGTTTCCAAGAGAAAGGTACCTGCATTCTTAGGTTCTTCATTCGCATTCCTTGCCGGCTATTTTGCACTGGCACCTAACGGCGAACGCGAACTCCTGCCCTATGCCTGCTTCGGTGTTGCATGTGCAGGTCTCATGTACCTCGTTCTCGCGGCACTCATCAAGGGCTTTGGCGTTAACCGCGTAATGAAGTTCTTCCCTCCTATCGTAACAGGTCCTATCATCATCGCTATCGGTCTCTGCCTTTCAGGTACGGCCATCAACAGCTGCTCCACCAACTGGATAGTTGCTGTTGTTGCGATCCTCATCATCGTTATCTGCAATATCTGGGGTAAGGGAATGGTCAAGATCACTCCTATCCTCCTCGGCGTTATCGGCTCATGCCTCCTCTGCATCATCCTTACACTTGCTTTAGGACAGAACGACGGCAACGGTTATTATTCGATAATGGGCAATCCCAACTTCCAGCTGTTCTCACTCTCCAGCATCGAGAACATCAAGTCAGCTCCCTGGCTCGGTCTTCCCTTCGCTTACCAGGATACAGTTTTATCGATCTTCACAAGCGGAAATCCCAACAGCGGACTCCTTATTACTGCGATCGCTACGATCGTTCCTATCTCACTCGCAACGATCGTTGAGCATATCGGCGACATCTCTGCTATCTCTTCAACAGTAGGCAGCAACTTCATCAAGGATCCCGGACTTCACAGAACACTCATCGGCGACGGTCTCGCTACAACAGTTGCTTCCCTCTTCGGTGCTCCTGCAAACACGACATACGGCGAGAACACAGGCGTTCTTACACTCTCCAAGGTTTACGATCCTATGGTAGTCAGACTCGCTGCTTTCTTCGCTATCGTATTCTCATTCTCACCGAAGCTCGCAGCATGCATCTCAGCTATCCCTACGCCTGTTATCGGCGGTATCTCCCTGGTACTCTATGGTATGATCTCCGCAGTCGGTGTAAGAAACGTTGTTGAGAACAAGATCGATTTCTCAAAGGCACGCAATGTCATCATCGCAGCCATCATCCTCGTTCTCTCCATCGGTGTTACATACAGCGCAGCAGGCGCGATCAACATTCCCTGCGGTGCTTTCTCGATCTCACTTTCCGGTCTCGCAGTAGGATCCCTCATCGGCATCATCCTCAACGCAGTACTCCCCGGCAAAGATTATGTTTTCGAGGACAACCTTGAAGCAGCACAGGCTAAGGATTCCACAATAAAGCCTGAGCCTGCCGGAAAGACTCTTGAGAAGAAATCTTCCGGTAAAAAGAAGAAATAATGAATCAGAAGGTTAAATAAACAATAAGGGCTGTCCGGGAAGTAATCCAGGCAGCCCTTGTTATTATGTGAAAGAAAAAAATCAGAGGAACATCATAAGTCCGATACCGCAGATCTCAAGGACAATGACTATGCCTAAAAGCAGCGCGTACATCCTGAGCTTGGCGATGTCTGTGACCTGAGCCGTGTTCTGGGCGGGCGTTGAACTTACTGTTTCGACACCACTGAACGCGTCAGCTATGTAATCGGAAGACGCGGCCTTATCCTCTTCATTGACGTATATTGCAGGCTCGGGTTCTTTGACTGTCTGCCTGACCTTTTGACGGACCTCTTCGTTATCGATCTCAGGAACGAATATCTTGCTCTCAGGCTTTAATGCTCCGGTCCTGATGCCTGTTACCTTTGGCTTGATCTCGCCTTTGAGCAAAGCGGTATCTTCGAAAGGATCCATCGCATTTGCAGACTGCTCGGTAAATTCGGGAGAATCCGAATCCTTAATGAGAGTTCTCTTCTCCTCCTCGTAATGGACATTGACATCAACACGGCCGGTTCTGTCCAGCGGGACATTCCTGTCAGGATCAAGCCTTCCAGGTCTCTCATAGGCAGGGATCTGAACAAAAGGACTATTTACTGTATTGTTGTCGTTTCCGTTTTCCATAGCGAGCATTATAGCACATTACCTTTAACGAATCCGTCATCGTCCATAATGAGCAGTTCCTGCCTTAAGCAGTAATCGACGGCTCTCTTTCCGAGCCTGTAGTTATCCGAATCTTCCGGTGCTCTCGCAAAGCCCAATGCTTTACAGGTCTCTACTATCAGGCTCGCATAAGGCATGCCGTACTGGGATATTGCCAGATATTCAGCTGCGCAGGCCGCTTCCTGAACTGGAATGTCCTGAGCTTTTCTGGGCTTCTCGCCTTCAGCAGGAACTCTGTATGTATCCATTACCTTGCCGATCTCGGTGCCGTCTTTCCAAAGGAAGATGACCTCCGAATCGTCATCGTCTGATTCCAGATCGAGCCGCTGCGTCGTATAACGCAGATTGGCGCTCTTCTCGATGCTCTTGACAAGGTATGAACAGCGCTCACGGAGCTTCGGCGTCATCTTAGCGATGCCTGCAATAGCAATAAGTTCTTTTGCAAGAACATCAGCGCTTATGGGCGATTCCTGATCCACAATAGCGATAACGCAATCCTGAAGATACTTCGTATTGCGGGGATCGCAGAACTCAGCCGCGGTCATAGACTTCGACTTTATTTCTGCAGTCCTGTAGGTAATGAACGGACTTGAGTCTTTGTCATCCCCTAAATCAGTCGTTTTTTTTTGCGTCTGATCTTCAGATGCGGGTTCGCTTGTATCTTCAGCTGCTTCGTAAGGTTCTTCTCCGGCAGTTTCTTCGGCCTCCTGACCATAGATGGTTATCGTAGGTCCGGATTCAGCTGCTTCTCCTGCTGCCTCATCAACAGCTTCAGGCGATGACTCTCCTACACCTTCAGCAGGCGCTTCAACTGCTTCTTCAGTAGCTTCAGGCTCGGGGTCTTTCCTTGATTCTTCGATCAGGGCAACGAGCTTTTCGAATACGCTGTCAGGATTCTCCCACCATTCGAGAGACCATAACCTGACGACGTTCCATCCGAAGCCCTTGAGCATCGACATCTGTGAAACTTCTCTTGAAGTGGTTGTGCCGGATGACCTGTAGACTGGACCGTCGAGCAGGATACCTAAGCAGTATGTGCCTTCCTTATCGGGAGATACAACACCGATGTCGATCTTGAATCCTGATTTACCGACGCCCTTGTCGGTCTCATAACCTGCTGCTTTGAATCTTGCGCAGATATCATCGGCGATACCAGTATATGCAGCATCACGGTCGATAAGAGGCGTGTTCGACTTATCTGAAGAATTAGCAGTATCTGCGATATCCTGATCCCAGACTGTGCTTCCGCCGGCGTACTGAAGGAATCTCTTGAATGCCTTTACGCCTTCTGATGCGGTCTCGTTAATACGTATCTCTTCAGGAGAGATTGACGAGAATACCTTCATCTCAATTCTTGATCTTGTGACCGCAACGTTAAGTCTTCTCCAGCCTACGTCTCTATTGAGAGGACCGAAGTTCATAATGAGCTTGCCGTTCTCATCCTTGCCGTATCCGACGGAGAACAGGATAACGTCACGTTCGTCACCCTGAACATTTTCGAGGTTCTTAACAAATACCGGCTCTTCGCTTCCGAATGCCCATTTCTCAAGTACAGAGTCCTTGCTCGCAGCCTCATCCAGGAGATCCTCTATGAGTGACTGCTGCTGGATATTAAAGGTAACGACACCGACGCTGAATCTTGAAAGCTCGGGATCGTGTGCGCGCCTGATGATCTCATCGACGACCGCCTGCGCTTCGATCTTATTGGTCCTTGTCTTACCTGAATCAAATGTTCCTGCGCAGTCGACCATCGTGACTTTGGAAACCCTGTCATCAGGTGACGGGAACGTGAATAGCTTTCCGCCGTAGAATGCCTTATTCGAGAATGTGATAAGACTCTCATGACGGCTTCTGTAGTGCCACTCAAGATACATCTCAGGCATGCTTATCGCGAGACAGTCGTCAAGGATGCTCTCCAGGTCATCCGTCTCGAAATTCTCATCATCATTGATCTGTTCAGCAAAGAACGACGTAGGCGGCATCTGCTTAGGGTCACCGACTATTACGGCGTCCTTACCTCTTGCAATAACGCCGATTGCCTTGCATGTAGGAAGCTGGCTCGCCTCATCGAAAACAACGATGTCAAACATCCCGCATCTGTCAGGATCAAGGAACTGCGCGCATGACAAAGGACTCATGAGAACGCAGGGACAGAGCTTTAAGATAAGATCTCCGACCTGTGAGAACAATGTCCTTATGGATACTCCCCTGCCGCCCGACTTGATGGCGTGCTGCAGGATTCCCAAAGCAGATGATACATTAGCATCCTTGCTGACATCAGGAAGGTTCTTCGCGATCCTTAAATAGATCTCCTGTCTCGTGAGCTTCTCGAACTCATCGTTGACCTTTGAAAGCTCCTTTATCTTCTTCTCGAAAACGAGACCGCTGAATGTCCTTAATACTTCTGAACTGTCGATCACGCCTGCGATGAGGAGTGCGCTGTAACCCTTGCGGAATGCACTGATTATGCTCTGTGCGTCTACAACACCAGCATCGTATGCATTTACAAGATTAGAAACTTTGTAACCGGCGCATCGCGAAGCCATGAGGTTGAACGTGATCCTGTCTCTTAAATACTCGCTGTCGCTTTGCAGCGTAAGAGCCATCTGTTTCTTGGTCTCAAGAAGATCAGAGACGGGATCGTACGCTCCGCTCTTTAATCCGTATGTGCCTGCGAGCGCATTATAAGCGCTGCCATATCCAGCTGCGCCCGCATTAAACGCATTGGTAATATCGATCACGGAAGCATCGCCGGAACCAATAAGTTTTCTGAGCATTCCCGTAGGATCAAATGCTGCAAATTCATTGATCGCGGTATGAGCATTTTCATTGAGCGCTTCAACGCCTGCGACGTCAAAGCCGGGGAAAGCAGCTGCTGGATTATAGAGCTCACCGAGATAAGCCCTTGCAGCCGTGATGAATGTCATAGCATTCTGGATCGAATTCTTATAATCAGAAAGGTCCTTGAAGTCCTGCTCGAGACTGTCCTTACGGTTTCCTTTAAGGTCGTATGCCTTAACTTTCTTATAGACATTTCCTTCAGCCATTCCGCGCATGAGTGCGTTCTTGGCTTTCGCTGCCATGAGTTCTGAAAGAAGTGCCGCACCGTCAAGATCGAGGAAACCCGGCTGCCATGAAGCCAGTATCCTGTCTCTTCTTGCAAGGACATCCTTACTTGAAGCGACAGCATCTCTTATCGCAAGATAAGCGCTTTCAGTATTGTCTGCGCAGATGATGCTCCTCGGAATGTTAAGAGCCTTGATCTTAGAGATCGAGATGCCCAGCGCATTTAATCCTGCGATCCTTCCGATCGTCTGGGGATCTCCTGCGACGCGGCAGTTATTGGATGCGACGAGCTTCTCGAAATTCCCGATGCTTGCAGCAAACGCATCAAATGCGGCAATGAAGGCCTCAACGAGCGAAGGAAGCTTGTTCTTTGCTTCCTGTGAATAATCAGTTGAACCTACGAAAGGCAGCTTTCCTTCGAGCTTTCCGGAAGAAGCGGCGAGTTCGCCCAGAGCGGTCTCCGTCTCCTTTATCCTGTCGGTCGTAAGTCCTTCGATAAAGCCTTCATCAAAGGCTCCGCAGTCAGCAGCATCCTTGTTAGATGCATAGATGTTGATGAGTTCGTATAACGTCAGACCGCATGCCTGGACCTTATGAAGCTCATTGACATATCTGTCGAGCTCGTTTCTCTTGGCGACGATATCTTCAAGTGCCTTGTCGTAACCGTCATCAGACTTTACATTCAGGCGCACTTCACTCGCGGTCTTGAGCTGGTCTAAAACATAGCTCTTGCGGACCTTGTTCGAATGAAGTTCGAGACAGAACGGAGCTATTCCGATCTTTTCGAGACGGTTATAAACGACATCGAGAGCAGCCTTCTTCTCTGCAGCGAAAAGGACCTTCTTACCGCTTGCAAGACAGTTGGCGATTATCGATGTGATAGTCTGTGATTTACCCGTTCCCGGAGGACCGTGAAGAACGAAACTCGCGCCTTCGCCTGCACGCTTGATTGCAGCGAGCTGCGAAGCATCCGCAACTATAGGAAGGAATACGTCTTCCTCAGGAACTTTGGCTTCAGGCTCAAAATCCTTAAGTTCCGCATCGCGGCAGCCGTTGATAAGACTCTTTACGATCTTATTTCTGGAGATGGAGTCCCTATGGCTGTGCATGTCATTCCACATGACAAACTGAGAGAAAGAGAATAGTCCAAGCACGCAGGCTTCGATTACATCCCAGCCCTTAAGCGCACTGACGACTTCCTTTACCTGGTCAAAGATCTTCCTGACATCGACGCCGTTCTCATCAGAAGGAAGCTCCTTGCTGAACTCGTCAAACTCGATCTTGAAGTCCTGTCTCAGTTTCTCTGAAACGGTGATGTTGAACTGGACATCCTCGTCCCTTCTTCTCATCGTATACTTGATGCCGAACTTCTTGATGAGTTCCACCGGTATCAAAAGGATAGGCGCATAGCAGGGCTCTTTCCTGTCCTTCTCATACCATTTCAGGAATCCGCATGCCAGATACAGAGTATTGGCACCGTTCTCTTCCATGGACGTCTTAGCGCCTCTGTAGAGTGTCTTTATATTCTTATCGAGGACGGCATCTGTCAGAGATGAGACGAGTACGCCCTTCTCGTATTTCTTATCGATGTATTCCCTGAATTCTGCTATATCAGGCAGATCTTCAATTGCGTAATCCTTTGCAGGGATCTTCTTTATCTTTTTGCTCTGCTTAGCAGCCGGAGCACTCTCTTTTACAGTCTTTTCTGCTGATGCGTCAGCTGCTTCCGCAGGCTGTGCTTCTGCCTGTTCTGTGGTTGCCTCTGCAGATTGTTCTGCGGGCTGTTCTTTTGTCTCTTCAGCAGGCTCTTCTGCAGTATCAGTTACGGCGGGTTCAGCAGCGGGAGCCTCTGCTTCAGCTGCATTTTCGCCATCAGCAGTTTCAGTTGCTTCAGTCTCTGCAGGAGTCCCGCCTTCAGCCGGAGCCTCTGCTTCCTCTTCAGCCTCTTCGGTTTCATCTTCACTGCCGCGAGAGATGATCGAGAAACTCTTCTCCTGGGCGATAAGGTCTTCTATCTTCGCACAGTCAGGCACGAACAAAGGAATCGAAGATCCCTTTATCCTGAGATTGAGCAATGAATTGCGGGTACTTAAGTCAAGGAGTTTTCGCTCCCATAAGTCAAATTTGATAACACTTCTATTCGGATCAACAGTACCGGTCCTGATATCGGCCTCACTGTTTTCAACATTGAGTTCACTCATAAGTGATTCCTCCCGATTAGGCTTATATCAAATAATTATAACAAAAATAACAGTTATTGGTTCTTTTCAATTTCACAGTTGACAAACATTCGTTCTGGTTCTATTATATTGACAGAACGTTTGTTTGTTTTTGAAAGGAGCCCGTACGATGTCAGAGTTAAAGGAAGTCTTTGCTGCATATAAGAAATTATCCTTCACTGACCGTATCGTGTTCTACACAACTCTTTCCAATACCGTAAATGTACACGAGGATAACCTCCAGGACTTTCTAATCGAAACACGTATTGCTGACGGTAATACATGTATCTATTGCGAAGGTTCTC
>JHXJ01000039.1 GCA_000621765.1 Ruminococcaceae bacterium AB4001
CTAACAGAAAAATATCCAAGAAAGGCTCAGCGACTCTGCGTAAGACTGGCTATGAGGTTATGAGAGTACTTAAGAGCCATCAGGCACCCAAAGATTGCACCGTATACAACTACATTCTGAAAAAGGAAGCTGAAGGCAAAAGCAAGAAACAGGCCAAAATAGCTGGCCTGAACAAGTTCCTGCGCATTTACTACGCACGAGTGATGGAGGTTTACCAAGCAGCATAAATCCATTAATGCTAAAACAAAGACCGGATTTGACTCCGGTCTGTTTGCTGTGCCTAGTTGTTTCAAAACAAAAACCTGCCAACAGGCTATTGATTTTTGTTAGCAGGTTTAGTTTGCAGATAGTCTTCAAAACATATATAATTATCGCCGTGACCATCGAGGTGTAGCGCAGTTGGTAGCGTACGTGCTTTGGGAGCATGGGGTCGCAAGTTCGAGTCTTGTCACCTCGACCATAAGAACATAATAAGAGGACCGGTACTTTGCGGTCCTCTTTTATTTTTCCATATACTGCCACCACGTTCAGAAAAACAGATGCGTCCAAAACCGCTCGCTTATATGTTCACATTTCCGCCGGAATGATCATAATGTCCGTGGCTTAAAACAACAGTATCAACTGCTGACAGATCAATACCTAATGCTTCCGCATTATTAATTGTTTCATGTGACGGGCCGAGATCTAAAAGCAGCTTATGCTTTCCGGTCTCTACATAAAATGAGAGCCCGTGGGCATAAGCACATCCGCAGTTTCCTTCCGTATTCTCGATAAGATTTATTATCTTCATGTCATCTTATTATTCGTTGCAATTTCCGTGTCCGCATGAATGGCCTTCACCATGCTCATGATGGCTGCAGTTAGCCTCTCCATTTGCTTCAAGCGTTCCGGCGATCAGGGCTTCAACCGCATTATCGGTATTGCCGCTTGCACCGGCATACAGACTGATACCGGCTTCCTGTAATGCATAAACTGCTCCTCCGCCGATACCTCCGCAGATCAGCGCATCAACACCTGCAATATTCAGTATTCCCGCAAGTGCCCCACAGCTTTCTCCGTTGGTGCCGATGATCTGGGAATTAACTATCTTTCCGTCTTCGATATCATAAACCTTGAACTGTTCAGTTCTTCCAAAGTGTTCGAATACGTTTCCGTTATCGTAAGTTACTGCTACTCTCATTGTTTTATCTCCTTTTATTTCCAGGTTCACACTGAGCCCGTTTCTTTCTCTGTCAATCTCAATGTTGCCGCCGGCAATGCGCAGTCTTTTGCCTTCAACGACAGCTCCTACAAGCTTCTTTCTGGCGCACTCGTACATCGCAGTCACAGTTGTCCTCGCAACTCCCATTCTTGCAGCACACTCCTCCTGATTGAGTCCTTCGTGATCCAAAAGCCTGATCGTTTCAAACTCATCAAGAGACAGCATTACAGTCTCTATCTTATCTGCATCTGCTTCTTCGGGAACAAAACTGTAGTAGTCAGGAAAACTGCATATCTTTCTGCACTTTGTGGTTCTTGGCATAATTACCTCCGAACATCAAAATTGACATATGTCAGAATAATCTTATCTCATTTTTGACATATGTCAATATAATCACCATGATCCGCGGTAGCCTACACCATATGTTGATGTGTAATAATCTATCCTTTTCGAATCATCGAAAACAGGCTCATATATATTCTTATCCGGATCTATTCTGACAAGCCTGCATACCGCCCTGTTCGAACGTATTGTAAGATCCTTTTCGCGCTCTTTAGGTTTCAGATTGTGATCGGGGAAAACCGGATCTCCGACATGAAGCGTAAACAATGCCGTCTGATGGAAAATGTATTTGCGGATCCAGCCGGGCTCACGGTATGAAAATCCTAACGGAAGAATGGGCTTGTCATTGCTTACGGCAATAAACGCTGCACCGCGCTTGAACGGACGGATCGGAGCGTAGTATTCCCACATGCTTCCTTCAGCGTAAATGTGAAGCCACCCGTGTTCTGCAAGAAGTCTGCTGTTCTCTTTGAGGAAAGCCTTCTGTGCGGCGATATTATTTTCGGGAATGGGTATCCCTCCTACAAGTCTTATCAGGGTTCCGTTTTCTCCGTTGATGTTAGCTGCCCATGCAAGAAGAGCAGACCTGTGCGGACGGATCGCTTTCATTACCGCCAGGTAATCCCACATGTGCACGTGATTGCTGACTGAGATCACGCCGTTATCTAATACGTCCTTATGCTTTTTCAGGTTCTCGCGGCCTTCGATCTTAAGTCCGAGCCGGACAGTCGCGACCGGGAACACAATAACATTCAGCAGAACGCGGACCGCACCCTGTTTAAACCTGAACCATTTAGATCTGTCTATATAAGGATAATCAGCATCAAATACCAGACCGCGGTCCTTGTGTATCTCAAGATAATGCCTGTCCGTTATTTCAGGATACGGATAACGGTTCGTTTTCGGATCGAACATTTTTGTTAACCCTGCATCTCAAAAAACGAGATCTTCTTTTCTGCCATCTCATCCACACGCTCGATATATGTCAGCGCATCCTTGATTGTCGGGCATCTTTCTACCCTGTGCTTATACTGTTCGCCTTCCTGGGCAAAACATCTCTTGCTCATTCCGCCTGCGCCAAACGACAGGACGTCCCTGCAGTCGCTCATCATGGCAACATTATAAAGATTCCCGGTATCACCTTTAGCAAAGCCGGTATTCTCCAGACCGTGACCGGTGTCCTTCTGACGGTACATGTAATACGGATGGTAACCGGCCTCTTTGAGCAGCGCATAACTTGCGGCAACGCTGTCATCCAGTCTTCCTCTTGCCATCTCTATATCCATGACTTTCTCGCGGCTCATGGCAGCTCTTCTCTTTTTATAGAGCGTATGAACGGTAATATTTGCGGGAGCAAGCTCTATTAGTCTCCTGGTAGATTCGACATGCTCTTCAGCATTCTCGTAAGGAAGGCCGGCAATGAGATCCATGTTGATCAGACCGAATCCCATTTCGGATGCCTGCCTGTAGACCCTGACCGTATCTTCCGCCGAATGCTTTCTGCCGAGTCTTGCCAGTGTCTCAGATCTCATGGTCTGCGGATTTATGCATATCCTCGTGATGCCGTGTTCCCTCATCGAGATAAGCTTGCCGTCAGTTATCGTATCAGGCCTTCCCGCCTCGACCGTAACTTCACATTCAGGAGAGATCTTAAGATTCGAATATACAGAGTCCAGAAGAGACGAAAACTCTTTCTCTTCAAGGACCGTAGGCGTGCCGCCTCCTATATAGATCGCGGAAATAGGTCTGTTAATGGATGAAGCGACAGTCTTTATCTCACGCTCAAGTGCCGCTTCATAATTCTTGAGCCTGTCCATGTGACAGGAGATATCAGATGAAACGAACGAGCAGTATTCACATCTGGACGGACAGAACGGTATGCCGATATAAATGCACAGATTGTTTTCAGGAACCAGGGAAAGTATCTTCTGCTCTTCTCTTGAAGTCTCGAAAGCAAGCTGCGCTTTGTCAGGTCTGACAAAATACTTCTCCTCGAGAGCTGCCGGACTATCCTCCTCACAGGCGACCAAAGTAGGTCTGATTCCCGTAAGACATCCCCACGGCATTTTCTTACTGGTAATGTCGGACAGAGCCATGTAAAGAGATCTTTTTATCTCACGTCCCGGCTCTAAGAGTTCACCGTCAAATTCATATTCTTTTTCAGGCGAATATGTAACGGATCTTCCGTCTTCGAAAAGTTCGTTGATAAGGAGTATGTCCGGTCCTTCAGGAGCTATAACTCTGCCATGCTCTTTCACCTCTTCAGGCACGCCGCAAAACATGCGGACCACGTCTGAGACTCCATAGAATTTATCATGACCTTTAAGTATTACTTCAAGCATGTTCTACACCTGCGATGTGAGTCAGATAGAACCTGACATATATGCTGTCAGGAACGTGATAGGATGCGATTCCCGATTCGCCGTTGCTCTTAAGGAATGAATCGTTAACAATGTCGCTTGTCTCTGTAATGTCTATTCCGAAACGCTTCTTGATCTCATCGACTTCTTTGTCCACCTGATTCCAGTAGATAACCGATGCGCTCATATCCCTGTAGACAGGTTCCATCTCGGACGTAGCGGCAAACTGCGGAACGACCTCGCCTGTTTTATCAGCAATGTTTTCAGACATGGAATAAAGATTCCAGAATATCTCGTAGTATCCGGCATATCTGAAATCAGCTCTTGAAGCAGAACAGCATGCAAGCACTGACAGCGTATTGCAGTCTGTCTCGCTCGCGTATCCTTTGGCGTGGCAGAGCTCGTGACATAACGTTACCGGGTATTCGATGATGCTCATATAATCCGTATTGAGATTAACTTCTCCAAGGAACATATCATAAGCGCCGACGATGTGGGTGTAACTCCAGTAATGACTCATTGAGACAGGCTTTGCCCTGACATAATTTTCGCTCACCGGGATTTCATATTTTTCCGCAAAAGAATCCACTAAAGAATTGGCGAAAGTCGCGGAATTCTCAAAACTCTGTCCCATGTGGGCAACGCCGAAATAATCTTCTCCCAATTCCTTCCTCGCCGAGATCATACCGGAATATGCCCATCTCAGCGCAGCGATATAATCGTCATAGGTCAGTTCGCGTTCAGTCAGTTCCAGTTCGTCAGACACGTCTGTACGTCTGTAGTTAAAGCCGTGCATGCACTGGAAGATAATGGCTGCCAGCAGAGCTACTGCCATCAGGTTCCTGTATGACTTGTAAATATATAAGCGTGCACCTGAAGTAAGAAGTTTCTTTATCAGTATGACTACCCAGGCTATGGCTCCTATTATCAGAGCAGGCACCAGGATTATCAGGAGATTCTCGGTCAGCGAATAATGAAAGAACATGTTGATCGTCTGGAAGAGGATCGAAATGCCCGGAAATATCTTTGCTCCATACCAATCAGCAAAAGATTGCGGAATAAAGGCATTGCAGACAGCTGCTGCCGCGAAAAGTACCGTCAGTATAATAACCGTTATTATATGCCGCGCTATTTTTCGCTTTCCTTTTTCCGTTATCTTCATTTAACCGCACTTATCAACGTGAAGATCAATAACAGGATCACATATATAACCGGCTGGTGGACAAGATAGATGATGAGTGAATGCCTGCCGATAAATTCAACAGGTCTTGCAATTGCCTTCATGACCTTGCCGCGGCCGGGGAATAAAGTCTTTTTCTCTTTGTAGCACAGTCTGCCGATCACGCATCCGATCAGAAATACTCCGAGCCACGGGAACAGTGGCATGTAGTCTGCCATCCACGGCGTGCCCGCAATCTCAAAACCTACCGGAAGAAATGCCAGCGATTCGGTCGAGTAATCCATATAGTGGATATCACATCCGCAAATAACGATATAAAGACCCACAAGTCCCATTATCAGATTAACTACCATGGGCTTCGCCTTTGTCTTTCTCTCAATAAACGAGATCAGGGCATAAAGGAAAATTCCGCAGGTAAGTACGGCAAGAACATTAAACAGGATAAGGCAGTTAAGTCCGAAGAATTTAGTTACAACATATGTAACCGCAGTAAGAACAGCTGTCGCCCCTAGAAGCTTAAGTCCTCTCTTCACATTGTTGTGCGAAAAAGTGCAGCAGATTCCGGATACGCTTACAAAGAGGACCACGATTATCGGATGAATAAATGACCAGAACCAGCCTTTTTCAAGATATGAAAAGATATCCGCCCTGAACTCATACCTGACGTCCCATGACATATGCATGAAGAGCATCATGATGAGCGCTATGCCTCTGAGAAAATCAAGCTCCCAGGCTCTGTCGGAAGCCAAGCGTTTTTTGCTCACTCTTCTTCCTGCCCTTCTGCCAGACAGCTTCCGAGAGCCGTCGCGAAAACCGCATCTTCGGGAATGATCATATTTACACCATAGAGATCTTCAAAGGGCAAAAGATACTTCTGGCATTCCTTGAGGCCTGTCAGCTGTCCGGTAAACACGACATCCTTAATGTTGACCTGCCTTGATGCCATGACTGCCACGGTACCAATGGCCTGATATACAAGATTGAACACACCTGCCATTTTATCTTCCCTGGCCAGATCATCAGCAGCTTTACCGAAGTTTGAAGCTGTAACATTCATAGGAAGTCCCGTGATCGCATTCTTGGTAATATCGCCTATGGTAAGGTCACATTTCAGAACATCACCTGCTGTTGCTAATTCTGAAAGTTTTACTGCATCAGATGTTCCGGTCAATGCAAGACCAAGTCCCACTAATGTTCCTCCGCCGACACCGGAACCGATTATATGTCTGACGATACCATTGTTTGCTTCAAGATATGCCGTGCCGGTTCCCATGCTGACAACTATGGCATGATCCAATCCTGAAAGATACAGACCGCCAAGTCCGGTAGCTTTGAATTCTTCTACCTTTACAGTCTTGATCCCGAAAAGAGGGCCCTGCGGAAAACCGGAACCTACTCCGGTTATGTTTATCTGCTCGATATCATTAACGGTTATGGAATGATCGTTTATCAGTTTTCCGACGGCACCAAAAGCGGACGTAACAGGATCTGCAGCCCTTACGATCTCCCTTGCGATGATCTTTCCTTCATTCATTCCGACTATCTTTGTCGTACTGCCGCCAATATCTAATCCGACTTTAATTCTCATTGCATTGAACTTCCTTAGATTTTTACGTAATTCTAACAAATATGCAGATACTTATCCAACTATACAATAATTTGCCAAAAAGAAAGGCTCCGCAGATATCCTGCGGAGCCCTTAAAGTTCATTTCAGATACTGATTAACCCCAGGTATACTCAATTGTGCTCTTGTAATTCTTGTCCATATACTTCTTGATTGACTCATATTCCTCATTAGTATAGCCATACTTTGTCTTGAATGTGTTCTCAATCATCGGATCACCTGTAACCTTGATCGAACGGCCGTCAGCACCAGCATAAGTAGCACGCTCTTCAAAACGGGGAACCCAGAACTTACCATCATACATATAGATGTAATGTGTCTTGCTGAAGTTATCCTTCAGGAATATACGGTAATATACAACCTTATCAGTGTCATCAAAGAAATAGAACATACGGATAGACCACTTATAATTTGTTGTAGTGTTACCGATAAACTTAGGCTGGAATACTGCTGAGTTATGACCATCAGGTGTAACTACACGGAGAGTAGGGACAGATGATAATCCATCTTTAGGATCATTAACATACCACTTCCACTTATTACCAGCTGAGCCTGAACCCTGTGTATTAGCGAGGAATGAGTTCTCAAAACCTCTGGAATACAGCATTGCGTAGTCTGCAGAGTCATCGATATTGTAAGTTGTACCAAACGAACTGGAGATCGAAGCGCATACACCGGCAATTACTACACCCAACAATGAGACGATCGCAACGACCAGGATCATTTCGACTAAGGTAAAACCTTTTCTGTTCTTTCTAAGTCTGTTCATAATATGTCCTCCCCCGTACTGATCATCAAGCAGAATGTATCGCGGTGTTGGAAACCTTCTTAGCAGTACTGAGGTCTGTCATACCATTATCGACAACCCAATAATACTTGTTCTCAGATTCAACATACATAACGATAATCTTACCAAGAGCTGTTCCGTCCGTATCTTCCCAATACTCAGGATAGTAAACAAATGCTGTTCTGTTATCAGAAAGCTGTTCGTTTGTAGGAGCAAACTCATAACCCTTTACTGTATCAGGTACTGTAAGTCCCATATCATCATACTTAACGATATGAACGTATACGGGCTCCAAAGTGGAAGGCCACATACCTGTATCGAAAGTCAGCTCGGTCTTTCCGTCAGCTGCGTAATATGCCTTGCCTCTAGCTTCTCTTCCGTCATCACCCTTATTCTCAAGATGGTTCCAGCCTGCGACATCAGCCATGCACTGTGCGTAGTTATTGGAGCCGGACTTTGAATAAACAGAAGTCTGATAAGAATAACCCATTGTGGCAATGAAACCGTTGATCAACATTGTTGAAACTACAACGAGGATAAATGTAGCTAAGAGAGTCTCAACGAGAGTAAAACCTTTACGGCTATGTTTCTTAATAAATCTCTTCATATCATTACACCTCAGAAATTATATTTTAATAATACGGCTTCACTGTCATTAATGTGCTGCTTGAGATTATCAGAGGAAGCGGCAACTGCGTCATTACTATCTTTGGCAGTCTTGATCATATCAGCTACGCCGAATCCGACTACTGAGGCAATTATGACAATGATTCCGACAACAATTACCATCTCAGTAAGAGTAAATGCTCTCTTAGAATTATTCTTTTTAGATACTCTTTGCATAAAGCCCTCCAGTTCCGCTATAACTCTAATACTTCTATATGTGTATTATACTGACTTCTGTGCAAATTTCAACACTAAAGTTAATAATTTGTTAAAATTTGTCATTGTTTGTTAACAAATTAAATAAATAGCGGAGAACCGAAGTTCTCCGCCATTTATTTAGATCTTAGTTAATCGCTTTAACGCAAGTTATCAGGATGACCAACCCATGAATGTGTTAACTTCCTGGTTAACAGCAGAAACGTCACTGTTGTGCTGACCAACGGAGCTTGCAGCTGCCTTAGCCTTGTTGAGGTATGTACCGATACCAAGAACGAGAACTGCTGCGAGGATAACGATGATAGCAATAACGAGAACCATCTCTACGAGCGTAAAGCCCTTCTTTGACTTCTGAATCTTCTTCATTTTAGATTCCTCCTGTAAGTTTTTGAGTTTGTAGCCTGATTATACAAACTAATTTGAAGAAATGCAACACTTTTTTCAAAATTTTTCAAATTTTTGCCACATTTCGTTTTTTACTCCTCTGCGGGAGTAGTTTCAGCGGTCTGCTGCTCCTCACCGGGAACGCCTACAACCTTTCTGATGTCGTTATCATTCTCTTCGAGCTGCTCTCTGAAGAGGATGTTGGACCAGTAAGTTGCGAACGGCTTGCCAGCAGTATTATCAAGGTTAAAGTTAACAACCTGATACCACATGCTCTTCTCGTTATCGCAGATGTAAGGGAATCCGATGAATCCGCCGGAGCAGTCAACATTAGTATGACCATTCCAGTATGTGTAAGGAGCCTTGCTGTCATCAACAGACAATCTGTTTCTAAGGCTTGTACCATAGAAGTTGATCGTTGCTGCCAATGTGATAGCGCCGTTTGATTCCTTAACGGAAATGCTGTCTACCTTAATGCAACTGGGGTTCTCTGCGTTGATCTTCTTGAGAGCGCTGATAAACTCGTTATAACCACGTCTTACGTCATAAGGAGCCTGACCCAACATGTCCTTCTGCTCATCGATTGTCTGACGTGCAGGAACTGCAGCACCTGCTGTAAGGTCATCATTACGGTTGTACTGTGTAACCAAATATCCGTCTGTAGAAGAATACGTAACGGAGATCTGTGTGCAGACAAGACCGTCAGGTGATGTTGTACCGTCAGGATAGCTTACTGATGTCATACCTACGTCAGATGAACCAACGCTGACGAGGAAAGGACACTTCTCATCTTCGAATGTCTTGAGAACATACTGCTGAAGGCACTCTGTCTCAAGTTTATCGATGAATGACAATTCAAGATCGGAGCAAGAAGACTTGAGCAACTCGATCTCTGCAGCCATGCTTGCGTTGTTTGCTCTTATCTCGTCGAGATAAGCTTTTCTTTCCTGTAATGTCTGTAATTCCTGCTTGTATTCCTCATACTTGTTGTTAAGTGTTCTGATTCCGAAGAAGTAACCGAGAACAACGATAATCAACAGTGTGATTACATACATAAAGCCTTTTTCTCTAGCTGTAAGATTACTCATTATTATGCCCTCCCTTATCAGCCTTCAGCAGGCGCAGCTTCTGCGACTGTTGCTGAGTAATACAACTTGATATCTGTATTACCGCGGCCAACATCTACGTACTGGTTTGCTTCTTTGATGAGACCGAAGCTTGCGTCCTCGACCTGGATGCCGTCAACATAGATTCTTGTGAGATAGTATGTAACACCACCGTATGTAAAGGTGTTGATATCATTGATCGTGTAAGAATCACCGGCCTTAACGGTCTTAGTTTCAATACCACCCAAAGATGTAGCTGTCTCAGCACCGTCAACAAAACGAGAGATCGAAATGTGGACATTGCTTATGAGTGTTCCTGAAATGGAGAACTGATAGTAGTTATTTAATACATCCATAGCTTCACCGCTGAGGATATCATCAAATGTTGACTCTGTAATAGGATCAACACGTGAGCATGTGATAACCGGTCTTGCTGTGAATACATCATACTCATTCAACATATTAACCATATCTACAGGGCTGTAGTATGTGAACGTGTAACCGGACATTGCAAGCTGTGCACTTGTGATGTTGTATTCGGAAATGAATGAATCACTGGGGATGCACTTTGCAATAACATCAGGAAGTTCTGTCGGAGCGGGATCGATGAGATCGACGTCTCTACGCATCTCAGTAAGTGCGAAGTAGTAGTTTGTCATCTCATTGAGCTTTTCAGTAAGCAAAGCGTATTCCTGCTCAAGTGAAGCATAATCGGGACCTGCGAGGAGATCCTTCAATGCTTTGATCTGACCCTTGATGATCTGGTTTCTGATAAAGAAAGCAACGATAAATGCGAGGACTACAAATACTACCAGTACACCGACAGCAACACCATAGCCTAACATTCTTGCAGCTTTAGCCGCATTGGCTGTAAACTCGGCAAAAAAGTTCATATCCTTCTTTGCCAGTAACTTTTTGTTAATTCCACTAGCCTTAGCCATATAGTGTACCCCTCCTTAATCGTGACGAATCAAAGCGCCACAACAATTGATGAACTGACCGATCTCAAAGCCCTTAGGACCGTTAACGGTGCTGAGTGACTTAAGGATCTCGACCTGTGTTCCAAGCTGACGCGCAAGCTCTTTGTCTATCTTCTTGTAACCTGCACCTGAACCATAAAGGAAGCATGTGCTGATTGCATCAATATGATACTTAGCGATGGAGAACTGAGCCGTACGGGATACTGCATCAACGAGGCTCTTGAAGTAAGCATTAACAGCACTCTGGAGAGCAGGTGTCTCTGCAACTGTCTCGTTCCAAACATCGATATCCTCGATCGGAACACTGGATTCAGCTTCCGATGTTGTGATATTAAGTCTTCTTGCGAGAGAGGACTGCTGGTTTCCGCTCTGAAGCTTCTTAACGGAATCTGCAACCTGTCTGATGTTGTTGTGACCGAACTGGAGTCTTCTTGAAAGAACCGGGAAGCCCTTATCAAGAACAGTAACAGTTGTTGTCTTGCTTGAGAGCTCGATCAGGAGGATCGTAGACTGCTTAATGTTAACGTTACCATTGATGATTCCGTTCTCGAACAGCTTTCTGACTGCGTTCGGGTTAACATCCAATGCTACAGGGTTAAGATCCATGTTCTTAAGGAACTCACGGTAATCCTTGATAACATCAGTAGGAATAGCGGTAGCTCTAACCTGGATCTTGTCTGCATTTGTCTCAGCATCTTTTGTTGTTCCGTATACGAGGTAGTCAATAGACATATCTCTGTTGGAACCCTGACCAAGGATCTCGTACTTAACCATATCCTTGAGCTGATCTTCCTTAACTACAGGAAGCTCAAGGTCTCTGCTGTGTACGAAAGCACCTTCTGTTGTAAGGATGCAGCTCTTCATTCTGATGTCGAGTCTTGCGATAGCGTGCTTGAGAGCCATTACGATACCGAAAGAATCTGCAACTGCACCATCGTTAATAGCATCACCCTCGAGAGGAACGATGCCCATCTTATCAATTGTGATTATTCCTGTCTTGGAATTGTAATTCCCGACAGCGATTTTAAGGTTTGAACTGGAACAATCGATAACCAGTTCGTTTGAGCCTCTACCTAATGAAAAATCCATTTATTTTCTCCTTTCAATCTTTGCGGGGATTACATGATCCACTGAGCCATTGTGAAGATAGGCATTGCGATACCGCCTACAACTGTTCCGACGATGATAGCCATGATGATGATCATGACAGGCTCCAATGCGGATACCATCTTTGCTGTAGCAGCGTCTGCCTCATCTTCGAAGTAATCAGCAGCCTTCTGCAGGATCGTATCCAACGTACCGGACTCCTCACCGATTGAAACCATCGCATAGATCATAGGAGGGAATTCTGTAATATCCCTGATAGATCTTGAAAGGGATGTACCCTTTCTGATCTCGATACGAGCCTGTGAAAGTTTCTTCTGCAAGATAACGTTATCAAGTGACTTCTCAGTGATCTCAACTGCCTGAAGTACAGAGATACCTGACTTAAGAAGTGTGGATACTGTTCTTGTAAATCTTGCTGATGCGTTCATCTTGGTAGCTCTACCTACAACTGGTAACTTGAGCATGATCGATGACCATGTCTCCGCACCCTTCTCGGAAGCCCTCCAAAGCTTAAAGCCATATACGACGAATCCGATAACTGCGATATAGATGTACCAGAAGTGTACGATTGAATCAGAGAAATCGAGCAGGAATTGCGTCAACTTAGGCAATTCACCTCCGAGGTCTTTGATCGTTACACCGATCTTAGGGACGAGGAATGTCAAGAGACCGATACTTACTGCAGCAGTAAGAGCCGCGAGGATCTTAGGATAAACCATTGCTGAGGAGATCTTGTTCTTGAGTTTCGCGTCCTTTGCGAAGTGCTCGGCAAGTCTTTCCATAACTTCATCGAGTCGGCCGGATTCTTCACCTGCCGCGATCATACTGATCATGATGTTAGGAATGACGCCCCTCTGTTCCTTAAATGCCTCGGAAAGAGAACGACCGCTCTGTACGGATTCGTATATCTCACCGATACATTTCTTTGCCTTTTTCGATTCAAGTTGCTGATAAAGCATATCGAGCGATCTTACTACGGTAATACCTGCTGACAAAAGTGAAGCAAGCTGTCTCGAAATAAGAACGAGGTCCTGTGTCTTGAGCTTAGGGCTGCCGATTTCCATGTTAGCAATGCCCTTACCTCTGTCTAATGACAAGGAAGCTATGTACTTGCCGTCAGACTTAAGCTTTCTGGACGCTTCTCCGATAGAAGCAGCTTCGATGATGCCTTCAGACATTTTACCGTTTGAATCGATAACCTGATATCTGAAATTAGCCATCTAATGTTTCCCTCCTTATTCAGATTACTATAAAGCGCCCGATTATCAGGCAAACTCCAAATCACCGAACAACGGACTGTTCGTTTGACCTGCATTGTTAATGAAACGCTTGAGATCTTCAGGGATTCTGCATCTCTGGATAGCAGTATCTCTTGTGATCATGTTGCGCTTAACGAGCTCTGCAAGATAGAAATCAAGAGGGCACATTCCCTGCTGAAGGCTTGTAGCGATAGTACTGTCTATCTGATACGTTTTACCTTCACGGATATTATTCTTAATAGCATCGTTGGAGATCATGATCTCGAATGCTGCGCATCTACCGCCGCCGATTCTCTGAACGAGAGTCTGGCAGATAACGGCAACAAGAGTAGCAGCAAGCTGAACTCTGATCTGATCCTGCTGATGCGGGGGATAAACGTCGATGATACGGTTGACTGTATCTGCTGCAGACGAGGTGTGGAGTGTTGAAAGAACAAGGTGTCCTGTCTCGGCTGCGGTAATAGCTGTACTGATTGTATCGAGGTCACGCATTTCTCCGACGAGGATGATATCCGGGTCTTCACGGAGAGCAGCTCTCAGAGCGTTAGCGAATGAAAGTGTATCCTCGTGAATCTCTCTCTGGTTGATCATCGCTTCTCCGTGCATATGGAGATACTCGATAGGTTCCTCAAGGGTAAGAATATGGCACTTCTTGCTCATATTAACATGGCCGATCATAGCTGCCAGTGTTGTTGACTTACCAGAACCCGTAGGACCTGTAACAAGAATGAGTCCACGGGGTCTCATAACGAGATCCTTAAATACGTTAGGAAGACCCAACTGCTCGCATGTAGGAATCTCATTCGTAATAGTTCTTGCTGCAAGAGCATAAGTTCCACGCTGCTTGAACACATTGCATCTGAAACGGCTGAAGTTCTCAACTATGTAAGAGAAGTCAATCTCGCCCCTCTCGTTCAGATACTGCTGTCTTGATTTGTCGATCATCGACTTACAAAGATACTCGGTATCTGCAGCTGTAAGCGGCTGATTGCCCAACGGCATCAACATACCGTCGACACGAATCATCGGCGGCAGTCCTACAGTAATATGGGTATCTGATGCACCCATTCTTACCGATTCCGCCAAAATCGACTCGATTGATAAACTAAATCCTTCCACGTTAAAAAACCTCCTTATCAGTCAATCGTGTAAGCAACTCTGTTAAGTTCGCTGACCGTCGTGATACCTTCGAGCACGAGGTCTCTTGCAGAATCCTGAAGCATCTGTGTGCCTTCAGTGATCGCAAGCTGGCGCATTTCTTCTTCGCTTGCTCTCTTTTCGAGCAATGCCTTCATCTTTCTTGTAATGATGACGATCTCATGGATCGCGATACGTCCCTTGTATCCCTTCTCATTACACTCAGTGCAGCCCTTGCCGTGATAAAGCTTCTGACCGGGATCCAATCTGAGATATTCAACATCGGATTCATCCGGCTCGTAAGCCTCTCTGCAGTTTGTGCAGATACGGCGGACAAGACGCTGGGATACAACACCGACCAAAGCCGAGGATACCATGTAAGGCTCCAAGCCCATGTCGATAAGACGGTTGATTGATGAAACGGCATCATTGGTGTGGATTGTACTGAAAACAAGGTGTCCGGTGATTGCGGCTCTCATTGCGATCTCTGCAGTCTCACCGTCACGGATCTCACCGACGAGGACAATGTCAGGGTCCTGACGCAGAACGGATCTAAGGCCGCTTGCGAAAGTCATTCCCGCCTTAGCGTTAACCTGTACCTGGTTCAATCCAGGGATCCTGATTTCTACCGGGTCCTCGATAGTAATAATATTAACTTCATCTGTATTCTTCTCTGCAAGTAGAGTATAAAGGGTCGTCGTCTTACCTGAACCTGTAGGACCGGAGATAAGAACGATTCCCTGAGGAATCTTGATCATCCTGTCGATCATCTCGTTGTTACGATCGCTGATACCAAGATAACTTCTGTTCAAGTTGGCGTCATTCTTAGCCAGGATACGGATAACGGTCTTCTCACCTGTAACGCAAGGAAGGATGGATACACGCATGTCCACGTCCTCGCCATTAATAGTTGTTGTGATACGGCCGTCCTGAGGGATACGCTTCTCGGCGATGTTCATTCCGCCGAGGATCTTAATTCTTGTTGTGATGGCGTCTTTTGCGGAAATCGGGTTGCTCATGACTTCCTGCATGACACCGTCGATTCTGATACGGACTCTTACACGGTCTTCAAGAGGCTCGATATGGATATCGGATGAGCCTGAACGGATAGCGTAGTCGATCATTGAGTTAACGAGCTTAACTACAGGAGCGCTGTTAACGGCTTCAGACAACTCATTGTCATTGTCGAGTGTGTCATTCTCGAAACTTGTACCAAGTTCCTCAGCAGCCTTAGCCGCGCTTTCCCTTCCGTAACTTACTTTAATAGCTTCGACGATCGAAGAGTGGGTCGCAAGCATCAGTGAGATCTGATATCCGGTCTGGAACTGCAGCTCGTCTTCAATTGTAATATTCATCGGGTCATCGATAGCGACGACCAGGTTGTCATTATCAAATCCAATCGGGAATACAATATTCTCTTCGCAGAACTTCTGTGTGAGTAACGCTGTAGCCTTAGGGTCAACATCGATACCTGACAGATCAATAATCGGATAGTTGTACTGGCTTGAAACTGCTCTCAAAATGTCGAACTCGGACATCAAGCCACTCTCAACAATAACTTCTCCAAGGCGTTTTCCGGATTCCTTTTGAACGCTGAGGACTTCTGCAAGTTCGGTAGCATTCAGAAAACCGCTCTCGACCAGAATATCACCTAATCTCTTCATCGAACCCTCCCGATAATCGTCACAATTTATACACACTTAAGTAAGCACACAAACAAGTAGGCGCACTTCGCCCAAGCATAGATGTTAGAACTATACAACAGCACGGGACAAAAAACAAGTTTAAAAGACAATCTGCACAAAAAATATTTTTGACAATCTTATGTCGAAAAGTTTACACTATATGGCGCCCTGAACGGGGCTTAGTTTTGTCTTTGTTTTTGTATTATAATACGATATTGAATTAAAGAAAATATTTGGAGGAAGAATAATGTCCGGTCATTCAAAATGGAGCAATATCAGGAGAAAAAAGGAAGCTTCCGACGCGGCAAAAGGTGCCGTATTCACCAAGTTCGCGAAAGAGATCGCTGTAGCAGTTAAAGCAGGCGGTCCTGACCCCAACAGCAATTCAAGACTGAAGGTAGTCGTTTCAAAAGCAAAGGCTGCCAACATGCCTAACGATAATATCAACCGTGCCATTAAAAAGGCTGCTGAAGCCGGCGAAGGCGACGATTACGAAGAGATCACATACGAAGGTTACGGTCCTGCCGGAGTTGCCATCATGGTCAAGGCTCTTACGAATAACCGCAACCGCACCGCTGCCGATGTAAGACACATCTTCGATAAGAACGGCGGAAATCTCGGTGTCGATGGTTCTGTTTCCTTCCTCTTCACTGAGAAGGGCACTATCCTGATCTCCAAAGAAGACTACGAAGACGAAGATCAGGTCATGGGTGACGCACTTGACTGCGGTGCCTCTGATTTTGACAGCGACGATGAGTTCTACATCATTTCAACTACGACCACAGACTACTATGATGTCAGAGATGCTCTCGAGGCAAAGAATTATACTATTGCGGATTCAACGCTCGGACCTGTTGCTCTCACAAATGCTGAGGTTACCGATCCCGACGCGATTGCCAGCCTTGAGAAGATGCTCGACATGATGGATGAGAACGAGGATATCCAGGAAGTTTTCCATAACTGGAACGGCTGACATATTTAAGGGACTGAAGTTTTGGACCACCCAGACGAATCGAGACAAAAGCAGAATCCTTCAACAAGCGCTCCTGTAGCGCGCAAAACTCTTCTGTCCGAATTTAGGGGAACTCTGAAAAGACTTGACAGGTCCCAGCCCGTTAACCAGAATCTCAGTTTTGATTCCGGTCAGGGATTTGAACACAATACCGAACTTATCCTTTCGAGTGAACAGCTGACCCGTGAGGTCCTGTCCAATATTGCCGTCATTGCGTTTGTCGGTCCTTCCGGAACGGGAAAGAGTACACGTGCAATTAAAGTCGCGCGCGAAAACAATATCTATTATATTATCGATGACGGTCTGCTTATTAACGGAAGCCGTATTGTTGCCGGCACTTCCGCCAAGAAAGCTCCGACCAAGATGGAATCTGTAAGACAGGCCATTTTCGTAGATCCGACCAGATCTGCAGTCATGCGCCGTGCCCTTATCGAATCCATGCCAAGAGCACTTATGATCCTTGGCACTTCCGATTCGATGCTCAGCAAGATCTGTGAGAATCTCTGGCTTAACCAGCCGTCAATGCTCATAAGGATCGAAGATGTCTCAACTGAGGAAGAACGACGTCTGGCACGCAATACCAGAATGACCGAGGGTATGCACACCATTCCGGTCCCGAGCATGGAGATCAAGCATGAATTCTCCGGCTACTTCTCTGATCCGTTCAGTAAGCTCAGACAAAGATTCGACCGTGAGCGTGGTGTGGCTCCGCTGGCCCCCGACTCCGACAGGACCGTCGTCAGGCCGACCTTCTCTTCCCTGGGCTCATATTCAATATCGGATGATGCCATTCTCGATCTTATTAAGATAGTACTTAAAGACGTCCCCGGATTTGCTGAAGTTACGTCTTTCAAGACTGAGAAACAGACCTTCGGAGTTATGATCAGCCTGGATCTTGCTCTATATTACGGCTACGATGCCCAGAAGGTCTTGGAAACCGCCCAACAGCGTGTTGGCAGTGCCGTTGAAGAATTCACCTCGATCACTATGAACGGCGTTAACGTCCGTGCGAACCGTCTCATACATCTGCCAAAGCAGCCAAAGGAGAATGACTGATGGAAAAAATATACATGATCCCCGTAAATGACGCATACAATGAATCCTGCGGATGTCCTGTCTGCAGGCTGCGCGATAAAGCGGAAAATAATTATCTCGAATACTATCTCGGTCCTTCCTTAATGGAACCGGATACAAGAAAGATTACCAATAAGACCGGCTTCTGCCCTGTCCACATGGGAAAGCTCAATAAGGCAGTAACGAACAGATTGGGATTGGGTCTTGTAATGCATACTCATCTCAAGGATTTTAATGCTGATTACACTCCCAAACTCAAGGCAGCCATACCGGCCAAGGCCGGTCTTTTAAAGGGAAGAAATCCCGATTACAAGCAAAAGCTTAATTCCATCGCCGACCTGATCGACAAAAGGACCAAAACATGTCCTATCTGCGATAATCTTAACGAGGCCATGGGGCATTATATCGAAGTCATCTGCTGGATGTTTTCACACGATAATGAATTCAAGGAAAAATTCGTCCGCTCGGAATTTCACTGTCTTCCCCACACCGCCCTGCTTCTGAGACAGGCCGCAAAGCTTTCCCAGAATGAGGCTTCGGATTTTGTTGAGGCTTTATACACTAACAACTCACAGACATTTGATTCCCTTATTGCAGATGTTGAGTATTTTACATTGAAATTTGACTACAGGAACACTGACAAACCCTGGGGTACAAGTAAGAATTCCATCCAGCGTTCTATGCGTTTCCTGTCTTCCGACGGGAGGGATTTTGATGAACAGCAATCCAAGAAGTGATCTTGAGCTTCAGGAAGATGAACTCGGACAATTCTCCGGAGATCAACTGCTTGAGGTAATGCAGGAGAAGACTGACGAAGGACATAATTCAAAATATGTTCTGATCAAGCATGACTACTATTCTTCAGATTCCGATCACGGAAGGGATATTCTTTCAGGCTTTATCTCTGCACTTGCCGATTCATCCTTCGATTCGCTCGTCATCTATCTGATCGACAGCGGGGTTCTTCTTCTCGACAAGAGCAATCCTCTTTTCAGTGACATGTCCCGTCTGGTAAAAAAGGCTGAGATGGTGATCACTGCTTCAGAAAGCATCGAAGAGTATGGTGTCAGTATCACCACGGACCAGAAGACTGTTATCCAGTCTGCGAGATCTGTTGCTGAAGATCTTATTTATATTCCCGACCTTTTGATCCTTGAATAAGGACAATATGATTTTTTCAAAGTCATATCCGTCTCCTATAAAAAGTCAAACAGATTAAGCTGTTTGCTGTATTTTCCTTCTATTTGCTCAGCATGAGTTCGGGGTTAAATGGTTCTCTGTTCTCAAGCATTACAAATACTATTCTTGCTATCTTTCTGGTCATGGCGATAATCGCCCGGCCAGAACCTTTATCTGTTTTCTTGCGTCGATAGTCTTCTATCAATCGCCAGTTGCTTGTCTGTTTCGATAACCGAATCATTCCAAGCGCTACTTGAACAAATGCCGTTCTTAACTCCTGTGGTCCATTCTTTGTTATATGTCCCAGATGTACAGT
>JHXJ01000040.1 GCA_000621765.1 Ruminococcaceae bacterium AB4001
TCTAACAGAAAAATATCCAAGAAAGGCTCAGCGACTCTGCGTAAGACTGGCTATGAGGTTATGAGAGTACTTAAGAGCCATCAGGCACCCAAAGATTGCACCGTATACAACTACATTCTGAAAAAGGAAGCTGAAGGCAAAAGCAAGAAACAGGCCAAAATAGCTGGCCTGAACAAGTTCCTGCGCATTTACTACGCACGAGTGATGGAGGTTTACCAAGCAGCATAAATCCATTAATGCTAAAACAAAGACCGGATTTGACTCCGGTCTGTTTGCTGTGCCTAGTTGTTTCAAAACAAAAACCTGCCAACAGGCTATTGATTTTTGTTAGCAGGTTTCATTGTTTTCGAACGCCAAAAACAAAGGGAAATTCTAAAATATTATAAATAATGACATTCGGACGCGTTTTGTTGTATAATCTTCTTTAAATCTTTTAAGGAGGAAACTAAAATGCCTATATTCCAGGACGCGAAGGGAAAGAATATTTCCAACTTCCAGAAGATGATCGATGAGAAAAAGAATACCATCCGCAAGTATTACGACGAGATTGGTCACCTGTACTATGGACAGTACAAAGATGTTAATGTCGATATGACGAAGGACATCAATGCAAGATGTGAATCCATCTCCAACCTCTACATCGAGATCGAAGACCTTAACGTAAAAATCCTCCGAGAGAGAGGGCTCAAGAAGTGTGCAGTATGCAGCACTGAGAACAACCTTTCTAACGCTTTCTGCTTCAAGTGCGGTGCAAGATTCGATGACAGCGACGCAGTTCCCGCTGACGTTATCGCTCCTCCGAACGCTTCTGCCACACCTTCACGCAATTCAGATAAAAAAGCAGTTCCGGCAACGGTACCTGCCCAGCCTGCAGTAGTTCCCAGTGAAGTTCCTGCAGCTGCAAATATTATTGAAGCCGAGACAATCGTTGAACCGGCAGAAGAAACAAAGGAGGAATAAGGAGATACATGGCACAGATTTTCGAACAGGAATCAAGAACATTTTCTGAGTATCTTTTGATACCCAACCTTACAACAGAGAAGAACACACCCGATCAGGTAGATCTTTCCGCGCCTATCGCAAAGTATAAGAAGGGCCAGGAAGAGTCCCGCCTTAAGATCAACATCCCTGTGGTATCTGCAGTAATGCAGGCAGTCAGTGACGACGGAATGGCTATTGCGCTCGCAAGATGCGGCGGTCTGTCATTCATCTTCCAGTCACAGTCCATCGAGTCACAGTGCGAGATGATCAAGAGAGTTAAGAAGTACAAGGCAGGAATCGTTGAGTCTGATTCCAACCTCTCACCCGAAGATACTCTCGAGAAGGTCATCGAGCTCCACGAGAAGACAGGCCACGGCACAGCAGCCGTTACAGAAGACGGTACAGCTGAAGGCAAGCTCTTAGGTCTCGTTACCACACGTGATTACCGTGTAAGCAGACTCTCACTCGATACCAAGGTAAAAGAGTTCATGACTCCTATCGAGAAGCTCGTTACAGCTCCTGAGGGCACATCCCTTAAGGAAGCTAATGACATCATCTGGGACAACAAGATCAACCAGCTCCCTATCGTAGATTCAGAAGGCAGACTCGTTGGTCTCGTTTTCCGTAAGGACTATGAATTCCACAAGGCTAACCCGCATGAGCTCTTAGACTCTGAGAAGAAGCTCATCGTAGGTGCCGGCATCAATACAAGAGACTATCAGGAGCGTGTTCCTGCCCTCATCGCAGCAGGCGCTGACGTTCTCTGCCTCGACTCTTCCGACGGTTTCTCCGTATGGCAGCAGAAAGCACTCCAGTGGTGCAAAGAGAACTATCCTGATGCTATCGTAGGCGCAGGCAACGTAGTAGATGCAGAAGGCTTTAAGTTCCTCGCTGACTGCGGCGCAGACTTCATCAAGATCGGTATCGGCGGCGGTTCCATCTGCATCACACGTGAGCAAAAAGGTATCGGCTGCGGTCAGGCATCCGCAGTTCTCGCTGTAGCTGAGGCACGTGACAAGTACTTCCAGGAAACAGGCGTTTACATTCCTCTTTGCTCTGACGGCGGTATCGTTCACGACTACCACATGGCTCTGGCACTCGCTATGGGCGCTGACTTCCTCATGCTCGGCAGATATTTCGCAAGATTCGACGAATCCCCTACGAGAAAGCTCCTTGTAGGCGGTACATATGTTAAGGAATATTGGGGTGAAGGCTCCAACCGTGCACGTAACTGGCAGCGTTACGACGACGGCGGCAAGGGCGGCAAGATGGCTTTCGAGGAAGGCGTTGACTCTTACGTTCCTTACGCTGGTAACCTCAAGGACGGTCTCGACACTTCCCTTGCAAAGGTCAAGGCTACAATGTGTTCCTGCGGTTCTTCTTCGATCGAAGAGTTCCAGCAGAAGGCTCGCCTGGTTGTTGTATCTTCAACATCCATCATCGAGGGCGGCGCTCACGACGTTATCCAGAAGGAAAACGACAGAACAGCTAGATAATTAAAATATCGATATAAATCTATACATTACGAGGAGACAGAAAATGGCTGAAGAAATTATCAAGAAGCAAATTACCAAGGAAGGTTTCGACGAACTCCAGAACGAGCTTTCCGAGCGTAAGACGACCAAGAGAAGCGAGATCGCCGCAAGAATTGAAGAAGCTAAGGCTCAGGGCGACCTTTCGGAGAACTCCGAATACGACGAAGCCAGAGCTGAACAGGGCGAGAACGAGTCACGTATCGAAGAACTCGAAGCTATCCTTAAGGCCGTTGAAGTTGTTGACGATTCCAACCTTTCCACAGATAAGGTTTCCCTGGGTTCTATCGTAACCCTCCAGAATACAGCAACAAAGCAGGAATACGTTTACAAGCTCGTCGGTGAATCCGAGATCGACTTCAAGAAGAAGAGAATCTCCGAGAACTCTCCTGTAGGAAGAGCTATCTCCAACCAGAAGAAGGGTAAGACAGTTTCTGTTTCCACACCTTCCGGCATCATCAAGTACAAGATCATCAAGATCGAGAAGTAATCTTTGTACCCCATAATCGAAAACTATAACTAGAACAGAGAGTAACTATGGCTAAGAAATTCGTACCTCAGACAGAACCATTAAGTGCAGAAGAGATCCAGGAACAGACAAGATTCCGTGTGGAGAAGCTCAAGGCTCTCCAGGCAGAAGGCAAGGATCCTTATGAAGAGCTCACATACGACGTAACCAACCACTCAGTCGAGATCACCGGCGATTACGATTCATTCGCAGGCAAGACTGTAAGAGTTGCGGGACGTCTGATGTCCAAGCGCGGCATGGGCAAGGTATCTTTCTGTGACCTCTACGACAGAAGGGGCAAGATCCAGATCTTCACCAAGATCGACAACCTCCCCGAGGAAGAGTACAAAGCATGGCAGAACCTCGATATCGGCGACTTAGTCGGCGTTGAGGGTGAAGTTTACATGACAGAAAAGGGCGAGGTATCCATCCTCACCAAGTCCTACAAACTCCTTGCCAAGTGCCTCCACCCGCTCCCGAACAAGTATCAGGGATTGAAGGATACAGAGATCCGTTACCGTCAGAGATATCTGGACCTCATCGTTAATCCCCAGGTTAAGGAGACTTTCGAGAAGAGATCAAAGGTCATCAAGGAGATCCGTAACTTCTTGGCAGACAGAGACTTCATGGAAGTTGAGACTCCCCTGCTCGTTACAAACGCAGGCGGCGCTGCTGCAAGACCGTTCCTTACACACTTCAACGCTCTTGATATCGACTTGAAGCTCCGTATCTCTTTGGAGCTCTATCTCAAGAGACTGCTTGTAGGCGGCTTTGAGAGAGTTTTCGAGATCGGCAGAGTTTTCCGTAACGAAGGTATGGATACACGTCATAACCCTGAGTTCACGCTCATGGAGCTCTACCAGGCATACACAGACTACAACGGCATGATGGAGCTCACAGAGTCCATGTTCCGTTATGTAGCTGAGAAAGTATGCGGCACAACTCTGATCAAGTACGGCGACCTCGAGATCGACTTCGGTAAGCCCTTTGAGAGGCTCACAATGACCGACGCGATCAAGAAGTATGCCGGAATCGACTTCGATACTGTAGAAGGCGACGAGGCAGCTAAGAAGCTCGCTGACGAGCACCACATCGAGTATGAGGCATGGCACACCAAGGGTGACATTGTTAATCTCTTCTTCGAGGAATACTGCGAGAAGAACCTTCTCCAGCCTACATTCATCATGGACCACCCTATCGCCATCTCCCCTCTCACAAAGAAGAAGAAGGGCGAACCCGAAAAGGTAGAGAGATTCGAGCTCTTCATCAACACATGGGAAATGTGCAACGCTTACTCAGAGCTCAACGATCCTATCGACCAGCGCGAAAGATTCGCTGCACAGGACGCTACGGCTGAAGCAGGCAACGACGAAGCAGATCACACAGACGAGGACTTCCTCAATGCGCTTGAGTTCGGTATGCCCCCTACGGGCGGTATCGGCTACGGCATCGATCGTCTCGTAATGCTGCTGACGGACAGCCCCAGCATTCGCGATGTTTTGCTCTTCCCGACAATGAGACCCTTGGATTAATTTCAAATCCGAAGATGCCCTAATTTATTGCGTTTGCGGGTTTGGCAAATCGCTCAACTTGACCAAAACTGAACCAATACTGAACCAATTGTCCAGGATTTTGACTCAAGTCAGATTTTTAAAATGTGCAAAAAGGTACATAGCCTGAGTTTTTCTCACTCAGGCTATTATTTTGCGCCATATCCTCACGATGTAAAATCTGTGAATGTACGTCCCTTTTCAGATGAATCGCACATTGGAATCCCTCTTCCCTTCCGATTATCCTTAAGCTGGAGGTAGAGGATATGCTTATTACTTGGTGCGGTTCCCTTGCTGTTCTCCTGAATAAGCTTTGGAGAACTCTGTTTAAGGTAGAAAAGATAGAAGACAGCTTCGAAGAGACGATCAAGAGATACGGAGCCTATCTCTTCTGTATTGACGATCTCCCTTTATGAGACGTAAATCCGTAGCTGAGGAAAGGCCGGATCTTTTCCCTCAGTGGTCTCCTAAGAACACCCAATCCCCTGACAAAGTCTCCTGCGGCTCCCACCTGAAGGTTTGGTGGGTCTGTGCTAAAGGTCATGAATGGGACGCTGTCGTTAAGAACAGAGCACTTCTTGGCAGCGGCTGTCCCTACTGTGAGCATAGAGCTATCCTTAAAGGCTATAACGACCTTGCTACGCTCAATCCTGAATTGGCCAAGTCCTGGTCTCCCAAGAATTCGAAAAAGCCTACAGAATACGCAATTTCTTCTAATACAGAGGTCTGGTGGATCTGTGAGAACGGCCACGAATGGAAGGCTCGTGTCGCTGACAGAGCTGAGGGACATGGTTGCCCTTACTGTGCCGGTCACAGAGTCTGGAAAGGCTATAACGACCTTGCCACAACGCATCCAAAGCTGATCCCTGAATGGTCTGATAGGAATGAACTCTCCCCTGACTCAATAACATGTAAGAATCGCTCAAACGTCTGGTGGCACTGCAGCAAGTGCGGAAATGAGTATCAGGCTGTTGTTTACGCACGTGCCAATGGTCGTGTCTGCCCATTTTGCATAGCAATTGAGATTGCAAGGCTACGAGACGAGCGGTTAACCAACAAGAGGATTGCCAAGGATTTCGTATATCTGCTTCCACAACTGGCTACCATCTACTATGCTGGGAGGCGCGGATTAGCCGTGAGGACTGACACCGAAGCCTTCATTGGAATCCCTGTAACGGCATTTCTGCCTGATATCAAGCTGATAATCGATGTATGCAGCGCCTCTAAGGAGAAAAAGCTTAAAGGTTATATATGTAGTATTAATAAAATTAAGTACATAAGTATAGACGAGCGGCTTCCCGAAGAGGAAAGCATTGCTCAAGTTCGAGCCGCCTTTGCTGCTGCTCACGTCTATATAGACTCTTCCGCCTCTAAGGATCTGGAATATATCAGGAAATGGTTTATCCGGTGGAAGCAAAAGCCATAGAAACGCCTTGTTTTCAAGGTTTAAGAACTCTATAATAACCACGGTGTCGTTATACGGCACGTTAATTCACTTTATTTGGAGGTTCTATCTATGAATAGACAGGAATTAGTTGATGCCATGGCAGTTAAGGCTGACATTTCTAAGGCAGCTGCTGATGCTGCTGTTAAGGCTTTCATCGAGGTAGTTGGTGATGAGCTCCAGAACGGCGGTAAGGTTCAGCTCGTAGGCTTCGGTTCTTTCGAGACATCTAAGAGAGCTGCAAGAACAGGTCGTAACCCTCAGACAGGCGCTGCTACAAAGATCGCAGCTTGCACAGCTCCTAAGTTCAAGGCTGGTAAGGCACTCAAGGATAAGGTAAACACAAAGCCTTCCAAGAAGAGCAAGAAGTAATTCTTATTTACTGAATATAAGTTATTAAAGGTTGTCCAAAGCGGGCAACCTTTTCATTTTATTATGTAATTACCGGATCTTTCAGCTGATCAAAGGCTCGTTTGGCAATCTGTCTTACATCTGGATCAGGATCAGCAAATGCAAGTTTCTTCACGTACTGCTCACAATGCTTGGCTTTTATCTTAGCTGCCGCCTCACATGCAGATGACCTTACCATAGTAGACTGGTCGCGCAAAAGCGGAATCAGCCCCATACCAGACTCATAAGTGGGGATCATGCCCAAAGCTATGGCAACTGTCACTCTTACTTCATCACTGGGATGGCTAATATATTTGAGCACGCCATTGAGTTTCTGCTTAGAACCCAGCTTCATTATCTTGTCTTTCAGAGCGTCTTCACGTGCCATAGCTTATCTCACTATTATTTGGTAATAGATATCATTAATTACTTGCGAAGCAAGAAATTAACTGATAAGCGTAGATTATCAGTTCGCGCCAGCGCTTATTTTGAGCATGAAAAAGCCCCAGAATTACCTGAGGCCTTGGATCGTTTTATTGCTGATTATCCCAACAATTATATTGTTCACTGAAATTTGCATCTATAATCCGGTCGCCTGTAACATTGCCATTCTCAACAGAATGAATCTTAAACTGATCAGGTTTCAGATTGCAACTCGATCTCGTACTTTCCCTTGGCTATCCTGTCTTCAAAATCTGCCACAGGAAGAGGTCTGTCAAAGTAATAGCCCTGAGCGATATCACATCCGTTACTTCTCAAAGTGTTAACGTGTTCTATGGTCTCGACGCCTTCAGTAATGCATTCCATTCCCAGCTGATTTGTCATCGACACAACATGCCTGAACATTATGTTGCTCATATCGTTGTCTTTACCGTATCCGTCAGGCAGAAAACTCTTATCAATCTTTAATGTATCCCACGGAATATTCTTGATCAGATTAAGGGAGGAATAACCGATACCGAAATCATCTATCGATATCGAGAAGCCCATATTGCTGAGTTCAGTCGCCATCCGCTTTAAGTCACTGAATTCGACCTCGGATGTGGATTCGGTGAACTCGATCTCGATCAGTTCATGAGGCAGATCGTAACGGTCAACGATCTCAGCAATCGTCTCCGGGAGGTATGCGTTATAAATGTGCTTTCTTGAGAAATTAATAGATATCCTTATCAGTTTTCTGCCTTCGTCTGACCAGCGCTTCATGTCCCTGCATACGCATTCGAGCATATGGAAATCAAGCCTGCATATCTCACTTGTCTGCTCAAGAACAGGTATAAACTCCGCAGGCGGTATGATCTTCCCTGCATGGAACCATCTGCAGAGAGCTTCGGCACCAACGAGGCTGCCGTTTACCACATTGACCTTAGGCTGATAGAACGGGATGAATTCGTTTCGTTCGAACGCTTCAGGGAAATACTGCTGGACACGCATGCTCTTTTCCTTTTTTTCAAGGAACTTCTCATCGTAGAAAACGATATTATCCATACCGCCGGTCTGCGCGATACGATAGGCATTGATAATGCTGCCCATGATCTCATCTGTCCTGACTTCATGATCACTCGGAATACGGAAAAAGCCGGCACTGGTTGAAATATTTACAACCATGCCTTTGGGTGCTTTTGCTTCTGTCTCTGTAAGATAATCGATCACGGTCTTCGTCTTATCCACAGAACACATTCCCACGAAATTGTCTCCGCCAAGACGGGCAAGCATTCCGTCCTCGCCGATGATCTCTTTGAGTTTGTTGTAGTGATCTAACATGATGACATCACCGGCACTTCTCCCGAACTCGTTGTTAATCAGCGAGAAATGCCTCAGATTATAACGGAATACCAGCTTGTTCGCTGTCCGCTTATTTTTTACAACATCATCGAGATATTCTCTCCAGTTACGGAGGTTAGGATACCCTGCTTCATCATAATAAGCAAGTTCATAAACAATATCCCTCATCCTGTTGCGGCTCACAAAACTAAGGACCGTCCTCATTACAAGTTCGACCTTTGACCTCTCCTCTTCAGTCAATGGTTCTTCGTCAGGCGCCATATATGTGGTAATGGTTGCCCTGGACATTACGCTTGTAACAGTCCGCAAGGTAAGGATCTCGTTACCTTCTTTACCGGTATCGAAACAACATAACGTCTCGCCTGCACCTTCCTGCTCTTCCTGTTGATTCTTGTATACTCTGGTAACCGCCTTAGAAAGCCTGAACATCGAACATATCTCAATAAGAAGATTCTCTATATGTTCAATATCGATATTGTCTATATCCGTCATGGCAGATATTAGACGTTCAAACAACATTAAGAAATGGCATTCTTTATCCGAAACAGCGGAATGGATACACGCATCAGAAAATTCAGGAACATACCTATTCGTCCCCGTTGCTCTAGGAGCCCGTTTTGTTTTATCCGTCTTTTTATCAGTCATAAAGACCTCAGCGTCTTCTTCCGAGTTTAGTCTTCTTCTCTCCGCTTCATCCATAAATTAATACTAACACAAAGAAACGTTGAAATGTTGTTTCTACAAAACCATGACCGATTATTCTTATTTGTATATACCTACTGATAACTGGCGAAAACCATAACTGTTCACAGATTTCAAAGTGACTAAATGAGAACTAAATTCTTTGTTTTCTTCGAGCTTTTTTTACAAGATACATTTCTGCATCTGCCTGTTGGATGAACTCAATCAGTGTATCAGACTTGTCCGGGATCGCATTTATAAAGCCGACACTTGCCGAAAGCTCATATGGCTTATTCATCTCTTGGTTTTTCCTTTCGAGTTCAGCATCAAATCTTTTCTTGAATATATCAGCAAAATTTTCCCCACGGCCTATGATTACGAATTCGTCTCCGCCAATTCTTCCGCATACATCCATAGAGCCGCATGACAATTCAATAGTCTCTGACACGGATTTGATCGTAAAGTCACCCTCAGAATGACCATAAGTGTCATTAATTATCTTGAGACCGTCAACATCAATGAAAATAACAGAAAGTGCCGCTTGAGCCTGAATACATTCTTCAAATATATATCCGGCATTGATATTAAATCCGTTTCTGTTATAGATTCCACACAGAGGGTCAAGCACATTCAGTTTGGATATAGTTTCTATAGCGTTGCCTATACTCATTGTTATTGTATGACAGTGATTGCTGTATATAGGAAAATCTGTGTTCGACATGATGTAATATCCTAATATACGTGGGCCAAAATGAAGCGGAATATAGTAACTGACCTTGCCGCTGGACAATTGCTGTTCAGGATAGAGTTGTTTGCTCGGGAAGGATTTTACAGCACATCTTTCGCCGTGATCCCAAATAAGCGGAGCAGTCATTGCTTCAGGATAATTACCGCCGTCGTCATAGGGAAGTGTGTTATATGTCTTCTCCCAGTCGCTTACAAGACACAGAGCAAACTCTCCGCAATCTACTGCTTCTAGCCATTTACAGATAGCATCAGAACATTCATCGATGTTCTTTGCGACAGCTAATGCTGCGATCAGTCTGTTAAGAATATGGATACCCATATATGTCCGTTCGATCTTTAATGCTGTCTCTTTTCTGAATTCCAGAGCATTATCTCTGTTGTCAGGATTACATCCGCAACTCTCGGCAAAGACCGGTTCTGCATCCATTATCGTGCTGCGCGGACTCTTTTCTCCCTGCATAAGGGAATACAAAACCTCGCAAGCTTTTACACCTGAGGCATACAAAGGTCTTTTCACGGTTGTAAGAACCGGGAATGCATTACGAGCATTGAAAGTGTTATCGAATCCGGTCACTGCAACATCTTCAGGCACTTTAACACCATTCAACTGAAGCTTATTCATTGCAGTCAGAGCCATGCTGTCGTTAGCACAGACAAAAGCATCGGGCAAACTGAGTCCGGAATGCATAAAGCCATCTATAGCCTTAATTCCATCATAGCTGCGGAATTGACCTTTATGAAGGCGTCTTTCATCAAATTCCAAACCGTTCTCAGAAAGAGCGTCACGGAAAGCTTTGTATCTCTCCTGAGCCTCAGGATTGGTTTCAGGGCCGGAGATATAATTGAACACTTTATAACCATGCTCATTTATAAGATGCTCCACCAATCTTTTCATTACGGCATAATTATCAATACTTATATCGTGGAACTCCTCATAGTCATTGCACTCGAAAATAACTGTAGGAATGTTTGCAGCTTTAACCTTATCAATGATCGAATTCCTTATATCCAAGTTTGAAAAAGTGTTTGTCAAAAGAAGTGCACCATCAAAACTTGCGAGCTGTGCCAGTTTGTATATGCTGTATTCTCCGTCATCAAATGAACTGTTTTCTACAACACCGCCGAAAGACGCAAAATACGAAATGTTGATTGCATGATTTCTGGCAAATTCATTGATGCCTTTTATTATCTGATATGGGTATTCCTCATCCATACCGCAAACAAAGGCTGCTACATTAAATATCTTTTTCATATCATGCCTCCTAATCTAATCAAACCACTGCTTTTCAAAACTCTCCAGATCAACCGGTTTTGAAAAGTAGAAAACCTGATACAGCTTGCATCCCATAGCATATAATCTCTCAAATTGTTTTGCTGTTTCTACGCCTTCTATGAGAGTATCTACACCAATTTTCTTTGACATGTCTATAATACTGTTTATTATCTGATCCAAAGACCGTCCTTGGATAAAGTCATTATAACATGCTTATTCAGCTAAGCCTGACATCCCCATCTTGACCGTAAGATCACCAAGGCTCTTATCGAACTGAGCCTTAGAGATGGCCCCACGCTCCAAGAAAGCCTCAAGAGTCTTCTTCTGCTCCAAATATAACTGTATCTTCTTTTGTTCGGGAGAAAGTCTCTCCCATTCTGCCTGTTCCATATTAAAAAAATCCTTATTTCGAATAATCCGAGAAGGGATTATAGCACCCTTCGGCCTAAAAATTTTGAAGAAAAAATCGAAAAATGGCAAAAAACATTTTCATAACCATCGAAAAAACCGTCTTTTTTAACCCCGAAAAACGGCCTTAGTGTTAAGACCTCTTAACACTAAGTGCCATTTTGGGCACTTTTTTGAAATTTCTTCGAAAACGAGGCTAAAAAACACCCCCTCTCAGTCAAGTAGTAGTGAAGGGAGAAATAACTTCGAACTTCACCGTTACTTGACAATTGAATACTAAACCGAAAGGTATTCCAAATACTACGCTGAGAGCATAATCAGCTACACTGACACTCTCTATTTTTCTTTTCCATATTCCACGAGTATAGTCATAAAGTGCCTCAGCCGAAATACCGTCATAATATGTTCTATTGATTTTGATGACTACTAAATCGTGATGAATATCTCTTTCTGTTAAGTATTCCATGGTTTTATGCTCTCAATAATGACTCGATTTTTGCTTTACGCTCTATTAATTCATTTCGATGTCCATTATTATCAGGGAGTCTTCTCAGACCTGCATCTAAAACACTTATTGCCTCTTGATACATCTCGTATTTGCAAAGCTTTTCAGAGGTTTCTCTATATAGTGCAGGTGCATCAAAACCTTTCCCGATCGAAATATACATCTTGACTAGACCTTCTTTGTCTTTACCAATTGAAAAATAATCAAGGCCCTGAGATTCTTCTTCATAACCATCTCCGGGCTTTTTAATTCCCTCTTGTATCTCATTCTGCTTATCGTTTAGGTATTGACGAATGGCATTCCGCTTGCCATCTAAATCTAATGAATCAAAAGCTTCATCTTTAATAGCATTGGCCATGTTAACGCCAAAGCGCCGTTCTTCAATTTCTCCTACCACCTGTCGCCAATTACTTGCATTGCCATCAGGGAACAACTTATTAATCATCCAAACATTGAATGGTTCACCAAACATGGCGTCTTCCGTAGTAAGATGACGATGATGACCTAAATACGGTATATAACCGTTTTCCTCGAGTTCCGATTCTCCCAAAGCAGTTAATTCGTATTTTGGAACATAATTTGGTATTACCAATTGATCCTCTGGAATCTCATTCAGAATGCGATCAACCAAATCCTTTTTCTTTCCCGTATTTGGCAATCCTTTGGAGGATAAGATCTGTTTTAGCTCATCCGTCTTCAAGTTCCGAACACTATTGGATTTCGGAGCCCATTGAATAAAACCGCGTTGGGCCAAGCTTTCCAAAGCATGTCCAACATCACGTATGCCAAATTCGAACCACCATAGACCAGGATACCCAGAATTAGGCTTCGGGTAGTTTCCCATTTTGCAATACTCAAGCAGCTTAACCTCTGCTACGTATAACCCTCCTCTTCATATCCTTATGTTATGGATACAATGACTGTGATATGGGGTGGAACCCTTGCTGTTCTCCTGCGCAGGCTCAGGAAGCCTGTGTTCAGAGTAGAAAAGATTAGCTGTACCTACAACGAAACTGTCAAAAGGTACGGCGTCTATTACATGTGTATCGACGATCTTCCGCTATGAGACGCAAATCGCTGGCAGAAGAAAGACCGGATCTTTTGGCTCAGTGGTCTCCCGATAACGAGTTCTCACCTTCTGATGTCTCCTGCGGCTCCCACAAGAAAGTACTATGGATCTGCGCTAAAGGTCATACTTGGGCTGCTACTGTCAAAAACAGAGCTCTGATAGGAAGTAAGTGCCCTTATTGTGAGCATAGAGCGGTTCTAAAAGGCTATAACGACCTTCAGACGCTCTTTCCCGAAATTGCTAAGACATGGTCTCCCAAGAACGTAAAGAAACCTTCAGAGGTATCTTCACGCTCAAATTCTGATGTTTTCTGGGTGTGTGAAAATGGTCACGAGTGGAAATCCCGTGTTGCTGATCGAACAGAAGGCCACGGCTGCCCTTATTGTGCCGGTCAACGTGTCTGGAAAGGCTTTAATGACCTGGCAACCACTCATCCTACTCTTATTGCTGAGTGGTCCGACAAGAATAGCGCACTCTCTCCTGAATCAATTACTTATAAGAACCGTTCCAATGTCTGGTGGCACTGCAGCAAGTGTGGGAACGACTATCAGGCTGTTGTTTTTTCCCGTGCCAATGGTCGAATCTGCCCTTTTTGTATAGCGAATGGGATTAAACAGGCACGCGAGCAACGGTTGATAGATAAACAGATAGCCAAAGACTTCAATTACTTCCTTCCCCAACTGGCTTCAATCTACTACGCTGGAAAACATGGAATAAAAGTATTTTTGGATTCTGAAGACTTAGTTGGCTTCCCTTTATCGGCATATATTCCTGATATCGGCCTGGCAATCGATGTGTGCTGCGCTAAAAAGGTAATAACTATAAAAGAATACATATGCATGACTAAAGGAATCACTTATGTAAACATTCCAGGGAAAATACCTGAGGAAGAGGTAGTTAGTATAGTCAGAAATGCCTTTTTCGATGCTCATGTGTACTCACATACAACTGTTGAGGCTGATCTTGAGCTTCTTAGAAAGAGATTTTCTTATTGGAAGAAAAAGGGATCCAACCCTTAAATTACGCTACTCTTGAGCCTGTCAAATGCGCTCTTAGCAGCTTGCCTTACATTAGGGTCATTATCCGCAAACGCAAGCTTTTTAACGTATTCTTCGCAATGTTTGGCGTGAATATCGGCTGCAGCCGTTGCCGCACTTGCTCTTACCATAGGATCTGTATCACGTAAAAGCGGAATCAAGGCCATGCCGGAATCGTAGGTAGGGATCATCCCAAGAGTCATGGCTACTGTCATTCTTATATCCGGATTCGGGTGATCACTATATTTGGCGACAGCATTAATCTTTTGCTTATTTCCAAGCTTGATTATCTTATCTTTTAAAGCATCATCACGAGCCATAGTATTATTTCCTATCTTCTTCGATATTCAGATTATAGCATGCAAAAGGCCCCAGAATTACCTGAGGCCTTGTTACGTTTTATTCTGGATATTATGTTCTAACGATCATCTCGACAAATCTGAATTTGCCGTTATTTGTTTCCTATGCCCAGATCGCCATCGCCAAAGTGCCGACAACAATCAGAATCAACCCGGCAAGCGCCTTTCTGCTCAACTTTTCTTTGAATACGAAATAGGAAAAAGCGACGGAAACGATAATGCTGAGCTTATCGATCGGTACGACAACGCTGACGACGCCGTTCTGTATGGAGTAATAGTAACAGAGCCATGATGCGCCTGTGGCAATCCCGGACAGAGCTATGAATACAAGTTCTTTGGAATCAGTATTTTTCAGTTCAGCACCTTTGCCTTTAACGAAGACGATCAGCCAAGCCATAACAAGAACAACACCAGTACGGATCGCCGTCCCGAGATTTGATTCTACATCCGTTATGCCGATCTTTCCCAGAATAGAGGTCAGGGCAGCAAAAACAGCGGAACCGATCGCGTAGGGCAGCCACGTGCGCTTTGTGTCCTTTGCTTCAGTTTTCTTCTTTTCGATCATCAGAAACACGCCTGCCGCAAGAAGTGCAGTACCGATCAGCTTGACCGCCAGATGTTCTGTCTCACTGAAAAGGATGATTGCGATAAGCACTGTCAGAACCGTGCTGGATTTATCGACGGGAACGACCTTGTTCACATCGCCGACGGACAGGGCTTTAAAATAGCAGATCCACGAGGCTCCTGTCGCAAAGCCGGACAGAATTAAGAAGATGATAGATTTTGCCGATATTTCCGTGATCGTTCCAGCAGAGCCAACGATAAACACCATGATCCAGGCAAAAAGGAGTACAACGACCGTCCGCAGAGCAGTCGCCACGTCTGAATCAGTCTTTTTGATCCCGCATTTCGCAAGTATCGCCGTAAGTCCGGCAAAGAGCGCGGATAAAGCCGCCATGATCAGCCACATATCTTCCCCTTATTCATTGTCATATATTCTGGTAATTCTCGTCCATCAATTATCTCTAAGATAAATCCCGATTTGTCATCGTCTATAAAACTGTTGATTTACTATTCTATACCAAACCATCTACCTTGTTCAGTATTAATCACTCAACCTATGATTAATGTAATTGGCTGTGACCCTTCCGTCATTATCGATCGTGAACTCCGAGATAGAACCGGACCTGCCGTTGAATCTTGCGCCTGCTATATCTTCGAATCTAAGCTTCATCAGCATTGCCTGAAAAAACTCAATGTGCATCCGTGAGACACGACAAGGATCTTCTCAACGGGGCTTTCGACTATCTGCTTACAGAAGGGCTCTATTCTGTTCCAAAGGTCTCTGTCAGACTCGGAATCCTCAAAAGGTCTGTAATCGGGATCATAGCCGGCCGGAGGGATCTTATACTCGTCATACCAATCCCACGGCTTGCCATTCTTATAGATTAATTCTGATTGTTGGACTGAATGATTTCCGCAAGGCTGATTTCCGGATGGCGGTAGCGGGCGTTGGGATTCTTTTCCTGAATAACCGCGTAGCCGATCGCCTTCTGCGGGCAGCGCATCCGCCATGGTGCATGCCGTAAGTCATGACGATGTAGAAATACTCTGTTTCAAACTCTGATGTCAGGATGAAGTCTTTGACAAGGCTGGGCAGACAATACCGATTCTGTGAAATAGAGAATCATATCTCCTCCTCAGTCTTATCTGCTCATCTGCATTCAAGAATGATCTCTTTGATTTCTTCCCGTGACAGCTGACGGGCATTGGTTGTGGTGACATTGCATGTCGCCGCAACCGCGGAAGCTGTTTCTTCAGTCACTTCGATTCCTGCTTCAGAGAATGTCATCGGCAGTTCAAGACATTTTATAAATTCACGCAGTTTCGCAATGCCTTCCTTCGCGGTTTCAAGCTGTGTTTTTCCTTCTGGATCAACTTCCATGACATTGACCGCAAAGCGGGCAAACATTTCAGAACCAGCTTCAACAATATGGTCATAATAGACCGGCTGCAGGATTGCCAGCTGGCGTCCGTGCGCCGCATGGGTATAAGCTGCCAGCATGTTTTCAATGCCATGGGCCTGGAAATCGCCGGGCTTGCCTGTATAGAAGCTGAACGACTGGATCAGGGAGGAATCCCACATCAGGTTGGAGCGGATCTCCATATTGTCAGGGTCTTTCATTAATGCTTTTCCGTTGCGGATGATATTCTTCATCAGGGATTCATTGATCTCATCCCAGACGTTTGTTCCCTGGCCGAAACAGGTTTCCATGCAGTGGCTCAATGAGTCAAATACACCCGGTGTAAAGGTGTGAAGCGGAACTGACATCACATAGGCAGGATCCTCAATGACAAAGTCTGCGTACGGACCGACGAATGTTTTCTTTTCATGTGTCTTTTCGTTTGTACACGCTCCGAGATGGTCCATCTCAGCGCCGGCGCCGGAAATTGTCAGGACAACTGCATATTTTCCCATCTTTTCTGGAATATTGTGTCTGATCATCTCTTCGTCCCAGATATCTCCCTCAATCTCTGCGCCGGCAGCCATGATCTTGGTGCTGTCAACAACTGATCCGCCGCCAAGGGCAATCATGAGGTCAATGTTTTCTTTTTTATACATTGCGATTCCTTCCAGAATCTTTTCATAGGAAGGACTGGAAGCGACTCCGCCGAATTCAAACACAGTCTTGCCGCATTCTTCCAGGTTTTTTCTGACTTCATCCAGGATACCGTTTCTTTTGACGGAACCGCCGCCGTAAACGATCATGATATTCTTCCCGTATTTTTCCATTTCCTTAGAAAGGTATTTCTTTACACCGCCTTCCTCGAAATAGACCTTGACAGGCATGTGATAAATAAAATTCTGCATCGCTGTTCCTCCTTTTTCAGTTACAGTATGGCAAGAATCAACATCATACACAATATAGTTGAAACTATCTTCCTCATACCTATTATCTCCCTTAGTCCATATTACTGATAATTTTCTGTGCTAAGGAATTACTCCCTCATTAGATCAACTGATAATAGCTAACGCCTCAAGAAGATCTTTTATGTCTGTAACACCCTCCGGAACAGCCTTTCCGAACCTGTTCAGCCACAAAGTCCCGATTCCCAGGGCAGAAGCGCCTTTAACATCGCTGCTTATTGAATCACCGATGTGAATAACTTCGTCAGGCATAAGCCCGGTTTTGCTAAGTGCCAGTTCAAACAGTTCCCTGCGAGGTTTATATGATCTTGCATCCTCGGATGTAAAAACGCCGGCCGGATTAAGACCATGGTATTCAATTGCGCACATTATGTCGGATGTATCAATGTTGGAAACAATGTAGACAGGGATAGGACATTTGCTGAAAAACTCTTTGGATTCTTCAAATATCGGCGGCCTCATCCAATGTTCAAACATCATGTCACTTAACTTTGAAGCATCTGCCGAAGAATGGAATTTTACGATTGTATGTTCCAATGATTTCCTCTCAAGATCCCTTTGAGTCTCAAAAGCAATGCCAAATGAATCAAGGAACATCGTCTGGAAATCAGTCCACCAGAAAGAATCGATCTCAGATGTGTCAGACCCGTCACCGGTATCTTTGATCATCTGAGTTATCACCTTAATGACTGCGCCATCTTCATGGACAACAGTGCCATAAAAATCCACAAACAAAGCCTTGATCATTGTTTTCTCCATAATTTATCTTCTGATTTATCTTACTGACAATCCAATTATACCATTACAAAAATACCGCCCGACCTTATTAGATCAAGCGGTATTTGTCGATTTTGTCTGTACCGTGCAAAAAAGCTGAAAAAAGCCAATGTATGCGGAATCGAACGACTGTCTCTGTAAGGTATGTTCAGGATATAATCATCACATCATTCCTACAAATTAGAATTTGTTTCTTAGTCAGTTATTTTCCTGATAAAACTTACTATCACATTATCCCGGCAAACTGGAATCTACAGTGCTAATTCCATCAGCCAGCAATCTACTTTTTCTCCCTCAAACATCTCATGTTTTGGAAGTGATTTAATGATTTTAAACCCGGCTTTCTCGTATGCCCTTATAGCCCTTTTATTATCTTGGTGCGGGTCAAGAAGAACTCGTTCCGCAGCCATTTTTTCTTTCAGATGAGAAGCCATCATTTTCAAAAAAGATGAGCCTATTCCCTTACTCCAGTATTTCGGCTCACCTATAAACTGATCCATAGCAAACACTATATGTCCATCGTCAGGATAGTCATATTCATCGAACAATTCACCACTCAATTGATAGGCCTGTGCATATCCGATGGGGGATTTCTTATACTCGATGATCATTCTGAATCCATCTGGAATTTCTTCCAAAAAATGTGCAGACAATGTATCCATCGTAAATTTGACATCGCGGCCTTCGT
>JHXJ01000041.1 GCA_000621765.1 Ruminococcaceae bacterium AB4001
ACCGCATTCGCACCTCCGGTCAGCGTTACTGTATAGGTTGTTGTTACAGGAATCCTGACCGCATCAGGAACAACGAGCTCCACATCGGCCTCGGGCAATCCGTAAACCTCAACCAAATACTCTCCCAATTTCATTACGGTAATGCCGTTACTCGTAATATCTTCAAAATCTTCGAAATAGTAACCGGTATCTGCAGTATAATATACTGCCTCCATTCCTTCGATCAGCAGTCCGCTCTGAACCGTACTGCCGCCACTGACAACCGCATTTGCACCCCCTGTCAGCGTTACTGTATAGCCTTCCTGTTTTTCCGCTTCGTCTGCTGCCACATTCATTGACAGTTGCGGCAGGAAACATACCATTTCAGCCAAAACCAACAGAAAAGCCGTTATCTTTCTCAATGTCTTTTCCATATTTCATCCTCTTTTGTTTTTCTTATTCTGATATTTAAATGATACTGATTAGGATAGCACTAAACCCGCACGGTGATTAATATAAATCTGCCTGATTTAAAACTCCCTGGTAAAACAGGCCCCGCAGCATGCGCCACGGGGTCAGTTGATAATGAACAGTCAGTTTTACTTACTCTTATGTATTTGTAAGGATCGCGAACTTCAAAGTTGCCTGTACGGCTACCTTGCCGTTTACCGTTGCAACTGCCTCGCCGAGTCCGACGGGACCCTTTACAGCAGTGATCCTTGTCTCGAGCCTTACTGTATCGCCGGGAACGACAGCTGCCTTGAACTTGCACTTGTCGATGCCTGCGAAAACAGCGATCTTGCCCTTAAAATCCTCTCTGGAAAGGATCGCAACAGCTCCTGCCTGGGCGAGAGCTTCAACAGTGATGACACCGGGAACGATAGGCATTTCCGGGAAGTGTCCTCTGAAGAAATACTCATCATAGGTGAAGTTCTTATATGCGATGCAATATTCACCCGGAACATAATCCTCAACCTTATCGATGAGAAGGAAAGGGTGTCTGTGGGGAATGATCTTCATGATCTCCGTTGTGGTAAGCGCGTTTGCCATAGAATGGATCCTCCGTTATTATTCCTCAAACTTCTTGACTATCATGGAAGCGTTGTGTCCGCCGAAGCCCAGGTTGTTTGTCATAGCATAAACTATATCGCGATTCTTAGGATCGATAAAGGTGTAATCGAGATCCATCTCGCCTTCAGACTCCTTGGAACCTGCTGTGACATGGACGTAGCCGTCCTGGATGGACTTAACGCATGTGATGAGCTCGACACCGCCGGCACCGCCCAATACGTGACCGATCATGGACTTTGTGGAGTTGATGGAGATGTTCTTTATATCTTCCTTGAACGCGTACTTCATCGCACGTGTCTCGAAAAGGTCATTGTGGTGTGTTGATGTACCGTGAGCGTTGATGTAATCAACATCGGAAGGCTTGATGCCGGCTTCCTTCATGGCGATGATCATTGCTTCACCGGCGCCGCTTCCGTCCTCTGCAGGTGATGTGATGTGATATGCGTCGCATGTTGCGCCGTAACCGACGATCTCAGCGAGGATGTTTGCGCCTCTTGCCTTTGCATGCTCATAGCTTTCGATTACGAGGACACCTGAACCTTCGCCGATGACGAAACCGTCTCTGTCCTTATCGAACGGTCTGGAAGCTGTCTCAGGATCTTCGTTTGTGGAAAGAGCCGTAAGAGCTGCAAAGCCCTGAACGCCTGTCTTACATACAGCTGCTTCGCATCCGCCTGTGATCATGACGTCTGCATCGCCGTACTTGACTGCCTTGAAAGCATCACCTATTGAGTGAAGACCTGTAGCGCATGCTGTAACTACGCATGTGTTGATTCCCTTCATGCCGTACTGGATGGCGATGTTGGCAGATGCCATGTTCGCGATCATCATCGGGATGTACATCGGAGCGATCTTTCCGCTCTTCTCGTATCTGACCTGCTCTCTTTCGTGAGCCTGCATTGAACCGATACCGGAACTTACGATAACGCCCACTCTGTAAGGGTCTTCCTTTGTCATATCAAGACCGGACTGCTCGATGGCTTCCTTTGCGGCAGCCAAAGCAAAATGAGCGAAGGGTTCCATACGCTTCATTGTCTTGAAATCCATGTAGTTCTGAGGATCGAAATCCTTTACTTCGCATGCAAGCTTAACCTTTGAGTTGCTTGCATCAAACTTTGTAATCGGCGCGGTAGCTGCCTTTCCCTTCTTGAGACCTTCCCAGAAAGCCTCAACTGTGTTTCCAAGAGGTGTTATTGCACCCATGCCGGTTACTACGACTCTGTTAGCCATTAAACTTAATTCTCCGTAAATCTTATTTTTCTATGGTGCCGTGAAGCACGGAATTACATATGCATTCCGCCGTCGACACTTAATACCTGTCCTGTGATGTAGGAAGCATCTTCAGAGCAGAGGAAGTTAACTGCATTAGCGATATCCTCAGGCTGACCATAGCGCTTGAGGGGGATCATCTCAAAGATCGCATCCTTCTGCTTGTCTGTGAGAACAGCTGTCATAGGTGTCTCAACATATCCGGGAGCGATTGCATTGAATGTGATGTTTCTTGATGCGAGCTCTCTTGCACATGACTTAGTGATACCGATGATTCCTGCCTTGGATGCGGAATAGTTGACCTGACCTGCCTGGCCTTCGATACCTACGATGGAAGAAATGCTTACGACTCTTCCCTCTCTCTTCTTCATCATGATAGGTGTGCAGTGCTTGATGAAGTTGAAAGTACCCTTGAGGTTAACAGCAATAACGGAATCGAAGTTCTCCTCTGTCATCTTGATGAGAAGGCCATCTCTTGTGATACCTGCATTGTTAACAAGGATATAGATACCGCCGAAGTCTTCATTGATCTGTGCTACTGTCTCGCCGACCTTCTCGAAGTCAGCAACGTTGCACTGATATGCTTTGGCTTCAACGCCCAAAGACTTAACTTCTTCTTCAGCATCCTTGCTCATATCAAGGGGGCATGCATCTACGATAGCGATGTTATAACCGCTCTTTGCAAGCTTAATGGCGATAGCTCTGCCGATTCCTCTTGAAGCGCCGGTTACGACAGCTGTTTTTCCAGTATTCTCTGACATGATCTTTTCCTCCTTAATCAGCCAACTTCTCTGCGAGTGTTTCAATGTCTTCCGGTGTTGATACACCGATAACCTTTATAGACGGTACAGTCTTTCTTACGAATCCCGCGATAGTCTTTCCGGGACCGACTTCGATGATGGTATCGACACCCATCTTCTCCAATTCGTACAGTGTCTGCTCCCACCTTACAGGGCTTGATACCTGTGTTCTGAGCAGATCCTTGATAAGTGCCTTATCGGAAATAAGGGCTGCATTTGCGTTTGCGATGTAAGGGATCTTCAGATCCTTGAGCTCGGTCTTTTCGAGTTCAACTGCGAGCTTGTCGCCGGCACCCTTAAGGAGAGGTGAATGGAACGGACCGGAAACGTTGAGCTCAACGACCTTCTTAGCTCCGGCTTCTGTGAGCAGGGGCATTGCCTCTACGATAGATTCCTTCTTACCGGTAATAACGATCTGGCCGGGGCAGTTGAAATTGGCAGGCCAGCATCCGCCGACCTTCTCGGTTACGGATTCGATAGTCTCGACATCAAGACCGATAACTGCTGCCATCGAACCTTCGCCTGCAGGGACTTCGGAAGACATGAGCTTTCCTCTGATCCTCGTAAGCCTTACCGCGTCTTCGAAGCTCATGGCGCCTGCAACATAGAGGCTGCAGTATTCGCCGAGTGAAAGTCCTGCGGTCACATCAGGCTTAATGCCTGCAAGAAGCAGCGCGTCTGTGATGATGCAGCATGCCGTAACCAGCGCGGGCTGTGTGTATTCAGTGATATTGATTTCTTCGTTGGGCTCGAAAAGGAGTTTCTCCATGTCGACTCCGGAAGCCTTTGATGCCTCGGAGATCATGTCAGCATAGTGCTCGTCAGATCTGACGAAACCTTCTGCCATACCTACTTGCTGAACACCCTGGCCCGGATAACAAAAAGCGATCTTCATTATGCTTCGAGCTTCCTTCCCATAAGTTTATCTGCCTGTTCGAACATTGATTCGATGATGACCTTTGCAGGTCTGATCTCATTGACAAGACCGGCGATCTGTCCTGCCATGAAAGTACCTTCCTTGGTATCTCCCTCAACAACAGCCTTGCGGAGACTTCCTACCGTAAGTCCCTCGAGCTCCTCGAAAGTTACCCCGCTCTGCTCCATCTCAAGATACTTGTTGGAAAGAGCATTTCTTATCTGTCTTACAGGATGGCCGTAAGATCTGCCGGTAACTCTTGTTGAGTTATCCTTTGCCTTAATGACCATTTCCTTGTAGTTCTGGTGAACGTTGACCTCGTCACATGCGCAGAAAACGGTTCCGCACTGAACGCCCTCAGCTCCGAGCATGAAAGCTGCTGCAACGCCTCTGCCGTCTGCGATACCGCCTGCAGCGATAACAGGGATAGATACTGCGTCAACTACCTGGGGGACGAGTGTCATTGTCGTAGCTTCGCCGATGTGTCCGCCGGACTCAGTGCCCTCAGCGATAACGGCATCCGCACCGCACTGCTGCATTCTCTTTGCGAGAGCAACGCCTGCAACGACAGGAACTACGATGATGCCAGCTTCCTTCCACATATCCATGTATTTCTCTGGAGAACCTGCACCGGTGGTGACAACCTTAACCTTCTCCTCTGCGATTACTTTCGCGATCTCAGGTGCTCTGGGATTCATGAGCATGAGGTTTACGCCGAACGGCTTGTCTGTTGCCTCACGGCACTTCCTGATCTGGTCACGGAGCCAGTTCTCGTCTGCTCCGCCGACACCGATGATTCCGAGTCCGCCTGCTTCCGAAACAGCTGCTGCAATGTGCCAGTCTGCTACCCACGCCATACCGCCCTGGAAGATCGGATATTTAATTCCTACCAAATCTGTGATCCTGGTCATGATCTTTATCTCCTTTTCCTATTATTTCTTAGAAAATGATGTAGTTTGCGTCCCATGTAAGGCCGGCGCCGAAGCTTGCCATAACGATCTTCATGCCGGGCTTGAGCCTGCCTTCTGCTTTAAGTGATGTAAGAAGCATCGGAATGCTTGCAGAAGAAGCGTTTCCGTAATTCATGATGTTCATCGGGAATCGGTCACGGGGAATTCCGAGTTTCTTAGCAGTAGCTTCGATGATCCTTGCATTTGCCTGGTGAAGGATGAACATGTCGATATCGTTCAGATCAAAGCTGAATTTCTCCGAAAGGTCCTTGATGATCTGGGGAACCTCACTTACCGCGAACTTAAATACTTCTCTTCCCTGCATATAGAAAGAAGTTGCTGTCTTAAAGTCTTCCTCTTCCCAACGGTCAGGCTGTCTTGCCGCTTCACAGCGGAGACATCCGCCGCGCGCTCCGGAAGATCTCATGATGAACTGGTTAGGTTTAGCGCTCTCGTCAGCTTTAAGTAATGCCGCGCCTGCTCCGTCACCGAAAAGAATACATGTTCCTCTGTCGTTATAGTTTGCGAAATTGGAATTACATTCGGTACCTATACACAAAGCAAGCTTAGCGTTGCCTGTCTCAATAAAGCTCTGAACCGTATTCCATGCTGCGACAAATCCGGGGCAAGCCGAATTGACGTCAAAGCATCCGCAGTTCTCTGAAGCTCCGATAGCCTCATGCACAACGCATGACATCGAAGGAATTACCAGATCGGGGGTCGTGCATGCCGTTACGATAAGATCGATATCTTTAGGATCGATCCCTGCATCCTCTATTGCCTTCTTTGCAGCTTCAACTGCCATTGTCGAAGGCTTCTCTGTGATATGGTCTGCGATATGTCTTTCTTTGATTCCCGTACGCTCTGTGATCCACTCGTCACTGGTATCAAGGAATGCCGCGAAATCGTCATTGGTAACGATCTTCTTGGGGATATAGGATCCGAGTCCTATTATTCTGCCTGTCATTAAATCTACCTCTTAACTTAGATATTCATCCGGGCACAGTCTGCCCTCAGATTAAATAGTTTGATTGTCAAAGTATTCCACACCGGCACCTCTTTGTCAAGTGCTTTGATAATCAAAGGAAATTTATGTGACAGTGCTTTCGTGCAGGAATCGGCAATTCACCAGATACAGAAAAACCGGCTCAGGCAAACATTTACCTGAGCCGACTTATTCTTCTTTATATCAGCTGCTGAGTGCTTTACGGATTCGTGCACCTGCCGCTTGAATCGAAGTTATACTGCTTGCCGTTGATGGTTCTTTTCCCTGTGGCCATAGCACCAGAATCAGGATCTAAGTAATACCATGAACCGTCATCATTTAACCAGCCGGACTTCATGGCGCCGGACTTTTCAATGTAATACCATGTGCCGTTGACCTTCTGCCATCCGGTTACCATAGCTCCGGTCGTACGGAAGTAATACCAGACACCGTCAATTTTCTGCCATCCGGTCTCCATCTTTCCGGTGACATTGAAGTGATACCACTGACCGTAGATCTTCTGCCAGCCGGTCTGCATAGCACCCGAGGTGTTGAAATAGTACCAAATCCCGTCGATTTCCTTCCATCCCTTTACTTTCAATCCGTCGGAATCATAATAAAACCATGTTGACCCGCTCTTGATCCATCCCGAAACAGATTCGATATTGACAGAAAAATGCACAACGGTATCGCTGCCGAACAAGTCCTCCAATGATTTCTTTGATATTTCATTACCGACTCCAATAGGGCCACCAGAAGTCCAAACAGAAGGTATTTCTATCTGATCCCAATCTACTTTTGATCCTTCGAAATATATATCTGATATATGGGTAGATTGGAAAGCAGTCGCAGAAATACTCTTAACTGCTGCTGTAAAAGAAACTGATTTCAATCCGAAGCATCTCTCAAACGCACTTTCAGGCAGTTTCTTTACGCCGGCCGGAATAACAACAGACTCAAGTGATCTGCAATAATAGAATGCACATTTACCAATATAAGTAACTGAATTAGGAATATTAATGGATTTAAGCTGCTCACATTTGTAAAATGCACTAATAGGTATCGAAGTAACAGAATCCGGAAGCGTTACCGATTTAAGACTACTACAATTTTCAAATGCGGCTTCACCTATTGAAGTAACTGAGGAAGGGATAATAACAGATTCAAGGTCCTCACACCTGTAAAATGCCCAATATCCGATCGAAGTAACAGAATCAGGAATAGTTATCGATTTAAGACTGCTGCATCCAAAGAATGCTTTATCTCCAATAGAAACAACTGATGTGGGAATAGAGATCGTCTCCATATATGAAAACTCTATAAAGGACTCAGCTCCAATTGCTATTGTCTCAGAAGTTGAATTACCTGATCTCATTATCTTGCACGAGGTGACTTTAAGTACAAACTCTGATTTAAGATATTTGGCAGTCTGCAAAGTAGCACCTTTACAATAGATCAGCAATTCTCCGTTTGCTGAGAGCTCCCAGTCGAAATTCTCGTTTGATCCTTTCGAATAATCAGCAGCGCCGTTGGAATCAATGTAATTTCCATCGATCGTGGTATCGTGGGCCATCTTTCCGGATGAATAGAAGTAATACCAGGTTCCGTTGATCTTCTTCCAACCTGTAACCATATCTCCGCCGGGATTTAAGAAATACCACTCTCCGTCAAGTTCCAGCCAGCCGGTCTTCATAGCACCCGAGGAAGTAAGATAGTACCAATAACCTTTGAGCTGTATCCAGCCTGTGACCATGTAGCCGGATTCATCAAAGTAGTACCATTTCCAATCTATGAGTTCCCACTGTGATACAGGATAAGACCCGTCGAAACGGCGGTACCACCAGCCTTTTTCATCCTGCACCCATTCATCACTTTCCGAAAAATGAATATGAACTCCTTTAAAAAGCTTGTTCAATGATTCTGCAGAATATGTCGCATAGGTATAATACGTATAATCATCACACTCATTAACATATTCATAAGTAGCAGTAGTTACGGAAATATTATCCCAATCCTTTTTGTTACCATCAAAATATATATCTTTAACATTAGAATCACATTTATATTCCTGAACATTAAAAGCACCGGCGGAAACACTTTTAACCCCGGCAGAAAAATAAAGAGTATTCAGACTGGGACAGTAACTGAATGCCCAATCCGGTATAGTATGTATATTTTTAGATAAAGTTGCAGTTTTCAGGCTGTCACAGTACGCAAACGAATATTCTCCGATTGATGTTACTGAATCCGGAATTACAATTGATTCAAGGCTTCTACAATATTGAAATGCACTGTCTCCAATAGAAGTAACAGAAGCAGATATGTCAACAGATCTAAGATTATAGAAATGAAAAAAAGCGTTGGCAGCCAATGTGAAACTTTCATATTGTGAATCAGCTGCTTTCAAGATTGTCAGGGAAGTAACTTTTTGATGACTCTGGGAATCAAATTCATCATTAACATTCAAAGAGTCGGTCTTACAATAGACTGTTAATTCACCGCCAGGCGTAAGATCCCAGTCAAATGTCTTGCAACTCCCTTTTAAACCTTCAGCCTCTCCACTGGAAGATAATTTGGTTCCGTCAATGGTGGTATTTGAAGCCATTGCGCCGGAAGAATAAAAGTAATACCATTTTTCGCCGATCAGATTCCACCCGGTAACCATCTCACCGGAATCTATGAGGTAATACCATTTACCACTGTCCTCGAGCCAGCCGGTTGCCATCTCGCCTGACTCATCGTAGTAAAACCATTTGCCGTCATTTTCCTGCCAACCGGTCGCCGGATCGTCATCAGCCAGAACGGCCAGAGAACAAACCGAAGCAGTGATCAGAACAGTTGCAAATGTAACTAAAAACTTGAGTGATCTTTTCATTTTTTTTGCCTCTGAAATCGGATTTGCCGCATGTTTGAAGCATTTGGCCAGTAATAAAGATTAGACTCTGTGTATTATTATATGCCAGTTCCCTTGCTTAATAAATCTTTCTGCACATCAGACAACACATCCGCGGTATTACCCTATGACGAACAGGACGCACCCGAAGATGCGCCCTTTATGACATATACAATCAATCAAATAATGTCATGGATTCAGGCACCTGCCACTTGAGTCAAAGTTATACTGCTTACCGCCGATAGCTCTCGATCCCGTCGCCATTGCTCCAGAGGAAGGATCAAGATAGTACCATGCATTGCCGCTCTTAATCCAGTCAGTCTTCATGGCACCTGATGATTCGAAGAAATACCATTTTCCGCCGACGTTCTTCCATCCGATCTGCATATCTCCGCTGCCTGCAAAGTAATACCACTTGCCCCCGATACTCTTCCAATCCTTCTGCATGGCTCCGCTGCCGCTGAAGTAGTACCACTTACCGCCGATCTTCTGCCAGTCTTTTTGCATCGCACCATCACCATTAAAGTAATACCAGGAGCCACCGATGCTCTGCCACCCCTTCTGCATGGCACCATCGCCGTTAAAATAGTACCAGGAACCGCCAATGCTCTGCCAATCTTTTTGCATCGCGCCATCGCGGTTAAAGTAATACCACTTGCCGCCAATGCTCTGCCAATTAGTTACCATTGAACCGGAAGATGTTAAGTAGTACCATACATCATCTATCTTCTGCCAACCGGTAATCATTATTCCGGTTTCATCAAAGTAATACCAGGAAGCGCCTATTTTGTACCATTCAGTGGCAAATTCGCCATTCTCATTAACGTAATACCAATGCCCGTCAATTTCATTCCAGCCTGTTTTAAGAGAAGTAGTCAAAACCATTACAGCACTGTCAACAGCTAGTGTTCCAGAATTATCTCCAGTGCGGAAATAGAGTGATGCTGTTTCAGGCATTTCGTACCATCTAAAATCTCGTTCTCCTGCAGCAAATACATTCACAAGACGACTGCTGTCTTTTATATCAAGACTTGTAAGTTGGTTGTTGTAGCAACTTAGTTGAAACAGAGCGGTACATCCACTTATATCCAGACTTGTTAGGTTGTTATTGTTGCAGTCAAGAAGAGTTAGGGCTGTACTATTGCTAACATTTAAACTTACCAGTTGATTGAAGGCGCATAATATCGTTACGAGGGTATTATTGGGATTGCAAATATTGAGACTAACTAATTGATTGTTATTACAACACAGTTCTTTAAGGAATCCATTCTTACTCACATCAAGTTTTTCTATTAGATTATTACTGCATGAAATTTCAGTCAGGGCAGTATTATTGCTGACATCAAGACTTGTTAACTGATTATCCGCACATAACAGTTCTTTCAACGCTGTATTCGAACTCACGTCCAGAGTGGTCAGCCTGTTTTCATAGCAATATAACTTTTCTAACGCATTATTCTTGCTAATATCGAGGCTCGTTAGTTGGTTTTGAAAACATGATAGATCTTTCAATGCAACACAATCACTTACATCAAGAAGTGTTATTTGATTGGCAGAACAATCAAGGAGTATCAAAGCAGTATTCTTATTAACATCTAAAACAGTAAGTTTGTTGCCTGCACAATCAAGTGATGTAAGGGCAATATTATTGCTGATATCCAAGCTTTCAAGCTGGTTTTTCTCGCAACCAAGTACACTTAGAGAAGTAAAAAACTCAATACCTTTCAAACTTGTAATTGAGCGATTGTTAACATTAATCTGCTCTATATTGCTGATCTCGTCATCACTTATATATCCATTTCCGTCCGAATCACACTTCTCGAGCACATAGGCTCTGAAATTATCATCTGGGAAATTCTCCGAACTAATCTGGATTCCTAACGAAGATAAAACCCATACTGTTCTATCAACAACAAGCTTACCTTCATTTGTGCAATACAGAATTACAGAGTCAGGCATTCCCGCCCATCTTTCAATCACATTTTCGCCGGCATTATACGCATGCAACAGGTGACTGTTATTTTCAATATATACATTCTTTATCAGATTGTTATAACAATCCAATTCTGCCAGGACAGTATTCTTACTTACATCGATATATGTCAGTTGATTATTGCTACAACGCAAGGAAATCATGTTATGGCAATTGCTTACATTAAGACGTGTTAATAAGTTGGCAGAGCAATCAAGGCTTGTCAAACAAGTATTCTTGCTCACATCTAAGATTGCAAGTTTGTTGTCTCTACAATTAAGTTCTGTAATGGCGGTGTTCTCACTTACATCAAGACTAGTCAGTTTATTACCATAGCAAACAATGCGAGTTGCGGCAGTAAAATATTGCACACCCTCTAAACTTGATATCGATTTCTCGGGGACATAGATATATTTCGTATAATTAATCTCTTCTTCACTCAGAAAGCCGTTATGGTTCGTGTCACAATTATCAGACACATACTTTCTGAAGTTTTCGTCCGGGAAATATACCGAATTGATTTCTATTCCGGAAAACGGCAAACCTAAAACAGTTACAGATCTGTCAACAACTAATTCTTTATTAATTAACTGATTCTCAACAATAGCGTATACAATAGCAGAATTCGGAACCCTCTCAAAGAGATATAGTTTGTTTTCTCCTTCCATAAATACTTCTAACAGATAACTGTTATTCTCTATATCTATTGCATTTAGTTGGTTATCAAAACACTCAAGAACTTTCAAGACAGTACACTCACTAACATCAAGACTTGATAACTTGTTGTCATTGCATTCCAGTTTTGTTAATGCAGAGCATTGGCTCACATCAATGCTTGCTAATAGATTATGAGAACATTTAAGTATAGATAGTTCTGTACAGTTGTATAGATCAAGATTTGTCAACCCATTGTTACTGCAATCAAGTTCTGTAAGTGCAATGTTAGTGCGCAAATCAAGATTATTCAATTGATTGGAGCTACAATCAAGTTTTGTTAAAGATATACACTCACTCACATCAAGGCAGGATAGACTGCCAGCGGAACAATTAAGCTCTACCAGTGCAGTACAACCACTGGCATCAAGGCTAATTAGTGAATTGCCGGCGCAATAAATCACTGTCAATGCGATACAACCACTTATATTAAGTTCGGATAGATTATTGCCCGTGAAAAGAAGACGTGTCAAAGAAATGCATCCACTCGTATCAAGATTTGTTATCTGATTGTTGAAACAACGGAGCTCTTTTAATGAAGATTTATTGCTAATATCGAGACTTGATAACTGATTGTCGTTGCAATAAAGCAAGATCAAATCAGGATTTTTACTTGTATCAAGGCTGGTCAGTTGATTGTCATAACAATAAAGATTTGTCAACGCAGTATTGTTTTCAACATCAAGGCTGGTTAGTTGGTTGCTATAGCAGTTACAAATCTGCAATGATGGACACTCGCTCAAGTCCAAGGTCAACAACTGATTGTTGTTGCAGCAAAGTGATATTAAGTCAATGCACCCACATAAATTTAGCTTGGTTAGTTTGTTTTCACAGCAATCAAGTCCGCTAAGGACAGTATTTTTGCTGACATCCAAGCTAGCAAGCTGATTGCTATTACAATCCAAATATCCTAATTCTGTATTACTGCTGACATCAAGACTTGTCAGTTGGTTACTATCACAATATAGAGCTTCCAGTGCAGTATTACTACTAACATCAAGAACATTCAGCTGGTTTTTGGAACAGCTAAGTCCATAAAGAGCAGTATTTTTGCTGACATCCAGATTTGCAAGTTGATTGCTATTACAATCTAAATATGCTAATTCAGTATTACTGCTCACATCAAGAACTGTCAGTTGGTTACTATCACAATATAGATCTTCCAATTCAGTATTCTTACTAATATCAAGACTTGCCAGTTGGTTTATACCACAATAACAATAATGCAATGCTTTACACGCACTTATATCAAGAGTCACCAACTGATTGTTTCTGCAATTAAGCGATACTAAAGAAGTATTCTTGCTCAGATTGAGATTCGTTAGTTGGTTATCATGACAGTCAAGTTCTCTAAGAACAGTATTCTTACTAACATCGAGACTTGTTAACTGATTTTCGCTGCACACTAGTTTTGTCAGCGCAGTAAAATATTCAATGCCTGTTAAACTGGAAATAGAGCAACGGTGTACTATTATTTCCTTCGTTTCACTAATCTCAGCCTCACTCAAAAAACCATTATGATCCGCATCACAATTTTCAGAAATGTAACTCCTGAAATTTTCGTCTGGGAAATATCTAGAGTTAATCTCAACTTCAGAAGGGCAAGAATCTAAAACAGTAGCAGAGCGATCAACTATCAAAGTCCCCACCGAGGAAATGTAATATAGAATCGCTGAATCAGGTACTGCATCCCATTTTTCATCTGTATATTCCCCTGCATTATAAGCCTCTAAGAGATATCTGTTGTTTTCTATATTGATACTATCAAAACAGTTGTTAAAGCACCAAAGCCTTTCCAACTCTGTATTATTACTTATATCCAGACTTGTCAGCTGGTTATCCTCACAGTCAAACGAAAACAGTTCCGTACACATGCTTACGTCAATACTTGTTAGTTGATTATCAAAGCAATCCAGATACGTAAGCAATGCATTTCCGCTCAAGTCTAGACTTGTCAGTTGATTTGAATAACACCATAGTTTTGTTAAGGCAGCATTATTGCTCAAGTCAAGACTAGTCAGGTTGTTGTGATCGCAATATAACCCCTCTAAAGCTATGTTATTGCTTACATCAATACTGGATAACTGGTTGTCGCTAAAAGAAAGCTCGGTCAATGCAATATTCATGCTAACGTCAAGGTTTGCAATTTGGTTACCATCGCAATCAAGCGAAGTCAATGCAGTGTTTTTGCTCACATCAAGACTTGTTAGTTGATTACAATTGCATTGAAGCGAAATAAGGGCAGTATTCTTACTAACATCAAGGACTGTTAGTTGATTGCCGATGCAATCAAGATATTCCAGTGCTGTGTTTTTACTCACGTTGAGGCTTGTTAGCTGATTATAAATGCAGTAGAGCTTTCTCAGAGAAGTGAAATATTCAATTCCTTTCAAACTTGAAATAGATTTATTGGAGACATTTATTTTATAAACAACACTAATTTCCGACTCACTCAAAAAACCATCATGATTTCTATCACATTCTGTGAACACATAATCTCTGAAATTCTCATCAGGGAAATTATCTTCATTGATCTCAATAAGAGAATCTGCATGAACAAGATTTATTGTAATCGGCAGATTGGAAAACAATGAAAAGCACATTGTTGCGGTAAGAACAGATGACAGTATCTTCTGACTTTTCAACTTCATATCAGGTTCCTCACAATCATTGGATTTTCAAAACAGAAATCTTGATATTGCTATTATCTGCTTTTCTTGACCAGCTATAAATCACGCGATTGTAACAAAAATATAAAAATATTTATACAAATAACTTCTGTCGTGCCCGTTTCGTCCTTTGCGAACTCGACGAAATCACGTCTCCCCCAAAAAGAGGGGCTCTCAATTAACTTGAGAACCCCGTCATATTTGCTTTCAATACGAATGCCTGCCCCTGCTTAAGGATTTGTGCAGTATCCGCTTGCATTAAAATTATATATCTTGCCATCGATCTTATAGCTTTCATTCTTAGCATACCATCCGGAAGAATCGCCATACCACCAGCCGTTCTTGTCCTGCGTCCAGGAAGCGATGTATTCATAAGTCCAGGAACCATCACCGTTGATCCAATAACCTTTGATATATTCATTAGATGCCATAGAACCATCAGAATTAAGGTAATACCACTTGCCGTCTGTGCTTACCCAGCCGGTCTGCATTGCGCCGCTGATATTAAAGAAATACCACTTTCCACCGATCCGCTTCCAACCGGTCTGCATCTGTCCACTCATATTGAAGTAATACCACTTGTTGCCAAGCTGCTTCCAACCAGTTACCATTTTTCCGTTGTTGTCGAGGTAATACCAACTACCTTCAATTTGACTCCAACCTACAAGCATTGCTCCGGAAGTCTCGAAATAATACCACTTGCCGCCAATCTGCTTCCAGCCGGTAACCAATTCGCTGTTTTCGATGTAATACCATATTCCATCGATTTTATTCCAACCTGCATTTATGGTTTGCATGATGCCGGTTTCATCAAAGAAATAAATGCTGTTGTCAATTATCTGCCAGCCTGTCTGCATTATTCCTTCATCGTTGAATAAATAACAATTGTTATCAATAGTCTGCAAACCGGTTAACATAACTCCTGTGATATCAAAATAATACTGTTTTCCGTTGATGATCTGCCAACCGGTTCTCATGCCGTCTGACAAAGTAAAGTAATATATTCGATCATTAATTGTTTGCCAGCCTGTCAGCATTTTTCCCAGGTCATCAAAATAATAACGTTTACCATAAACGATCTGCCAGCCGGTTTTCATGCCGTAATCATCCAAGAAATAAGTACTGTCATCAATAGTGATCAAGCCGGTTTGAATGATGCCGGCATCATCAAAATAGTATTTGTTATCATCGATTGTCTGCCAACCGGTTCTCATAATGCCATCATTGCCAAAGAAGTATTTCTTCCCCTGGATGGTCTGCCAACCGGTCTTCATGATGCCATTAGTGTCAAAGTAATATGTATTACTATCTATTTCCTGCCAACCAGTTTGCAGATAGTCGGAAAAATAGTAGATATGATCATTAATGTTTACCAGACCGTTTTGCATTATTCCTTCTTCGTTAAAGAAGTACTGCTTATCTTCAATTGTCATCAAACCGGTTCTCGTAATACCATCATTACCAAAATAATAAGTATTATTATCAATTTTCTGCCAACCAGTTTGAATGATGCCGGCATTATCAAAATAGTATTTGTTATTATCTATTGTCTGCCAATCGGTTCTCATAACACCATCAGCACCAAAGAAGTATTTCTTTCCCTGAATGGACTGCCAACCGGTTTTCATAATGCCATCATCGCCAAAATAGTATGTATTACTATCTATTTCCTGCCAACCAGTTTGAATAATTCCGGTATTATCAAAAAAGTATTTGTTATCATCGATTGTCTGCCAACCGATTCTCAAAACACCATCAGCACCAAAGAAGTATTTCTTTCCCTGAATGGACTGCCAACCGGTTTTCATAATGCCATCATCGCCAAAATAGTATGTATTACTATCTATTTCCTGCCAACCAGTTTGAATAATTCCGGTATTATCAAAAAAGTATTTGTTATCATCGATTGTCTGCCAACCGGTTCTCAAAACACCATCAGTACCAAAAAAGTATTTCTCGCCCTGAATGGACTGCCAACCGGTCCTCATAATGCCATCATTACCAAAGTAATATGTATTATTTTCTATTTCCTGCCAATCGGTTCTCATGATTCCATTACTTCCGAAGTAATATGTATTGTTATCTATTATCTGCCAACCGGTTTGCATATAATCAGAAAAATAATAAATATAGTTATATATATTTAGTAAACCAGTATGCATAACGCCTTCATCATCGAAGAAGTACCATTTTCCATCTATCTGGGAAAGACCTTTTGCCATATCACCATTCTCATAGTAATAGTGCGTTTTTCCATCTGAATTATCCCAACCGAAACATATCTGATAGTACTCGGAGTAAGAAGGATCCTCCTTATCGTTGTGGTGAATAACAACACCGCCGTCTGAGCAATAAACAGTTGCATTATTAAGATGAAGTGCTTCACCGACAATAAGACCTTCATTTGAGTATTCCTTAACCAATCCGAACCACTGGGCACGTGTGCCTGCGAAATTGATCGTCTTAACGCCTGAATTCTTAAACGCATTCATTCCGATGGATTTGACGGAAGCAGGTATTGAGACGCTTGTCAGTTTCGGGCAGTTCCTAAAAGCACAGTATTCAATCGAAGTAACGCCATCAGGAATAGTTACATTAGATAATAATTGGCAGTCATAGAATGAATAATCAGGAATGGTTTTCGTTCCCTCTTCAAAAGTTACTCTGCCAACACGGGAGTGAGAGAAATCGTAAGTAATCTTATCGCTGTTACCGTAACATGCAGGAACAGTTACCGAATTCGGTCCATTATAATGACCGGCATTAATATAGACATAACTAGCACTCACATTGTAAAGTGAAAGCTCAGGTAAAGTGGATACCTGCCTGTCGCTCAGATCGATAGTGACATAATATTCCTTGTTGTTGCTGAGACTTATTTTCTTAATGTTCGGAGCGTAGTTGTTGATGTTGAGTTTCTTGCAGTTGCCGGAAACATTGATAGTCTCAAGGCTGTACATTCCAGTCGAGAAATCCGAATATGTGTATGCCGGTTGAGAAGTTGTATCTCCGCCGGAGATATACATAGTAGTTATATCATTCCAAAGAGTAGATTTCCAATCCTTTGCCGGGTTAGGATAGGAATGGTCCGTTTTCTTCAGGTATAAGACGCCATTACCGTTATAATTCCATGAGAAAACTGCATTGTCTTTTGATGATGTGAGTTCGCCGTAGTCGGTGTCAGCCATAACAACGCCGAACGATGAAACAATAATAGAAATAGCAGATATTACTGATAGCAAGTCTTTTGTCTTCATGTTTTTTGCCTCCTATAAAAAGTCAAACAGATTAAGCTGTTTGCTGTATTTTCCTTCTATTTGCTCAGCATGAGTTCGGGGTTAAATGGTTCTCTGTTCTCAAGCATTACAAATACTATTCTTGCTATCTTTCTGGTCATGGCGATAATCGCCCGGCCAGAACCTTTATCTGTTTTCTTGCGTCGATAGTCTTCTATCAATCGCCAGTTGCTTGTCTGTTTCGATAACCGAATCATTCCAAGCGCTACTTGAACAAATGCCGTTCTTAACTCCTGTGGTCCATTCTTTGTTATATGTCCCA
>JHXJ01000042.1 GCA_000621765.1 Ruminococcaceae bacterium AB4001
AACAGAATGTGAAAGCCAGCGTCTTTAGGCGCTGGCCGGTAACAGAGGCTTATAGCCTCAGTGCAAACCACCCGTTCGACGGGTGGTGCTGATTTAACTAAGTAAGATTAGACTAACTTTTCGTGGTAAAATTACACCTGTATTTGGATAAACACTGCGTAGTGTGAGGTTATGAATGGATCAACAGAATCAGATTCACAAATGGCTTAGAGCAGTAATTAAAGATGACGCGGAGAGGATCTTTTCTTCACAGTCATCTATATATAACGACTGTGTTGCATCGCTCACGGGTAAGACTCCTAATCAGTATAAAACGCTGACCAAAACAATATTGCCTCGTGTTGCACTATATAAAGCTCTTAAGGCAGATAGCAAACTGTCATCTCGTGCATACGATCTGACTCACAAATACATGGTTGAAGTGATCGGAATGCAGAAGCATAAGAGTACAAGAGCACTTGAGATCATACCCGGATTTTACAGGATATACAGCAGGGCTTTTCTGAAGATCATGAGAACAACGGATTTGCAGAAGAGTACTCAGTTCGAAGGAAAAGATTATTACGACATAACGATAACCAACTGTCTTTGGCATAACGCATGCAAGGATTTCGGATGCCCTGAATTGTGTCCGGCCTTTTGTGATGTCGATGACATTACATATGGAGATTTAAGAAAGATTGGGTTCACCAGAACACAGACACTTGGAAAGGGAGGAGAATGCTGCGACTTCCATTTCTATAAGAAGTGAATGCCGCAGAGAAATTATATGAAATATTCCGGAATGCCGATGGGAATGTGGTTGATTCTGAAGAATTCTTTTGAAAAGAATCTTGTAAATGATCTTGGTCTGACCAAAGAAGAAGCAAAGACAGTCAGATTAAAAGCAAAATCGAAATACAGAAAGATTATTGAAGAGCTTCCTGAATTTGAGAAGAAAGACAGATTTAAGACCAATATCGTAAATTGCGCAATGCTGATCTCATTCTTAAGTTATCTTCCGCATAAACCTGATGTGAATGAAGTTACCAGGTATTATGAGGATGCAATGACGACACCATTCTTAAAGAAGATGTGCAGAAAGAGCGGGAAGAATAAATTCAGTGAAAAGGACATTGCTTCAAATATATCAACTGCAAACTTGAAAGCTGCCGACCGTAACAGGTATTCATGGAACATGGATTATATACCTTACGAAGACGGAAGTGGATACGAGGCCAGGTTTTACAATTGTGGTATATGTGTGTTAATGAGAGAGCATGGTCTTTTTGAATATGTACCTGCAATGTGTCATCTCGATTATGTGATGAGCGAATTAGGCGGAGCCTCAAACTTTGTAAGAGAATACACGCTCGCATCAGGCGGACCATACTGCGATTGCGGATATAAAAAGAAAGCCTGAACACCGGATTTATCCCACGTTAGAAAATACCTCGTTTTCTTTATTGACATCCTTCAAACAAATTGGTAATATTCTTGCGGTTAGTTTAGACTAACAAAAGTAAACAACATATAACCGAAGGAAACTTCTAGAAAGGGTTGAGCCTATGTTTGATGAGATGGTGGTCAGAAATTGTGCACCTACTCTTGCAGGCATTAAGGTCGGCAGTTTGTTCAATTGTGTCGATCAGGATTATGAAGATACCTTGAACTGCGTACGTTCCCTTAACAGAAGACTTCATCCTTATGGTGTTCGGTTGATTACCGGTTTTTCTGAAAACAAGCCTTCATTGGTCTATATGTACCGTCCCGAAAAACTCAGAAAGTATTTCATGGAAGAGGATGTAAGAAGTCTTCTTTGTGAGTTCGGATATGAACCTGATGACATTGACGGCTGCGTGAAGACGTTGATCGGGAAACTCTTTGATTCTGAAGAATTTCCTCATGAGATTGGTCTGTTCCTCGGATACCCTTCAGAAGATGTTAGAGGGTTTATCGAGAATCACGCCTGCGGTTCAAAATGCATCGGATGCTGGAAAGTCTACGGCGATGTGGATCAGGCCAGGAAAAGGTTTGCTTTATACAACAAATGCACATCGATCTACTGCAGAAGATTAAGAGAAGGCAGCAGCATCGAGAAATTAACAACGGCGTGCTGACGCCAATAGAAAGGAACTATTTAAATGAAAACAGCAGTTGTTTATTGGAGTGGTACAGGCAATACGGAGGCTATGGCAAATGCAGTAGCTGACGGCATGAAGGAAAAGGGTGCAGAGGTTTCTGTTCTCGGTCCTTCCGGTTTTACGTCAGATAAGGTTGCTGAGTTTGATGCAATCGCATTCGGTTGTCCTGCAATGGGTAATGAGGTTCTCGAAGAAAGTGAATTCGATCCCATGTTCACTGCAATCGAAGGTTCTCTCTCAGGTAAGAAGATCGCACTCTTCGGTTCTTTCGGCTGGGGTGACGGCGAGTGGATGAGAAACTGGGAAGACCGCTGCAAGGCAGCAGGCGCTAACCTCGTTTGCGAGAGCGTAACGGTAAACGATGCACCTGACGCTGACGGCGTTGAGAGTTGCAAGAAGTTAGGCGCAGCACTCGCATCTTAATATTTTCGATCAGGCGACTGATCAGAATCGGAGTATAAAATGAGTTACAGGATCGTACTTATAAGACACGGCGAATCCGAATGGAACAAGGCAAATCTTTTCACAGGCTGGACAGATGTTGATCTTTCAGATGCCGGCAGGGAAGAAGCCAAAAACGGAGGACGCCTGCTTAAGGAAGAAGGAATATCTTTCGATGTGTGTTTCACATCAGTTCTTAAGAGAGCCATTCATACGGCTAATCTTGTTCTTGATGAGATGGATGAGATCTATATTCCCCAGATCAAGTCATGGAAGCTTAATGAGCGTCACTATGGTGCTCTGCAGGGATTAAACAAGTCTGAGACTGCCGAGAAATACGGTGAGGATCAGGTAAAGATCTGGAGACGTTCATTTGACGTTAAACCACCGGCATTGGAAGAAAATGACGAGAGGAATCCTGCTCTGCAGCCTGCATATAAGTACGTTGATAAGTATTTCCTTCCTCTGACAGAGAGCCTCGAGACAACAATTGAGAGAGTTATCCCTTATTATCTCGAGACCATCGTTCCGGAGATCCGTGCAGGCAAGAGTGTTCTTATTGCAGCGCACGGTAACTCATTAAGAGCTCTCGTTAAATATCTCGATAACATTTCCGACGAAGATATCTTAGGTCTCAATATCCCTACGGGTACACCGCTCGTATATGAGTTAGGTGATGACTTCAAGGCAATCAGTCACAGATATCTCGGAGATCAGAGTGCTATCGAAGCAAAGATGAAAGCAGTTGCCAATCAGGGAGCCAAAAAGGCGAACTGAAAAAATAACAGCCCCGTTAAGGCGGCGAAGGAGAATGACATGAACTATTTGGAAATCGTAAATGTGTACGGAAGAGAGATCCTCGATTCCAGAGGAAATCCTACTGTTGAAGCTGAAGTTACACTTGCTGACGGTACAGTCGGCAGAGGAACTGCTCCGAGCGGTGCTTCCACAGGTGAATTCGAGGCTTTGGAACTTCGTGACGGTGATAAGTCCAGATATCTTGGTAAGGGCGTATCAAAGGCTGTAGAGAACATCAATACAGTTATCAATGATGCTGTTACAGGTCTTGATGCATCTGATATTTATGCAGTTGATAAGGCTATGATCGATGCTGACGGTACTAAGGACAAGTCCAATCTCGGTGCTAACGCAATCCTCGCTGTATCAATTGCAACTGCAAGAGCAGCAGCTAATGCTCTTGATATCCCGCTCTACAGATTTTTAGGCGGCGTACAGGGTACAAAACTCCCTGTTCCTATGATGAATATCTTAAACGGCGGTGCTCACGCAGACAGCGCTGTTGATACACAGGAGTTCATGATCATGCCTGTAGGCGCTCCTTCATTCAAGGAAGGGCTCAGATGGTGTGCAGAAGTTTTCCATACACTTAAGAAACTTATCAAGGATATGGGCGATGTTACTGCAGTAGGTGACGAGGGTGGTTTTGCTCCCAACAAGCTCGACAGTGACGAAGCAGCAATTGAGAAGATCCTTGAAGCTATCAAGGCAGCAGGTTATGAACCCGGCAAGGATTTCATGATAGCTATGGACGCTGCATCTTCCGAGTGGAAGAGTGAGAAGGGCAAGGGCTTCTATCACCAGCCGAAGTCAGGCAAGGATTTCACTTCAGACGAGCTCATCGCTCACTGGAAATCACTTGTTGATAAGTATCCTATCATCTCCATCGAGGACGGCCTTGATGAGGAAGACTGGGAAGGCTGGCAGAGAATGACAGCCAAGATCGGCAACAAGGTTCAGTTAGTAGGCGATGATCTTTTCGTAACCAATACAGAAAGACTTTCCAAGGGAATCGCACTTGGTGCAGGTAACTCCATTCTCATCAAACTCAACCAGATCGGTTCTGTATCTGAGACTTTGGAAGCTATCAAGATGGCTCACAAAGCAGGTTATACTGCAATCTCCTCACACAGATCAGGTGAGACGGAAGATACGACCATCGCAGATCTCGCTGTTGCTTTAAACACCTGTCAGATCAAGACCGGTGCTCCAAGCCGTTCGGAAAGAGTTGCTAAATATAATCAGTTGTTAAGGATCGAGGAAGAATTGGGCGACGCAGCAGATTATCCGCAGATGCGCGCTTTTAATGTTAAGAAATGATTTCTCCTCTGTTTATACATCATGTCTTAGGAGGGTTGCTCTTGTGATGAGGAGCAACCCTTCTCTCTTCCAAAAAGGGTTGACATTTGGTCGATAGACAGCCCAACTTTTTCAACCCGGATTCGCACATCTATCTAAGTTACACCGTCTTCCAAGTGCTTTTACGATTGACGGTTTTGTTCTTGTTATAAACATAAGAGTACCCCCGTAAATTGTAACATCACTGTCCAACTTACGGGGGTAACTTCAATGTCTTTGGTGGAGATGAGGAGAATCGAACTCCTGTCCGAAACCTCTTCCTCCGGGACAATCTCCGGGTGCAGTCAGTATTTGAATTATTCCAATTCCCGCGTCATCTGCTGACAGATTGCGGTTCCTGTAGCTTCATAATATTAAAGTCGCTAGCCGGCGCAAAGCTTAACCGGTAGGACTGCCTGCTTAACCTCTCTCAGGCGAGGTCTTCGGTGTACGTACACCCACGCGAGAAGATAGGCATGGGGACGGTAGCCTTAGGCTGCTACGAGCTCTGTGTTGTCTGCAATTACTTGCAATTCCCCGTTTTTTAAGGAGGCACAACGAGGATCCTCCACCCGCTTTCCCGACCTCAGAAGCCCCGTCGAAACCAGTACATCCCCGGATCAGAAATATAATTGCTCCGGTCACGACAACATGTGACCGAAGCAATAAGCTTATGCGTGATTATACAATCTTATTGGCGAAAATCAAGTTTCTTCGTCAAAACCCAGATCCTTAGTTACGTCGTAGGGTTCAAAGCTCTGGCTGATAACGTCCTGAGCGGTCTTGAACTCTTCTTCGTCAGCCTGTTCATCAGAGACATAAGTCGTATCAGTCTCTCTGATATCGTCAGAAGGATAGCCTGTGTCATAAGGATCCATTCCGTCGTATCTCTTGTAAGGATTGTCGAGTATCTCCGTACCGCAGTAATAGCACTTAGATGCGAAGGGCTTATTCTCCAAAGCCTGGAGGGGCTTACCGCAGTTGGGGCATTCGCTTGCTGTCTTGTAATCCTTTCTTTTACCTAAAAGGACCGCTTCGGTAAGAGCCTTGTCGAGTTCCTCGTTTGTAGCGCCCTGGGCCTTGAGCATGAGCCACATTGCGTGGAGGAGATAAGTCTGCTTTTCAACGAGTTTCTTTAACTCGGCGACTTCTTTGAGTGACTGGTACTCACTCTTTATCTCATTCTCCTTGCCGGGATCCTTGATTCCGCGCAGAAGCTCATCTGCTTCGTTTACATTCTTAAGTCCTGCCATGTCTTTCATTGACATAGGATCGATGGTTTGCATTTTAACCTACCTCCTCAAATTGAATAATCAGTTTCCATGTATTTACTATAACAAACATTTTTCGTTTTTCATCGGGGAAAATCTGAAGGAAGATTACTGTCCCAAAAACTCAGAAACGGCAACAGCGACATTGTATGCAGTTTCTTCCTTTCCAAGGAGAGCATCGTCTGCGCTGTTTGAAAGATATCCGATAACGAGCTGATAAGACTTTATCGTATCAGCATGGTTAAGACCTGTGTACATATTCGACTGTACTGCACCAAGGGAAGTGGAGCCGATCGCTTCTGCGACCTTTTCTGCGAGATCTTCTCCATCGGAGGGTGCGCTCGATTTAAATTTGCCCGTTGAAGGGACATAGACTTTGACTCCGCTGATATCGCTGTCGGGTGCGCTGTCCGCATGAAGTCTAATGAAAAAGTCTGCGTTGTTATCTACTGCGATAAGAGCTCTTTCGAAGTTGGATATGTTGACGTCGTTATCTTCTCTAGTGAGGATGACTTCGGCGCCGCATCCTTCAAGGTATTCCTTCATTATGAGGGCATAGTGCAAAGTAAGTTCATATTCCTTTGCACCGCTGACGACTCCGACAGCTCCGGGTGTAGCGCGCTCTTTTTCGGCGGAGGTGCCGGGGATGGCTTCCTCAAGCTCGTGATCGTATTCTGCCTGATGCCCGGGATCGATGACTATAACCAGACCCGTAAGATCCGGATGATCTTCCTTTAATTTGATCGGTGCAGGCGTGGGAGTCGCGGGAACCGGAGTAGGCGTATCGGTAGGGAAGTGGCGAGGCTCAGGACCTGCTATGTCGCTCATTACCGGTGACGTGTCGATGGGTTCTGTTGCCGGCAGTCCGAATGCCTCATTGAATTTCCCGTCGAGTGTCTCTTTATTGAATACATATACAAAATACAGAACTCCGACTACGAAAAGCGCGACGATGAAACCTAATATGATGCTCTGGGCGGGATTCTTCTTTGGAGCTTCCTTCTTTTCGGGCGCGTAGAACTTCTTAACGAATTCACTTATATATGCTTCTCTCTCGGAAGCGGGGAGTGAATGGAGGCGCTTATATAGGAGCTTCCTCTTTTCTTCTGGAAGCTTGGCGATAATCTGTTTGAACTTGGATAGATCGTCTTGGTTCGGCATAGAAAACCTCCAAATAAGAATATAACACTCTTTTTTATATCGACAAAACAGGACATTCGGGAATTATTCAAGATTTAGTATTGAACAATAAACAGTAGTGTGCTATAAATGATACTGACGGCGGGGCGCTAAGGAATAGGGGGCGCTTCCGTTCCGTCAAATCGGAATGAAAGGGGATTTGCCAATGAACAGCCAGATCAAGAAGGGCATTCTCGATTTGTGCGTGCTGGCCCTACTCGAAAAGGGTGACAGTTATGGCTACGACCTCGCAGGCAGCCTGGCACGCAAAGTCGAAGTAGCAGACGGTACGGTTTATCCTATCTTGCGTAAGCTCGCATCTGAAGGCATTGTATCGACCTACTTGCAAGAGTCACAGAATGGTCCGCCGCGCAAATACTATCATCTCACTGATGCAGGGCGTAAGAAGTTAAACGTCGAGCGTGAAGAGTGGATAAAGTTCTGCGGGGAAGTAAATGGAATAATCAGCGAGGAGACTGGAGGAAAAGCCGATGAATAAGACTGAATATCTTAACAGGCTCAGCAATGAATTAGGGCACATGCCCTATGGTGATGTAAAAGACATCATCCAATCTATTGAAGAGCATTTTGATGAAGGCGTGGCTGAAGGCAGAAGCGAAGAAGAGATCGCCCAGAGCCTTGGAGATCCCAAGGAGCTTGCAGCAGAGTTTAAGGACGGCGCCAAGTTTAATCAGATAATGAAGAAGCGCAAGAAGATGGCTGATTCATTTAAGGGACCGGACGGAAGAGGCAGGATCTTTGTGATCTTATTCAATGCATTTCTTGGTATTGAGTGTTGGCTTATACTTCTGGCAGCAATCGTAGCAGCATTTATGTTCCTTGCGGCTGATGCCGGGATCGTCGGACTTCTGATCGCATCAATGATCATGGGCAAGATCACGGAATTCCTTGTTCCGAGCATTTTCCTTGTACTTACTCTCATTTGTGTCGGCATTTTCCTTGTTGTTCTGCTGATACTCGGAATCAAGTACTATGCAAAGGGCCTGAAGTCATACATCAGATGGAACAAGCACGTATGGAACTACGGCTTGGGGGAGGAATAATATGAGTAAAGGTGATATTAAGTTATTGATTACCGGTGCTGTAGCGCTTTTCCTTGCCTGTTTTCTCGGAATAATCACGATTGCGCTTTATGGCATCAAGCTTGGCGGCAAGGCCATGGAATACGACTGGAAGGGTGCTTTCAGTCAGATGACCGAACAGGTTCAGGATTTAGGAGATTGATCGTTTAAGGGATATCGGGATAGATGAGGGGCTGCCTTGATTCAAAAAAGGCAGCCCCTGATATTACCGGGTAAGTGCATTGAGATAACGGTCCTTTGTGTTATCGTTTAGATATCAAAAAATAATGCTTTTTGTCCGGGGGTATCTTTTATGTTTAAACGTTTGATTTCCTTGAGCCTGACACTGGTCATGGCGGTTGCATTGAGCGGCTGTTTCCTTTTCGAGCCACAGAAGACAAAAAAGAAACTTACGACTTATCTGACAGACAGTCCCGTAGTGTCAGTAAGGTATTACAGTGATTATTATGAGGGCTCGAGAGACGAGGATGAGCCGGTATATCATTTCGAGGAACTTGATCCTGATGAACTTGACGGATTCCTGGACAAGCTCGATTCGATGGAGCTTCAGACGCTCGAATTCAAGAACTACTGGTGGGCTGATCATTTCGGCATCGAGATGGAGCTTGAGGACGGAACATATCTGAGATATGACGGAACACAGTTAGAGCACAACAAAGCGCCTATCGATGAACCCCATGACAGCGAAAACAGTATCAGAGATAAATTCATAGAAGTTACCAATTGCGATTTCTGGGATGAGATGAAGGTCTATTTCCCGTCGATCGAGGCAAACGGTGACAAAGTTTACTAAGGATAAGAGGAGTATTGTATGGACGGGGATAAAGAACTCGATTCAAGAATAGAGGCGGTCCTTAAGGCGGAGAAGGAAAACATCATTCCCCGCATGACCAAAAAAGATTACATAATCGCGGCGGTCATCACGCTCATCTCCCTGTTGGGGATAATAGGAGGTTTCTTCCTGTGAGCCGTAAGCATGACGTAAACAAAGAAATAGAGAATGAGGTCTATTGCGGGACCTTGCCGGTTCTTCCGAAAGAACGCAAATACGGATTTATCGATGCTCTCCTGGTGCTTTCGGGATATTGCATCGCAACATGGAGTTACACGCAGGGTTCCTACCTTGCTACACTCGTAGGATTTAAGCAGCTTCTTATCGGCGCATTCCTCGCGGCCATATTCATGCTCATGATCTACCAGCTGCCGGTCATCATGTCGGTCAGATACGGTATAGACATCTGGATATGGCTACGAAGCGTGTTCGGTACGAAGGGCGTTAAGATAGTAACGGTCCTGATAATCATAGTTAATTTCCCTTGGTATGCGGTGTGCTGTGAGCTTTTCGCAAGTTCCATGGAAAACCTTTTGGGATTATTCGGCATACACCTTTTCAACGGCGCGCATCTAGTTCTTAGCCTTTCCTGCGTTGTTATCGGAACAATCATTGCTCTGCGCGGCGTCGGAACGATAACCTGGACTACCAGGATCCTTGTACCGCTCCTTTTGCTTGTCGGCGTTGCTGTTGTAGTCGTCGGATTTACGTCAGTTCCCATGGACGTTATCTGGAACTACCAGCCTGAGCTTGCCGGTGATGCTGATAAGACCGTTAATTACGTTCTCAATATCGAAGCCAATTTCGCGTTCGTAATAACCCTTGTCGGAGGAATGGCTGAAGTGCCGAGACTCTGCAAGTCAGAACGTTCCGGCTACTATGCCGGCGTTCTGGGCCAGGGCGCGGCAGGATCTTTCTTCGTAGTCGTAGGCGCTGTTATGGCGATAGCTATGCAGTACGTGACAGGTGAGATGGTAAACGATCCGACTCTCATGATGGCTACGCTTTCTGCTCCGATCCTGGGCCTTTCTTCGCTTCTTCTCGTTGCGTTCGCCAATATCGGAACACAGGCTGTGGGTTCTTATATCTACGGCGTCATGCTCAAGTCCACTTTCAGGAAATCCTCATATAAAGTCCTGGTCCTCGTCTTGGGACTTTACGTCGGAATCCTTTGTGTATGGGGAAAGATCGAAGAATACTTTGGAAGCTTCCTTACGATAAGCGCATGTGTTTACGCACCTCTTGCTGCGCTTCTTTTCGTCGATTTCTTTTTCGTGCGCAAACAGAAGATCGATCTTAAGAGTGCTTACGAAGAAGAGGGACATAACGCATATGTTTATTCCAAGGGCTTCAACATCGTAGGCGCAGTATGCCTTGCTCTCGGCTTTGCTTTCTCGCTTATCATCTACGATCCTATCAAGTCCGTTGTACATAACCGCATTCTGTTCATGCTGACTCCTACGGGCGCATCGCTCCTGTTTACGGCATTACTTTATTATCTGCTCTGCAAGATACCCGGGATCAGGCGTTATGTAAGGAGAGATACTTATGCGAGCCCGGACAAAAAGCCTTTCGACCGTGCGAGAATACCGCCCAGGCAGAATGCATTTTTCCTGCCTGCGATGTGGCTCCTTTGCAAGATCTTTGTCTCGCCTTATAAGCTCAAGATAGACAAGCACAACATGGAAGGGATCAAGCCGCCTTTCCTGGTGTACGGTTCGCATAATTCCTTCATGGATTTCTACGTAACGCCTTTGGCTTTAAAACCATACAGGGCGAACTATATTTCAGAACTAGAGGGATTCGAGAACTTCGGCGAATGGATATACCGTCAGGCAGGTTGCCTTGGAACCCGTAAATTCATCAACGACCAGTCACTTATCAGGAACATCGCCCGTGTCATCAAACGTGGCGACATAATGGTCATATATCCTGAGGCAAGGTACGCAAATGTCGGAACCAATTCACATCTGACACCGTCTGTGGCAAAGCTTGCGAAAATGCTCAAGGTTCCTGTAGTCACACTGAACATGCAGGGCAATTATCTGCAGCAGCCTATCTGGAATCTCAAGGAGAGAAAAGGCGCAAGAATTCACGCCGACCTGAAGTGCGTTGTGACACAGGATGAGATCGATAAGCTATCTGTAGATGAGATCCTCGGCCGTATTTCAAAAGAACTTACTTACGATGAGTATAAGTACCAGCTCGAAAACAAGATCAGGATCGATGACGAGTGGAGGGCAGAAGGCCTGCACTATCCTCTGTACCGCTGCAGAAAGTGCGGCAAGGATTTTGCGATGACTTCATCCGGTAGCAGGATCACCTGCAAATACTGCAAAGACTCTTATGAGATGGATGAATACGGCCAGCTGCATTCATCTTCGGGTGAGATCATCCACATTCCTGACTGGTATGAATGGCAGAGGGGCTTTGTCCACGAAGAGATCAGGGAAGGCCGTTATAAACTCGATATCCCTGTCAGGATCTGGGCTCTTCCCAACAGTGTGAATTTCGTCGACTGCGGAGAGGGAAGGTTCATCCAGGATAACAACGGGTTCTCTCTGGAGTTCGACAACTACCGCTCAGAAAAGCATGAGACGCTTGTTTTCCCGGCCAAATCTATGGTGTCGCTCCATACCGAATACGATTACAGGGGAAAGTACGGTCCCTGCGTCACGCTTTCGACTTACGATGACACGTTCTTTATCTATCCGACTGATGAGAGCCGTGACGTGTTCAATCCTACAAAGATCCAGTTTGCCACGGAGTATCTTGGCGGACTGTACCAGTAAACAAGAATCTGCTTAGAAAAATAATCGCCCGGATTGCTTTTCGCGCTCCGGGCGGTTTTGTTTGTAATTGAAAAATACGCTTACTTAGCTTCGAAGTTGGTCTCAGGATCCCAGTAAAGGTCTTCGTGCTTATGCATCCATGCTGAAAGCGCTTCCGTCATCTTGTGCGCATCGTTGTCGTAATCAGCACCGTTCATGGGCTCTCCGACATAGATCCTGATCTTGCGGCGGTGGAAACCGTTGAGAGGATGAGGCTTCTTGGAAGTTCTCGGCCAGATCTGGTAAGCACCTGCGATATAGACGGGAACCATGGGGACGCCTGCCTTGATGGCGAGGTAAGCGGCGCCGTCCTTCATCTCGGCGAGCTTTCCTGTATGTGATCTTGTGCCTTCAGGGAAGACGAAGCAGATATTTCCTTTCTCGACTTCCTTCTTGGCTTTGATGAGACCTCTTACGGGGTTGCCGTAACGGTCGACGGCGATTCCTCTTCCGACTCTCATGATGAGGCGGCCGAGCTTGCCGTGATTTGTCTCAAGGTCTGAAGCTGCGAGGCAGCACATCCACTTGAAATGTCCCTTGGGGAGATAATCAATAATAAGTACGCCGTCCGGATAACTCTGGTGGTTAGATGCGACGACATAAGGGTTGTTCTTCGGGAAATTCTCTCTGCCGATACATTTCATATCGCAGAGTATATGTGTTAAGAGAAGGAAGCCGTTCTTGGCAACTACATCCCAGAAACCTCGTTTGGTCGGATATTTCTCGTCAAGATGCTTATGGTGATCGGCACGGGACATCTTGGATTCGGATTCTGCGCCCGCATTCACATCTGATTTTATTACTTTTTCTTCTTCAGACATCTATTCTCCTGAATGATTCTGACATAAATACGCAACTAATATAACTCAAAAATAAGATTTTAGCGAATAATTGTAAAATCATTCGAAAGTATGATATATTTTTTTAGTTGCGCCTGTTTTGCGCTTAAGGCAGGAAGACAAGGCACGATATGGAGGTAATATATGAATCCTGTTCAGGGTACACCTGTATTTACAGCAGAGAAGTTTACGGACTTGAGGGATCTCGTTGTCCGTACATGTTCTAAATACTCTGAGCTTGATGCATTTATTTTCAGACGTTCCCCCAAGCTTTCCGAGATTCACAGAAGTTTTTACGAATACGGTAACGATATCAAGGGACTGGCTACTTATCTCCTTAACAGTGAATTTGCCGGACAGAGGATTGCCGTAGTAGGCGAGAATGCTTACGAGTGGTTTGTATCCTATAATGCCATTCTCTCATCAGGTGCGGTCGGCGTCCCTATGGACAGAGCGCTTCCCGAGGATGAATTGATCCAGCTCCTTGTCAGATCCAGGAGCCGCATGATCTTCTACCACCACAGACATCATAAGATGATGCTCTCGATCGCAGCCAAGATCAAATCCGGCGAGCTCGACATCCCGCTCGAAAAGTTCGTCATCTTCTATAAGGACGGCCTTTCAGGAAAGAATCCCGATGATACATGGCCTGAGGATGACAGCAGGTTTGCCGATATCTACGACCTCATAAAAGAAGGTAACGTATATATCGAAGCCGGCGACAACAAATTTATGGATACGCCCATCGATCCGAACGAGGCAAAGATCATCCTCTTTACTTCCGGAACGACTTCAATGAGTAAGGGCGTTCTCCTTTCACACAACAATATCGTTTCTAACGTTTATTCTATTGCCCAGACACTTGACGTAAGAAGAGGGGACAGGGCTTTCTCGATCCTTCCTCTGCACCATACCTTTGAGAATACGTGCGATTTCTTCATTCTTTCCTGCGGCGCATGCATCTGTATGTGCGACGGTTTAAGATACATCGTCAAGAACATGGAAGAGTGGAAGCCTGATGTATGCATCTCCGTTCCGCTCCTTTTTGAGAACATCTACGAGAAGATCGAGGACGGTATCAAGTCTTCCGGCAAGGAGAGGGTGATCTCCATCGCAAGACCCGTTACCCGTTTCCTCAAAAAGTGCGGCATCGATATAAGACGCAATGTATTTAAGGATATCCTGGATAAGCTCGGCGGCAATTTCCGTATGATCGTCATCGGCGGTGCCGGAATCGACAAGAAATATGTTGACGCGTTTACCGACTTCGGTCTCCAGTTCTATATGGGTTACGGACTTACCGAGACATCACCGGTTATCTCCGTTAATACTGAGGTTTGCGACGTTCACGGTTCAGTTGGACGTCCTATGGCAGGCATCACGGTTGCCATTGATGCTGAAGGCACAGGCCCTAAGGCAGTAGGTGAGATCCTCACCAAATCTGACTGTGTCATGCTCGGTTACTACGAGAATGAGGAAGCAACTAAGGAAGCCATTGACGAGGACGGCTGGTTCCATACAGGAGACATGGGATACATCGATAAGACCGGTTCCATCCACATTACGGGCCGTGTTAAGTCCATGATCGTTCTTACAAACGGTAAGAAGGCTTTCCCTGAAGAGATCGAGGCAGTCATTACAGAGATCAAGGGTGTTACCGAAGCATTCGTCTGGGGCAACAAGAATGACCGTGAAGCGATCGACATCTGTGCAAAGCTCCTCATCAACCGCAAGATCATTGGCGCTGAACTCGGCCTTACAACAGAGGCTGACGACAGCCAGATCGAGACATATCTCAACGATAAGATGCATGAGGCTAACCACAAGATGCCTCAGTATAAGATCGTACGTAACTACGTCTTCTCCGAAGAGGACATGATCAAGACAACAACGCTTAAGATCAAGCGTCCCAAGGAGCAGGAACACATCGAATCCCGTCTCGCTGAATTAGGCCATACAATGTATGACGTAAACGGCAAGAACTTCGATAAGCTCATCAAGGCTAACAAGTAATCTAATCCAATGTCTGAAACAAGAAAGCTTACTCTCGGCAGTCGTGCAGTCGATGTCGAGTTCGAACGCAAAAGGATCAGGAATATCAACGTCCGCGTCAGGCGTGACGGCTCTTTATACTGCTCGCTCCCGTACGGCGTTGACATAAAGACGGCGGTAGAATTCATAATTTCCAGACAGGATTATCTTCTTAAGGCGATAGACACCACGGTTCAGGAAGACCGGACCAGGGTAAGAGCCAGACAGTTTATAGACGGAGAGGTTTTCGATCTGTTCGGAAAACCGTATGTTTTAAAGGTCGTCAGCGCCCCTAAGAACATCTGCCGAGCTGAGAACGGCATCATCACGCTGGAAGTAAAGGATCCGTCCGATTACCGCACGAAGTACATGACTTTCGAGAAGTGGAGAAGGGGCTGCATCAGAAGCGTCATAGTAGACATGTGCAATGAAGTCTATCCGCTTTTCGCGCTCCGCGGCGTCCAGCCCCCGAAAAAAATCACTCTTGGCGAATACAAGTCATTCTGGGGCGAGTGTTTCTCGAAAAGGGGCGAACTGAAGTTCAGTTACCGCCTGGTCGAAAAAGATAAGCAGATCATAAGATATGTGGTCATCCATGAGTTCGCCCATTTCATTGAAGCAAATCACTCTCCGAGGTTCTGGGCCATCGTCGAAGAATACGTTCCCGACTACAAAGAATTAAGGAAATCACTCAATAACAAGTAAGCCTGTTTAGAATTCAAATAACTGTGGCTATTTACCAGCTTGTGACTGATATTTATAAATCTCCGAAATGAATATATCATATCGGCTCTTTAAGGGCACTAGCCTTATGCCTCTACCTGATATAATTCAGGCTGCTTTTATCTTGATTATCTGTTCTCCAATCTTGATGGGAATTGCTCTTGTGTCACCCAGCTTCATCATCTGATATGCAGCATTTATGTCTGCGTTAATGAAGATCCCGCTGTTGCTCTTAAATAATCCTCGCTCTATTCTTCGTGTCTTGTCATAGT
>JHXJ01000043.1 GCA_000621765.1 Ruminococcaceae bacterium AB4001
GGGATAGTGCCAAACGTGCACAACTCGAATGAGACTGTACATCTGGGACATATAACAAAGAATGGACCACAGGAGTTAAGAACGGCATTTGTTCAAGTAGCGCTTGGAATGATTCGGTTATCGAAACAGACAAGCAACTGGCGATTGATAGAAGACTATCAACGCAAGAAAACAGATAAAGGTTCTGGCCGGGCGATTATCGCCATGACCAGAAAGATAGCAAGAATAGTATTTGTAATGCTTGAGAACAGAGAACCATTTAACCCCGAACTCATGCTGAGCAAATAGAAGGAAAATACAGCAAACAGCTTAATCTGTTTGACTTTTTATAGGAGGGCACACATGAAAAAGTGGTATGACGAAGAATATGAGTTCACTGTTGAGGTAACGGGTTTCCTTCATGGTGATCATACGGAAAAGTATTGCCGCAACGGAGAAGAGATCGGCGATAAATACACCTGCACATACGGCTGTCCTGTCAATAAAGACGGATACGGGATCTGTTCCAAGACCATGATGATGCTCTATCCGCTTATGGAGTCAGTAAGAAGCGGAGGCGATCTCGAAAATCTGGGCGGTGACGGAAAATATACCAAGACGATCGTCTGCCCTGACGGCTGCGTTATTTTCAAACTGACGGCCACCCCGCTTGGGAACGAGAATTTCCACAAGGGCGGTTTCTGGGAATATCCTGATCAGACGGTCTGAGAGATCATTCTTTTACTTCGACTAAGAGGATCCTCGATGTCTTGAGATGGTCATTGTATTCTTTAATTGTGCAGATAAGCGTCTGTCCTTTATTGATCCCTGAAGCGCGATTATCCAGAGGGATAGCTGAATTTGGTTTGTAAACACCGACTCCGACATTGACACCTAACCCTATGTCAGTGCCGGTATAAAAATACCCAAGTGTAACATCCTGGCTCGCAGTAACTTGTACGGTCTTCCCGATAACGTTGGTACCGCTATCGGCCGCTACGATCGCATCATGAGGACTTGCATAATCCGCTTTCGGACCGCACCCCGTGACCGGTATCAGCATCAGACAAAGCATTACAGTTGCCAAAATAACCGACAGAGTTTTTCTCATAATCTCCCCCCATAAAATACGATATTTATCCGATCAGAAATGGCTTAACAGTCTGATCTTCGGTCTCTTGGGATTTTCCTCAAAACTGAAGGCGCAGATAAGCGCTGCAACAGTTCCCTCCAGATCAAAATGGGAATTAAAGATTCCTATGTTGTTTACATTCTCGTCGCCGAGCTTGATACCCGGTACGCCGAACGAGAATTCAAAGTACAGATACGGAACGCTCCTATGCGGAAGATCGATGATATTCTTTTTCTCAACGATAAGAGTGCGCTTATTGGTGATGACAACACCGGTCTTGCCGTGAATGAAAAGTCCGTCATCATCGTACAGGATAATACGCTCGTCAGAAGTAAGTTTGCCTGCGATGCGGGCCTTTATGCCGCTCATCTTGGACTCATTGATGCCCGGAGCTGAAAGCTCCGGATAATTCATGAGATAACCTTTCATATATTCTTCGATCGCAGCGGAGGTACCAAACTCATTGATCGCTCTCAGAAAAGAAGATACGCATGAGGATAATTTCGGAACATTCATCATGCCCTCATAGTCCCAATCATAGATAAACCAGTCCTTCTCTGCAAAACCTTCCTCTATGGTATCCTTCGTATCCTTATCGACCGTGAATTCAGAGCCGCAGAATTTGCATATCAGTTTCTTCTGACCGACAGAAAGCTCGAGTTTACCTGAACAGTTTGGGCATTTGTTAATTTCCATAAAAGATGAATATCCTCTATACATATTGATTTCAAAGCCTGAATATTCTACCACATAACACTGAGAAGTTGAGCCTTAAGGCATCAGAGATTTCACACATGTTATAATCTACCTGTCCGGGAAAACCGGCCGTATCCAAAAGGATTTGGCAGGTTCAGACCTATCCGGACAACGGAGATAATTTTATGGAAATTAAGATAGCTTTTATTCAGATACTTCCGGGCAAAGATCTGAGCGAGAACTTCTCACTCGGTAAAAAGGCATGCATCGAGGCTAAAGAGAAAGGCGCCGATGTGGCACTCTTCCCCGAGATGTGGAGTGACGGATATTATCTTCCCCCTGATCAGGAAGAAACAAGTAAACTTGCAATAAGCAGGGACAGCGATTTCGTAAACGGATTCCGTGATCTCGCAAAAGAACTTCAGATGGCGATCGGAATTACTTTCCTGGAATCACACGATCAAAAGCCTTTGAATTCGGTTATCTTTTTCGACCGGAACGGCAACAATATCCTTCACTATTCCAAGTTGCATACATGCGCATTTGACGCTGAGATAGTCTTATCCGAAGGAGATGATTTCCGTGTTGCGGATCTTGATTTCGGAAGAGGCACGGTAAAGTTCGGATCTATGATCTGCTTCGACAGGGAATTCCCCGAGAGTGCAAGAATACTTATGCTTAAGGGCGCGGAACTTATACTTGCTCCGAATGCCTGCCCAATGGAGATAAACAGATTATCGGCATTGAGGACCAGAGCATACGAGAATATGGTCGCTGTCGCAACCTGCAACTATCCCGAAGGACAGCCTGACTGCAACGGCAGGTCAACCCTGTTCGACGGTGTACCGTGGCTTCGTGATCAGCCGGGAGTTAGAGACATGTGCGTATTCGAAGCTCCTTCCGAGCCAGGTGTATATGTGGCTACCCTTGACCTTGACCAATTGAGAGCCCACAGAAACGACGACATCATGGGTGATAAATTCAGACATCCTGAAAAGTATGCGATCCTGTCCGATGTTAATGTCCGCGGCGTAATTCCCGGCAAATTCGTTCACTGGTAAAATATGGAATGGGTATGGCTGATATTAGCGGCAATCGGAGCCGGAATAGGAACAGGGCTTGCCGGCCTTTCAGCAGCTACTGTTATGGTTCCTATGATCATCGTCCTCTGCCCTTCGTTTTCGGGTGAGACAGGAGTATATCAGGCAACTGCCATTGCGCTTGCGTCAGACATCCTGGGGTCAGCCGTTACGACATATACATATGCCCGCCATAAGAACATAGATCTGAAACGCGGATGGCTCATCATGACATGCATCCTTACGATGTGCACTGTCGGAAGTTATGTTGCTTTCATTGTCGGAAATGTCGTTCTTGGAGGATTCACGCTTTTCCTGACATTCTGTATCGGTATACGTTTTCTGGTAAAACCGGATTCATCACGCAATAACCCTGTCGAAAAAGGTTCTAAGCTCGGCATCAAAGAAATTATCATTTCTATACTGATTGGAATGCCCATAGGATTCGGAACCGGGTTCGTCGGCACCGGCGGCGGTATGATGATGCTGATCGTATTTACTGCATTCTTCGGAATGGAGTTAAAAACGGCGGTCGGCACCAGCACCTTTATAATGACTTTTACAGCACTGATTGCTTCTACGAGCCATATCCTGATCCATCCCGCAATCGTTTTGGAAAAGTGGGACAAGATGCTCGTCTGCATCATATTCGCAACCGTCGCATCACTTGTTTCCGCCCGATTCGCCAACCGCGTAAAGAACCGCACGGTAGGACTTTGTACCGGAATAGTATTAACTGTTTTGGGAGCATCCATGCTGATACTGAATTACTGGGAATTCATATCAAAGTTTGAACTGGCAGCACAGGTCCTCCGCTGTTTTGCAACACTGCTCGGCCTTATAGTATGCGCATTGACCGTTGTGCTTCTGATCCGCCTTCTGATAAAACCACCTTCATTCGTATTCAGAAAGCTTCTTCACATAGCAGCCTTTTCAGGCATCTCCATAATGATACTGATTACGGAAAACTGGGCTGCGGCGGCTCTGACATCTGCACTTCTTGCAGTGATCATTTACCCGGTTCTCCTGATGTGCGAAAAGGAAGAGTGGTTCGACAGGTTCTTCGTTCAGAAATCAAAGGGTGAGATCAAGAGGAGCATGGTGCTCCTGTTTGTAATGTTTACTGCTGTCATCGCAGTTTCATGGGGAATCTTCGGGAAGGCAGAACCGGCATCTGCAGCTATCCTCATGTGGGGAACCGGAGATGCCGCAGCGGCATTGGTCGGTATACCGTTCGGAAAACATAAGATCAGGCTGCCTTTTACCGACGGCAAAAAGTCATGGGAAGGAAGCATTTCAATGCTTTTGGTCTCTTTCTTGGCAGGAATCACTTTACTCCTTTTCACCGGTACGGGAAGCATCTTCCATATACTGTTATCAGTTGCTTTAGGTGCCCTTGCAGGGACGGTTACGGAATTATATTCGCCAAGCGAACTAGACACCGTCACGGTTCCGGTAGTTATACTTGCTGTATTATTGTTATTTGAATTCTTATGACACAGATAGAGGTGACCATTTATGGGGAAAAACAGCGAATTCGAAGTATGGGAGAAAGAAGGAAGCGGAGTCCTTAATGAAACTCCTCTTATCCTTACCGCCTGCAAAGAAGGACAGATCGGTAACGCATTCCAGTATCCTGACGGGTGCATCTACAAAACCGTATTCACATATCTTTGCGGAAAACCCGATGATAGTTTTGTTTCAGAACATCCTGACCTGATATACAAGAGCAGACTTGTATGCATGAGTCCTGAATGGGAAGAATACGTCAAAAAGCAGACGGTAAAGTTTATCCTTCGCAGAGAGGTCATGGCTCCCTTTTGTTCCGTTTCATCAAAAAGCTTAAAACCGCTTCCGGAAGGATACAGCATCAGCCCTTTTACACGTAAGATCTTTGAAGAGCACCCTTTCGATCAGGGCCGCAGTTATCCGGACTTTGAAGACTTTCAGCGCAGCGGCGCAGGTTCCGCTGTCTTATTCGACGGTAAGGTCGTATCCGCATCATCGAGCTTTCTGTCATTTGAAGGCCATGTGGAACTTGATGTTTATACTGACATAGAACACAGGAACAAGGGACTTGCGGACCACTGCGTTTTCGAGATGCTCAGGGAATGCAGCGAGAAAAAATATACCGTTCATTGGGATGCCCAGAATCCGATGTCATCCGGAATGGCTGTAAGTCATGGTTTTACCCCTGTGACGGATTATGCGGTGTACTGGCTGGAGAAGTAATAAAAAACGGGTGTATAATAGGCGAATCTAAAAAGAACTTTATTGAGGTTTATTATGCGCTGGTGTTATGGTTGCTTTAATCAGGTTGATGAAAATGTGGGAACATGCCCCTACTGCGGCTATGTTGACGGGACAGGGAGTCAGAACCCGTTGTTTTTATCTCCCGGAACATCATTATCAGGAATATATATCGTAGGCAGAGTCCTAAGTTCAGACAACACTATCACCACGTATCTGGCCTGGGACAATACATCAGGCACCAAAGTTACTATCAAAGAGTACCTGCCCGTTGACTGCGTAACCAGAAATCCCCAGACAAATGCCGTAGCAGCTATAGATGAGAATGCCAGCGCCGTATTTGACAAAGGTTTCTTCACATTTGTCGAAGAAGCAAAACGGTTATTTAAAGAAGGCAGCGACGTAAAACTCTATGACTGTATTGCCGAGAACGAAACGGCTTACATGATCATGGAATATACGGAAGGAACAAGTATCTGGGCTAACAATCAGACCCAGCAAGGCTCAGCTTCCAATACCGGCAGCAACTCAAAGGTCACTGTTACAGTTCCCGAAGATAAATCCGGCGAAAATAAGATAATGAGCTTTATAAAGGGTTTACCTCTTTGGGTCAAGATCCTGGTACCTTCAGTCTTAGTCATCTTTATTCTCGGAATAGCTGTCGCAATCGGTGCATCCGGGGAGTCTGATGACCCCGACGAAACTGATGTTTCAGAAACAACTGCAGAAACAGAAGCAACCGAAGATGAAGAAATAAAGATAGACAATGCAGCGCTCGACGCTTCTTTACTTAGAGTCAGGTCATTCTCTTTCAAGGGCCATACATATGCATATTACGATAATGCAGGCTCATGGGAAGAGGCCGAGAAATACTGCGAATCATTAGGCGGACATCTTGCAGTAATCACTTCAAAAGAAGAGAACGATGCCATCTGCGCATTCACAAAAGACTCAGACAATCAAGGAGTCTTCATCGGATTATCCGATTCCGAAACTGAAGGAACATGGAAATGGGTAACCGGTGAGACTGCATCTTATACTAACTGGTCAAAGGGCCAGCCTGACGGTTATACAGATGACGAGGACTATGCCGAGATATCTTATTCTTCCGGCGGCTTATGGAACGATTATCAGTATGTTTCTCATAAAGACGGCAGCCCGGCAGGCTTCATCTGCGAATGGGATTACGATGTTTCCAATCCTGTTTCAGACAAGGCCATCACCAAAGACGAAGCATTAAAGGCCTTCCAGTATCACGTTGCAAATGCTTTGGTCAGCAATGACGTCAGGATCATCAATGATGATAGCGCTTCCAAAATGTTCACAGCAAGCTGGAAACAGCTTAGTTCCGATAACAATACCTGCGTTTTCAGTTTTGAGACGAACTCCGGAGAATGTTTCGTTTACTATACTGACCTGCCGACAGGTGTAACTACTTCTATCAAGTATGAAAACAACAAATGCGAATCTGTCATAAGCATTGGAGAATCAGATTATAATGCTTTCCAGTATCTGACGGATATCGAAAAATACAGCGTAGCATACGATACAAAAGATCTTAAGGATTACCTGCGCAAGAGCATCCGCACGTCAGCTGATGAGATCGGCGGTTTTTCCTTTACGGAATATGACGAATCGATCGACTTCGAAAACGATGATATCTATTTCAGTGCTTCCCGCGAAAGCTCTTCTGAGAAGATCCGCTATATCCAGCTGAGAGGATGGTCAGGAAAGTACCGTTTATACGGCATAGCACCGGGAACATCTTTCAGGGATGCAATTATCGCACTTACTCTGGCAGGTGCTGAAAATGCAGTTCGTATAGACAATACGAATTACGTCGTTACTATGGAAGACGGTACTGCAGTTACTATCTCGACAGTTTACGAGTGGGATAAAGTATCACATGTATCAGCAAAGATCAAATGATGATTTAATCGTATGAGTTCATCTCATCGTTTATCTCATTAAGGAATTCCACCATGTAAGCGTGACGCTTTTCGGCGATGGCTTTTGCCTCGTCCGTGTTCATCTCGTCTTTAAGCAGTAAGAGCTTATCGGTAAAGTGCTGCAGTGATGACTCCATCGGTCTTGAGCATCTTCCGCCATAAGCAAATGTCCTGGCGATTCCTAATGCGCCCATGGCATCTAACCTGTCGGCATCCTGAACTATTTTTCCCTCGATGCTGTCAGGGCGTCTGCCTCTGTTCTTACTGAATGATACGCCGTTAATAACCTCGCAGATGAGCTCCGTAACATCACATTTCACGTGCTGACTGATAAGGAACTTCCTTGCATTTTCATTGTTTTCGGTGTTGAACAGTTTGTGGTCATCGACGTCATGCAGGAGTGAAGCAAGCGATACAACCATAAGATTGCATTCAGGATATCCTTCTGCGATCCGGCAAGCATTCTTATACACTCTCATCGAATGAGCGGCATCATGTCCGTCCGCATTATTTTCGAACAGATCATTGATGTATTTTACTGCTGCTTCAATTATTCCTTCGTCCATCCGGATCACCTGTCACTGCTTCTTTTTCACATCCGTAACAGAGCCGTCAGGATGCTTGATCTTTATGCTGTCAAGTTGTGATGACAAGTTACCGACGACCAATGCCCTGTATTCATTGCGGAGCTTTGTCTGCTCCTCCTTTTCGGAAGGTGTGAGGCCTTCGGTCTTGGACTTCCTGCTCAACTCATTTATGCGTTTGATCAACTGCTCAAATTCCATACAAGACTTCTTTCACCTGTTCATCAATACAATATCTTCAGGCTGTCGCCTTTGACATTTACGCCTTCGCTCTTTACTATCTTGAGACGCTGTTCATTTGAAAAACCTATCGTCTCGCCGTCGTGAAGGATAACATCCTGATCAACGACATACCCTGCAACGCACATTATGAAATTATGCAGCTCGGAAGGCTGCTCGTTCGCGTCTAGGATCTCTATCTCATCCTTTCCGAGTTTTCTCAATCCGCATGTATATGCACTGACGCCGTTAACTGAACGGCCGAGTCCGAACCATACAAGCCCCATGAGAGGAAACTGTCCTGCCTTGATCATGTCAGCCATCGCGAACATGAATTTAGGCTCAAATACAACATCGTTGTAATAAGCGCCTAATGTATTCGCATCACGGCACAGGGAAGCAATGGCTTTAACATAGAGCACTCCTCCCTCCTTAGGATCATCAGCTCCGAAAACGGTTACGATCAGATGCGCTTTATGTGTCTTTGTCACTTCCACAGCATCCTTCCACATGAAGTTGAACTGGGCAAAGAAATCAGCTTCACCTTTAGGTACCGGTGCGGGTACAAGGCTTACAGCAAGCATCGTCTTTGGGCCTGCTTCAGGAACCATGTATACTTTCGTTATGTCATCCTTAGATTCATTATCGGAAAGCTCGATTCCCCAGTCTTCTTTAAACTGCTTCTCAAAACCATGACAGGTCCAGTCAGAATTCTCGAGAAGTACAAAACCAACGAACCTTCCGGCCTCCTTTGCTCTCTCTTCCTTCTCACCTGCTTCAGCAGCCTTGTTCTTCCAGAACTGTTTGAGGAATTCCACGAGCTTGACGGCATCTTCCACCTCGGTAGAAGGATCGTACTTATTCTGTTCACTGAATATTCCGGACTCGCTTGCTATGGCCAAAAGCCAGGGAGACATGATTGATTTCTTGTATTTGAAAATCAGGCATTCAATTCCGTCATCAGTTGTAAACTGCTTAGTAAACTCAATAGCATAAGGTTTCTTTCCAAGTTCACTCGGGTGTTCGAGCCATTCTATAACAGCCTGCTTTTCTTCTTCCGGTGTTCTCATATATCTTACCTCCCTGAAAGCTAATGGAACGCTGAATTACGTTATTAGAATGTTATCATAAAAAGCTGAAAATATTTTCTCGACCACCGAACATTTCACATCTGTTATGTGTCTATTGAAACTCAACACTCTTTTCACGGCAAAGATCAAAGCACACTACTTAACTTGGATGGCTAATGTAATACGGGTAAAACCAAAACGCATAAGAAAAAAGTTGTCTCACGAGGAGGCAACTTTTTCAGTTCAGATATCTTTCACAGGGACAAGTTCGATATATCCCCTCTCCCCTCTCGGTTCCAACTGGACCCTGGGATTTGAATCATCCCACTTATAACCGATGAACTCAGGGTTATACTTTTTCTCAGCTTCCCAAATCTCGGCGATTGCTGATTCAAAGACTTCTTCAGCGAAAGGTTCGCCTCTGAATAACAGATACTTGGCAGCAGGAAGATCAATAACTTCGAATCCTTCGGGTACCTTTCCCGAATAATCTTCTTCTACTTCAACACCCTGAACATATTCATTTGTTACCGGGTTTCTAAGTTCCTTCGGCAGCCACAGACAAACAGGCTCACCGCTTATGGACTTAATGCTCGTAAGAAGTCCCCATACATCACATCCTACTTCCTTACAGTAGCTCCAGTATTCTGTAGCGTTAATGCCTCTCTTGATAATAACCTTGCGTGCAGGCTTTTCGATAACCTGAATAAAAACATTCCTAATCTCACTCATATTGCTCACGTTCCTTTCTTTGTCGATTATTAATGAAGGAGTAAAGAGCCATACGGGAACCGGACTTGCGGAGTACTCTTTGGGGTTACAGCCGAACTCACGTCTGAATGCGCGCTGATAACCGTCAACACTTCCGAATCCCATATCCATTGCCACATCAATGATCTGGCAGTTTTCATCACGCAATCTCAAAGCAGACTTCGACAGTTTAAGGCGCCTGATATAAACAGCCGGTGTCATACCGAGATATTTGATGAAGAGTTTTCTGGCGTACCACGGAGAGAATGAAGACTGCCTTGCAAGATCACCGATATCTATATCTTCGGTGATATGTTCACTTATATAATCCTGCATTCTGCGTACTGCTTTTCTCTGTTCTTCCATTCGCTTAACTCCTTCGTGAGCTAATAGTATCTCAGAAGGTGATCTTAATTCCCGACTTTTTTTGCTCAGTTTAAAACCAATTAATCTGCATTGCCAGTTACCTGTTTTTCTGCAGATATTAAGACTGATATAATTATTTTATCTGAAGGTAATCCTTATTTATTTGGGTTTAGGTATAACAGGCACGGTAACACATGTTTAGAATTAACTACATTTTAAAGAAGCCTGAAATGATCGTTCCATGGGGAGAAGAGAAGAAAAATCTTCATTGGTTTGGCCTGACGGACAGCTTGTTGTGGATCATCGCAGGAGATTCGGTTATCTATGAATACTCTGAACCGCATCCTGACGATTTCGGAATGCAGGTAAAATATAATGATTATCAGTTGTCCCGGTTTATAGAAGATATTTTGGAATTGACTCCACTTATATCAGAGTCTGTTCCTGAAGCATTATTTGATGTTATAGACAATCTGTCTGATGATCTCCAGGCGTGGAAAACTATGTACATTGACAAAAGTGATGAGGAATTCGACCATTTTTACGATGAATACTATATGCCTATGAGCGAATGGTTTTACGACCGTTTCTTGTCCTCAGGTCATTTGGTCTGTGGTCCTTCTATAGGCTTTTTCAGATGCGGAAATAAACTTAAGATTATCTGGGACAGTGATCCATTGGATGATGGAACTGAGATATGGAATTATCCGAGAGGCATCTATGATATGGACTATCAGAGTTTTGTATCGGAAGTCTCAAGATTTATAAACTCCTTCACAACTGACATGGATAACCAGGTTTCAGATGTTGTCGCTAATGGCATACCGGGTGTGTATGTTGATACGGATGCATTAGTTCGGGAGAATGAGCAGAGAAAAGAGACTTTCGAGCATCAGTTAAGATGCCTTTATTCTGAAAAAACTCAAGAAACTGATTGGGAAAAAATACGTGATTTATATGAGATGATGTGCAAAGAACTTGGCAAAGCCTATTCTTTCCACTGAAACCAATAAGACATAGAGGGAGTTTATGAATAGTGAATCTACAGTAATTGATGAACGTATCCAAAGTATCGTTAAAAAGATGGAAGGTTTTGCAGGAAAGCAATTCACTTTGGGATGTGGTGAATTCCCGCCTGTCTGGGATAAACCTTATCCTATTGAAAAAGTCGAGGCTTTCGAAAAGGAAAAGGGCATTATTCTTCCTTTGGAATACAAAAGATTCATTACTACATTCGCCAGCAGCGGTACCCAGCCGTTCTATGGTTTTATGCCTCTTTTTGATGACGAAGATGAACCTGATGTGGGAAAGAAATTCATATACACGATTAGAAAACCTCTTAATGTTTATAACCTCTCGAAAGAAGAATATGCGCAAATTTACATTGACAGAACTGTTAATGTAGATCAGGGTTATGTGATGCTGACTCACGAAGGCTGCGCTATGTACAGCATTCTCGTTGTCAATACAGATGATCCTGAAACATATGGCACGGTATGGTTCTATGACTTAGCTGATGATGCAGGTATCTATCCGCTTAAAAATCCTGTCAATGACAAACCGATGGGATTCCTGGACTGGTTCGAATACTATGTAGATAAGACTCTTTCAATGGGTGAAGATGACTATTTCAGCTACGGTGAATTAGCGTGGGTTTTTCAATAACTTAGTTTCAGGCCCTTATGAAAACAATGCAACTTACCGAAAAAGACTTAACTAATCGTGCATTGGGGTTCGGATTAGTTAAGTCTTTCAGTAACTTAACAAATTTGTTGAGACCAAACGCCGTCTTAGTACATCTAATAGATAGAGAATGGAAATCAGAACTCCATTCGGTTGTGTACACAAGGAAAGAAAAGTAATGCAGATTGATGAAACTACAAAGCTTGTAAAACTTGCTAAAAAACACGATAAGCTTGCCTTTGCAGAGCTGATGCAGGGGCACATGCAGGAGATGTACAAAGTCGGGCTGGCAATTCTCATGAATGACGAGGACGTTGCTGATGCCGTCAGCGAGACGATCCTTAATTGCTTTGAGAAGTTAAACACACTAAAAGAAGACAAGTTTTTCAAGACTTGGATGACGAGGATACTTATAAACAACTGCTATAAGATCCTGGATGTCAGAAAGCGTCAGACAGGCCTGGAAGAATGGGAAGAGCCTGCTGTAACTGACGAATACAATGTCGAACTCAAGGATGCTTTATCCTCTATCGATGAGAAGTACAGACCGGTCATCACTCTATATTACTTGGGGGAATACAGCACCAAAGAAATTGCCTCGATGCTTCATATCCCCAAAAGCACGGTAACTACCTGGCTCCAAAGGGGCAGAGAGCAACTCGCAAAGTATTATGGTGGCTAAAAGCTAATAGGAGAATGACATGAAAAACAAGAACATTATCGAGAAAAACGCCAAGATCCCGGATATCGTACAGCAGAAAGCAAATGCTGCTTTTACAACGATATATACCCGTCAGGATGAGCCGGATGAAAAGCCTCAAAAGACACATAAATCAGCCAGAGCAACGATTATAAAGATTGCATCGGCAGTGGTTGCTGCAGCTATAACCATAGCCGTGCTATTCGTTGGTCTATCGTATTTTGGCGGCCAGGAATCGGAATTACCCGTCGTCGGTAATCAGTTTACGATCAGGGTTTGCGCGGCAGAACTTGAGCCTAACGCTTCGCTCCCGATAAGTTTGGATGTCAGTAACCAATCATTTGGTTATGGTGTTGACTGGACAGGCGGGGCAACATTTGAGCTCAATTTTCCCATCTCGGTCGAGGGCGAAGACATCTCGTCCGTGACCTTCAAAGTAGACAATGCGGTCTTTGAAGTAGTAAGTATCGACTGTCCTTCCATTGTAAAAAGCGGTTCACCCAAAACGCTTGACGATTACAGGTCGACTTATGTTAATGGTTGTGACTGGTCCGGACAACCTATCGGCAAGACCGAAGTAGGATATTACGATTCGTTCAGCGCAGATTATGGCACGCTTCAAAATTCCAATTATCTTTTTAACATTTGCAATGTTCTGACAGACAGAATGGATATTTATTATCTGTTAACTTACGAGGGAAACGATGACGACAGCTGCGCGGCAGTTACTTATATGGTTAAGGATGTCAAAGTAACGATTGAGGTCACGTTTAATGACGGGACTACAGCTTCAAGATCGCTGGGCCTTTTTGCCAACCAGTATTTGGCAACAGACAAAATGGAAGACGGAACAGAATACACATACACTACTACGCAGATCTTCTGCTACGATGAAAACGAAGTAGATGATACTACAAAGCAGCTGATCAACAGCCAGATCGCCCACGCTACAGAAATCAGCACGACCGCAGCTGCAAACAACCCAATTGATACTACCACTATATTTGATGACGAAACAGTTGATTACACGGATACATCTGCCGACACAGAAACTCCTATCGATACAGATACCTCTGCCGACACGGATAGTTCTGTTGACGCGGATACTCCTGTCGACACTGATACATCTGTCAGCACGGAAGGAACTGAAACCACAGGTGAGGTCAACTCTACCGAAAACACAGAGTATGTCAGTTCTGACTGCAAATTCCGCTAAAACAGCATGCCGCTTCCGATAGAACGGCATGCTGTTCCGCTTCAAGCGGCACGGAGTGACGCTATAGAATTATTTTATTCTGTTTTGCGCATATCTCTGCCGTTACATTCTAGGCGATATGCCTTAGCGGTCATCCTGCTTAAGCAGGCATCCGCATAGGTGCTGTCTTTGAATAAGTCCCACCAGTTCGCGACTGGTAGCTGAGATACAATCATTGTGGCTTTTCTTGAGTCGCGCGTTTCAATAATCTCGAAGAGATCTCTGCATTTCTCAAGATCCAGTTCCATTAGACCGAAGTCATCAATTACCAGAAGATCGTAAGAAGACATCTCGTTTGTATATTCATAGCTTGAGTTTGTCTTTCTGGCCTTCTCGCTTTGCTGCAGTAGCGTGTTGGCACGTATATACTTCACAGTCCTCAGTTGTTGAAGCGCCGTTATACAGAATGCATTGGCAATATGTGTCTTGCCGGCACCGGCACTTCCAGTTATCAGAAGATTCTTTGGCTCATCGATCCATTTACAGGTCTGAAGTTTCTCTATTGTATGGGTATCTAGCATCCTGTCCGGCTCATACAAAGATTTATCGAAGTCTGCATTAGGATACTTCAACGTTGCCTTGCGCAGCAACTTTTTGAACTTGGTAGATTGCCGCTGATCCCATTCGTAGTTAATGAGAGCCGTTATTCTGGTATGGAAATCTTCAAGTTCTGAGTTGGGGTTCAGGAATTGTTGCTCTAACGCTTCTGCCATATGAGATAACTTAAACTTGAAGAGTCGGTCCAACAAAACGTTTTCTTCAGTTGTAAGTTTGGGATTGTATGTATAGTCTTTTTGTCTGTACGCCATAGTCGTTCACCATTACTTGTAGAAGTCCTTTCCTCTGATGTTATCATGTTGCGGAAGATGTTCTTCAGAACACGGTTCACCGGATTGAATCTTCCCAAGAACCTGCTTGAACGTCTTGTATCTGCATGAATTCATTTCAACGCATTGTCGCGCCACTTCTTCAACAATCCCGTGTGGAAGATCCTTTACAGAATGCAGGATGCCCGCACATGCGTTATAGGATTGCTCTTCATGCTTTGAGGACTTGAGCAGGCGGTCGATGAATTCAGACATATTCGGACCAAACACAGAAGCCCATCTTCTGTAATATGCTCCATCCTTAGAGTTAACTTCCTTGTAGTAAAGGTGCTCCGGTCTCATGTGACTATCTTCTGTAATGTAACGAGGAAAGTCACGATAAGAACGCTTATGTTTGCATAACAGCCGATTGTAACAGTCACATATCCTTATCTCAGTATGCGTAGCCTTGAGGATTGCAGGCTTTCCGCATTGTGTGTAAACTACAGAATAGTAGTGGCCATCGTACTCTATGTGGTAGTTATCAGGAACCTTGCTGATTGCTTTGTA
>JHXJ01000044.1 GCA_000621765.1 Ruminococcaceae bacterium AB4001
ATCTGCCGCAGTTCTTCCAACGTTAATCCTGATGCTTCAAATCTGCTTAAGATCCGTTGTGTTGTGCCTGAACCGATGTGATACCGTTTCTGTATGACGGAGAAGGAGCAATCGTTCTGCCGCATCTGTATCACGCCGATTATCGTATTGAAATCTTGCATGGTTTCCATGCCTCCTTTCCGTAGCTTAATAACTACAGAAAGACTATAGCACGGGATAAATGTTTTACCGCTGAAACGGAAAGGCTTACCGTTTGGTGCGGAACGAGCTTACCGCTGTTAGCGGAAATTGTTTACCGTCAAAGCGAAATTTGCACCTTGGGCTGAAAACCCCTTATTTTATTGCGTTTGCGGGTTTGCTAACATCAACTTACTACTAAACTTACTACTATTTATGCATGAAACCATGCATGCGAATTGAAATCACACATTCTTAAAACCCTAGGTTATCAAGCCTATTTTAATTAGGTGTTAAGAATAATCGTACGCTTTTTTATTTTTGTTTTAGTAAGTCAAACGAAGAACAAAAATAGAAATCCAGCGAAACATTTACTATTACAAACACACAAAAAACACTGGGAGATTTAGCGCTGCCCACCCCTTTACCCCAACAGTTTCTCCAACTCCTTCAAAGATAATCCCTGTATAAGGATCGAATCCTCATTGCTGTCGATGATGAACGGTTCGAGTTTGGGGAGCATCGCATAGTACTCACGGTCACCCAAGACATCGTCGTTGGTCAGGCTTACAAGGACCAGTTTCCAGCTATTTACTGTGTTACCATTATCTAAGAACCTGCTCTTCGGATCTTTGGGAAGGACTGTTCTTGTTGCCTCTGATATGGCAAATCCTCCGAAGGCACTTCCGTCAGGCAGGCTGAACATTTTCGCTTTTGCAGTATAAGCTTCTTCCCAGTCTGCAGCAGTATATCCGCCTATAGCCTCTTCGAGAGTCTCAGCTTTGCCTGAAAGCAGTTTATTCTTTGCGGTTCTTGCTGCCTCAATGCCGCGGCAGGCTACCGGGATCTCGGATTCTGCAAATGCTATCTTATAACTTGCTTTGCCGATGGCAGCCTTATATTCGTTGATCTTCTTTTCTTTTGCAGAAAGCGTTACCAGCTTCTTAGCCTCAAAATACTTCCGGGCTTTCCTTTGAGTAAAGAAATGAACCAGCTTGGCAATACCCAAGCCGATAACTACTGAACCTGCGAACAGTCCTATCGTCACGGGGATCTGGCTCTTATAGTTAAGGCTGCTTGTAAATGCGATTCTCAGAGTAAGCGCTATAACAAGAGAAACTCCCAAAAACGAAGGAAAGACCTTTACGAACGGAACGTTATATGAAGACTCATCGACCTTATACTCAGAATCGACCTTGCCCAGTCCTGCTTCAGCTTCAGCTTTGGCTTTCAGCGCATCTGTATATCTTTCGAGAAGTTTCAGTGATTCCTTTTTATCCATAAATATCCCCTATGTATGAAACACTGACAGGTTCCCTTATCTCAGCGTCGATATACCGTCACTCTTGTGTATCTTCTTCTTTTCTTCATACATGATCTGGTCAGCACGTTCGAACACTTCATGGTAGGAATGGTCGTTTTCGCGATCGAAAACGGCGCATCCGAATGCGAGAGAGATACGCTCGAGGACATCGTCAGATGCTTTCTTCTGCTCTCTTAACATCGCCTTCAGGGCGTCGAGTTTCTCTTCGATCCTTGCGTATTCGAGGACGGAAGGGATGACGACGAATTCGTCGCCGCCGATCCTGAAGACCGTACTCATGGGGAATGCCGTACAGAGTATCTTTGCAGCCTTCTGGATCGCTTCGTCACCTGCCTTGTGGCCGTGGTTGTCGTTGATCAGCTTGAGATAGTTGAGATCGCACATTATGACGGCAAATTCAGCCGTTCCGGACTTGATCTGCTCATCGATATATTGGATCGTATCTTCGTAGGCGTGCTTGTTCTTGACGTTGGTCAGGGAATCTACGTAAGCGAGGTTCCTCATGGCGATGAGATCGTCTTCCTGCTGCTTCATCGTCTTGGCAGCTTTCTCGATCTTACGGTCCTGGACCCTGACTCTCGTTTCGATGTCTTCCCTTCTGGCGCGGATATTGTCTATCGCGATCCTGAATGCCCTCGAGAGTTCGCCGACCTCGTTGCTGGTCTCCGGCGGAAGGATTACGTCGTAGTCGCCTTCGCTGATCTCGTTGGCAGCTGCGGTGAGTTTTCTTAAGGGGTTGGTAATACGTCTTGCAAGGAGTACTGCGGCAACAGCAAATACGCCGGCTAAGCCGATCGACAGGAAAGACATGAGGATAATGGCTTCTTTTCTCTCTTTGTAGATGCTGTCGTAATCGTCACAGAGGACGAACTTCATGCCGTTCCTGAGCGTAACGAATGCCATCGCGCGGTCACGGCCTTTAAAGTAGTATCTGATGAGCTCTTCGCCTGTTGCAGGCTGGTCCATCAGTTCTGCGTTCTCAATGATCTGGTCTTCACCGTCGCTGTGCAGGTGGTCTTCTCCGAGATCATGCAGGTGATAGTGGACACTTCCGTCAGCTTCCTTGAGGTACATATAGCCTGTTTCCTGATATGTAAGCGAGTCGACCCATGTAAGGAGCCTGGTGAAGCTGATGTCAACGCCGATGATGGCAACCGGAATCTCATCGATGAAGATAGGCTGGATATATGAGATGAGGTAATCTTCTACGCTGAAGTCATAATAAGGCTTTGTCCAAAGGGCTTCACCGTTCCTGATAGGGGCGTAGTACCAGTCGTCGGCAACGGGGTCACCAACGATCTCTTCCTGGCTGAAAGGGATGATCTTGAAATTGCCGTCATCGCCCCTGGTGTAGTAAACACCTTCTTCACGGCTCGTGACACCGGTAATATCAAGTGTGTAATGGATATATGCGCCCTGGACAAACTCGTTATGCTCGGTCATGAAGCGGATGAGGTCATCAGCGTCATCAACGATCGAATCACGGAGTTCGGCATCATTGGTGATGGTATCTACATCAGGGATCCTGCTCTCGGTCCATCTGGAGAGCGAACCGACGGCATCTTCTATTCTCAAAAGCTCGGTATCCAGATCGTCTCCGCGCTCTTCGCAGAAAAGGTTCATCTGCGTGACAGCGCCCTTCGTGAGTATACGGCTCGTCAGCACAACGCTGACTGTCACGAATACCGTGGCCAGCACAAATACTCCGATTATGATCAGCAGCATCAATCTGGTGCTGATGGATGAAAAGAATGCTTTAGACTTCTTCATTCTTCCGGACCTGAAATCAGTTTTTCCATAAAAGCAACAACCGTTACTTTGATTCTTTGAGTTTAAACCCGCGAGAAAAACTCGCAATTAAGAATAAATAACGGATATGTAAACTATAAATCAAAAAAACTTGTTTTGCATCACCAATTTAGTAGGAAATGCTCAAAGTGACGCAGGACGCAAGAAATCACTGGTCCGTCTTCTGCTCAGTCGTTCCCTATCTTGCCGCTCTTTAAGAGCTTGAGGAAGACGTCTGCGACCTTCTTGCCTTCGGGATAACCATTGCCGTCGTATCTCTCGTGATGGTAACAACGATTAACGATTATGTTAACTGATGCCGTTTTCGTTAGATTCCGTTAATGATATTTGCGCAAAATGAGGTCTGTTCCCTCTTATGCGGGATAAAGGGCTGTCTCGTAAGTCTTAAGGAGATAGCTGCCTGACTGGCCAACATCGACGATCGCTGTACCTGTAGTAACTACGCTAAGAGTGCTGTTGCCCTTAGCCTCAGAAGGCGAGAGCTTATAGTAAGCTCTGATGCCGTCTGCATCGAGATTGCCGAATGTCTCATAGTCGATCTCATAGATCGTGAACTTCAGTGTCAGTGTGCCGTCAGTATTGTTCACGACCTTATCAACGATGGCGATATTGCTTCTGATCTCGCCGTCAGCTGACTCATACCAGATCTTGCCGTCTTCATAGTAAGGGCCTGCAGCCTGGTCGCCGTATTTCCCGGAAGGAGCGGACAGATCATCATATCCTTTGTCGATGAAGATACCGAAGTATCTGCCTACGACAGTCTGGGCCTTCTCCCATGTGAATGTCTCATAGCTGACATCGCCCTTTTTGATATAGCTGATGTTATCGTAAGCATTGATCTTCAGATGGATGTGAACAAAATCCATGAGTTCTTCTGTCGTAATTGTGTCCCTGTTCATAGGATACAGAGTTATCTCAGCGAAGTTGGATATGAAAGTATTCGCATTCTTCTGACCCTCGGCATCCAGCTCAACGGTCTCAACTCCGCCGCTTGTTGCCTGTGTAGCCTCCGAAGTAGCTGAAGTCTCAGCCTGAGTCGTGCCCTGTGTCTCTTCTGATGCGCTGGTCTCAGCAGTCGTAGCTTCTGCTGCAGTTTCTGAAGTAGCCGCCTCAGATGAGCTTGCAGCAGTAGATTCTGTTGCAGCGGAAGATTCAGATACAGCTGTTGTTGCTGTAGTGCCTTCAGTGCCGATGCATCCTGTTAATGCTCCGAGCGCGAGGCATGTGCCTAAAGCTAATGTACAAATCTTAAGTTTCTTCATAATTCAATTCTCCCCTGGCGTATCGCCAACCCATATTTGGTCTGCCCATTATAACACTCATTGGAAAACTATAAGTCAGAGGGGACTGCACCAAAAAGAAATCTGCCCAGGGCATATGCCTTGAGCAGATTTGACCAAAATCTTAATAGCTTGTCCTTTTCGCGTTTACTCGATCGGCTCAAAATCAGAAGCACCGTGCTTGCAGAGCGGGCAGACGAAATCGTCGGGAAGCTCATCGCCTTCATAGACATATCCGCAGACTTTGCAGACATAGCCCTTCTTGCCTTCAGTCTCAGGCTTGGGTTTGACGTTGTTCTGATAGTAGGTATATGTCATGGTCTCCATTTTCGTGATGACACGGGATTCTGATATGGAGCAGATGAACATGCCGTGTGTTCCCAGGTCGACGTAATCTTCAACCTTAAGAGAGAAGAATGCGTTGATGTACTGGGGCAGGAACCTCAGGCCGTTATCAGATCTCATCTCCTCGATTCCGGCGAACTTGTCGGCACTTCTGCCGGACTGGAAACCGAAGTTCTCGAACAGTGAGAACGGAGCATCAGTCGATAAGCAGTTTACGTTCATTATTCCCGTCTGCTCAATGACGTGGTGTGAATAGTTCTCTTTGTTGATCGTTACCGCGATCCTGTTGGGAGTATTGGTTACCTGGGTAACTGTATTTACGATAAGGCCGTTATCCTTCCTGCCGTCGTTTGAAGTGATGACATAAAGACCGTAGCCGATGTTAAAGAGAGCTTTCATGTCGTTCTTGTCGGCTGTCTCAGACTTTCTTGCCTTGTATTCGCCGCAGAACTCTTCAGCGAGTGCTTCGAGCTGGGCATTGCTCTCATCGTTTAATGCTGACTTGATGTGAACCGTGTTCTCTGCGAATGTGCAGTTCTTGCAGCCTTCGAGCATGCCCTTCATTATCTTTGCAGCCATGGGAGCCCATGAGCCGTTCTCGATAAGGCCGATCTTGTGGTTTGCGAAGTTCCTCTCAGTCAGATGGTGGATAAACTCTCTCATGAACGGGAAGATCTCTGCATTATATGTCGTTGTAGCAAGGATTATCTTTCCGTAGCGGAAGGCATCTTCTACTGCTTCAGCCATGTCGCATCTCGCAAGGTCGTTAACAACTACCTTGGGGCAGCCCTTGTTCTGGAGCATCTCTGCGAGCTTTTCTACCGCAAGCTTCGTATTGCCGTATACGGAAGTGTAGGCGATGACGATGCCTTCGCTCTCCTGCTGGTATGTTGACCATGTCTGATAGAGGCCGATGTAGTAGCCGAGATTCTCGGACAATACGGGACCATGGAGAGGGCAGATTATCTGGATGTCCAGATTTGCAGCCTTCTTTAAGACTGACTGGACCTGTGCGCCGTACTTTCCGACGATGCCGATATAGTATCTTCTTGCTTCGCATGCCCAGTCTTCTTCGACATCGAGTGCGCCGAACTTACCGAAGCCGTCAGCTGAGAACAGAACCTTGTCAGTGCTGTCGTAAGTCATTATTACTTCAGGCCAGTGGACCATCGGTGCCGCAACGAAGTGAAGAGTGTGCTTACCGAGCTCTAATGTGGAGCCTTCAGCTACTACGACCTGGCGGTCTTCAAAAGACGTGCCGAAGAAGTTGCCCATCATGGTGAAGGCTTTGGCTGAAGATACGATCTTTGCTTCCGGATAAGCCTTGACGAAGTTTGCGATGTTTGCCGAATGGTCAGGTTCCATATGCTGGACTACAAGATAGTCGGGCTTTCTGCCGTCTAAGGCCTTTTCGAGATTATCGAGCCACTCGTGAGTGAAGTTCCTGTCTACCGTATCCATAACGGCGATCTTGTCATCCTTGATGACATAAGAGTTATATGCCATGCCGTTGGGCACAACGTACTGTCCTTCGAACAGATCTATCTTGTGATCGTTAACGCCTGCATAGATGATGTCATTGGTTATCTGCATATGAGATTCTCCTGTCTGGCCCTGCCATCGGGTAATTAACGCCGGGAAATTTCCCGCGGCGCCAATTAAGATTCTACCTAATTCGCCCGGGAATTACAGTAGATAAATAATTAAATATTTTGAAATCAGTCTGCGGTTACGGATTCGATGACCCAGTCGGAATCGAGCATGTGGTATTCTTTGCCGCAGAAGGGACAGATCTTGTTCTTATAAGCGTCAAAGCTTGCACCGCATGAATCGCACTGGAGCTTTTTGATGGAAAAATCAAGACCGGTCTTTTTGGACAGGTTCCTTGCCATCTTCACGTGGAATACAAAGATGTTTCTATTTTAGTTCAAACAGACCTTTGAAATAAATCACAGTTCCAGCGCCATGCAGATTGCGCCTTCCAACTTATCGTACGGAGGGTAATTATCTATGAGCTTATAGCCTCTCTTCTCATACAGACCGACGGCATCCGGCATGATGGGCCTGGTCTGAAGGATCGCTCTCTTATACCCCATCTGTCTTGCCTTTTCTTCGATCCGGTCCATCAGATTTGTTGCTATGTGCTTCCCTCTACACTCTGGCTCAACCCAGACACGCTTTATCTCGACATCCCGGTTGGAATACCTTTTGAGGCCTGCACAGCCGACCGGTATGTTATCTACATAAGCTATGAGAACATCAGAGATGCTTTCAGACAGGTTATACGGGATAAAGCCTTTTCTGTTCTTCTCTCCGCCTACTATCCTGCTGTAGTATTCTTCGGTCTTGAGGTAAAAGTCACGGAACACCTCATTGTTTCCGTCTGTCCAAATAAACTCCATGTCCATCAGCAGGTGATCACCAGATGTTCGTTCGCGATATCGTTATAAACCTTGCAGTTTCTTCCTGATACGTCGTAGACATGGACTATGTCAGAAAGATCATCCGACTCATTGAAGTCATGGATGACATCAGGAGAGTTTTGGAGCCTTTCCGGGTGGAAATGGACCGTTTTAACATTGTTAAACACAGCAGTATAGAGGATTTCAGCCTCTACGAGATCCTGGAAGATGTGGCTTCCGTAAGACAGCTCCGGGTTGTATCCGGCCTTGTTTTCCTCTGTCTCGCATATGATCTCAAAGGCACTTATGTCCGCAAACGAGGTGGGAACTCCGAGCTCCGGAGACGAGGTTCCGACGCGTCCCGGGACGATGAGCATCATGTGCTTATTAAGGTCCCTGAAATGCCAGTTGATCTTGCCGATGAGCCTTGCGACCGCCGGTTTGTCTTTATATGGCATGTTGTAGTAGTTCACCGGATCGACGTAGACGATGATGTCCAGTTCCGACGCCTTTGAAAGGCCCATCGAGGAGCTCTTATTCTCAAGAAGGATATTCTCTTCCGGAATTCCTTCCGGTATTACCGTTCCTCCTGATGTCTTCTGCACCAGAAGAGGTCGGCACTGGAGAAGGTCAATGGAATAATCGCCGTTGTCAGAGATGTTGATCGTAAACTCCGTGTCGACCGGATAGTCGTATTCGTCCTGAATGCATCTTAGCATCCTCTTCATCTGCTCCATGAGTTTCTTGTTGGCAACAAGGCCCTTACAGGAGATGAACTTGATCTGCCTGGGTCTTCCCATCTCACGGAGCCTGGATTCGGCATCGTAATCGTGCTCGAGCAGGACGTTTTCGAGATATTTAGGGATGACGGGTTCGAGAACGTCATAAGAAAGTTTCTCCAGTTCATGTGTCGTCATGTTAATGACTTCGGCTTTGCCCTGTGAGAACTTGTGCTTGTCGGCAGAAGACGAATATGAGGATTTCTCGGGCATGTCGAGATTAACGATGCGCGGATACGAGCCTTCCGTCCTGTCGACGGCCGATGTACCGAGGCCCATGACGAGTCTTAACATTCCTGCCGCAGGATCTGAATCCTTCATGACCCTGTAAGGGCTGTATGAATACCCGACGCCCGCAGCGCATGGCATATAGTAATTGCCGTAATAAGAACCTGATACGCGCTGGATCAGGAGAGCCATCTGCTCATCTCTCTTATCAAGGCCTCTTCTCTTTCTGTAATCGAGAGCCGAAAGGCTCATGGAGCTTGCATATACTGTCTTTATCGCATTCTCGAACTCTGCAAGACGTTCTTCAAGGGTTCCCCTGTTCGCGCAGAATACGGATTCGTATTTTCCGGCGAACGCATTTCCGAAGCCGTCTTCCAAGATACTGCTCGACCTGATGATGTAAGGATCCTGGCCATAGTATTCGATGATCCTCAAAAACTGGTCGCGCATGTGCTCCGAGAACTCGCCGCCCATGATCTTCTGGGCAAATTCCTCTGCAAGAGTGAAATAACCTTCTTCCGTACGCTGCTTAATTCTAAGGTCCCAAAGTCCGTTATCAACGATATATGTGTAGTAGAGGTCCGATCCTGCATAGAATGAATCGTGGGGCTCCAAGTACTCTGCTATATCAGGCTCTTTGTTCCTGATGATGGCCCTGGCAAGAAGCATTCCGCATGCCTTGCCTCCGATCATGCCGGTGCCGATCATGTGATCTCTTACGGCAAAATAATCATCAGGCGTGAAATTCTTCTTTACCATCTCGCGCATCTTCTCATCGCGCGTCATCATGATGTTGCACATCCTGCTGCATTCTTCGGCTATATCGGCCTGGCTCTCATGAAGGATCCTGGTCCTGTTAAAGAATCTGTCCCATGCATCAGAATACTGCTCTTCTGAAGAACGCTGCGCAAGTCCCAATGTCTGATAGAATCTGCTCGATTTAACGCCATCAAGGATCGGCTGGAACTTCCCTGTCTCAGGCTCATAAGTGTGCGGCAGGAACATCGTCTCGGATTCCCTGTTCCAGACCTTCTGCGGACGCACATAGATATTCTTCTTATCGGAATAGACATCGATAAAGAGCTGTGTCGTATTGAGGATCTTGTTGATCGCATCCACGGAATGCTTGCCCCTGATTATCGGGAAGAAAGCGACCGTATCAAGTATGAAGAGAAACGGACAGGTTACTTTGAAGAAGTTGCCCATCATGAGGTCGGTCGCCCATGCCGTCTGAAGCTCGGACAGACAGTCAAAGACATAAAATGCGTCGAAGCCTTCCTTTTCGATCACATTATGGATATCGACCGTAAAGGTCTCAAACCTGTGGGACAAAGGGATATTGACCGTCTTTATCTCAGGACGGTCTTCAACGAGGGGTTCATGGCTTGCAAATCTGAAATATATTATGTTGCGTTTATCCTTTATCGCCTGCTCAACATAAGGCTTCATGAACAGTTTGAACTGATCGAGATCAGATACGCGCCAGACGACATTGTCGCCAAGCCTAATATTATCGAATGCAGTATCCATCTCGGGAATACCGCTCAAAACTCTGTCAAACGCAGCCATGGCAATGCCTCCTTTACAATTTGAGTATAAATGCAAAGGCTGCCTGACCGGCATACTTTCTCAGTATTGGAATAATGCCTTTTCAGAATAGACCGGAGTACTAAAAACGGGATGCACCGGATGCATCCCGCAAACTCTCTTAAGCTTCTGCCTTATCTTCTAACTTCTTTTCAGCTTCCTCAGTTTTTTCCTTCCTGGCTTCCTTCTTCTTCATGTCTTCATATATTGCTAATGAAGCGCAGTATGTTGCGACACAGCCCGCATAGATCACATAGTTGTTATCAGGTAATCCCGTGATCCATCCGTATACTGTCTGGATGCTGAATAATGCGATGACGACTGTATAGATTATTACTATTACCTTAAATGCCTTAAGTGCTGTAACTTTCTTGCCTGTTGTCTCTTTCATGTTTGTTTACCCCTTTGCTTTTGATTCGCATCTGCTTTTGATACTGCAATTATACAAAGCGGGATAAGGCAATAACGGAAAATGTCGTAAACGGTAAATTTCCTGTCGTGAATTGAAATACCCTGTCTTAAGACAGTACTTGGCTATTTACCAGCTTGTGACTGATATTTATAAATCTCCGAAATGAATAGTATCATATCGGCTCTTTAAGGGCACTAGCCTTATGCCTCTACCTGATATAATTCAGGCTGCTTTTATCTTG
>JHXJ01000045.1 GCA_000621765.1 Ruminococcaceae bacterium AB4001
CAAGATAAAAGCAGCCTGAATTATATCAGGTAGAGGCATCAGGCTAGTGCCCTTAAAGAGCCGATATGATATATTCATTTCGGAGATTTATAAATATCAGTCACAAGCTGGTAAATAGCCAATATCGTGTTAATCTAAACGTATCGATTATTTAGGAGGTGGAAGCTATGAGCATTGATTTATCCAAGATGCCCAAGATCGGATTCGGCCTTATGAGGCTGCCTGAGACTGACGGAGTCATTGACATCGACAAGGTCTGCAAGATGGCCGACAGCTATCTCGAAGCAGGATTTAACTATTTCGATACTGCATATGTTTATCACGGCGGCAACTCTGAGAAGGCCGTAAAAGAAGCGATCGTCAAGCGCCATCCGAGAGAATCTTTCACCATCGCGACAAAGCTTCCCGCATGGTCGATCCATTCACTTGAAGACAGAGATAAGATCTTCAATGAGCAGCTCGACAGGTGCGGTGTAGATTATTTCGATTTCTATCTCCTTCACAGTCTGGAGGACGGAAATAACTACGATACCTACGAGAAGTTTGACTGCTTCAATTGGGGAATCAAGAAGAGGGAAGAAGGAAAGATCAGACACTTCGGTTTCTCTTTCCACGGCACACCGGAACTCCTCGTTAAGGTCCTCGACCTTCATCCCGAGATCGAGTTCGTCCAGATCCAGCTCAACTATGCCGACTGGGACAATGCCATTGTTCATTCCGGCAAGCTCTATGAGATCCTGAGCGAGCGCAATATTCCGATAATCGTCATGGAGCCCTGCAAGGGCGGCAAGCTCGCAAACCTCGATGAGGAATGCCTTGATATCTTAAATGCGATCCGTCCCGGCAAGTCTGCTGCATCATGGGCTTTCCGCTATGTTGCAAGTCTTCCCGGCGTTACCACTATCCTGAGCGGTATGTCCACACAGGAGCAGATGGAAGACAACATGAATACCTTTAAGGATTTCGAGCCGCTGACTGAAGAAGAGAAGCAGGCAATCGACAAGGTAAAGGAAGTCATGTTCCGTGTCGAGCAGGTTGGCTGTACCGCATGCAGATACTGCGTCGACGGATGCCCTATGGGTATAAAGATCCCCGACATCATCAGCGCGGTCAACACGAAGAGAAAGTTCCCGGGCGACATGAGACCGCAGTTCTTCTATAACGGTCTTGTATCCGGAAACAGTCACGCTTCTGAATGCATAGCCTGCGGTCAGTGCGAAGGCGTCTGCCCCCAGCACCTGCCGATCATCAGCATACTTCAGGAAGCGAGCGGATATTTCGATCAGGGCTGATCAGATCCCAGAGAGGAAATCCTTTACGGCAGCCGAAAATTCTTCCGGACTGTCATGCTGGACCGTATGGTTAGCGCCTTCGATCAGAAGGTAATCCGCACCGATGGATTCAGCATAATCAGCCATAACTTTATAAGAACAATTCCAGTCATCAGTGCCCGATATGAAAAATACGGGCACTTTATAATTGGTCTGATTTCTTATGTCAACGGACATGCAGCTGGAGATGAGGTCTTCGGACAGAACATCCATCTTTGTTTCGTCTGATTCTGCCAGGAGCCACTTGATGTCGTCTGATCCCAGATAGGGAGATATGAGAGAAGCATATATGATCGTTCCTGAGTTTATCGGCTTGTGGTATGACTTTGCATATTTCGAAGCTTCGTTGAGGCTCTCGTATGTGCGTTCTTCAAGATAGTTTTCGTAGGCCTTGAGCATGTATGTCGTGTCATCGCCTGATGCTTCAGCAAGTGCCAGTGCATCTTCGAACTCGGAGTTAAGTGATGCTTCAGCGTTGATGAACTGGCCTGCCCCGATATATGCGGCAACTTTTTCCGGATGATCGTAAGCGTATTTCGCGCCTAATATTGTGCCGTATGAATGACCTAAGATTATTATCTTCTCGCATCCGAATCTTTCTCTTAAGTAGTCGGACATTGCGTCAACGTCTTCCATTGCCTGTTCGAAAAGCACGGTCGTGTTCTGGTCTTCAGGGTTTGCGAGATAAGTCCTGCCGCACCCTCTCTGGTCCCAGCTCACGAAAGTGTAGTCGTCCAGAAGTGCATTGGAATATGTGTAAGTAACATATGAATCAGGAGCCATCGGGCCGCCGTGCAGGAACAGGATGACCGGGTTGGTCTTGTCCTTGCCGCGGATCGATACGAACTGTTTCTCGCCGTTGATCTCGACGTAAGTCTGTTCTTCAATTCCCTTGATAGGGTTGATGGGGCAGGAGAGCCAGTTGATGTTCCTGGCGGCTACGAAAAATACCGCTACGGCGATGGCGCCGACGATGGGAAGCCCGGCCATGACCTGTATGATGCCCAATACGATCTTAACGGGCTTCTTCGCATTCGACTTAATACCTTCCTGCTTTCTGTGCTGCATGTGGATGCCGATGTGGCCGATGCCCATGATGACGGAAGCTATTACAAGGAAGATGTTTAACGAGTAGATGCCCAGCAGGAAGAATGCGATGACGGGGAGCGACGCGCCGGCGACCGGGAATCCTGCAAAAGAGGAATACATGTCGGCCATCGTTTTCGGGCTTTTGAAATACCTGATCCAATAGAACTCATAGAGCACCATCGCGGTGAAAGATAAGATGAGCCAGCCTGTCCAGAGTGACCCCGGGCGGATGTTGTTGTCCTTGAATATCACGGCCATGACCGATAACAGTACCTCGCCCGCGCGCTCGAAAATGAGAAGAAAGCGGCTTTCCTTTTTCGAAGCCTCGTCATATCCTGCAGGCCGGTTCTTCGCCCAGATCCCGTTGGGGATAAAGAGCATCGCAAGATAAATCAATCCGACATATGAGAATCCGAAACTGATCATTACATCCCCCGTCTTTCCGTTAATCGCAACCATTATATCAGGGAGTCCGCGGGAGTTCGAAAAAATATAGCAAAACAAGTATTTTCGGGGTTAACAAATGCTATTTACCGTGCTAAAATTTCGAACGGGGAGACAAGCCCCAATCCCATTTACAAAGTGAGGTGAATACGGTGGACGCTGGCGACAGTTGCGACAAACGAGGGAAACGTGCGCGAAATATCCTTTGTTCCTTAAAGAGCCAGATGCAGGACACCGTATCGGACCTTAAGGACTAAATGATGTATCGTTGACCTCTGAATGTACGCATTTCGGAGGTTTTTTGTTCCCGTCGTTTGTTTACTTTTCAGGAGGAACAAATGGCAGAGAAGGAAATCAGAAGAGATTATCAGGACGAGATAATCTCACTTATGAGGGGTAACGATTCCCCAAGGGTAATTCATTACAAACTAGAAGATTATCACGCAAGTGACATCGCACAGATCTTGGAAGAACTCACGGACCAGGAGAGAAAGAAGCTCTTCAGGGTCTGCGGTAAGACTTTGCTTGCCGAAGCTTTCGAGTGTCTTGAAGAAGAGCAGGCGAGCGAATATCTCAATGAGATGGATATCAGGCGCGCTGCTGCCGTCGTCTCCGAACTCGAGACCGACACCGCGGCCAACGTCTTAAGAGAACTTGACAAAGAGAGAAGAGGTCTCATCATCGATGCTCTCGATACTGAGGTCAGGCAGGAGATCAGCATCATCGCATCATACGATGAAGACGAGATCGGTTCCAAGATGACCGCAAACTTCATCAAGATCGGTCTGGATCTCTCCGTTAAGCAGGCGATGACGGAACTCGTCACGCAGGCAGAAGAGAACGACAATATCTCGACGCTTTTCGTTGAGGATGATGAAGGTCTTTTCTACGGCGCTCTCACGCTCAAGGATCTCATCACGGCAAGGAGCTCGACGGACCTTAATACGCTGATAGTGACGTCGTTCCCTTACGTATATGCGACAGAGCTTATCGACGACTGTATCGAAAAGCTCAAGGACTATTCGGAGGACTTGATCCCGGTCCTTGATGAGAACAACAAGATACTGGGAGTTATCACATCCCAGAGCATCGTCGAAGTAGTCGATGATGAGCTCGGTGAAGACTACGTCAAGCTCGCCGGACTTATTGCAGAAGAAGATATCAAAGAGCCTCTGGGACAGAGCATCAGGAAGAGAATGCCCTGGCTTCTTATCCTGTTGTGCCTCGGCATGCTCGTCTCGACACTGGTAGGTGTTTTCGAGAGCGTCATCGCGCATCTTACGATAATAATGGCATTCCAGTCGCTTATCCTCGACATGGCAGGTAACGTCGGAACGCAGTCGCTCGCTGTCACGATCAGAGTTTTAACGGACGAGAACCTTACTTTCTCACAGAAGTTCAAGCTGGTGTTCAAGGAAGCAAGAGTCGGTCTGAGCGTAGGTCTCATCCTGGGCGTTGCATCGGTCATCCTGATAGGCGTATATCTGATGGTAATAAAGCAGAAGGATCCCATTTTCGCATTTGCAGTAAGCGGATGCATCGGCGTGGCGCTGCTCATCTCCATGATATTCTCATCGATCGTAGGCACACTGATCCCTCTGTTCTTCAAGAAGATCAAGATCGACCCGGCGGTCGCATCAGGCCCCCTCATCACTACGGTCAACGACCTTATTGCGGTCGGCTGTTACTATGGAATGAGCTGGGTACTGCTGATCAATGTCATGCATTTTTAAGTTAGTATAAGGGAGAAAAACATGGAACACGTTTCATACGACCCGCAGGGTGTCTGCTCCATCCAGATCGATTTCGACATAGAGGACGGAAAGCTTTATAACGTTAAATTCATCGGCGGATGCAACGGCAACCTCAAGGCTATCGGCAGACTCGTCGAAGGCAAAGATGCGAAAGAAATCGCTGAGATCTTAAGAGGCAATACCTGCGGCATGAAGGGAACTTCCTGCGCCGACCAGCTGGCCAAGGCAATCGAAAAAAGCCTGAGCTGATCTATATCTTAAAAGACATAAGTTAAATGCCCGGATGCAACAAATCCGGGCGTTTTTCTGTATATATGGCAGAAACTGCTACTATGGGGGATTTTTCATGAAAACACTCAGGACGATCGCGTGCGCTCTGGCTCTTGCCATCTCAATGTCTGTATTATGCTGCGGGTGCGGCAGTTCTTCCGGAACTTCCGGGAACGGCCGCGACAGAGACAACGGCGCTGCTGAGCCAGTAGAAGAACCTGTCGCGCTTCCGAAAGATGAGACTATCGCAACCATCAATTACGAAAATATGGCCGAAGGATATCAGTGCCGGACGGTCTTTGTCCGCTCGGACGGAACCGTCTACCGCTCAGAGGAGATGTTCAGAGGTTACGGTAAAGACAGTAATACCCCATTTACTGATGAGGACAGACTCGCTGTCCTCATGAAATATGCCGGCCCGGTCATGAGGATCGACGAGAGGGATCTTACAAGGATCTACAGATACATGCAGAAGATCGATCCTGCTGCGGTCTTCAAATACGATGACGATGTCGTTTACGATGCAGGATGCGGGATCACAAGGGTACTGGTAAACGGCGAGATGGTAACGATCAGCGAGTCCGGCGTCCGTAAAGGCGTGCTCAATGACAGTAATGCGAAGAAGGTCGAGGAACTTCTTAAGGACGCAATAAGCGGACTGGATTACCGGGTAGACACACATGTTTTTTCATCCCAGGATACTTTCATCGATGTTTTCCCCTGTTCAGGAACAAACGACGGTGAATCAAGAAGGATCATTAAGAACATAAATGAACTTAAAGCTTTTCAGAAGGAGACCGGCATCGACTTAAAGAGCCTGGAATCATTCCAGTACTTTGGGGATTCCGATTATGATGCGTTCAGAAGCTGCTCTATAGCGGTTCAGTTTGTCGAGTGTCCCGAAGGCGTAGAGCCTTCCTGTCCGGATGCTTTCCTGTTCTCGAAAAAATACACCGGCTATGTTTTCGCAGGTAACGAGCCGGAATACAGCGGGGACGGCAACACTAAGCTTTATTGCTATGTTGTCCAGGTGCCCCTGGCAAACGAGTACTACAGTGAGTATTACGACATGTTCCTGAAAGGGAACTGATTATTGGGGCTGATTTAAAAGCGGGCTGCCCGGGAGGCAGCTTTTCGGGCTTTAGCATTTAAAAATTCACTACAGAATTACCGCTGGCTGTACAAATGGCGGTAATTTTCTTCGGTGATGACTGATTTTCACTACAAAAATACCGCTGGCTGTACATTTTGCGGTTATTTTTCCTTCAGTGGTGTCCGGTTTTCACAGAAAAAATCACAGCCTGCTGTGCATCTGGCTGTGATTTTATTCTTTGCTAACACTCGGATTTACTTATACGCGGTATACGTCGTAACGTTCAATACCGTCTCGCCGTCGATCTGGAGGGCGACAGGGCGGTCGAATGTTACCGTGATCTTATGACCTGTCTTAACTTCAACGACCTTCTTGTGGTCGACATGCTTGCCCTTGAAGATGGAAGGGAAGATCGCAAGTGTCCTGATCTTGCCGCTGCCGTGGAAGACGAGAAGTGACAGGAGCCTGTCCTTGCCGAGTCTGTCCTGGCCGGGTGTGGCGATCATGCCGCCGCCGTAATAGCGTCCGTTCATTGAAGGAGCGAGCCATACTTTCCGGTATGAGAATTTCTTGCCGTCGACGTCGATCTCGGCATTTGTGGGTTTGTAGTGGAAGAGAAGGCCTTTGATGGCGATGCCGGCGTAGTCGATCTTCTCGTTTCCGGCTTCTCTTAACTGGTCGCCGACTTCGCAGCAATAACCGTCGATGCCGTAGCCGATTCCGTTAAGGAAGCGGCGCTTCATGCCGTTTACTTCCACGAACGGGAGATCTTTGAGGTATTCATTTATCTGTACGGGAGCATCGCCCATCTTCTTGCCGAGATCATTCCAGAAATCGTTGCCGCTTCCTGTCGGGAAGTAGTAGATGGGCTGTGAGATGGTGATACCGTCAGTGTCGTTTATGAAGCGGTTGAGCGTACCGTCGCCGCCGCAGAGATAGATCTCGTCATCAGCGTTCAGGCCTTCGAAAAAGCTCTTGTAATCAGTGAGCTTTGTGACATCCTGCCAGACAGGTTCCTTGCCGCCCAGAAAACTCTTGATGTCTTCTGCTTTTGTCTTGCCGGAACCGTTTCCTGAAAGGCCGTTAAACAGTACGTAGGTTGACATTGTTCTGTTCCTCCTCCTTCTTGTTTATGAAAGACAACATAAGATCTCTTGTATAGTCGCCTATGTCATTGCAGCGCATAGCCTTGGCTTTATCTGCCGGTATTACGTCAAGAACTTCGAAGTAGATGTCGCTGCCGTGAAGCGGGAAATTCTTGCGCATCTTTTCGGTGCCCTTGATACCGCAGATGACGATGGGAACGCCTGCCTTCTGTGCGATCTTGAAGATGCCGTTATGGAAGGGAAGAAGTCCCTCGCCGAAATTTCTTGTTCCTTCCGGATATACACCGATCGATACCTGATCGTTCTTAATGAGATCAGCTGCCTTGTTTACCGTCTCCATTGCCTTTCTCGGATTTTCGCGGTCGATGGGAAGGAAGCAGCAGCGTCTTATGATCCTGCCCCAGCAGGGAACGTGGAAGTTTTCTTCTTTCGAGATGAATGAGATGTCGTAATCCTGAAGCAGATACCATGAGGTGATGGGGTCGAGTTTGGACCTGTGATTGCAGACCATGAGAAATCTCTGGTCAGTCGGGATCTTTTCCATACCTTTGGTGTGGAATCTTACGCGGCCCACGAAAATCAGGTGCCAGGTCGAGCTGACAAGGAGCCACCTGTAGTAGCCGCTGTGTTTATCGTATAAGCGCTTGGTATCCACCATGAGAGCGCTTGCAAGCAGGAGCAGCCAGTACTGCAGAAAACCGGAGATGAGAAGAAAAACTGTCCAGTAAAATAACTTCACGTACGCACCCACCTTAAGTGAATAATAACAGAAACCAAGAAAATTTGATAATCAAATCTTTCCTTGTTTGTTCGTCATCTGCACGAAAATAAAAAAATACAAAACTTGCGAATGAGATATTGAAATCGCAAAAAATGTAAAACAAAGGTGGCACCTTAACAGTTGTTGGCGCTTATTTTTGTAGGAGTGGTCCTATAGGCTCCACTTGTTAATTCAACCATTCTTGCGGTATGATAATTCCACGGAAAAGAAACAAGAAGCAAAAAACATCTTTTCGCGGAGGTTATATGAAAAAAGGTTTAGTAAAAGTCGTTGCCGGCTTACTGGCTGGCATGCTCCTCCTTGGCGGATGCGATCTGATACCTAAGGGTACGGACGGACCTCATGAAGTCCCGCTCACGATCGCTGCTGATTTCACCAAGAAGGAAGGCAAGGGCGGAAACTGGGTCACCTATGGTGATGCCAAGGTCACTCTTAAGGACGGAAAAGCCGTTGTTACTGATCGTAAGGCAAGCAATGCGGGAATTGCTGTACCCTGCCCTGATTACAGAGGCAATACGATCGTAACCAGCGCTGAAGCAACAACGGAAAACGATTCTCTTACTCTCTCCATGAGATATGAGATCTTCGGCAACGTTACTTATGTAAATATTGCCGGCGGCGCTAATGAAGGCGGTTCCGTTAGCATTACGGGAAGAGTAGAAATCCCCGCTAATGCCGAGAACGCATTGATCTATCTTGAAGCGAACGATGTAAGGGATTACACGGTTTCTTCATTCACAGTAAGCATCGATGGCGAGTTCAACGATCTTACAAGCGTTCCTGTTGAATCTCTGCAGGATCCTACACAGACCGCTTCTCTTGCCGCTGCTTATGCTGATTATTTCAAGTTCGGTGTAGCATCTCCTGCAACCGTCATGACAAATCCTAACGACGGTTTCAGAAAGCTCGTCCTCACACAGTTCAACTCAGTTACACCTGAAAACGAACTCAAGCCTGAGAACGTTCTTGATGCAGCTGCATGCAAGGGCGATCCGGCAAAGTATAACGAGGCACCTGCTGTCCATTTCGACGCTGCAAAGCCGATCCTCGACTTCTGCAAGGAGAATGGCATCCAGATGAGAGGTCATACTCTTGTATGGTATTCACAGACACCTTCATGGCTCTTCTATGAGAACTATGATGTCAACGGAAACCTCGCAAGCAGAGACCTCATGCTCAAGAGAATGGAGAACTATATTGACTCCGTAATCAATTGGTGTGAAACAAATTATCCCGGCGTTATCTACGCTTGGGACGTAGTAAATGAAGCGGCCGCAGATGATGGGGGAATGAGAGACTGTTATTGGAAGCAGACGATCGGTGATGACTATGTCGAGAAGGCATTCGAGTTTGCAAGAAAGCACGCTCCTGCAAACGTCCAGCTCTTCTACAACGACTACAACGAGTATCAGACATCTAAGCAGGAAGATATTCTTAACATGCTTAAGCCGATCGCAGCTGCAGGCAACATCGACGGTATGGGTATGCAGAGCCACATCAATTCCGGCCTGGATCCCGAAAATTATGTAGGCGCAGCTAAGAGATATGCTGATGAGCTCGGTGTAATCATCCACATCACAGAGCTTGACGTAGCAGCTCCTAAGTCACTCAACCCTATGTACGATCAGGGTGTCTACATGAAGAAGCTCTTCACGGCAATCATCGAAGCTGATAAGGCTGGCTTACCGATCGAGTGCGTTACTGTATGGGGTCTTACAGACGACATGAGCTGGAAGTCCGCTGCTAAGCCGTTGCTCTTCTACGGCAACCTTTCACCTAAGCCGGCTTATGAAGGCGTTATGTGCGCAGTCAACGGCGGTGAAGTAGCAAAGCCTGCTGACTATCAGGAGCCTGTTGTAGACACAACACCTTTCGTTGAGGATTACGAGGATCAGAAGCATATCGGCGGTCCGAGATACAGTTCTGTACAGAAGATCGTCCAGGGCGGTTACGAGAGCGACTACTGCCTCGAGAACTCCGAAGGTTATGCTGAGTACGACGGATATTCTATCGACGTAACCAACTATGTAGGTCATACGATCAAGGTATCTTTCGCAATCAAGTCCAAGGCCGGCACATGTAAGTGTACAGCTGACATCGACGGCACATGGCCTACGATCGCTGAGGTCCAGACCGGAACCGACGAGTGGGTACTTGGCGAAGGCGAATTTACTATCGAAGAAGGAACAGCAAGCCTTTCGATCTATTTCGAGAGCGTTGACATGAATCCTTTCTATCTCGATAACGTAAAGATCGAAGTAGTCGGCTGATCTTAAGATCAAACCGGATTTTCACAGAGGCTGTCTCTTCGGAGACAGCCTCTTTAGTTTTATGGAGACGTGACTCCGTCGAGAACGCGAGGAACGAAGCGTGCGAGACAATAAACCACCCGCTATGCGGGTGCGCGACAGAAGTTATACAAAGAAGTCACCTTTCCCTATAATCGAGGTGTTCAAGCCAAAATTACAGAAAGGAAAGGTGACAAAATGGCAAACGCCAACCACAGTTTAGCTCACACAAAATGGATGTGTAAATATCACATAGTGTTCACGCCGAAGTACAGAAGGAAAATAATATTCAATCAGTACAAGGCGGATATAGCAAAAATATTGAGGCAACTGTGTGAGTATAAAGGAGTGGAGATTATAGAAGGGCATCTCATGCCCGACC
>JHXJ01000046.1 GCA_000621765.1 Ruminococcaceae bacterium AB4001
GTGCACAACTCGAATGAAACTGTACATCTGGGACATATAACAAAGAATGGACCACAGGAGTTAAGAACGGCATTTGTTCAAGTAGCGCTTGGAATGATTCGGTTATCGAAACAGACAAGCAACTGGCGATTGATAGAAGACTATCGACGCAAGAAAACAGATAAAGGTTCTGGCCGGGCGATTATCGCCATGACCAGAAAGATAGCAAGAATAGTATTTGTAATGCTTGAGAACAGAGAACCATTTAACCCCGAACTCATGCTGAGCAAATAGAAGGAAAATACAGCAAACAGCTTAATCTGTTTGACTTTTTATAGGAGATAACAGTATGGAATTCAGGAGATTAACAGTAAGCGATCTGCCGTCACTGGTTGAACTGTATCAGCAGCTCGATCCTGATGATGTGATAAGCCCTATTTCGGAGAGCGAAAAAGTTTGGGAACAGATCGAGGCTGATCCCAATATTGCGTATTTCGGAGCCGTAGATAACGGCAGGGTCGTCTCGACATGTTTTGCAGTATTTATTCCTAACCTTACGAGAAATAACCGCGGCATCTGTTTTATAGAGAACGTGGTAACCGATGAAGAATACCGCAAGCAGGGACTTGCTTCGAAGGTCATAGACATGGCTGTCGAATATGCAAAGGAGAGAGGCTGCTATAAGGCCATCCTTCAAAGCGGAATCGCCCGTACTGAAGCACACAGATTCTACGAAAACAAAGGCTTTAACGGCAATTCGAAAAAGGCTTTTGACATGAGGCTTGAATAAGCACTGAAGGTTTATTCCGGTCGACTTAAACTGTCCCAAAAAGCGAACCTTCTTTCCCCTGTTTGAGTGCTATAATGACCATCTGAAAATCCGGAGAGGAGACGGTCATGGAACAGTATTTATGGGAGAAACTTTCGCCGGAGCAGAAGAAGAGACAGTTATATCTTGAACAGAAGAAAACGCTGGAGACATTCCTTGAACACGGGGCTATTTCCCAGGCGCAGTTTGATAAGAGCCTTGGTGACCTGACTGAGAAGATGGGTATGAACGGTACAGAGGAGTAATGACATGGACGGATCTATTCTGAAGTATATTTCTGATGCAGTGACAGCTGATGGTATCCTGCCCGCAGATTTCAGTCTGCCCAAACCGGCAGACGGGAAGAAGGCAATGTTTGCGGACGGCGCGGCCGACGGCATCCAGATCTATCATATGGGATTCCCCGTAATGGAGGAGAAAGAGAATACTGAGATATTAGAGCTGCTGAAGACCGCGAACAACGGCGATTTTGACAAGGCGGCAGAGGGCTTTTCGAAGTTCTGTGAGAAATTTCCTGCAATAGTAATGATCGATGAAGTGCAGAACGCGATACTGGATAACAGGGACGGGATGTCCGTTAACGTAATGGTGCGTTTTGCAAAAGGACTCATCAGGGATTCGAATGACAGGGAACTGATAAAAGTCGGACTCATAATCCTTGAACTGGTCAACACTTCCAATGATCCCGATCTGATGAAAGATATCAGGACGCTTGGCCTGTCTGACGAATTCACGATATTTACGGTATTCATAATGAGACATTGGCCCGACGGACAGATGGAGATTCTTGACCTTGCGAAGAAGGTCAGGGGATGGGGAAGAATTCACTGCGTTAAGTTCATCGAGCCTGAGAACGACGAGATCGCTCACTGGCTTTTGGTAAACGGAATAGACAACGATATCCTTCGTGAATATTCTGCGTTAACGGTATACGAGAAGACCGGCATATGGGAACTTTTGGACAGGACTGACTTAAGGGACGAGGAAGTCAGAGGCATCCTCAGGGTAATCGGTTCAATGTTCCCGGAAGGTCCTGTTCAGGGCATTTCAGCCGTCGAGGATCCGCCCGGACTGCTAAGAAAAGTCCTTGCATTAGCCGACAGAATCGTTCCTGACGAAGAAGAGAAAAAAGTAATTGAGGCAGTGTCTGATCTCAAGAAGAGATTTGACGAGACCGGAATCGGTTAAGAGATCACTCTCTTATGAATACCGGCATATCAAGATAGCCGCACTTTTCTTTGAAGAATCTTCCTGTCTCGATCACGCGTCTGTCAGAGCCGTCAGCGGACGTCCATGTTCCTGCCGGCAGATAGAATTCGGCAACACCGTCTTCATCAAAGACCGGCGCTACGAGGATCTTATCTCCAAGCATGTACTGCCTGTCCAAAAACGCGCACACGGGATCATCCTGGAATTCCAGCATCATCGGACGCATAACGGGGAAGCCGTATTCCTCAGCTTCGTTCCGCGCCTTGTCGATGTATGGCATGAGTTTCTTTTTGAGTTCTGTGTAATGTCTCAATACATCTGATGATTCATCGTCGTAGTTCCACGGCACGCGGTAAGATGAGCTTCCGTGCAGTCTGCTGTGTGAACTCAAAAGTCCGAATGCTGCCCAGCGTTTATAGACGTCAGGAGTAGATTTGTCTTCGAATCCGCCGATGTCGTGGCTCCAGTATGAGAAGCCTGAGAGCATGAGCGATAGTCCGCCTCTTATGGTCTGTTCCATGGACGGATAATCGGAGTGGCAGTCGCCGCCCCAGTGAACGGGGAACTTCTGGCCTCCTGCAGTAGCGCTCCTTGCAAAGAGCACCGCTTCGCCTTTGCCCTTCTCTTTTTCGAGTAGCTCGAAAACAGATGAGTTATAAAGATACGTGTAGAAGTTATGCATTCTCAGGGGATCGGAACCGTCTGACCAGACGACATCTTCGACAGGGATTCTCTCGCCGAAGTCCGTCTTGAAACAATCGACGCCCATGTCGAGAAGCGCTTTGAGTTTATCCTGATACCATCGTGCAGCATCCTTGTTCGTGAAATCCACGATGCCCATGCCGGCCTGCCACTGGTCAGTCTGCCAGACGCTGCCGTCGGTCTTCTTTATGAGATAGCCGTTCTGTGCCGCTTCATCGAAAAGCTCGGACTGCTGCGCGATGTAAGGGTTGATCCAGACGCAGACGTGAAGGCCCCTGTCGTGGAGTTTTCTGATGAGTCCTTCAGGATCCGGGAACTGGTCGCTGTCCCAGAGGAAGTTGCACCAGTGGCTGTCTTTCATCCAGAAGCAGTCGAAATGGAAGACCGACAGATCTATGCCTCGATCCTTCATTCCGTCGACAAATGACAATACGGTCTTCTCATCGTAATCGGTGGTGAAAGACGTCGAGAGCCAGAGACCGAATGACCAGTCGGGGAGCTTCGGTACGCGGCCCGTAAGCCCCGTATAAAGCGTGATGACATCCTTCATGGAATCACCTGCGAAAAGGAAATAGTCGAGGCATTCACCGCGGACGGAGAACTGGACTTTTGAAACATTCTCAGAAGCGACTTCAAAGTTGATCTCTTCGGTGTGGTTTACGAATACTCCGAGATTGTTATCCGTGATGTAGAACGGGATGTTCTTGTAGGACTGTTCGGTGAATGTTCCGCCGTCTTTGTTGACGATGTCGATGCTCTGGCCGTTCCTTATGAAGTTGCCGAATCTTTCGCCCAAGCCGTAGACATGCTCGCCGACTTTAAGGCTGAGCTGCTCTCTCATGAAGTTTCCGTTTTCGCCGTCTATGTATGCCAGCGCGCCTCCGCATGAGCCGGTTATCTGCCTGCCGCCTCTTTGGAGCTTAAACGCGTAGTCAGCTTTGTCTATTGTCAGCGTGCTTTCGCCGCTTCTGATGGTTATGGTCTTTTCGTCTTCTTCAGGAGTAAGCTCAACGCTTCCAAGGTTGAGATCGAAGTATGAGGGCGCAAGGGAATTGTCGCCTTTGAAGTGATACGCTCTGATCCTGAAAACATTTTCGCAGGGCGAAGAGATCTCGACTGTAAGATATGGTCCCCACAATGTCATGCCTCTTGAATAGACATGGAATGTGGGCAGGGTCAGTGTGATCCTGTTTCCGTCCTTTTTGGAGAACCTGACTTCCCGGGCCGGGTGAATGTTGAATCCTGCTGCTGTCTGCCATGCGCCGTCCGTGAATCTCATATCCTGCCTCCGGTATTTAGCTTTTCAGATATTCTATCACGATAGCGCTATGGTCTGCGCTCAGGATGCCTTTCCGTTAACCCAGATTTTTCGCGCTGAAAGTGTAGACCGCGCTATTGTCCTTATCCAGGCAGATGCTTACGGTGAAGTCGTCAAGATTGTATACGCATGACCACTCGGTGATCTTACAGCTTACAACACCGGTAAGGATCGTCATTGCCTGCTGTTCGGTGACGATGCTGTCACTGCCCAGAGACTCTTCGATGGAGCAGAGTCTGTCATCAGGCTCGCCCATGTCGTAATACTCGCCGGGAGCGATAACGCTGTTGGTGCAGCAGGGATATTCTGTTGTGACCATTTTGCCGTCAAGCCACTCGACGACAACGTATCTGCCTGAACGGTCAGTGATGAACAGGTGGTAGGTTACGTCAAGGTCGGAATGGATATCGTAGGATTCGAGAAGTGCCAGTGCTTCATCGACGGAAGCACATGTGTCAAGAATGCCTCTTATTGCGCAATAGATCAGAAGATCCGGCTTGCCGTTATCCTGATGGGTCTCGTCGAGCGTGAGTTCCAGTATGCCTGCGCCGACGCCTTTCTCATTCATGCCGTCAACGACAATATAAGGGGTGAATGCCATGAACAATCTGCCCACCGGTGAGTCGGGGCTGATATTGTAGGTCTGTCCGACATCGAAAACACCGAGGTCTGCAACGCCGATCGATTCGTAGGCGCCGTCAGGATTTGAATGAACGAGCACCGCGTCTGTCTCGGCATAGTCGAAATTACGTCCGAAAATGTGGTCGCCTTCAGGTGTGACAGCCGAGAATGCAGCGCATCCGTAACGCATGTTATCTTCATTGAGGGCATACCTTATGCCGTACATGTGGTTATCCATTATCCAATTAGCCAGGTCACTGACGCTGCCGGATTCGGAAGCGAGCATGCCCTGCGTGTCAGTGCAAAGAAGATTGTTCATGGTGTAGAAGCCATCCGTGACCTTCTTAACAGACAGGATCGTCCTGATGTGATTGAAGAACAGGATGACCGGAATTGCGATCATGATCGCGAAAACAATGGGGAGCACGATCCTCTTCTTGAGTTTGAAGATGAAGCATATCTCAACGATCAGGGAAAGGACAAAGAGACAGATACCAGCAGCTGTGAAAGGAGTCCAGTCAAATGAAGAGAGTGTCTTGATCTCGATGCAGTAATGCAGTACGGGTTCGAGCAGCATCTGATGGAATTCTTCCAGAGTATAGCCGACCCCGTCCATCTCGTAATACATGGGATCGTAATATCTGAAAAAGCTTTCAGAAACTTCCTGGAATTCGGCATCGTCCACGGCTCTCAATCTGCCCTGAATGGTTATATGCTGTCCGTATTTGGAATAATACCTGCTCTTATCGGATTCGCTTAAGCCCGACAGGTCGACCAGGATCAGCGCCGATTCTTCATCGTTGATGTCTCCTACGAGCTGCAGTTCCTTATCCTTCAGATCCAGGTTGTAATAAAAGACCATGATGTTTGTCTCAATGGTCGAGCCGAGATCTTCAGGCTTAATGTTCTTGTGATCGAAAGTCTTGGTGAAGAGCCCTAATACCTTGTCGCCGAAGAGACCTGTCAGGATCAGAAGGATCCCTGCGAGCATGAAAAGTGCCGTTACGATAATCGCTTTTTTATTCCGTTTTTTCCCCATATACATCTCCCGCCCGTGATTGATATATAAGTATTCTTCGGGCATTTCCGAAACATTATACCATCTTTTACATAGGTTTATTTGAGCGGTGTTATTTCCTGACCATTTTTGTTAGGTTTGTGTTTATATATAGAACTTGATATACTGAAAAAATATCAAAAAAATTAGAAAACTTACGATTCAAAAATAGAAAGAATGGAGGCACGCAAGTATGAGGTTGATTAGTGATGTCAAAAGCCGTATCACCGGAGCAGGGATACTCAAGGTAACGGCTTCTTTATCTGCGGTGGTTATCGCAGCCGCTTTGTTTTCGAGCCTTCCGGCGGTATCAAAAACGGTTAATGCCGATTCTGGAGTGAAGATTAATGAGACGAATTTCCCGGATGAGTACTTCAGGAAATATGTCTCGGATAATTTCGATACAGTTGCTGACGGTGTTTTATCTGAAGCTGAGATCAAGAATGCGAAAAGGATCAGCATTTCCAACGTTTCACTTTCAACACTTGATGGAATTGAATACTTTACGTCACTGGAAGAGCTGTATGTTCAGAACACAGGGCTTTCAAGTATTGATGTAACCAATAATCCGGCCCTTACGAAGCTTTATTGCAGGCAGAACAATATTTCCAGTCTCGACCTGAGCAAGAACAGTAATCTGATCATATTAAGCTGCCCTGACTGCGAGCTTACAAGTCTCGATCTGAGCAATAACCCTGCGCTGGTTCATTTGGAATGCCAGAGAAACAAGATCACAAGCCTTGAACTGACCCATAGCGACGCGTTGGATTATGTAATGTGCAACGGCAACCAAAAGATGAAGACTTTCATGTGTGTCAGTAATTCTTTGACAAAAGCTTATGTGAAAGACTGCACTTCAATGGAAGTCTGTGTAGTCCAGAGCGGAAAACTTACAACCCTTGAACTGGATGGCAGTACTGCGCTGGTCGATCTGGATTTGAATTATTGCCGCAGCCTGAAGAGTGTCGATCTGAGCAAATTTGATTCGCTGGTAGATTTTTATGCAGTTCAAAGCGGACTTTTAAGTCTTAATGTAGACAATAATACGAATCTTAGAAATATCTTCTGCTCGGGTTCTCCGATATCAAGCCTCGATTTGAAAAACAATACAAAGCTGCAGATCCTTAAATGCGCCGACTGTGAGCTTGTAGATCTTAACTTACGCGCAAACACGGAATTGCATCATTTGGAATGCCAGAGAAATGATATTAAAACTCTGCAAATGCCTGACAGTGAATACCTGGATTATGTAAATTGCAGCAGCAACGTAAACCTGAAAACATTTATATGTGGCAGCGAAAATGTGACAACAGCCCGTTTCAGCAATTGCACTTCGCTCGAAACCTGTATATGCAGCAGCAAGAAATTAACAGATATTAATTTGGATAATTGTTCAGCGCTCCTCATCCTGTCGTTAGCGGATGACACGAGTCTGAAAAGTGTCGATCTGAGCGATTGCACGTCGCTGACAGAGCTGAATGTAATGAATTCCGGAATTACAAGTCTGGATCTCAGCAATAATAAGAATCTGCGTATTCTTAACATCAGAGATACATCATTTACCGGTCTTGACCTGAGCAAAAATACTGCATTAGAGATCCTCAGATGCAGTGACGCCAAGCTTACAAGCCTCGACTTAAGCAAAAATACGGCATTGTATGATCTGGAGTGCCAGAGAAACCAGCTGACAAGTCTTGACTTAAGCAAAAACACAGCATTGACAAATGTATGTTGTGCTTCCAACAAGTTGACAAATCTTAATATAAACGGATGCGTAAAGCTGCTGGGAATCGAATGTCAGAACAACCAGCTTACAGGACTCGATCTGAGTACGAACAAGGCCCTTAAGCGATTAGTAGCTTTCGATAACAAGATCAGGATCATTAACGTATGTAATGCAACATGCCTGAAAGAGGCGTATGACAAAGGCAAGATCACAATGCCTGATGAGGTTGTGATCTATGAGTACCAAGATGATAAAGCCGAATACTATCTTTCACTTGACCGTAGAACTATTGTTGCAGAAGCTCCGTATGTATCGGGCTGGAACAGTATTGCAGGCGGCTGGTTCTATTATACGGACAATGGCGTTTTGGCTACGGGATGGAAAAGCATAAGCGGAAAATGGTATTACTTCGGCGCTGACAGTCTTATGAAGACCGGCTGGATCAGTGACGGCGGAAAGTGGTATTACCTCAATGACGGCGGTGATATGGCTACAGGCTGGAAGCTGGTCGGAAACACCTGGTACTATCTTGATGGCGGAGCCATGGTAACAGGCTGGAAGTCTATTGGCGGTGCCTGGTATTATTTCGAGAATTCCGGTGCGATGAAGACCGGATGGGTCAGCAGCAGCGGCGTTTGGTATTACCTCAAGAAGGACGGCTCGATGGCAGTAAGAGAATACTGCGAAGGTTACTGGCTTGACAAGGATGGTGCCTGGACCTATAAGTTCAGGGCATCCTGGAAGCAGGATTCCATGGGCTGGTGGTACGGCGACGAATCAGGCTGGTATGCAAAGAACCAGACTCTCAAGATCGACGGCAAGAATTATACATTCGACAGTGCCGGATATCTTAATTTAGATAATATGAAATGACCTCACGTTTGTAGCAACGTGGATTTACCTATATGCTTAAAGCTGCAAACAAAAGCTATGGGAATTACCACATACAAAGGAGGTCACAATGAAAAGAATACTAAAGATAGGAATGGATGTCCACAGTACCAATTACACATTATGTGCAATGGAACCTGTGTTCGGAGCAGATGACAGAATCTACGCTACCATTCAGGCAAGTCCGGATTATAAGAATATATTGCTGTTTATAGAAAAAGTGAAACAAAAGCTCGATCCAAATGACACATATGATATTGAATGCGGATATGAAGCAGGATGTTTAGGATATTCCTTATATAATCAGCTTACTTCG
>JHXJ01000047.1 GCA_000621765.1 Ruminococcaceae bacterium AB4001
GAGTTACACAAGCGGAACGAGTTATCTTGACGGAGAAAAGCCAACCATAACTTACTATGACAAGACACGAAGGATAGAACGAGGATTATTTAAGAGCAACAGCGGGATCTTCATTAACGCAGACGTAAATGCCGCATATCAGATGATGAAGTTGGGTGACACAAGAGCAATTCCCATCAAGGCAGGAGAACAGATAATCAAGATAAAAGCAGCCTGAATTATATCAGGTAGAGGCATAAGGCTAGTGCCGTTAAAGAGCCGATATGATACTATTCATTTCGGAGATTTATAAATATCAGTCACGAATTGGTAAATAGCCATGTACTTAAAGTGCCCGAAAAATCAATTTAGGGACATTTTTTCGAAAATTATGTACTTTTTCCGCTCGAAAACAATAAAAAAGTACATTTTTCAGAAAAGTGACAGGCATACACAATACGGACATTGCGCCCAGAAGCGGTTACAATCACTCCCCGGCCTTCATCTGCTCGTATGTAATGCCGTACTTCTCTGCGATATTTCTTGCGTAAGAGCTGGTGTCAGGAGCACTGCGCTTTACCTTGAAAGTGTTCCTGTTATCTTTTATCTCCATTACTATGCTGACGATCCTGCTGTCGCCCGGCCAGGCGTTCATCTCAGGGATGCTGCCGGCAAGCTCATGGATGTGCGTGTTGAATATGACGCTCGAGCCCTTGTCTTTAAGGATGTGGATGAGGTCCTTGCAAAGATAGAGGGCATCGGCAGAAGACGTCGTCGAGAATGTCTCATTGAAAAGGAGAAGTGTACCACTGTCAGCCTCCTTTACGATCTCCTTGATCCTTACAGCCTCTTCACCGAGCCTTCCGTAGTTGATCGTCAGATTCTCGTCGACTGGGAAATGCGTGAGGATATTCCTGAACGGCAAACCTTCACAGGAATCAGCCGTTACAAAGATACCGAGAGAAGCCATCACGGAGACCAAACCCAGGCCCTGTTCCAATATGGTCTTTCCGCCGCGGTTGGGACCTGTGAGGATGAAGATCTTCTCGTTGCCCGCAAAGGAGAAATCGTTCTTTACGATCTCTTTCTGCTCGGAGATCGAAAGGCGGATATTGTACAGTCCCTTAATGTCGAGATCCTTGGAAGGATCGATTACCGGGAATGAAGTGACGTAGCCGCGGCCTGATAATTTCTTACCGAGTTCGACGGCGTTGAGATAGAAGATAAAGCCGTTATAGAGGTTCGTAAGAAGTCGCACGTCGTATTTTGAATGCTTGGTGATGAGGCGCTTGATCTCACCGACGTGTCTTTTCAGATGCTTCTTAACATGAGGCGTCATGGCGGTCAGAAGCGGATCACGGTATCTGACATTATTGAAAGGAGTCTTTAACTTGGAACCTACTGCGACGTCCATGATGGTGTAGCTCGATCTCGGCTTGTAGTCGACGATCTCAATTGCAGAGACCGTATCGATATCAAGATCGGAAGTGAATGTCACGCCTATGATGGCGCCCTGTGCAGATGACAGGTCGTCGTGGATCTTCACGATGTCCGGCTTTACGGATTTGAACTCCTCGTCTTCGACGATTTCCTTCAATGCTTCGCGGAGAGATATCAGACCTTCTGAAGAGATATTGTTTCCGGAGAGAGCGGCATAAAGTGATTCGATGACATCGACATAGACTTTGAGCTCTCTCAACTTTTCGAGGAGCGAAGTCAGGGAATCGTCCCTGTCCAGCATGCGCTTGGCACCGTTCCCGTAGTACTGCAGGACTTTTATGGGATCGATGGATTTTCTTACTGCAGCGTACAGATCTTCACCTGCCATGAGATCTTTAATGATCTCCTGCCTGTAGACCATGTCTGAAGAGTCCTGCGGGATCTTGACCATGATGTCTCTTAGGACGTCACGCTCCTCCTGGTCAGATGTCATGAAGTCGATGACCTCATGGAGGGCAATGTCCTTCACTGTCTCTGCTGAAAGCTCCGAAAATCTTCCTTCCCCTTCTGTCTTGTAAAGAATGTCCATTTCTATCTCCCCGTTGTTTCCGCATTGTTTTCGCGCGGAAAGCATGTCTGTTAACTAAATAATTATAAAGTCAGCATGTGTTTGTGTTATATAATAATATTACGATTTATGTCAGAATAGCACGGGTTGAATTAACATGGATAAAAGAAAAGATTCTCTGATAGATCCTTCTGAGATCCTCAGTCTCATTCATGAGAATGCGGAAAACACTTTCGCCCACACGACCTACAAAAAGGAACTCGAGCGTTTCTTTTTCCTCGCAAACGGCGATTACCGCGCAGTGAAAAGTTCAGAGCAGCTAATGAACGCTGATATCCAGGGAAAGCTCTCGGAAGATCCCCTTCGCAATTACAGATATCTCTTCATCATCAATACCGGTCTTGCAACGAGAGTCGTAATTGAATCCGGCGTGCCCCAGGAACTCGTCTACTCGATAAGCGACCTCTATATCCGCAAAGCCGATGTCGCCACGACGGAAAAAGAGATAAAGGAACTGAATTCGGATCTTTGGAAAAGGTTCGTGGAACTTGTCCGCGACTATCAGAAAGCGGTCCCCTATTCGATTCCCGTCAGGAAATGTCTGGATTACATCACTTCACACCTCAATACGAAGATCACCTTAAAAGACCTGTCGGACCTGACCGGACTTACCCCAAACTACCTGGCAGCCCTGTTCAAGAAAGAAATGGGCATGACCATAGGGGAATACCTGACAAAGATCCGGACCGAATCGGCGTGTGCACTTCTGACAAGAACGGATTATACTTATCTGCGTATCGCACTCTCGTTAGGCTTTTGTTCGCAGAGCTATTTCGTCCGTGTTTTCCGTCAGCAGACTGGCCTTACACCCGGAGAATACAGGCTTAAGAACCGGGACAAAACCTTCAGCAAAGGCATGTGACATACCATGTCCCATTCGCGAAAACAGTGCATTTGCCCGTTTTGTGTCCTGTAATCCATGCAGGACAGGACGTAGACTCAAGCCATCACTCAAGGAGGCAGACAGAAATGGATCAGCAGAAAATCGGTGAATTCCTTAAGACACTTCGAAAAGAAAAATCACTTACCCAGGAAGAACTGGCAGATAAGATGAACGTCTCAAGAAGGACAGTCTCAAGATGGGAGACCGGAAGCAATCTTCCCGACCTTTCCTTACTGGTCGAGCTTGCTGATCTTTACGATGTCGACATGAGGGAAATCTTCAATGGCGAGAGGAAACAAAAAGACATGGACAAAGATCTGAAAGAAACAATGCTTATGGCTGCGGATTATACCGACGACAATATGCAGAAGGTATTAAGGAGATTCCAGCTGATGTTCATCGGCGCTACGGTATGCGCGGTCATTTACCTTATCGGTCTGTTCTTCGGACCTGAGGGCGGAATGCCGGTGTTGGATGTCTTATCAGGCATCTGCCTCGGAATAATGTTCGGCATGCTGATACTCGGCATCCTGATAACCGATAAGAATTTCGCGAAAATAACAGAATGGAAGCGTTCAAAGCTCCATCCCAAGGACTGATCACAGGTGAACAACATGATAAACACAAACGAGATACCGAATAAGAAATTCGGCATATTCATGGCCATTGCCTTTTTGGCCGCATACATCCCGCTGACATTTGCAGCCATCGCTTATAAAAACGGAAACACTCTCCTTTTTATGCTCCTTTTCAGAATTATCGCGGTGCTCATCCCGTTTTTCGCGGTCCTCATTTCGGGGCTCCCTATTAAGAAGCTCGGATGGAAGCCGAAGTTTAAAATCCAGTATCTGATCCTGTCGCTCGTAGGACCACAGATCCTTTCCTGGATCGGAGCTGCGCTGTTCTTCCTTTTCAATAAGGACGCATTCGGGATCAGCATGAACGGACTGACATCGATGCTCCCTGCCGAACTTTTATCCCTGGCAGACTTCTCATCGATCGATCCGAATATGTATCTTATCGCGATGACGATAATGTCACTGACGTTCCTGCCCATCTCGCAGATAATTCCGAGTCTCGGTGAGGAGGCCGGCTGGAGAGGCGTTATGTATCCTTTCCTGAAAGAGAAGCTCGGCCCCGTCGCAGGAAAGCTCGTAGGCGGCGCTCTCTGGGGAATCTGGCACTGGCCTCTGGTAATCATCGGCAGCTACTTCTATGAGGGTGACTATTTCGGAAAGCCGGTATTGGGACCTGTTGCGATCTGCATTTCTTTATGCGCTTTCGGCATCCTCATCGACTATGTCTATGAGAAGACAGGCTGCATCTGGATCCCTTCGCTCATGCATGCCGCTATGAACGCATCGGCTACGCCTCTCATGTTTGTCTTAAAGAGCGGAAATCAGGACCTCTCAATATGGGGACCCAACTGCTTCGGCCTTGTCGGCGCGCTGCCGGTGATCATATTAGCAGTGATCGTTCTTTTCGCAGGAATCCGAAAAGCAAAAGTTAATTAAACTCTACTTCGACATTATCCGGGATCTTATAGAATTCCTTGAAGTATTCTACGCGTGTGTCGTCAGCCGGATCCGGGTACCAGAGATACTGTTCGAATGGATAGGACGGCAGCTCGATGGTAACGCTTCCGGTCTCGCTGCGCACGCTGGCAATGACCGCGCTGCGCACGCGGATGACATGTCCGATGCCTGAGTAGATCCTTATCATGCTGACCGCTAAGAACGCCGCGAGGACGCCCAGAACAGCCAGGCAGACGGTCTTGAAGACGAACTTCTTTGTGCCGAGATAATAGAACAGGAGCATCTGGCAGAACAGGCAGAGGCTTATCGCTCCGGTGTAAAAACAGCGGTATCCGATCGAGTCGACAGCAAGCATCGGTACCATTACCGCGAAAGGCACGAACCAAGCCGTAAGGAGCCTGGGCAGCAATTTCTTCTCATCGATGAACATGACCGGTGTCTCTATGGAAACGACAAGTGCAAAGCCGGCATCCAAAAGTTCTTCGAGCCTAAATGCATCTTCGATGAAAGACGGAACCTTATTAAACAGGATCAGCAGATAGTAGATAAAGTAGAGCGCGTTAAAAAGCAGCATCGCCGCCGTGACCGCTCTTCTTACCGTATTATTCATTGTCTTGATCTTCTTTATTCCGATCAGGAAAAGAAGGAGCGAGATGCAGACCGGCAGGAGCACATGAAGGCTTACGATCAAGGGAATGTATTCGACCAGATATCTTTGAGCGGCCTCTGAAAGGAATACCGTAAAAGGCTGGCTGCGGTCGTACTGCAGGACGCGGTAGCCGTCCACTGCAGAGCCCGTGTTCCAGAGCGAACTGTAGATGTTGTTGCTGAACATCAGGATGGCGCCCGCGATGTTTCCGCCAAGGAGCATGAAGGTGTTAACAGATCTCTCCTTTTTGAAAATGCGGTATATAACGACACCCAGTGAGAACACGAGGAAGAGGACAGCAAGGTTTTCGATGAACAGCTGTATCACGGCACCGAAAATAAAATGCAGTGCCGCTGCAGTGACCCTGCGCACGGCCGATTTATATCCGGTCACAGGCCTGAATATCAGGTAGAAATACACGAGCATGCCCAAAGCTGACAGCACGAAATTCGAGAAGCCTGCAACCCATCCGTTAGTCTGGCTCCACATATCTGCGGGGATGCCGAGGAACAGGATGTTGGACAGAAGGAACGAACAGATAACAGCCTTAGTGCCGGGCTTCTTGCCTTCTGCCGAAGCTGCAAATACGTATGCGTCCTTCGAAGTGAAGAAGACTATCAGCGCAAACGTGGTTCCCATTATGACGGTCTTGAGCAAAGTCGATCTCGTCAGAATGACCTCGACCAGATTGCCGGCATATCTGCTGTTGATGTCAGCACTGAAAAGATGGTCGAGCCCGGGAGCAAGTCCCCAGTCCCAGTCGTCATGCGTATACGGAATCTGATGCGCAATCCAAATATAGAGTATCAATGCTGCCGGGAGCAGAATGATCCACGGCCATACGTGATTTAATCTTTTCTCAACTTTACCCATAAGCCTTCTTCAAAAACCAAAGATCCTGATCTGAATGATTTATTGAAGATATTATACAACTTTGGAAAAAGACAGTTTTTGAGATCAGGTATTTGCGACCTTCATGACAAAGCGGCAGCTTCCGTCAGGATACTCGAGGATCATGTAAGACCTGAAACTTCCGTATTCGGAAATACCGTATTGCGGGTCGATCTCGTCAGAACTTACGAACGGCAGGCCGTCTTCTATCGGATAGATCTTTGCATCCTTATACTTAACGTCCTGATAATCTTCGGGCGTGCTGACAGAGATAGCTCTTTCCATCGCCTCGCGGTAATCTTCAGGCATCGCTTCAATAAGCTCTTCAGCGCTTCCGTAGAGCGGTGATTCGATCTGGTATGTGGTATCGCGGAAACCCTTTACGCCGCACCTTTCGATGTGGTCCTTCATGTCCGGAAGGAAAGCCGAGTAGCTGTAATATTCCCTCCTGTTTTCGGGCATATTCTCATAAACGGTCCACTTGTCCATGTTTATGTAATTGCTTATGAAGATGAATACGAGAACGCCGAACATGAGGGCGAGCGAAATAAATATGCTAAGTCCGATGAAGAATCCCTTTTTCATTTTCCCATCCTCCAAAAAAAGATATCCCGCGGTTGATGCTATAATAACACCCTGAATATCGTTTTTCAATCACTTTTTATTGTTTTTCGATATATTTCCAAACAGACCTATTCTTTCAGGCAGATTCCGGACATCAGCCCTTGATCCAGATCAGAGCGTGGAAAACAAGTGAAATGACCGCGAACGCGTATACCGACGCAGTCGTCAGAAGTGACAGCAGATTGGGGCTCAAGTCCTTTGACTTGCCCGTATAATATGCGCCTGCGATCACAGTCGGGACAATGTACCTGAACGACATCGTGCAGGTGTACGGGAAGCTGAAACAGAAATAGATATATGAAGCCAGCTGCGAGACGAATAGGATCGTCATCACGAGATTCATCAGGCTCCGCTCTTTTGTCCAGGTAACTATCATGTTCGCGAAAACAGTGATCACGAGCACCGTAAAAGATGCGAGCAGAAAGTATCCGATAAGCGCGAGCAGCGTGTGGTCACGGTAGTAGTCGCCGTCAAACACGGCGGAATCCAAAGTCTCAGAGATGATGTTATAGTCAACACCGTCTCCGAAAGATAAGAACCTCTTCCAGAAAGGCTGGTCGATGACAAGGCCGGGATTAAGTATAATGTCCGGCTTCGCGACATAGGTGAACGGCACCTTCCAGAGTACATAAGACCTGACCTGGTACCAGAGTCCCAGAGGAGCGCAGACCATAAGGAACACAATGTACCAGAGCACCAAATTGAGTTTCTTTCCGGATTCGAAAAACGCCTTCACCATTAAGAATCCGATAGGCACAGCGATGATACCCGCGGAAAGCTTTGCCATCATGCCCAGGCCGACGCAAAGGCTTATGCCCATGAGTTTTAAGAAAGGCTTCTTCTCATCGTTGTACCAGACGATCGCCAGATAGAGCGCCGCTGCCGCAAACATCACAGAGAGCGGATCGTTATTCAGCGCGCCCGAAAAGACGATCAGCTGGGGATGGAAAGCGAACGTGATATAAGCGAGAGTCTTTGCTTTGGGAGACATTTTCCAAAGTTCAGTGAATCTTTTCGCGACCGCGAGCGTAACAAGGGAATAAAAAAGCGAAAGGCTCTGGAGCGCATCCCAGTTATGCGCAAATCCCGGCGCAATGCTCCTGTAGATACCGAAGAATACCGCACAGATTATGTGCTGGAGCGGCGGATGGTAGAACTGCCAGTGCTTCGTGATGTCCTCATCCAGAAGCCTGTGATTGTTCAGAAGATACTCGATGTATTCGGCATGGTAATTGTACTCATGAAAGGTCTCAAACTCTCCCATGTCATGCTGCCTCTGCTGGGCGCCAGTGTATAAGACATAGAAAGTCCTGACCGCTATTGCAAGAATGGAGATAATGGCTGCAATACGGGCTTCCTTATTGCTTCCACCGTTCTTTATTATGAGAAATGCAAAGCCTGCGAAACCTGCTAAAAGGATCACGATCTGCAAAGGTCCCATGAGGGCAAGATCGCATCCGGTCACGACAAGGACGAACAAAGACCATACAGCGCAAACCGCTATATCGGTAATGAGACTGTTCTTTAATGCTGTCTTCTGCGCCATCTGATGCCCCGCATGCCTGAACTTAATAACAAAAGAATATGGCTATTTACCAGCTTGTGACTGATATTTATAAATCTCCGAAATGAATATATCATATCGGCTCTTTAAGGGCACTAGCCTTATGCCTCTACCTGATATAATTCAGGCTGCTTTTATCTTGATTATCTGTTCTC
>JHXJ01000048.1 GCA_000621765.1 Ruminococcaceae bacterium AB4001
TTTTCTTTCAGATGAGAAGCCATCATTTTCAAAAAAGATGAGCCTATTCCCTTACTCCAGTATTTCGGCTCACCTATAAACTGATCCATAGCAAACACTATATGTCCATCGTCAGGATAGTCATATTCATCGAACAATTCACCACTCAATTGATAGGCCTGTGCATATCCGATGGGGGATTTCTTATACTCGATGATCATTCTGAATCCATCTGGAATTTCTTCCAAAAAATGTGCAGACAAAGTATCCATTGTAAACCTGACGTCACGACCTTCGTAATACTCCAGCACTCTCTTATCTGTCAACCATTTAAACATGAGTGGAAGATCTGTTTCCGTAAAATCTCGGATTGTTATTTCATCTTTTTCTATTTTCACGTAATCTTCCCCGCAAACTGCGATTTGTCATCCCACATTGTATTCCGAGTTATCGTTCTTTTACTCTGAGTCTCATAGCACAAAGAACCAGCAAGCCAAGGCCGTAGCCCATAGGTGCCACATACCACATATTCTCGTTTATGCAAAGTGCCCCTGTAAACCCGACAAGACAAAGAATTCCATCAATCAACGCAATGATTTGCATGCCCTTGGCTTCTTCTCTATCTGATTTGGCAATGGAAATACACAAAAACGCCAGCCCCATAAAAAATCCCCAAGCCAAATAATCAATTGCCATCTCAACGGAAGGCCACTGACCTATCTGATAATAAAGCGGAACATCAATGCCCTCGCTCATCAACTTTCTTGTAACCGTGATATTTACAATATGAGCTCCGCCCGTCAAGGCACATACGCATGACATGAATCCTGTCATTGCTCTTCTGAGTATATCCGGAGTACCAAAATAATGGCTAAACTCCAAAAGCACCATAAAAACTACAGGGCCGCTGATAATTGTCATCATCTCCCATATCGTTAAAGCTATTTCTGTTTGTGTAACAAGAAATCCGCCAACTGAAATAAAGTACACTACTACGGTCAAAATACCGATTATTGATATTTTCTTCTCCATATAAATCCTTTCAACATACGGTGAATAAAACTGCTAATTTACAAGTCTATCTCAAACTCTTCATAATACTTACCGTTGTGGCTCTCATCATTGTATATAAGTTTTACAGTATCATCATCACAGTTATTATGGTTATATATGGTATCGATTTCACCGGTTTGGTCCATTTTGTCGAATAGAATATATACTTCATCTTCCCAAAAACAAACAGGGCAAATGTCAAAAGCACCTCTCTCGTCTATAGTCCTATATCCACAACACAAGCAACGAACCTTTTTCATATTCCTGTTAATTCTCCTGAAAACTGTTTATATTCAAAACCAGTACTCCTTCATCTTAGCCAAGAATTCCTTTGTTATCGGATAACCGCTACTCTCGCCTATAACAGAGTCTATAAAACAGTATGGACAGATTGCAGTTCCATACCGGTCACACAGGTTATTCTCATCTTCAGATACTAACCATTCTTCAATTTCAGACGGAGAGTAGATTCTCAGACAATTAAAACAACCACATAGCTTATCTTTCTTAAGCTGCTCCATGTGATTATTACTAAACTTGTGAGCCTCAATATAATCTTCCATCCTATTCTCCGCCTCGTTAAATTTCCTGCCGATTTAACTGACCACCCCGGATTCGAGTATTTCTATTTCCGGAGCATCACAGTCTATCTCCATCAGAGCGCCGACAGGCAGTACGGTCATAGGTGTTCTGTGAATGTAATCTACATTTTCCAATATAACCATATCCGGTCTGTTTACTTCCTTACATATAACCTTCAGTATCGTTTCCCTGCTGTCATCATCCATCGGACCTGTGATCACGGCTTTGGCTTTATCAAACACTCCGGCCGCAGCAAATGCACGAAGCTCATGTAATCCGGCCAGTTTACTGTCATAGATGTTACAGTGTTCCAGCGCAATAATGGAATCTTCCCAAACATCAGGACCCGGGAAAAACTTCGTTCCCATTATCTGCCAGAGAGGTCCTCCACAAACAGGGATAACATGACCTCTGACTTTTCCAGTCCCCTGCAATACCTTGTAGCCGGATCCTTTTGTCCAGGGAATCGGATCTCTTAAATCTTCGATCTCATCATTATCAGGAAAGCGTTCATACTGCACTCCATCGATCTTGTATGTGGTAGTCCAATCAATGGGCGTTGTCTTTTCTGCCGGTTTGATCTCGCCTATTACCTCAGTCGAAAACAGTGTCCGCCTGATCGCATTTTCGGTGTACTCATCAAGTTTTCCTGGCTGTGCGAGCGGTGTAAGGACTGTAGGACCGTAATAAGCACGGACTCCAGCATATGTAAACACAGCCATCCATGTGGCAATATCGGAAAAGCCCATAAATACTTTGGGATTATCATGAATGACCTTCGGATCGATATACGGAAGAACACGGTAGGAATCATCTCCGCCCTGATTGCATATGATCCCCTTGATCGAATCATCCTTCAAAGCCCACATCAGGTCTTCGGCTCTTTTCTCGGGATGCTCATAAAGGTAACTGCTTCCCTTAAGCGCATGAGGAGTTTCAACCACCTTTACATTAAAGATCCTTTCGAATCTTCTTTTACCCAACAGGTATCTTGGAAGCATATCTTCATCACCGGCACGGCCGCCCGAGATCGATATGAAAGCTACGGTATCGCCCTCGTTCAGTTTTGATGGAATGATCAGTTCTTTCATTTTGCTTCCTCCTTGAATTCTGCTAGGTATTGAATTATTTTCCTCGTATTATTAATTTGTAGTTTTTATAGACCCTCATCAAGGTCTTATAATTTCTAACAGACGCTGTGGATTAGTCTTGTTCTCCTAACGCTTTGACGTTTTTAGACAGGCAATAACCACAGCTGTTTGTTTTAACGGTAATTAGTTAGATAACGCATGACGTTTCATATAGCGCGAGGTTACGTAAGAACAAACGAGTCTGTGGACCAAAGCAGTGTCAAATATTCATTTGGAGGTTCTGCTATGTTTTACGCAGGAATTGATGTGGCAATGGATAAACACGATTGTGTTGTCTTGGATTCTGGCGGTAATATTGTCTTTGAAGTCTTTACCTTTGAGAACAGCCGAGACGGATTTAAAACTCTTAAGAAGGTTCTCCAAGCCTGTTCCAAGAATCCCAAGAAGATAAAAGTAGGACTGGAAGCTACCGGTCACTACAGCGATAATATTCTGGCTTTCTTGAACAATTCTGGCTACGACCCCGTATTGTTCAATCCGTTACATACTAATCTTTTCAGAAAAGGTCTAAGCCTTAGAAAGACGAAAACGGATCACGTCGATGCGCATACCATTGCGACTATGCTGAGAACTGAAGATCTCAAGTCCTACTCGCAACAATCTTACCATCTTGCCGAATTGAAATCACTAACTCGTTATCGTTCAGCACTTGTTTCAGACTGTAGCCGTCACAAGATCTCACTCGTCAGGCTTTGTCAGATTCTCTTTCCTGAAATTAAAAATCTTGTCCCGACTCTGCACATGTCCTCTGTATATACCCTGCTTTCAGAATGTCCTTCAGCAGATAAGATAGCCAACTGCAACCTCACTCATCTCACATCTTTACTCTCTTCTGCATCCAAAGGACGCTATGGTCGAGATAAAGCTATTGAGATAAGAGATGCTGCCAGAAAATCTATTGGCATAAAGAGTACCGTCAAGGAACTGGAGCTTAAGCAGACAATTGACCTCATCCAAATCTATCTTCAGCAGATTGAAACCGTTGAAGAAGAAATCAACAAGCATATGGATGAGATTGAAAGCCCAATTACTTCCATTCCCGGCATTGCCAATCGCATGGCCGCCGTAATCCTGGCAGAAACAAACAACTTTCAGGACTTTGAACGCGCGGAACAAGTCCTCGCATTCGCCGGATTGGACCCGTCGGTATACCAGTCAGGACAACTGACTTCTACACATTCCAAGATGGTAAAACGGGGTTCTAAATATCTTCGTTATGCTATCTTCAATGCAGCCAAATACGTATGCCATTGGGATCCGACATTCAGAACTTACCTGCACAAGAAACGGGCAGAAGGAAAGCCTTATAACGTTGCCGTCTCGCATGCTGCCAAGAAACTGACGAGAGTTATGTTCCATCTCGTAAAAACAAACAAGGAGTTAATTTCACAAGCATAAACCACATCTGATTAATATTACTTGTTTTTCCAAGCACCTCGTGGGGGCTTGATTCGTTATGCAATTATCAAGGTTCGATGTAACTAGCGTTTACGCTACATTTTTCTTATTGACTTTTAATAGTTAGTCTGTCTTGATTGGAATTGCTCTTGTACAACCCAGTTTAATCATCTGATATGCAGCATTTATGTCTGCGTTTATCAGTATCCCGTTGTTGCTCCTGAACAGACCGCGTTCCTCTCTTCGTTCTTTGTCGTAGTATTCTCTCGTGGGCTTTTCTCCGTCAAGATAACTCGTTCCGCTCGTGTAGCTTTCTCGTACTGTCTTTACCTCAATGCCTTCAAGTCTTGCTTTGTATGCGATCATGTCCATAAGCGTCTTATACGGTATGGATACAAAGTTCTGGTTTGTTACGTTTCCCATGTGTACTTTTTGTTTCCATCCCTGATTGGCTCCTATAACTATGAGCCCTACATTCGAAGAGACTGCCAGGTTAACTAGCTTCCTGCTTGCCTTGTGCATATAGTCTTTTATCTTGCGGTTCCTTTTTGCCGTAAGTTTATCT
>JHXJ01000049.1 GCA_000621765.1 Ruminococcaceae bacterium AB4001
CCGCTCAACTGGAATTGGTGTACTATTTAAGCGGAATTTGCACAGTCTTATTAATATATAAATGAACCTATCGCTTGTGTGATATAATCTCGGTATCAGGAGGTGCTTATGTCAAACGATTTGGCTCTAGCTAATGCAATCGCGTCCGTAGAAATGGAAGGCCTTTATCTTAGTGATGAAGGTTATGAGTTGTGTCGCCAATATTCCAATAATGAAATCACATGGAATGAATTTCTGACTAAAGCACTTGAGCTTGTTAATACACAAGATTAATGGCATATAGTATTGATCCGATTTCAGCTGATTGTTATGAGGGTACGACTTGTTTGATTAACAAGTTCGGTATTAAAGACGAGAAAAAACTCTCACAAATGGAAACCCTTATCACAACTGCAAAATGCCAAGAATTAGAGATAAGCCCTATCGTTGGCGATTTTGGGTTCGATCATTATAAAGCTATACATAAATATATCTTTGAAGATCTTTATGATTGGGCTGGCAAAGTACGAACAGCTTCTATTTCTAAGAAAGGCACTGTTTTCACTTTGCCTGAATCTATCGAACCACTTGCGGATAGAATATTTACGGGACTTCAGAAAAATAACTGCTATATCGGATACGATAATGATCGCTATATAGATTCCATCGTCGATTTTTATTGTAGGACTAATATGCTTCACCCTTTTAGAGAGGGAAATGGAAGAACCCAAAGAGTTTTCTTGACGCAGCTTATCCGTCATAGCGGACATGACATAAACTTTTCAACTATTGACACGGACGAATTAATGATTGCTACTATTCAATCCGCAAATGGAATCGTTTATTATCTACGCAATCTGTTTAAAGAATCTATTACCTAAACAATAGTTATTTAGAGTTGGCTAAACATTTGGAAATCCATCTTCGTCAACAGAACAGATAAATGCTACTTTTTGTTTTCTGATAAATGCTTCTATTTTATCGTTTTCCATTTATATCCCAGTATCCCATATTAAAATATTATCGATTATACCCTAAACACCGCCATCAATCTTATTAAGAGTATCCTGGAGGATAATGCTTTCTTTATCAACGTCCGTATTGCATAAATTATTCCGACAAGACAAGCAGCTAATTGATATTCATCTCTATCCATTTGGCGACGCCGTCTTCGTCGTTCGATGATGTTACTTCATCAGCCTGTTCAAGAACAACTTTTATAGCATTAGAAACTGCTATTCCCCTTCCGCAGATCTTCAGCATATCTATATCATTCTTATCGTCACCAAAAGCAACCATATCCCTAAGGTCTATTCCGCTGATGGCTGACATGGCTTTGATAGCTTCGATCTTTCCGGAATTTTTCGGGAGAAATGCATACCACTTCTCTCCCCTGTAGCATTGAAGCTTACAACCGATCTCATCTGCTATCTGCCTGGCAATGGCCTCATCAGGAAGTTCGGCTACGATCTTGTTAGCCCAGCAATCAAGAGGTTTATCATATTCCATATAGATAGCCTTATGGAGTTTTTCTGATTCGGCAATATGCTTGCTGTTCCAATATACCTTCTTTCCAACTGCAACAGTTATCTCAGCATCAGGCTTTTTCTTAAGCAGTGCCTTTACGATCCTGTTCGTATCTTCCGTCGTGAATTCCGAACTGTAGATGCACTTGTCACCAGAATGAATGAGAGTACCATCCGCAGTAATCTCAAAATCAGGTTTAAGAAGTTCGATATACCGTTCAGCACCGATCCAATATCTGGCTGTGGCAATCGCAAAAAGAACCCCATTGTCCCTGCAACGCTTCAACACATCAAGAGTATGATCTGATATGCTCCCATCAGATCTGAGCAGGGTATAGTCTAAATCAGAAAGTATTAATCTATACATTGATCCTACATATATTAAAAAATGAGCGACAAAGATATTAAACCTTGTCGACCATTATTATACATCATGAATGGAAGCTATATTGCGATTATCGTTTTCTGTTTTCTCTCATTAAGAATACGGAGACTATTGCCATCATAACTGCCAGCGTATCCGATGCGATAAGCTGTCCGATGGCTGCTGCAGGTACCGGTTGTAACGGCCACGGCTCAATAAAACTTGCCAGACACGCTCTGAACAACCATACAACGGTAAGAAAATAATAGAAATAGGTAACCTCTCTATTTAGCGACAACACTTTCCTGCCAAGGATGATCAGCATAAGGCTCAGGCCAAACAGCAAAAGCGAAAAACAATAATTCGTATAATCGATCCATACTCTAATTTATATCAAACTTACTTCGTTTGATTACCATTAGGGCTTTTTGCTGTGTTTGCCTTAATCACCAACCCTGTTCTTTCACTTTTTTATACTTTTCCTTTGCCCTTCTTATTCCCAGCAATACAGCTGCGACAATCAATATAACCGGAATAATGATTACTAATATGCGGGGCAAATGTTGAGAAGGTGCTCCGCGAAGAGTATAACCCGTTCCTTTTAAATCAGTTTTGATTCCGTCGTTGGCGCCTAAGACTTCAATCACATCATAATCCAGATTCGAGAGCGGGTAGTCCTCGACTACATATAATTGCTGATCTTCATTGTATATGAAGATTATCGAGCAATTAAACCCGTATACGTCGATTATTCGAATGTCAGAAACTGACAGAACCGGATCTTCATCCTCAGTTGGAATCTCTGATGGTTGATTGTGTTTTGGGACGCTGTCAGGATAAGCCAGAAAGGGTTTCCCGTGGGTAATAGTACATCCGGGTTTGAGAGTTGCACTCGTGTATATTCCGGTAATCCTGTCGATAGGAAGCACATGCCAAGAGGGTTGCAAAAAGACGATAATACAACCGATAATGATCAGTGCAACGATGGAGATAACAACCAGGATTGTTTTATTTGTTTTCTTTTTCATCCTATTGTTTGATCCTACTCATACATAATGAAAAATATCCGCTCTAGGGATTATTCGTTCCTTAGATCCTTCAGGATAATCTTACCATACGAATAAACAGCATATTTTCTCTCCTAAAAAACTCACCTTATGTGAAAACCGGAATCTACAGTGCTAATTCCATCAGCCAGCAATCTACTTTTTCTCCCTCAAACATCTCATGTTTTGGAAGTGATTTAATGATTTTAAATCCGGCTTTCTCGTATGCCCTTATAGCCCTTTTATTATCTTGGTGCGGGTCAAGAAGAACTCGTTCCGCAGCCAT
>JHXJ01000050.1 GCA_000621765.1 Ruminococcaceae bacterium AB4001
CACAATATTTCGCGATTTTAGTGGCTCTGCCTCACCGATTTCGGTGGCTCAATCCTGACCGACGCAACTGGCTCTAACAGAGCGCCGTATTCAATTGGATCAAAAACGGTTCTGCTGCAGTATTTATCATCAATTAAGTAGTAAGATTCCCTACAGAGGAATCTAATAATCCACAAACTCTTCCTGCGCGTAATATATCCTACGTGCCAGTAAAAATCCTGCTGATTGATCTTTGAAACAAAGACCAAAGAGTTTATGCAGCGAACAGTCCAAAAGGCACTCATTCCTATAATAGACGCTGCCAGAAGCATTATCACAGTCGTAATAACATCAGAAAACACATACAACTTCTCGATGAAACCTGCAAACCAAAGCACTGCAACCACTACCGCAAAAATAATACCAATTAAAGGGTAGACGAAAGTCCTCTTAAAATACTCATCACGGATACTCTTTAGTTCGCTGCTGTCCAATTCACGCGCGTTTTTGAATTCAGATTCTGATAATCTCACTTCTTGATAATGGCTTGTTATTTCCCGTTTGATATCCGTGTTCTGTTCCATAATCCAATCCCCGCTGTTTCTTGCCCTGTTGATCAATTGTTCCGTTTCATCAATCCCGTATATATGAACTTGAGTATGGATGCAGAATTCTTGTCCTGTCATTCGAGATAAAATAATACAAATTTAATGGATATAGAAAGTTATACTTCTTACTTTTCCATATATCCTTATCCCCAAAATCCGTTCCGGATTAAAATTTCCCACTCCAAGGCAAAACCTTGATCATGAGTATTATAGCATGACCATATCATCATTTTTCCGTCTTGCTGCACTTTTTGCATTTTCGAGCATGTATGAGTTTTTCAGGCAAAAGAAAAACCCTTGAAACCTCACGGAATCAAGGGCTTTATCTTATGGAGCCATTTGTGGGACTCGAACCCACGACCTGCTGATTACAAATGTCGTCTTTGAGGTTTTATAAATTCTTACTAATTCACTGAAGCGCCTAAATATATTGTGTTTGCTGGCTTTAAGTCATTATATTATCGTGTAAAATATTATATCTTTTTAACTCAATGTTCGACAAATATAAATCAATTTAAGCTAACTTGGATCGCCATTGTACAGTCCGTTAAGCCTTTTAATAGCCCTCGTTTTTGCTTCCTCCTGCGGATTCGCATATACATTCATGACCAATGACGGTGAACTCTGCCCGAGATGAGCTGCTGCTGTTCTTGAATCCGTACCATTTGACATTAGTATGCTGGCAAAAGTATGCCTGAATCAAGGGTGCTTTAATGTCCGTATTAGGTATAGTATTAATTGGTTCAGTCCAATGTCACGGTCCGGCAGTCAAAGCTGCCGGGCTGTGTTTTTAGTCATTACGATGTAGTTTTGCGGCCAGCTATAATATCTCCAATTTCAAAGATAATGTAATTTGCGAATCCGGTCTTATAATCTCTTACGGCGTTTTGGCAATTTACTAAAAAGACTTTATTATCCTGAAGATACAAACCACCTGTTTCAATAGTTCCATCGCTATTGTTTTCGGTATATATTGTATATAGAAAACCATTGTTCTCTTCATGAATTTTGTCAACTCCAGGGTAATCTTCTATTTCCTTCTCGCCTTCATAAAACTTGCGTGCATCATCTTTATTCTTAAAAACAATATAGATAAACGATGAACTAGGTAAATCTTCAGTTATGTCTTCAACAATGGAACCATATACTATTTCGTTTACAACAAACGTCTTGTAAGAATCAAAAGAATAACTATCACAAATGTCAGTATATAGATTCTGAGCTTCTGAGCGATTCTTTGAAACATAATAACCTGAGCCAGGTTTACGGTTAAACTTAACTTCTTCGATATTTCTGGTTTCTTTTATACCATACTGTTCAATTATTCTAATGATATCAGAAGTTGAAAATCCAGTTTCTTTAGAACATCCAGTAAAAAAGACAATGAAAACAGAAATAATTAACAATAATGAAAGACATTTTTTCTTCATAACATGCCCCCTTATAGTTTTAAGAATCATTAATTGCTTGCGTAGCAAGAAATTAACTGATAGCCGTAGGATATCAGTTAATTGCATGCGTAGCAAGAAAT
>JHXJ01000051.1 GCA_000621765.1 Ruminococcaceae bacterium AB4001
CATATCTTATAACTAGAACATACGTTTGTCAACTATAAATTTGAAAAGAGCCACTCGAATTATATGCTGACTTATTGTCCTTCATTTAAATACTCCCCATAAATAATGCGTCACGATATATTTAATAGTATTATACTCCCCATCTATTTTTCTTTGGGTTTCACAACCTCATCGGGAAATATCAGGACATCATCCGGAATAAAGATCAGTATCGCCGGCGTGTTATCGACCTTACTTTCTCTCATGCCGACAAGAGTGCCGAATTTGTATTCATAATGCCTTTTGTCGCTGTCTATCCTCACCCTATAAGTATGCACGTATCTGACGACCGCATGATAGGCCATATATTTATGCCCAGCCACGATCCTCAATTTGTATATCGCATTCGTTATGTAGTAGACGAAAAGCGGGAACCCGAAAACCACGATAAGAAGCAGGATGAAAGCCATTACGCCCGCACCTCTTCTCACTCTAACGTAAAAAATCGCTCCAAATATATCTCCGGGTGAGACACTGTGTGAATCGTAAGTAAGTATCGATATCAGGCCGACTACAGAAACGATGACCATGAACGTGATTACAGTGAAAATATTCAGGATCTGTTCTTTGATTACCGCAAGATAGATCCGCTTCTCAAAAGATACCGGCGCCTTTACCCAATAGAAATCCTTGTTATCCTTAAAGCTCTCAAGGTTTCCATTGCCATATAAGATCCTCTTCCAGTCCTTCATGTCTTTTATCGCATAAAGTGCAGCATTGGGCGCGATCAGGATGCTCATCACCGGGAACATCAGAAAGCCCAGATACATGAGAGTCTCATCCTCATCGTATCCTATTACGATAATGGTGATCGCCGCTATGACAAATACCGGAAGAAGCCCAACGATGAATTTATCGACATACCACTTCGCCGTCTTGTCTTTCTTTTTAGTCTTATAATCTTTCAGAAGGAACAGATACGTTATAAATGCGATAACGGCAGCCGGCACCATAAGCGCCAGCGAGAATGAGTCTTTAACCGCATACCCTATGCAGATGCCAGTCGCTACCCAGGAACCGGAAAGAAGCAGAATAAGTAAAAACTTTATTCCTAAAGGCATTGATTTCTCGGTGTTCTTCTTTGACTTGCCCAATTTACACTCTATCCTTCAGCCATGATCTATTCAGGAGAAGATAGTATCACAAAACCTCTGCCGAACAAATCTGTATAATATATTCCGATAAAACATTACCGGATGCACGGACATGATCAGGGAAATAAAATACGGCGCAACGAATACTTATCTCATCAAGGGCACGAAAGGCACGCTGCTCTTCGATACCGGCTGGGCAGGAACCCTGCAAGCCTTCTGCCAGGCAATGGGCGAAGCACAGGAAAAAGTCCAGGACATAACTTATATCTTAATCTCCCACTACCATCCGGATCACATGGGAATCGCACAGGAGATTGCAGACATGGGGCCTGTGATCTGTGCTGCAGACATCCAGAAGGAATATCTTCACTCGTCTGACAGTATATTTGCAAAGGACAGGAAGGCGGATTTCACTCCCATAAAGGATGAGGACGTGAGGTTCTTCAATATAGAAGAGAGCCGCGCTTTCCTTAAAGAACTTGGCATAGACGGTGCCATCTACCCGACGCCCGGTCATTCTGATGACAGCATCAGCCTGATGCTCGACACGGGCGAACTCTTCGTCGGCGACCTTAATCCTTTGTACGAATTAGAGCTTCACCGCGGAACACAGATCGGGACGACATGGAATGAACTCCTATCCCTCCATCCCCGGAAAATCTACTACGGTCATGCACCTGCTGCTGATCTTATCGGGTAATAGAGTTGGCTCTTTTCAATTTCGCAGTTGACAAACATTCGTTCTGGTTCTATTATATTGACAGAACGTTTGTTTGTTTTTGAAAGGAGCCCGTACGATGTCAGAGTTAAAGGAAGTCT
>JHXJ01000052.1 GCA_000621765.1 Ruminococcaceae bacterium AB4001
CGGAGACTGTTATATTGGCTCTTTCCAAATGTTGTTAGATGAAAGGTATTGATATGAAGAAAAAATACTACTTGACGAAGGTCATTTCATAACAGCCGTCCGATAAACTGAAGTTATAATGTAACCGTCCGGTGAATTGATCTCCGGGCGGTTACTTTTCTTATGGGGGAGCAGGGAAAATATGTACCGGACAATTACTCTGAAGAAGCATATGGGTAAAGTTTCTTACCTGCCTTTGATCGCCATGTTTTGTGTGATCCTTTTTACCGGAACGGTCCTTGCCGATACGGGTCCGAAGAGGTCGATCGACATAGAATTTGTAAATCCTCCGTCAGAGCCTTATTATGCAGCCCTGCTTATGCCGGGAAGCTACCACCTTGATATGGATAGAGACCGTAACACCCGTATTCCGGATGAGGCCGCATGGGTAAGAGAGATTTTCTATGAGTACGAAGAAGACGGTTATGTATTGTTTTACTACGCCGGCAGTTACAGTTCGATCACGGCCTCTGACCAGATAGAAGATGAAGGTAAGTTAAGTTTCGGATATATGGTTCCTTCCACTTTCAAGGTTATGGTCGTTACTCAAAGCGGAGAAGTTTCCGTCAGTAACGAGATCACAGCCAGGGCATTCTACTCCGAGTGTGAATACGATTATTCGGCCAACACGCTTAAGGAAGTGAACTTCGAGAAAAACACGCTGTTGAAACTGGCTGTCGAGTCGTTCTTTTATTGTGGAATAACACTAGTCGTTGAAGGCCTTGTGCTTCTCTGCTTCGGCCTGTTCAGGAAAAAGAACCTTCCGAGATTCCTTATTGTTAATCTCATTACGCAGGTCCTGCTGTTCGGTTTCAATTGCACATGCAGGCTCATAGAACCTTTATGGAAGATGTATTTTTTCATATGGATAATTGTTGAGGTGCTGATCGCCGTTATCGAAGCGGTACTGTACAGCAAAAAACTCATAAGAAAAGACGGCAGCGTTTCAGTAAAGAGAAACATCTTCTATGCCATAATCGCGAATCTGATCAGTGCAACTATCGACATTCCGGTTATCCTCGTTGCACTCTTCATGAGATAGCGGAAAAGATTTTGGAACAAAGTGCAAAGGAGCACGCGAAAATATGGCTGAGACCCATGCCGGCAAAGGAATAGAATATTCCCATAAAGGCTGGAAAGTAATCTGCAAGGAATGATTGGAGAACACAAATGGAAATTAGAAGATTCAAAGATGAAGATGCAGTAGAGGTCTCGGAGGTAATCCGTGAGACCATAAGAATATCGAATACAAAAGATTATCCGGCTGAACTTATGGATGAACTGATCAAATCCGAGACTCCGGAAAACGTTCAGGGAATGGCTTCCTGGACGCATTTCTATGTGGTTCTCGACGGAGAGAAGATTATCGGCTGCGGAGCGATCGGTCCTTATTGGGGCAAGGAAGATGAGAGCAGCCTTTTCACGATCTTCGTGCTTCCCGAGTATCAGGGAAAAGGCGTGGGCCGCGCGATAATCGAGACACTCGAGAAGGATGAGTTTTTCCTGCGCGCAAAGAGAATAGAGATACCCGCATCGATCACCGGCATTCCTTTCTATCTTAAGATGGGTTACCAGTATAAGAACGGGATAACGACGCCTGACGAAGAACATCTGATAAGACTTGAGAAGTTCAGAGAAGTATAATGAACTGTCAGCTTCGTTAGCAGCTGTGAAAAGAGGAATATTTAATGATCGATGGCTCTTTTCAAATTTATAGTTGACAAACATTCGTTCTGGTTCTATTATATTGACAGAACGTTTGTTTGTTTTT
>JHXJ01000054.1 GCA_000621765.1 Ruminococcaceae bacterium AB4001
CTCAATTCTTAGAATTGAAAAAGGTCCGTTTTACTTCAAGTTTTGCATTCTATTCAATTTTCAAGATCCGCGCTTTTCCTTTGATTTTCCCGCACGCTTTTTGTGTGCCTCCGTCAAAGTGCTTGATTATTCTAATTCGGCAGACCTATTCTGTCAAGGACTTTTTTTAGTGTTTTGAAAGTTTTTTTATCAAGTCCTTAAAACTGCCAAACAATATTATAAGTAATATTCATTGTTTACAAGCTGATATGGGCATGATTCACCCTCTGCAGGCAGGACAACGTTGGCTGGTCAGGGCTCAGCTTATTGCCTTAATGAACTCTGCGATCTTCCTGTCGTTTTCTTCAGACGGCTTATCCTTGGGGTCAACAAGACTTAATGTTGCGACCAAAGATTCAGCCTTTGCAGCCGCCTTAAGTGCTTCAATGCACTTTGACGAATCTCCGCCGGCAGATGTGGCAATGACAGCGATCTTCTTGCCCGACAGATCATTATCTTCAAGGAATGTTCTTAAAGGAGGCGTGAAACTGCTTGCCCAGACTGGAGTTGCAAGGACCACGAGATCGTAATCGTCCGCATTAAAACTGTACGGCATAAGATCCGGCTTTTTCTTGAAGGTCACGGCCGAGCCGCCCCAGATGAACTTGATCATGCCCTTATCAGGGTATGCCTTGACCGGAATAAGTTCGATAAGATCTGCGCCTGTCTCAGAAGAAACCTTCCCGGCGACATATCTGATATTGCCCTGAAGCGAATAGTAAACGATCGCAGTCTTCATAAATCCTTACCTCTTATTCTTATTCAGTTGACTGTTCCCCCGTGGAAAACACATTCATACACCTTTATATCATTAAAGTATATCTCTTCGTAACCCTGAAACCAGGTAAAATCACCGGTTACATTACAGCGGTAAGTATATTCTCCTGACTGATATATCTCAGGCCCCCTGTAAGGCATCTTCCTGTCAGCTGCTCTCAATGCTTCCTTAAGAAAATTACCGCTGAAGCCGTCGCCCAGTACCCTTCCCATATAATTCATGGCGTAGACTGCCGTTCCATTTTTCCAGACCGCTTCTTCTCCGGCAAACTTTTCGCCGCCGACATATGTGTCGTGGTACATATAGTTACCCTTTTCGTAGCGGAAATCGTGAGATGCGGGTCTCGAAGATTCGGTCTCATTCATGAATGCAGCATATGTATTTACATTCGCCTCAAGCCTGAAAGCTATCAGCTCTTCCAAATCGGTATCACCGTTATTACGAATGTTTACTGCACACTCCTGATCCTTTACCAGATAATCGACACTGACGTTCAGGAGTTCGCTGATTCTTATGAGGTTGAAGATATCAGGATAGACCTGCCCTGCTTCCCACTTGGCAACGGCCTGTCTTGATACGCCGAGCTTTTCGCTGAGCGCCTCCTGCGTAAATCCCTTATTCTTTCTTAATATCTGGAGTTTCTCGGAAAAGACCATGACTCTCACCTCCGAAATCAGTATATCTTAACCATTGGATTATAAAACCAACCGGCAGTTGCATTTTTGACACTTTCATTATACAAACAGAATATCGGTTCATATAAGGAGGCATGATAAAAAGTAAAACAGGGGCGATGTGAAAGCTATCACGGTTGTATTATTCAAGTACAACAGTGAGACAGAGTAGATACTAACT
>JHXJ01000056.1 GCA_000621765.1 Ruminococcaceae bacterium AB4001
CGCGCCCGCAGCTTCGGCATACGGTTTGAGCCCCGGTGATTTTCGGCGCAGACTCACTCGACTAGTGAGCTATTACGCACTCTTTGAATGAGTGGCTGCTTCTGAGCCAACATCCTAGCTGTCTTAGCAAATCCACATCCTTTACCACTTAACCGTAATTTTGGGGCCTTAGCTGGCGATCTGGGCTGTTTCCCTTTTGACAATGGCATTTATCTGTCGCTGTCTGACTCCTGCACTCTGATCTGTCCGGCATTCGAAGTTTGATAAGGTTCGGTAGGCTGTGCAGCCCCCTAGCCAATTCAGTGCTCTACCTCCGGCAGACATATGCAAGGCTAGCCCTAAAGCTATTTCGAGGAGAACCAGCTATCTCCGAGTTCGATTGGAATTTCTCCGCTATCCACAAGTCATCCGAGCAATTTTCAACTTACACCGGTTCGGTCCTCCAGTAAGCTTTACCTTACTTTCAACCTGCTCATGGATAGGTCACTCGGTTTCGGGTCTATAACCGCAAACTTAACGCCCACTTCAGACTCGGTTTCCCTTCGGCTCCGTACTTTCTGGTACTTAACCTCGCTTGCAGCCATAACTCGTCGGACCGTTCTACAAAAAGTACGCCGTCGAGCATTAACGCTCTCCGACTGCTTGTAAACACAGGGTTTCAGGTTCTCTTTCACTCCCCTCCCGGGGTTCTTTTCACCTTTCCCTCACGGTACTTCTTCACTATCGGTCACCGGCTCGTATTTAGGCTTGGAGGGTGGTCCCCCCGGCTTCCCACAAGGTTCCTCGTGTCTCGTGGTACTCTGGATACTCCTGTCTCTTCCGTCTTTCGCATACGGGGCCTTTACCCTCTGTGGCGGAGCCTTTCCTGACTCTCTTCTGCTAGACTTTCGATAACGTATGGAGTCCGCAACCCCGGAAGACCGAAGTCTTCCGGTTTGGCCTGTTCCGCTTTCGCTCGCCACTACTTACGGAATCTCGTTTGATTTCTCTTCCTGAGGCTACTGAGATGTTTCAGTTCACCTCGTCTCTCCACGTAAAGCTATGGATTCACTTTACGCTGAATACGCGTTTAACGTATCCGGGTTCCCCCATTCGGAAATCTGCGGATCTAAGTGTATGTGCCACTCCCCGCAGCTTATCGCAGCTTGTCACGTCCTTCATCGACGACCGGTGCCAAGGCATTCGCCCTGCGCTCTTAGTAACTTGACCTATTCTTTTAACTCAGCATCTCTGCTGATTTAAAGCTATGGTTCTTCTTCTTTTACGTCTAATTATCCAAAACACATTCTTTGAATGAGAAGATTCTTCGAATCCAAGACTCGCTATTTGCCTGTGCCAAT